>NZ_JBKFEH010000009.1:0-588872 GCF_053572355.1 Duganella kummerowiae
GCGTACAAGTCAATGCCTGATGACCATAGCAAGTCGGTCCCACCCCTTCCCATCCCGAACAGGACCGTGAAACGACTCTGCGCCGATGATAGTGCTGCAACCAGTGTGAAAGTAGGTTATCGTCAGGCTAGTTTTTAGAAAAACCCCTCCTCAGCCTGAACGCGCTCAAGATCGCGCTCAGTGCAGACGAGGGGTTTTTTGCTTTTCTTGTGCCATCTCAGCACCTAAAGCGTTCGCTACGGCAAGATCAATACTCCCCTGACTGGAGTGCCGCCATGAACGATAAGCTGTTGACTGACAAATTGAGCGGGCCGGTAACGGCCATCCTGCACCAGCACCGCGACCGGGTGCTGCCCATGTTGGGCGGAAATGCCGGTACCCTGGCGCGCACGGCGTTACAGAACGACGAGGCGGTGAGAACGGTGGCCGCATACTGCTATCAGGTGCTGCCCGGCCTGCTGCGGCTGGCGGTAAAGGAGCCGGCTTTCATCGCTTTCGTCATGACCCACCGCCAGCAACTGCTGGCGGCCTTGCTCAAGCCGGCTCCCGACGGGGCCTAGATACCCCAGACGATGCTCTCGTTGTCCTGCTTGGCGGTGCGCAGCATTTCCAGCAGCGGATAGGCGCGGGCCGAGAAGTGTACGCGCTGCAGCAGGGCGTGCTCGGTGGTTTCGCCTTCCTCCTGCTCGTGCGCATGGGCGTCGTGTTCGACATCGAGCTCGGGATGCAGCCTGGTCTCGGTAATCTGCTGTTCCAGGATTTCCAGGGCCTGGGATGCTTCGGCGGCAGTGATGACACCGCGCTTGGGGTTCTTGTGCAGCAGGTCGAGGATGCGCTGGGCGTGCTCCTGGTACATCAGGACCTCTGGGGACGATTTGGATTTGAATGAGATCAGCATGGCAGTCTTTCTTGGTCTTGTTGGTGATAACAGCGTGGTGATAACAGCGTCGCGGCCCGCCAAACTGTCTACTCACATTGGCGTATCCGTGACTAGACATTACGCTTCTGGCATAAATTTACAAGCTACTTCAGTACTGAAGAACCTGCGATTAAGCCAGCCCTAAGCGTTAGTTGAGCTTGAATGATGCCAGGAAGGTATCGGCAGCCTCGCGCTGCACCTCGCCGGCCTTGCCGACCACGACGGCCTGGTAGACACGCCCGTCGCGATAGGCAAAATGGCCTATTAGCTGCATGGTTTTTCCCTTGGCCTCGATGGTGTTGTCGTGGTCGGAAACCAGGGTGCCGCCGATGTTGCGCACCAGGGCGGTCTTCATGGCGTCCACGGCATGACCGGCCAGGCTGGCATCCGGCAGCACCGCGCTGCCGACCGCGAAGGTGACGCCTTCCACCTCGGCTGCCGTCATGGCCATCTCCACCTTGATGCCGTTCAAGTCCACTACGCGGGACTGGTTGGCGGGCTTGGCGGGGAACAGCACGGCATAACGCTCCCCGTCGCTGTGGTAGTCGCGCCAGTTGTAGGTGGGATTGCAGGCGGCCAGCATGGCTGCCGCCAATAAAACGATGAGTTTACGCATGTCCCGATGGTAGCAGACCCGCGCCCCCATCAACGCTCGCGCAGCGTCCGGCGGTACTGGATGGCCTCGCACACATGCTTGTTCTGGATTTCCCGGTCTTCAGCCAGGTCGGCGCAGGTGCGGGCCACGCGCAGCACCCGGTGATAGGCGCGCGCCGACCACTGGAAATGGGTCATGGCCTGGTGCAGGGAGGCAGCGCCTTCGGCGTTTGGCTGGCACAGCCTGTCGATTTCGCGCGTGCCCAGTTGCTGGTTGATCTTGCCTTGCCTTTCCAGCTGGCGGTCGACCGCCAGCTGTACCTGGGCCGCGATGTCCTGGCTCGATGTGCCGTTGGCGTCGCGCGCCAGGACTTCCGGCTCGACCGGCGCCACGTCGATCTGGATGTCGAGGCGATCCAGCAGCGGACCGGAAATGCGTCCCTGATAGCGCAGGATCTGCTCATGCGTGCAGCGGCAAGTGCCGGATGGATGGCCGTCGAAACCGCAGGGGCAGGGATTCATGGCGGCGATCAGCTGGAAGCGGGCCGGGAAATCGGCATGGTGCGAGGCGCGGGCGATGGTGATGTGGCCCGATTCGAGCGGTTCGCGCAGCACCTCCAGCACGCGCCGGTCGAATTCCGGCAGCTCGTCCAGGAACAGCACGCCGCAATGCGCGAGCGAAATTTCGCCCGGCCGGGGATTGCCGCCGCCGCCCACCAGGGCCGCGCCGGACGATGTGTGATGCGGCGAGCGGAAGGGCCGGCGCTTCCACTGCGCCACGCTGAATTGGCCCTGCAGCGACTGCACGGCGGCCGATTCCAGCGCCTCGGCATCGCTCATTTCCGGCAAGATGCCGGGAAAGCGCGTCGCCAGCATGGTCTTGCCGGCGCCAGGCGGGCCCACCATCAGCACGCTGTGGCCTCCGGCCGCCGCCACCACCAGGGCGCGCTTGGCATTCTGCTGTCCCTTGACGTCCGCGAAGTCGGGATAGGCCGGCGCAGCAGCCGGCGGCGCCGCCTCGTGGCGCGCCAGCATGGCTTGCGGATCGCGCGCCGCCAGGTGGGCGCATACCTGCAGCAGCGACGAGGCCGGATAAATGGCGGCGTCGCGGACCAGCGCCGCCTCATCGGCATTGGCCTGCGGCAGGATGAAGGCCAGCCGGCCGCCATTGCGGCGGGTGGCCAGCGACATGGCCAGGGCGCCGCGCACCGGCCGCAGCTCGCCCGACAGCGACAGTTCGCCAGCGTATTCATACTGGTGCAAGCGGGTGGACGGGATCTGGCGCGAGGCCGCCAATATGCCCAAGGCGATAGGCAAATCGAAGCGCCCCGATTCCTTGGGCAGGTCGGCCGGCGCCAGGTTGACGGTGATGCGCTGGGCCGGCATCTCGAAACCACCGTTCTGGATGGCGGCGCGGACCCGGTCGCGCGCCTCCTTGACTTCGGTTTCAGGCAGTCCGACGATGGTGAAGGCGGGCAGGCCGTTGGCCAGGTGCACTTCGACATTGACTTCGGGCGCTGCCATGCCGGACAGGGCGCGGCTCTTGAGGACGGCGAGGCTCATGGGGCTGACGTTGGGCGTGGACCAAACGCCAGCCTAGCGCAACCCGGCATGAGGGCTTTGCGCTAGCCCAAGCTGGTGCAAGGCCCCGCTTTGGTGCGGTAGCGGCTTGCTTCAGGATACTCTCGCCAGTTTCACCGCCTTGGTGCGGTCCAAGCCCGCCACATGCGCCATACTCGGGCATGCGCGTCTCCGCCTTCAGCGCGAGGACAGCGGGAGGGAGAAACGCTCAGGACTTGAGCTGTGCTTCCAGTTCGGCCAGCCGGGTTTCCAGCGCTTCCAGCTTGGCCCGGGTCTTGGCCAGGACCTGGGTCTGGATGTCAAATTCCTCCCTGGTGACCAGATCCAGCTTGGCGAAACCCTGGGTCATCATCGATTTCACATTCTTCTCGATGTCCTTGGCCGGCGAATTTTCAATGGCCTGATTGATCTTGCTTTGCAGATCAGTGAAAAAAGCATTCATGTCCATAATAGTCCTTGATCTTGCCGGCTCCGCACTGCACCATTGCAGTGCATTCCAGCGTTAAAGTGGTGCGCCGTCTCCGTATTTCTACGTACTTTACTCCGCTAATACCCCGCTAGGGCGTCTCGATGACGCGACTGGCGTTGCTGTTACTGCACGATTCGCTGTCTTCTGTGCAAGGTTGGCTGGCACGCATTCTGCTATAGAGGCTAATGAAAAACTTTCAAGAGCCTCAAAACCCGAATTTTAAACCGCAACTGCTAACTGAGCTCAACCTAAAAGGAAAACCGTGATGAAAAGTTTGTCCAAAACCACCCTTGCTGCTGCGTTGACCTTAGCATTCGCAACTCTGGGCGCAGGATACGCCCAGGCCCAGGAAGCGGCACCCGCTGCCGAGGCAAAACCGGACAATGAAGTCAGCTTTAACGCTGCCATTGTCAGCGACTACCGCTACCGCGGCATATCGCAAACCCGTTTGAAACCAGCGCTGCAGGGCGGCGCCGATTATGTCAATAATCCAACCGGTTTTTACGCCGGCACCTGGCTGTCCACCATCAAATGGACCAAGGATGCGGGCGGTGATGGCGACGTAGAATGGGATCTGTACGGCGGCAAGCGCGGCGAAATCGTGCCCGACGTGGGCTACGATGTCGGCGGCCTGTACTACTTTTACCCGTCCAATGGCCTGAGCCCCAGCGCCAACACCTTTGAATTGTACGCCGCCGTGTCCTATGGCCCGGCCTCGCTGAAATACTCGCACTCGACCACCAACCTGTTCGGCTTCAAGGACAGCAAGAATTCCGGCTACC
Organism: Duganella kummerowiae; assembly: GCF_053572355.1. Taxonomy (NCBI): domain Bacteria; kingdom Pseudomonadati; phylum Pseudomonadota; class Betaproteobacteria; order Burkholderiales; family Oxalobacteraceae; genus Duganella; species Duganella kummerowiae. The sequence continues at coordinate 4,346 of NZ_JBKFEH010000009.1, forward strand.
TGGACGCCTCGGCCAACTTCGAGATCGCTCCCAGCTGGATGCTGAACCTGCATGTGGGCCACCAGAACGTCAAAAACAATAGCGCATCCAGCTACACCGACTACAAGCTGGGCGTGACCAAGGATTTCGGCGTAGTGACCGTCGCGCTGGCGGCCATCTATGCCGATACCGAGGCCTACTACGGCCCCAACGGCAAGAACCTGGCCAAAACCGGCGCAGTGCTGACCATCTCCAAAACCTTCTAAGCGAGGCCAGTATGAAAATGATAACCGCCATCATCAAGCCGTTTAAGCTGGACGAGGTCCGTGAGGCCTTGTCCGCGATTAACGTGCAAGGCATCACCGTCACCGAAGTCAAGGGCTTCGGCCGCCAGAAAGGCCACACCGAGCTGTATCGCGGTGCGGAATACGTGGTGGACTTCCTGCCCAAGACCAAGATTGAAGCTGCAGTGGACGACTCGATCGTTGAACAGGCGATCGAGGCCATCGAAGGCGCTGCCCGCACCGGCAAAATCGGTGATGGCAAGATCTTCGTTTATAACCTGGAACAAGTCATACGCATCCGCACCGGCGAAACCGGTAACGATGCCCTTTAAGGGGAATCCTGATGAAGAAAACCATATCGACGGTGCTGGCCGGGGTCTCGGTCCTGTTCGCACTGAATTTCGCCCTGCCGGCCTATGCCGCCGACGAGGCCCAGCCTGCCGCTTCGGCGCCTGCCGCCGCTGCACCGGCCGCCAGCGCCCCGGCTGCCGCCGCTCCTGAGGCCGCGCCTGCCGCCGCTGCTGCCGCGCCCGCCGCCGCACCGGCCGCGCCGGCCGCCGCCGAGCCGCCCGCGCCGACGCCGCAAAAGGGCGATACCGCCTGGCTCATGACCGCCACCATGCTGGTCGTGCTGATGACCATCCCCGGCCTGGCCCTGTTCTACGGCGGCCTGGTGCGTTCCAAGAACATGCTGTCCATCCTGATGCAAGTGTTCTTCATCTTCGCCCTGATCGTGGTGCTGTGGTGCATCTACGGCTACTCGCTGGCGTTCACTGAAGGCAATGCGTTCTACGGCAAGTTCGACCGCGCCTTCCTGAACGGCATCTGGGATCCGGTCAAGGGCAGCTTCGCCTACGCCGCCACCTTCAGCAAGGGTGTGGTTGTTCCGGAATTCGCCTTCGTCGCCTTCCAGGCCACCTTCGCCGCCATCACTTGCGGCCTGATCATCGGCGCCTTCGCCGAGCGCGCCAAGTTCACCGCCGTGCTGGCCTTCGTGGTGCTGTGGTTCACCTTCGCCTACCTGCCTGTGGCCCACATGGTCTGGTTCTGGACCGGTCCGGACGCCATCAAGGACGCCGCCACCCTGGCCACTGAAACCGCCAAGGCCGGCTTCCTGTTCCAGAAAGGCGCGCTCGACACCGCCGGCGGCACCGTGGTGCACATCAACGCCGCTGTTGCCGGCCTGGTCGGCGCCTACATGATGGGCAAACGCGTGGGCTACGGCCGTGAATCCATGGCGCCGCACTCGCTGACCATGACCATGATCGGCGCCTCGCTGCTGTGGGTGGGCTGGTTCGGCTTCAACGCCGGTTCGGCCCTGGAAGCCGGCGACATCGCCGCCCTGGCCTTCATCAACACCCTGCTGGCCACCGCCGCCGCCACCGTCGCCTGGGTGTCCGGCGAATGGATCACCAAAGGCAAACCGTCCATGCTGGGTGGTGCTTCCGGCGCCGTTGCCGGCCTGGTCGCCATCACCCCGGCTTGCGGCTTCGTCGGTCCGATGGGCGCCCTGGTCATGGGCCTGCTGGCTGGCGTGATCTGCCTGTGGGGCGTGAACGGCCTGAAACGCCTGCTGGGCGCCGACGACTCCCTGGACGTGTTCGGCGTCCACGGCGTGGGCGGCATCCTGGGCGCACTGCTGACCGGCGTGTTCGCCGCGCCCAAGCTGGGCGGCCAAGGCATCTTCGACTACGTTGCCAACAAGGCTTCGGCTGACTACGACATCGGCGCCCAGGTGCTGGTGCAAGCCACCGGCGTCGGCACCACCATCCTGTGGTCGGGCATCGTGTCCGTGATCGCCTACAAGCTGGTCGACATCGTCATCGGCCTGCGCGTGCCGGAAGAAGACGAGCGCGAAGGCCTGGACATCACCAGCCACGGCGAGTCCGCCTACCACGCTTAAATAAAGTAACAATTTTGCAACGGCCCGCCTGCGGGCCGCACCAAAAGCGCCTTCAAAAGAGGCGCTTTTTTCATTTCCGGACTTTAAAATGGCATTTCCGCCCCGATTTGGCATACTTGCACGGTAATATGCTCAGCATCATTTAAGGAAGTAGCCATGGTTCCCCACCTCGTCACCGCCCTGAACGGCCCCCTGCTCGACCTCGAAGAGAAAATCCTGGCGGCCACGCCGGCCATCGAGCGCTGGTTCCGGCTGGAGTGGCAGGAGCACACGCCGCCGTTCTATTGTTCGGTGGACATGCGCAACGCCGGCTACAAGCTGGCGCCGGTGGACACCAATCTGTTCCCGGGCGGCTTCAACAACCTGGCCACCGAGATGCTGCCGCTGTCGGTGCAGGCCGCCATGGCCGCCATCGACAAATACTGCCCGGATGCGCGCAACCTGTTGCTGATACCGGAAACCACCAACAACCGCAACAATCCGCTCTACCTGCAGAACGTGGCGCGCCTGATGCAGATCTTCCGCCAGACCGGCCTGCATGTACGGCTGGGTTCGCTGTCGCCGGAAGTGACGCAGCCCACCCCGCTGGCCCTGCCGGACGGTAACATGCTGGTGGTCGAGCCCCTGCTGCGCTCACCCAACGGCCGCCGTCTGGGCCTCAAGGATTTCGATCCCTGCACCATCCTGCTGAACAACGACCTGTCGGCCGGCATCCCGGACATCCTGCAGAACATCCACGAGCAAAGCCTGCTGCCGCCGCTGCACGCCGGCTGGGCCCTGCGCCGCAAGAGCAACCATTTCACCGCCTATGACGAGGTGGCCAAGAAGTTCGGCAAGCTGATCGGCGTCGATCCGTGGATGGTCAACCCCTTCCACGCCAAGTGCGGCGAAGTGAACTTCAAGACCGGCGAGGGCGCCGACTGCCTGGCGGCCGCCGTCGACACCCTGCTGGCCAAGATACGCAAGAAGTACAAGGAATACGGCATCAAGGACCAGAAGCCCTTCGTGATTGTCAAGCCGGACGCCGGCACCTACGGCACCGGCATCCTGACCATCAAGGATTCCAGCGAAATCCGCGACCTCAGCCCGGCCCAGCGCGAGAAGATGAGCGTCATCAAGGATGGCAAGGAAGTCACCGACTTCATCATCCAGGAAGGCGTGCCCACCTTCGAGAGCATCAAGGACGACGTGGCCGAGCCCGTGGTCTACATGATAGACCGCTATGTGGTGGGCGGCTTCTACCGCGTGCATGCGGAAAAGGGCGTGGACCAGAACCTGAACGCGCCCGGCTCCCAGTACGTGCCGCTGGCCTTCGCCCAGCAGCACGCGGTGCCGGACCTGAAGGCCAAGCCGGGCACGGCCGCGCCCAACCGCTTCTATGTGTACGGCGTGGTGGCGCGCCTGGCGCTGCTGGCCGCGTCGCTGGAAATGGAGCGCACCGACCCCAACCCGGAGGTGTACTGAGCGGGACCTGGGGCAACTAGGCTAAAATCAGTCATTACCCCGAACGGAAACGTCCATGAAAATCGCCTTCCTCGCCGATCCGCTGTCCACTTTCAAGACCTACAAGGATTCCACCTACGCCATGATGCTGGAGGCCCACCAGCGCGGCCACCAGGTCTATGCTTTCGAGCAAAAGGACATGGCGCTGGACAGCGGCAAGGTGACGGCCCAGGTGGCGCGCATCCACCTGACCGGCGACCCAGGCGACTGGTACCGCGCCGACCCGCCCCGGGAAACCGGGCTGGGCGAATTTGACGCCATCATCCAGCGCAAGGATCCACCCTTTGACATGGAATATGTGTACGGCACCTATTTGCTGGAGCTGGCCGAGAAGCAGGGCGCGCGCGTGTTCAACAAGCCGTCCGCCATCCGCGACCACAATGAAAAGCTGTCCATCGCCCAGTTCAGCCAGTTCACGGCGCCCACCCTGGTGACTTCCAGCGAAGCGCGCCTGCGCTCCTTCCAGGCCCAGCATGGCGACATCATCCTGAAACCGCTGGACGGCATGGGCGGAGCAGGCGTGTTCCGCATCGGCGCCGACGGCATGAACCTGGGTTCCGTGATCGAAACCCTGACCGGCAATGGCGCCCGCACCATCATGGCCCAGCGCTACATCCCGGACATCGCCAAGGGCGACAAGCGCATCCTGGTCATCAACGGCGTGCCGGTGCCGTATGCGCTGGCGCGCATCCCCCAAAACGGCGAGGTACGCGGCAACCTGGCGGCCGGCGGCACCGGTGTGGCCCAGCCGCTCAGCCCGCGCGACTATGAGATCGCCAATACGCTGGGACCGGAACTCGCCAGCCGGGGCTTGTTGCTGGTAGGATTGGACGTAATTGGAGATTTCCTGACGGAAGTAAACGTCACTAGCCCGACCTGCTTCCAGGAAATCAGCCAGCAAGCGGACTTCCCGGTGGCCGCCATGTTCATCGACGCGGTGGAACACGCCGCCGCGCTGGCGTGAGCGCAACCGGGCCCATGGACATGACTAGCGGTTTATTCATATGGTAGGCATACTGCTGATGACACACGCGCCACTGGGGCAAGCTTTCATAGCGGCTTGCAACCATGTGTTTCGCGGTCCCACGGAGCGGCTGGAAGCGATCGACGTGATCGCCGACCAGGACCTGGCGGAGGTGCAGTCCCTGGCCAGCGCCGCCATCGCGCGCCTGGACGACGGCGACGGCGTGCTGGTGATGACGGACGTCAAGGGCGGCACGCCCGCCAACTGCTGCAACCGGCTGGCCGACGCCGGCCGGGTCGAGGTCATCGCCGGCATCAGCCTGCCCATGCTGCTGCGCGCGATCACCTATCGGCGCGACAGCCTGGACGTGGTGGTGGAAATGGCCCTGGCCGGCGCGCAAAGCGGCGCCGTGCGGGTCGACAACCGGATCCGGGTTTAGCCGGACCGGGTAGTACGAGTGGCCGCCGCGCCCGCCGTGGCGGCAATTTTGCAATGCGCATACTGACAGAGATAGAACAAAAATGATTCAGCAAGAACTGGAGATAGTGAACAAGTTAGGTTTGCATGCGCGTGCCTCCGCCAAATTCACCCAGCTGGCGGCCAAGTACCAGAGCGACGTCTGGCTGACCCGCAACGGGCGCCGCATCAATGCCAAATCCATCATGGGCGTGATGATGCTGGCCGCCGGCAAGGGCGCCAAGGTGACCCTGGAGGCCGATGGCGCCGATGAAGCCGATTGCATCGCCGCCCTGACCGCCCTGGTCAACGACAAATTCGGCGAAGGCGAGTAATGCCCGGCGAGCGCAGCCGCCCCCGTGGCGCCTACGGACCGGCCGTGGCGTCCTTCACCCTGCATGGCATCCCCGTTTCGCGCGGCATCGCGATCGGGCGCGCCCACCTGCTGTCGCCGGCCGTGCTCGACGTCAAGCACTACCTGGTGGCCGAGGAGCACCTGGAAGCCGAGGTGCAGCGCCTGCAGCACGCCCTGGCCCAGGTGCACAAGGAACTGCAGACCTTGTGGAACGAGTTGCCCAAGGATGCTCCCACCGAGCTGGGCGCCTTCATCGACGTCCATGTGCTGATACTGTCCGATCCCATGATCTCGGAAGCGCCGCTGGACATCATCCGCACCCGCCACTACAACGCCGAATGGGCGCTGCTGACCCAGATCGATGAATTGTCGGCCCAGTTCGACGAGATCGAGGACCCCTACCTGCGCGAGCGCAAGGCCGATATCCAGCAGGTGGCCGAGCGCGTGCTCAAGGTGCTGATGGGCAGCGAGCAAATCCTGCCCGCGCCCGGCGGCGACGACGAATTCCAGGCCCAGATGATCGTGGTGGCGCACGATATCTCGCCGGCCGACATGCTGCAGTTCCGCGACCGTTCCTTCATTGGCTTCGTCACCGACGTCGGCGGCCAGAATTCGCACACGGCCATCGTGGCGCGCAGCCTGGACATCCCGGCCGCGGTCGGCATGTCGCAAGCCTCCACCCTGATCGAGCAGGATGACTGGCTGATCATCGACGGCGACGCCGGCGTGGTGATCTGCAACCCGAGCGCGCTGGTCCTGAACCAGTACCGCGAGCGCCAGGCCGCCATGCAGCGCGCCCGCAAGAAGCTCAACAAACTGAAGAAAACCCCGGCCGTCACCAGGGATGGCACCGCCATCACCCTGCTGGCCAACATCGAACTGCCGGACGACTGCGCCGCCGCCATGGAGGCCGGCGCCAACGGCGTGGGCCTGTTCCGCTCCGAGTTCCTGTTCATGGGGCGCAACAACCGCATCCCGTCCGAGGACGAGCAGTTCGAGCAGTACAAGAAGGCCGTGGTGGCCATGAAGGGCAGGGTGGTCACCATTCGCACCCTGGACATCGGCGCCGACAAGCCGCTCGACCAGAGCGAGCACACGGCCCTGAATCCGGCCCTGGGCCTGCGCGCCATCCGCTATTGCCTGGCCGAGCCGCAGATCTTCCTGACCCAGCTGCGCGCCATCCTGCGCGCCTCCGCCTTCGGCAAGGTGCGCATCCTGATCCCCATGCTGGCGCACGCCTTCGAGATCGACCAGACCCTCGCCATGCTGGCCCAGGCCAAGGCCGCCCTGCGCGAGCAGAACGTCAAATTCGACGAGGGCGTGGAGGTGGGCGCCATGATCGAGATCCCGGCCGCGGCCCTGGCCCTGCCCATGTTCGTCAAGCGCATGGACTTCCTGTCGATCGGCACCAATGACCTGATCCAGTACACCCTGGCCATCGACCGGGTTGATTATGAGGTGGCGCACCTTTACAATCCTCTCCATCCGGCGGTGCTGCAGCTGATCTCCATGACGATCGCGGCTGGGCACAAGGCAGGCATCGACGTCGCGGTATGCGGCGAGATGGCGGGCGACGTCAAGTTGACCCGGCTGCTGCTGGGCATGGGCCTGCGCGAATTCTCCATGCACCCGGCACAGCTGCTGTCGGTCAAGCAGGAAATCCTGAACAGCGATCTGGCGCTCATCATGCCGCAGACGCGCAAGATCATGCGCTCGATGGAACCCAACGCAATCGCGGACGCGGTCCAGCAGTTGCAGTTGATGTAATCCCGGCGGAACCATCATCACGGTTCCGCCTTCTTGAACGGCCCGCGGGGCTTCCCATACACATACACAGATGTCATCGATAGGATACGTTACGCCGCAAACCATGCATTTCGCCGACGCGCTGCCGCTGCAGAGCGGCGCCTCGCTGCGCGACTACATGCTGATGTACGAGACCTACGGCACCCTGAACGCCGATAAATCGAACGCGGTGCTGGTCTGCCACGCGCTCAACGCCTCCCACCACGTGGCCGGCGAATATGAAGGCAAGCCGAAAAGCACGGGCTGGTGGGACAACATGGTGGGGCCGGGCAAGCCGCTCGACACCGACAAGTTCTTCGTCATCGGCGTCAACAACCTGGGTTCCTGCTTCGGCTCCACCGGCCCCATGCACGTCAATCCGGCCACCGGCAAGCCGTATGGCGCGGCCTTCCCGGTGGTGACGGTGGAAGACTGGGTGGCGGCCCAGGCGCGTCTGGCCGACCGCCTCGGCATCACCCAGTTCGCCGCCGTGATGGGCGGCTCGCTGGGCGGCATGCAGGCCCTGGCCTGGAGCATCATGTATCCGGACCGCTTGCGCCACTGCGTGGTGATCGCTTCCACGCCCAAGCTGTCGGCGCAGAACATCGCCTTCAACGACGTGGCGCGCCAGGCCATCTTGTCCGATCCCGACTACCACGGCGGCGACTTCTACGAGCATGGCGTGGTGCCGAAGAACGGCTTGCGGGTGGCGCGCATGGTGGGCCACATCACCTATCTGTCGGACGACGACATGGCCGAAAAATTCGGCCGCAAGCTGCGCGATGCTGCAGCAGAAGGCGACTACAAGTTCGACTTCGGCATCGACTTCGAGATCGAATCCTATTTGCGCTACCAGGGCGACAAGTTCAGCGAATATTTCGACGCCAATACCTATCTGCTGATCACCAAGGCGCTCGACTACTTCGATCCGGCGCGCGTGCATGGCGGCGACCTGGCCAAGACCCTGGCCGTCACCCGCGCCCAGTTCCTGCTGGCCTCCTTCACCACCGACTGGCGCTTCTCGCCCGAGCGCAGCCAGGAGATCGTGCGGGCGCTGGTCAGCAACCGGCGCGAGGTGACCTATGCCGAGATCGACGCGCCGCACGGCCACGACGCCTTCCTCCTGGAAGACCCGCGCTACATGAATGTCGTGCGCGCCTACTATGACAAGGTATGGAAGGAGATCGCATGAATTTCAATGAACTGAGCGCGGCCCGTCCCGACCTGGCCTTCATCGCGCACTGGGTGCGGGAGAAGTCGCACGTGCTGGACGTGGGCTGCGGCGATGGCGTGATGCTGGACTACCTGCGCAGCGACAAGCAGTGCAGCGGCTACGGCATCGAACTGGCCGATGACAAAGTCCTGGCCAGCACCAGGCGCGGCATCCCGGTCATCCAGCAGGACATGGAAAAGGGGCTGGCGCTGTTTGGCGAGAACAGCTTCGACACCGTGCTTTGCCTGTCCTCGCTGCAGATGATGAAGCATGTCGAGGGCCTGCTGCGCGACATCGTCCGGGTCGGCAAGGAAGCCATCGTGTCCTTCCCCAATTTCGCCTACTGGCCGCACCGGGTGGCCCTGCTCAAGGGCCGCATGCCGGTGTCGGAATCGCTGCCCTACCAGTGGTACGACACGCCCAACCTGCGCTGCGCCACCATCAAGGACTTCCAGGAACTGGCCGAGGAGTGCGGCCTGGAAGTGATCGAGTGCGTGGCCCTGGCCGAAGGCAGGATGGTCACCGTGCTGCCCAACCTGCGCGGCGACCTGGCGGTGTTCCGCCTGCGGCGCAAGGCGGCGCACTGATGGCGGCCCCGGAACAGCAGCGCAGCTGGCGCTCCCTGCTGAACGGCCGCACCGTCTCCATCCTGTTCCTGGGTTTCAGCTCCGGGCTGCCGCTGTACACCCTGATCTACCTGATGCAGGCGTGGCTGGCCAAGGCCGGGCTGGACGTGAAGGCGCTCGGCCTGTTCGGCCTGGTGACCTTTCCCTACACCTTCAAGTTCCTGTGGTCGCCGCTGATGGACCGCTACAGCATCGGACGGCTGGGACGCCGGCGCGGCTGGATGGCGCTGACCCAGCTGCTGCTGTTCCTGGTGATGGGCGGCCTGGGCATGCTCGATCCCCTGACGGAATTGAGCCTGATCGCGCTGGCGGTCAGCGTGATCGCCTTCCTCTCGGCCAGCCAGGACGTGGTGATCGACGCCTACCGGCGCGAAATCCTGGAGGAGCGTGAGCAGGGCCTGGGCGCGGCCATCATCGTCAACGCCTACAAGGCCGCCAGCCTGATCCCCAGCGCGCTGGGCCTGGTGCTGGCCGACAGCATGCCGTGGCAGGCCGTGTTCTGGATCGTGGCCGCCTTCATGCTGCCCGGGCTGGTGTGCACCCTGTTGGCGCGCGAGCCGGCCGTGTATGGCGAGCCGCCCAAGAATTTGCAGGAAGCGGTGGTGCTGCCGTTCCGCGAATTCATCCTGCGCGACGGCTGGAACAAGGCGCTCTTGATCATCGCCTTCGTCCTGCTGTACAAGATAGGCGACACCATGACCACCGCGCTGTCGACCAAGTTCTTCCTCGACATAGGCTTCACGACCAAGCAGATCGGGCTGGCGGCCAACGCCACCGGCTGGTGGGCCAGCCTGGCCGGCGGCGCCGTGGGCGGCATCTGGATGATCAAGCTGGGTATCAACCGCGCGCTGTGGGTCTTCGGCGTGTTGCAGGCGCTGGCGATTTTGGGCTTTGCCTGGCTGGCCAGGGTGGGCCCGGATCCGGTGCTGCTCTCCGCCGTGTTCGGCTTCGAGGCCTTCGCCAGCCTGGGACTGGGCTCGGCGGCGCTGGTGGCCTTCATGTCGCGCGCCACCGATCCGCGCTACACGGCCACCCAGTACGCCCTGTTTTCCAGCCTGGCGGCCGTGCCGCGCACCTTCATCAATTCCTCGGTGGGCTACATCATCGCTGAAACGGGCTGGTTCTGGTTCTTTATTGTGTGCTTTATACTGGCTTTTCCTGCGATGATGATGCTGCCGAAAATCGCACCCTGGAATAGCAAAGATGAACAAGCTTAAACACCTCGTACTGGTGCTGGCGCTGCTGGGCGCCGCATCCAGCCCTTATGCGGCGCCTGAGCCGGACGGCATTCCCGTCACCAGCATGTCGCGCATGCGCGGCCTGAGCGGCGACTCCGCGCGCTTCGAGGAGCAATCGCGCCTGCAGTACCAGCAATTGCTGGCCCAGGCCGACCAGAAGCATGCGCTGGCCACGCCCACCAATCCGCAGCTGATACGGCTGCGCGCCATCGCCCACCGCCTGATTCCGTTCACCACCCGCTGGAATCCCGATGCGGCCAAGTGGCAGTGGGAAGTCAACCTGCTCAAGTCCGACACCGTCAACGCCTTCTGCATGCCGGGCGGCCGCATCGCCTTCTACAACGGCATCCTGACCAAGCTCAATCTGACCGACGATGAAGTGGCCATGGTGATGGGCCACGAGATCGCCCACGCGCTGCGCGAGCACGCGCGCGAGCAGGCCGGCAAGAATGCCGCCACCTCGCTGATCTCGCGCATCGCCGGCGCGGCCGGCGCCGCCTATCTGGGCTTCGATCCGCGCGTGGGCGAGGGCGTGGGCAATATGGCGGCGCAGGGCTTCGCGCTGAAGTTCTCGCGCAGCGATGAAACCGAGGCCGACCTGGTCGGCATGGACCTGGCCGCGCGGGCTGGCTATGACCCGCGCGCCGGCATCGCGCTGTGGGAGAAAATGAGCGCCGTAAACAGCCGGGCGCCCATGGAATTCCTGTCCACCCACCCGAGCGGCAAGTCGCGCATCGAGGAAATGAACAAGAATATGCACCTGGTGCTGCCGGTGTACGCGCGGGCCAAGGGCCTGGACCCCAACGCCCTGCCCAAGTACCACTCGCTGGCGCTGCCCGCGGCATCCCAGCCGCAACAGCAGCAGAAGCGCTGACATGGCCGCGCAGGACGGCAAGCCGCGCGCGCCGCTGCCGGTGCGCGACGGCGTCGCGCCCAGCTATTTGTGGCTGCCGGAAGGCGAATGGAGCGACATGCTGGGCTTCCTGGTGGAGCGCTATCCGGCCGTCAGCGAGGCGGCCTGGCGCGAGCGCATGGCGCGCGGCGAGGTGGTCGATGGCGAAGGCAATCCGCTGCGGCCGTCCAGCCGCTACCGGCGCGGCATGCGCATCTTCTACTACCGTGAGCTGGAACAGGCTGAAACGCCCATCCCCTTCGAAGAAGAAATTCTGCACCGCGACGAACACCTGGTGGTGGTCGACAAGCCGCACTTCCTGCCCGTGATCCCGACCGGCCGCTTCCTGCATGAGACCCTGCTGGTGCGCCTGAAAAAGAAGCTGGGCCTGGAAGACCTCACGCCCATCCACCGCCTGGACCGCGAGACGGCCGGCGTGGTGATCTTCTCCTGCAATGCCCAGTCGCGCGGGGCCTACCAGTCCATGTTCCAGAAGCGGGTGATCGACAAGGAATACGAAGCGCTGGCGCCGCGCCTGCACGGGCGCGAATTTCCGTTCCACTACCGCAGCCGCATGGTGGATGGCGACAAGTTCTTCCTCATGAAGGAGGAGCCGGGCGAACCGAATTCGGAAACGCTGATCGACGTGATCGAGCACCGGGAGGATTGCACGCTGTACCGCCTGTACCCGCACACGGGGCGCAAGCACCAGCTGCGCGTGCACTTGGCGGCGCTAGGCATCCCGATCCTGAACGATGCCTTCTATCCGGTCGCCCTGCCATGCAAGCAGGACGACGTGTCGCAGCCATTGAAGCTGCTGGCGCGCGCCATCTCCTTCCTGGACCCGCTGACCGGCGAGTGGCGCCAGTTCTGCAGCAAGCGTAGTCTTTAGACGTCGACGTACTCGATGGTCAGCGGCGCGTGGTCGGAGAAGCGCTCGTCCTTGTAGATGGCGACGCTTCTTGCCTGCTTGGCGATGCCGGGCGTGGCGACGTGGTAATCGATGCGCCAGCCCACGTTCTTGGCCCAGGCTTGTCCGCGGTTGCTCCACCAGGTGTACTGTTCCTCGCGGGTGTCGATGGTGCGGTGCACGTCGACGAAGCCCACTTCCTCGAAGATGCGGGTCATCCACTCGCGTTCCTCGGGCAGGAAGCCGGAATTCTTCTTGTTGCCCTTCCAGTTCTTCAGGTCGATTTCCTTGTGGGCGATGTTCCAGTCGCCGCAGATGACGATCTCGCGGCCCTCGGCCTTCAGTGCCAGCAGGTGGGGCAGGAACAGGTCCATGAAGCGGAACTTGGCTTCCTGGCGTTCCGGTCCCGAGGAGCCGGATGGGCAGTACACCGAGATCACCGACAGGTTGCCGAAGTCGCAGCGCACGTAGCGGCCCTCGGCGTCGAATTCCGGGCTGCCGAAGCCGATCAGCACGCGGTCCGGTTCGATCTTGCTGTACACGCCGGTGCCCGAATAGCCCTTTTTCTCCGCATAGTGGAAGTGGCCGTGATAGCCGCCCGGGTTGAGGAATTCCGGCGTCATGTCGGGCGACTGCGCCTTCAGTTCCTGCACGCAGACGAAATCGGCGTCCTGTTTGGCCATCCATTCGAAGAAGCCTTTCTTGGCGGCGGAGCGGATGCCATTCAGGTTGGCGGAGATAATTTTGGGCATGGGATCAAGGGCGGAAAGTCGAAACGGGCCATAGTGTAGCCTGTTTTGGCCGGCCCCGGTGGCGGGGTAAAATACCGCCCACTGACATAAAAAAGGGGCACCATGAGCAATCTACGACAGGAATTCATCGCTTTCGCGGTCAACGCGGGCGTGCTGCGCTTCGGCGAATTCACTACCAAGGCCGGCCGCCAGTCGCCGTACTTCTTCAATGCCGGCCTGTTCCACGATGGCGCCACCCTGGCCCAGGTCGCGCAGTTCTACGCCCAGACCCTGCTCGATTCCGGCGTCGAATTCGACATGCTGTTCGGTCCCGCCTACAAGGGCATCACGCTGGCCTCGGCCACCGCCGTGGCGCTGGCCGGCAAGGGCCGCAATACCTCGTTTGCCTTCAACCGCAAGGAAGCCAAGGACCACGGCGAGGGCGGCACCATCGTCGGCGCCAAGCTGCAGGGCAAGGTGGTCATCATAGACGACGTGATCTCGGCCGGCACCTCGGTGCGCGAGTCGGTGGCCATGATACGCGCCGCCGGCGCCGAGCCGTGCGCGGTGCTGATCGCGCTGGACCGCATGGAGCGCGGCGGCAAGGATGGCGTGCTGTCGGCCCTGTCGGCGGTGCAGGAAGTCAGCCAGACCTACGGCATTCCGGTGATCTCGATCGGCAACCTGAATGACCTGTTTGCCTACCTGGACAGCGCCGCCGGCGACCCGCAGCTGCAGCAGTACAAGGACGCCGTGGCGGCCTATCGCGCGCAATACGGCGTGGCCTGAGCACGATAGACTTTCGAGTTTCTTTGGTGTAACCTTTTGACAGAGACGTGCGGCCGGCGTTCCGGCCTCCTCGCAGCGGCGCAAGACCGAGTAACCAGAGGTTTACCATGAATATCGCAACCCTGAAAGTCAACGGCGATTCCGAAGGCCTGGCGGATATCCGCGACGGCCTGCCCACCGAACCGGACAGCACCTGGGAAAAGGGCGACGTGCGCCCCGACGGCCGGGTGCGCATCGATTCCGGCTTCTACGTGTCGATAGGTACCGACAAGGATCCGGACGTGCTGCTGCGCATGATACGTTCGTACCTGGCCGAGAGCCAGGCGCGCGGCATCCATTTCGAGCGCGCCGACGTGGCTGCCGAATTGCGCGTGGCCTTCACCACCAATGCCGACGGCCCCACGCCCAGCCTGGATTTCTCGCTGGCAGACCTGACCCTGCTGGTGGAAATGGGGATTTCTTTGAGTATTACATCTTGATTATTACTTCTTGATTTTGCTCAATCCTCATTATTTTGCGCTAAGCTAACGGTTTTTGCCAAAAGCATAACCGGAGTTGCCATGCGCTTTGATGAAGACCGTGTAGCAAGCCTAAACTGCGGCCCACAGGCCGAGCGTCAAATCCACATCTGGGAGCCGCCCGCTCCGCGCGCCGTCATCCTGGCGCTGCATGGCGGCATGGCCCACGGCGGCGACTACTGCACCCCGGCCCTGTACTTCCGCCAGCACGGCATTGCCACGGTCAGCTACGACCTGTGCGGGCACCAGGGCCAGCGCCGGGCCGATATCCCCAGCTTCCACGTGTTCCTGGACGAAAGCGTGCGCTTCCTGGAATGGACCAAGCGCGCCTACCCGGGCCTGCCCATCTTCGTCATGGGGCACTCCATGGGGGCACTGATCGCCACCCACCTGGGGCTGGGGCATTTTTCCTCGCATGCCTGCATCAAGGGCTTCATCTTTTCCTCGCCCTACTATGTGAACGCGATCAAGGTGTCGCCGCTGCTGCTGTCGCTGTCCGGCGTGCTGGGAGCGCTGGCCCCGCGCATGAAGGTGCCGATGGCGTCCTTCACGCACCAGCTGACGCACGACGCCGCCATCACGCAGCGCCACCTGAACGATGAGCGAGACGGCATACGCGCCAGCGAGATCACGGTCCGCTTCGGCAATGCGCTGACCCATGCGCAGCAGGGGCTGGCGGCGCGCCTGCCGGGATGGAAGCATCCCCTGTTTGCCGTGCTGGCCGGCGAAGACAGGCTGGCCGACAGCAACGCGGCCGAGCTGATGCTGCGCACCATACGCCCCAAGCTGCTGACCCTGCAGCGCCACGCGCAGAACTACCACGAGAATTTTAACGAGCTCAACCGGGAACAGATTTTTGCCGACATCCTGGCCTGGATGGAGCCGCGGATACAGGGCTGATGTCGCGGCGCGCGGTGATAATGTAGCCGCGCTTGATCTCGACGCCGAACAGCACGGCGTTGTTGACCTCGACCATGCCGTGCGCCACGTTATAGGTAGAGCAGACGGCGTCCAGGCCGGGATTGCCGGTCTCGATGATGACGATGCCCGACAAGCGGACGATTTCGTCCTTGGTGATGAGCTTGTTCATTTCGGCCGCGATGACACGCATGGCTGCCAACCTGTCATCTTGCAGCCAGTCGGCCGAGGCGAGTAGGTTCCAACGATTCGATCCAGCCTCGGCCCATAGCAGCGCAAACAAAGAGAAAGGCTTGCCGCTGTCGGATAGCCGCTGTTCCACCGTCCTCAATTTTTCGGCGATGTCTTTCATAACCTGGAAATCACGACCGATGCCGACCTCAGCATACGGTGCGCCTGATGCGCTGTGGTGTTGCCGCCTTGTTGATACCGAACTTCTGGATTCCATAGTGATACCTCGGACCATTCAGAAAAGTGGGTGTTCTTGATAAAGGCCTCGCGCCCCGTAAGTTGTAGAAGGACCTCCAGATCATGGACTTTGAAAGAACGAAAATGTTCAAACTCTTTGTTCGTGGAGGGGTAACCCGGCCACCTCAAGGTTCTGCATATCCTGGCTTTCAAGGCAAGTTCCACAGCGTAGCCGCAAAGATAGTATGCGCCATCGTAGCGCCTTGTCTCATACAAGATGCGGGCATCCTGCCATCTGGCGCTGGAAAGTTGGCGTAGCGTCTTGGTCGTCAGCATGATGGGCCTGTCCGGTGATGGGAACAGGTTGCCGCAGCAGGAAGGCCCCGCTTTGATCCTGCGCAGAAGCGCTTTCGGGGAATCGCCCTTCAGTCGGGCTTCCAGACGTATTGCAGCATCAGCCAGGCCTTGACGGGTTTGCCGTCCTTCAGGCCGGGATTGAAATGGCACTTGAGCATGGCGATACGGGCGGCCTCGTCCAGGGCCTCGTGACCACTGGAGCGCAGCACCCTGGAATCGACCACCGCGCCATCGACATCGATCAGCAGCTTGAGGGTGACGACGCCGCTATCCCCCGCTGCCAGCGACGCGGCCGGCCATTCCGGCCTGGCGCAGGCGGGCTGTCCCGCGACCGGATCGTAGGCCGGCTTGCCGCCAGCCGCCTGAGCCATGGCGCCGCTGGCAATGCTAAAGCCAGCAAGCCACAACACCAGTCCGGCAAGTTTGCGAGGTGGCATGGTGCTCTCCTGAATTGAGGGAAAACCTATGGCGAGGGCTGTCATGCTTTACCCTGCTCCAGCGTTCAGGGACGGCTGGCCGTGTGCTGTGCTTGTTGCGGCTGCCCCTCTTCGCTGCCTGGCGCACGGATGGCGCTGTTCAGATCCTCCACGATATCGTTCAGCGAAGACTCGTCATAGCCGCGATAAACACTCAGAATTCGTCCGTCGCGGCCGATGATCAGCAAGTGCGGTATGCCGTTCACGCCATACGCATCATGGCTTTTCTTGCCCGGATCGTAGGCCAGTTTCAACGTGTAGTTCTTCAGTACACGCGAGGCATCGCGGAATGTCTCGCGGTCCTCGGTGTTGATGGCGACCACCTGCACCTTGTTCGCGCCTGCCAGTTTCTGTATGCCTTCCAGCACCGGCAGCTCCTTCAGGCAGTAGGGGCACCAGGTGGCCCAGAACGATATCACCACCACCTTGCCCCGGTAGGCGCTGACGGCGAGGGGATCGCCAGCCAGGGTCTTGCCGACGTAGTCGGGCGCGAGGTCGCCGGACGCCGGCGGCGCGCCGTAAGCCGGCGGCACAGGGAAGGCAAGCAGCAGGAGCAGGGGAAGCAAGCGTTGCGGCAGTCGTGGCGTCATGGCGTTTCGAGGTGGCGGCGTTTGAACCTGCAGCTTATCAGCTTGCGTCAGGTCGAAAAGACGCACATTGTCACAGTCCATCAGCCACAAGAAAAAAGGACGCCGCAGCGTCCTTTTCCCGTTGCTGGCCCCGCTTAACCCGCCAGCTTGGCTTTCAGCAGCTCGGTCAGCTGGGCCGGGTTGGCCTTGCCGCGCGAGGCTTTCATGGCCTGGCCGATCAGGGCGTTGATCGCGGCTTCCTTGCCGGCGCGGTACTGCTCGACCGACTTGGCGTTATTGGCGATGACTTCGTTGACGATGGCTTCCAGCGCGCCGCTGTCGGAAATCTGCTTCAGGCCCTTGGCTTCGATGACGCTGTCGGCCAGGTTCTCGTCGTCCGACTTGGCTTCCCACATGCCGGCGAACACTTCCTTGCCGGCCTTGTTGGAGATGGTGCCATCGGCGATGCGTTGCAGCAGCTTGGCCAGCTGGGCCGGCGACACCGGCGAATCGGCAATGTCCACGCCTTCGCGGTTCAGGGTCGAGGACACATCGCCCATCAGCCAGTTGGCGGCTGCCTTGGCGTTGTCCTGGCCGGCCTTGGCCACCACCGCCACGAAATAACTCGCCATGTCCTTGGACTGGGTCAGCACCAGGGCGTCATACTCGGGCAGCTTGTATTCGCTGATGAAGCGCGCGCGCATAGCGGCCGGCAGCTCGGGCATGGAGGCCTTCACCTGTTCGATCCAGGCGTCGGAGATGACCAGTGGCGGCAGGTCGGGATCGGGGAAGTAGCGGTAATCCTGCGCGTCTTCCTTGCTGCGCATTTCGCGCGTTTCCTTGCGGTCCGGATCGTACAAACGGGTGGCTTGCACCACCTTCCCGCCATCCTCGATCAGCTCGATCTGGCGCCGCACTTCCACGTGCACGGCTTCCTCGATGAAGCGGAACGAGTTCAGGTTCTTGATCTCGCAGCGGGTGCCGTATTCCTTCTGGCCCTTGGGGCGCACCGAGACGTTGACGTCGCAGCGGAACGAGCCTTCCTGCATGTTACCGTCGCACACGCCCAGCCACATCACCAGGGAGTGCAGGGCCTTGCAATAGGCCACCGCCTCGGCGGCGCTGCGGATTTCCGGTTCGGAGACGATTTCCAGCAGCGGCGTGCCGGCGCGGTTCAGGTCGATGCCCGACATGCCGGCGTAGTCTTCGTGCAGCGACTTGCCGGCGTCTTCCTCCAGGTGGGCGCGGGTCAGGTTGACGGTCTTGGTGACGAATTCGCCATCCTTCTCGTAGCCGAAGGTCAGCGCGCCGCCCTGGACCACGGGGTCTTCGAACTGGCTGATCTGGTAACCCTTGGGCAGGTCGGGATAGAAGTAGTTCTTGCGGGCGAACACCGAGACCGGCGCGATTTTCGCATCCACGGCCAGGCCGAAGCGGATGGCGCGGTCCACGGCCTGCTTGTTCAGCACCGGCAGCACGCCGGGCAGGGCCAGGTCCACCGGGCTGGCCTGGGTGTTGGGTTCGGCGCCGAACCTGGTCGGCGAGCCGCTGAAGATTTTGGAGTCGGTCGTGAGCTGCACGTGGTTCTCAAGACCGATGACGACTTCCCATTCCATACATTTCTCGCTGTGTGTGGCCCGTGGGCCGTATTCGTTTGTTGACCCGTCGCTCCCGCGCAGGCGGGAGCCCATGCTCAGCATGGATTCCCGCCTGCGCGGGAATGACGTCCTTAAATGCCTGCCGGGGCGCGGGTGTGCCAGTCGGTTGCCAGCTGGTACTGGTGCGCCACGTTCAGCAGCCTGGCCTCGCCGAAGTGCTTGCCGATGATCTGCAGGCCGACCGGGCGGCCCTGGTTACCGAAGCCGGCCGGGATCGACATCCCGGGCAAGCCGGCCAGGCTGGTCGACAGGGTGTAGATGTCGGCCAGGTAGGCGGCCACCGGATCGTCCGACTTCTCGCCCAGGTTCCAGGCCACGGTCGGGGCCACCGGGCCCATGATCACGTCGCACACAGCGTCCGGACCGTTCAGCACCTTCTCGAAGTCCTGTGCGATCAGGCGGCGTATCTTTTGCGCCTTGAGGTAGTAGGCGTCGTAGTAGCCGTGGCACAGCACATAGGTGCCAACCATGATGCGGCGCTGGACTTCGGGACCGAAGCCCTGGGCGCGGGTTTTCTTGTACATGTCCTGCAAGTCCTTGTAGCCCTCGGCGCGGTGGCCGTAGCGCACACCGTCGAAGCGCGACAGGTTGGACGAGGCCTCGGCCGGGGCGATCATGTAGTAGGCCGGGATGGACAGCGCGGTGTTGGGCAGCGAGATATCGACCAGGGTGGCGCCCAGCTCGACGTACTTGGCCAGTGCGGCGCGCACGGCGTCTTCCACGTCTTTCGACAAGCCCTCGCCGAAGTATTCCTTGGGCACGCCGATGCGCAGGCCGGTGAGCGGCTGGCCCAGCTCGCGGGTAAAGTCTTCCTCGACGCCGCCCAGTTCGGGTGACAGGCTGGTGGAATCGCGCTCGTCGAAGCCGGCCATGGCATTGAGCAGCAGGGCGCAGTCTTCGGCGGTCTGCGCCATCGGGCCGCCCTGGTCCAGCGAGGAGGCGAAGGCGATCATGCCGAAGCGCGACACGCGGCCATAGGTGGGCTTGATGCCGGTGATGCCGCAGAAGGCGGACGGCTGGCGTATCGAGCCGCCGGTGTCGGTGCCGGTCACGCCCGGCGCCAGGCGCGCGGCCACGGCGGCGGCCGAGCCGCCCGAGGAGCCGCCCGGCACGGCATTTTTGTCCCACGGGTTTTTCACCGGGCCGAAGGCCGAGTTCTCGTTGGCCGAGCCCATGGCGAATTCGTCGCAATTGAGCTTGCCCAGGGTGACCATGCCGGCCGCCTGGAATTTCTCGACCACGGTGGCGTCGAAGGGGCTGATGTAGTTGGCCAGCATTTTCGAGCCGGCCGTCGAGCGCCAGCCCTTGGTGACGAAGATGTCCTTGTGGGCGATGGGCACCCCGGTCAGCGGGGTGGCGGTACCGGCCGCGATGCGGGCGTCGGCCTCGGCGGCCTGGGCCAGGGTCAGGGCGCGGTCCACGTGCAGGAAGGCGTTCAGGTCGCTCTTTTCGATGCGGTCCAGGTAGATCGTGGCCAGTTCGGTGGCGGAAATCGCCTTGCTTTGCAGCAGGGCGGATAATTCTTTGATCGTTTTAGTGTGCATGACAGTTCAGTTTATTCGTTCGGCGGCAGCTACGTCGTCATTCCCGCGCAGGCGGTGGTCCGCCACTGCGGAATCCATGCTGAGCGTGGCGGCCAGCTCAGCATGGGCTCCCGCATGTGCGGGAGCGACGGCCTTACTCGATCACTTTCGGCACCAGGTACAGGCCATCCTGGGTCTTGGGCGCCACTTCCTGGTAGGCGTCGCGGCGGTTGGGTTCGGTGGCCGCGTCCTCGCGCAGGCGCAGGGCGATGTTATTCATGTGCGCCGCCAGCGGATGGCTGAGCGGGGCGACGCCGTCGGTATCGACCGCCTGCATCTGCTCGGCCAGCGCAAAAATGCCGTTCAGCTGGTCCAGGGCGGTGCCGGATTTCTCGTCGCTCATTTCCAGCTGGGCCAGGTGGGCGATGCGTTTTACGTCGGATAAGGTCAGGGACATGGCGTATGGCGCGGCGCTGCCGCGCGGGTTTGGTTGTTATATTGATAAATACTTGAACAGGCTGCCAATTCCTGCCAAAAGCTTCCGAATGCCGCTTAAATTGCGGGCTGAAGCAATGCACTTTTGGCGGGATATAGGGCAAATAGCATTCAAATTATAAGGTAGAATGGCGGGTTGATGCGTTGCTGGCGCGGAATCATCGCCGCCACCGCGTCGGGGATACTCAGCGCGGCGCCCATGGGCGACGTGCCTACGGAGATTGTTTTCAACGGTTACGCGCCGCGCACAGGGCGCCACAGGATACTCATGTTTGGTTTTTTACGCAGGTATATTTCTTCCGATCTGGCCATCGACTTGGGCACGGCCAACACCCTGATTTATGTACGCGGCCAGGGCATCGTCCTGGACGAACCCTCGGTTGTCGCGATCCGCCAGGAAGGCGGCCCGAACGGCAAAAAGACCATCCAGGCCGTCGGTAAGGAGGCCAAGCAAATGCTGGGCAAGGTGCCCGGCAATATCGAAGCGATCCGCCCCATGAAGGATGGCGTGATTGCCGACTTCACCGTCACCGAGCAGATGCTCAAGCAGTTCATCCGCATGGTGCACGACTCCAAGTTCTTCCGTCCCTCGCCGCGCATCATCATTTGCGTGCCGTGCGGCTCGACCCAGGTCGAGCGCCGCGCCATCCGCGAATCGGCGCTGGGCGCCGGCGCCTCGCAGGTGTACCTGATCGAGGAGCCGATGGCGGCCGCCATCGGCGCCGGCCTGCCGGTCTCGGACGCCACCGGCTCCATGGTGGTGGACATCGGCGGCGGCACCACCGAGGTGGGCATCATCTCGCTGGGCGGCATGGTGTACAAGGGTTCGGTGCGCGTGGGCGGCGACAAGTTCGATGAAGCCATCGTCAACTATATCCGCCGCAACTACGGCATGCTGATCGGCGAACAGACCGCCGAAGCGATCAAGAAGGCCATCGGTTCAGCCTTCCCCGGTTCCGAGGTCAAGGAAATGGAAGTCAAGGGCCGCAACCTGTCCGAGGGCATCCCGCGCTCCTTCACCATCTCGTCCAACGAGATCCTGGAAGCGCTGACCGACCCGCTCAACAACATCGTCTCGGCCGTCAAGAACGCGCTGGAACAGACCCCGCCCGAACTGGGCGCCGACATCGCCGAAAAGGGCATGATGCTGACCGGCGGCGGCGCCCTGCTGCGCGACCTGGACCGCCTGCTGATGGAGGAAACCGGGCTGCCGGTGCTGGTGGCGGAAGATCCGCTCACCTGCGTGGTGCGCGGCTCCGGGATGGCGCTGGAGCGGATGGATCAACTGGGCTCGATCTTCTCCTACGAATGATCTGACCAGACGGGGCCGCCAACAGCGGCCCCGCTGCGTTAGGCAAGACCATACCGTTCGTTGGCGCGCGAGCGCCGGATTTTTGGGAAGTCATGGAATACAGTCCTCCGCCACTGTTCAAGCAAGGCGCCTCGGCCCGGGTCAAGATGGTGGTGTTCGCGTGCATATCAGTTGCGCTGCTGCTGGCCGACTCGCGCGTGCGCGCGCTGGCGGTGGTGCGCACGGTGGTCGGCACCGTGCTCAATCCGCTGCAGCGCGCGGCCCTGCTGCCGCGCGACGCCATCTACGGCGTGGGCGATTATTTTTCCTCGCAGGCGGCGCTGGAAAAACAGGTGCGCGAACTGCGCCAGCAGCAGATCGCCAGCGCCCAGCTGCTGCAGCAGGCCCAGCTCCAGGCCATGGAGAATAAGCAGCTGCGCAAGCTGATGGATGCGCGCGAGCAGGTTCCGGTCAAGTCCATGCTGGCCGAGGTGCTGTACGACGCGCGCGACGTCAACAGCCGCAAGATCATCCTCGACCGCGGCACGCAGCAGGGCGTGGCCCTGGGCTTGCCGGTGATCGACAACCAGGGCGTGGTGGGCCAGGTCACGCGGGTGTTCCCGTTCACCTCGGAAGTCACGCTGCTGACCGACAAGGAGCAGGCCATCCCGGTGCAGCTGCTGCGCAATGGCTTGCGCAGCGTGGCCTATGGACGCGGCAAGTCGGGCCAGCTGGAGCTGCGCTTCATGGCGCCCAATGCCGATATCCAGATCGGCGACATCGTGGTCACCTCGGGCCTGGATGGGGTCTATCCTGCCGGCCTGGCGGTGGCGCGCGTGACCCAGGTGGAGAACGGCGCCGGCGGCAGGTTTGGCGGCGTACTGTGCCAGCCG
Organism: Duganella kummerowiae; assembly: GCF_053572355.1. Classification (NCBI taxonomy): domain Bacteria; kingdom Pseudomonadati; phylum Pseudomonadota; class Betaproteobacteria; order Burkholderiales; family Oxalobacteraceae; genus Duganella; species Duganella kummerowiae. Next base: position 27,080 of record NZ_JBKFEH010000009.1, read on the forward strand.
CTGGCCGGCATTGGCAACCACACCCAACTGCTGATACTGACCTCGACGCCGGAGCTGCCGCCGCGACCTCCCGAGGACGACAGCAAACCGCTCAAGAAGAACAACCGCATGGCGCCCATCAAGGAGCCGCCGAAGGAGGGCGCCGATGCTGCCGCCGGCGCCGCGCCTGCCGCTGGCGCCGCCCCGGCCAACGGCGGCGCCGTCCCGGCCAATGGCGGCGCCGTCCCGGCCAATGGCGGCGCCGTCCCGGCCGCCGCCGGGCCGGGCCTGATGCCGGTTCAGCCCAAGCCGGCCGCAGCCACTGCCGCACAGCCCGCGCCGCATGAAGCCAACGGCGCCACTCCGTCCGCCGCGAACCCTGCCAACGCCGCCCCTGGCGGCGCCGGCGCCGCAGCGGCCAAGCCCGCCGCCGCTACGGCTGCGCCCGGTGTTGCCACCGGCGCCGCCCACCCGTCCGTCGCCGGCGCGCCTGGCGTTACCGGCGCCGCTGTGGCCAAGCCGGCCGCCGGCACGCCAGCAACCAAACCCGCCACGCCGCCGGCCGCCCAGGCGCCGGCGGCCGCACCGTCCAAGGAGCCGGCACGATGAATCGTCCGCACTACATCCTCCTGCCGGTCAGCCCGCTGTTCATCGCGTTCAGCCTGTTCTGCGCCTTCCTGCTCAACCTGCTGCCCTGGGGCCAGTTCATTGGCGCGCCCGACTTCGTCGCGCTGCTGCTGGTGTTCTGGGGCATACACCAGCCGCGCAAGGTCGGCATCGGCACCGCCTTCTTCCTCGGCCTGCTGATGGACGTGCACGATTCCACCCTGCTGGGCGAGAACGCGCTGGCCTACACCATCCTCTCCTATTTCGCCATCATGCTGCACCGGCGCGTGCTGTGGTTCCCCGTCTGGACCCAGGCCATGCACGTGTTCCCGTTGCTGCTGCTGGCGCAGTCGGTGCAACTGATCGTGCGCTGGATCGTGTCCAGCCGCTTCCCCGGCTGGTTCTACTTCATCGAAAGCGCGGTGGCCACCGTGCTGTGGCCGACCGTCACCTGGCTGCTGCTGGCGCCGCAGCGGCGCGCCGTGGACCGCGACCACACGCGCCCGATCTGACCTGAAGTGCACGCATGACCGAAATAAAGAACACGGAACGCGAACTGCACCTGTTCCGCCTGCGCCTGACGGCGCTGGGGGGGCTGGTGTTCTTCTGCTTCGCGCTGCTGCTGGCGCGCTTCATCTGGCTGCAGGTGGTCAAGCATAGCGACTACGCCACCAAGGCCGAGGAAAACCGCATCGCCATCGTTCCCATCCAGCCCAATCGCGGCCTGATCCTGGACCGCAACGGCGTGGTCCTGGCACGTAACTTCTCGGCCTACACGCTGGAGATCACGCCGTCCAAGCTGCACGTCACGCTGGACGAGACCATCGATGAACTGGCCAAGCTGGTGGCGATCGACATCAAGGACCGCAAGCGCTTCAAGAAGCTGCTGGAGGAATCCAAGAACTTCGAGAGCGTGCCACTGCGCACCCGCCTGACCGACGAGGAAGTGGCGCGCTTCTCGGCCCAGCGCTTCCGCTTCCCCGGGGTGGAGATCCAGGCCCGGTTGTTCCGCCAGTATCCGCTGGGCGAGACCGCTTCCCACGTGATCGGCTATATCGGCCGCATCAACCGCGCCGAAGCGAAGGCGCTGGAAGCCACCGACGACGCGGCCAACTACAACGGCACTGACCATATCGGCAAGGAAGGCCTGGAAAAGAGCTACGAGCGCCAGCTGCACGGCACCACTGGCTACGAGGAAGTGGAAGTGTCGGCCGGCGGACGTGCGGTGCGCACCCTGTCGCGCACGCCGGCCAAGCCGGGCGCCAACCTGATCCTGTCGATCGACATCGAGCTGCAAAAGGTGGTGGAGGAAGCGTTTGGCGAATGGCGCGGCGCCTTCGTGGCGATCGAGCCGTCCACCGGCGACATCCTGGCCTACGTATCGCGGCCCGGCTACGACCCCAACCTGTTCGTGGACGGTATCGATACCCAGAGCTGGAACGAGCTCAATACTTCGCTGGACCGTCCCATGGTGAACCGGCCGCTGTCCGGCACCTATGCGCCCGGCTCCACCTTCAAGCCCTTCATGGCGCTGGCGGCGCTGGAGCTGGGCAAGCGCACGCCCAGCCAGGCTTACGCCGATCCCGGCTTCTTTTACCTGGGCGGCCACAAATTCCGCGACGATAAGGTGGGCGGCCACGGCACGGTGGACATGCGCCGTTCCATCATCGTGTCCTGCAACACCTATTACTACATACTCGGCAATGACATGGGTATCGACGCCATCCACGACTTCATGAAGCCCTTCGGCTTTGGCGAGAAGACCGGCATCGACCTGGAAAACGAAAAGACCGGCGTGCTGCCGTCCAAGGAATGGAAGCGCAAGCGCTTCAAGGGCAATGCCGGACGCTGGGTGGGCGGCGACACCATCTCGGTCAGCAACGGTTCGGGCTACAACTCCTATACCCCGCTGCAGATCGCGCACGCCATGGCCAACCTGGCCAACGATGGCGTGGTGATGAAGCCGCACCTGGTCAAGATCCTGGAAGACGGCGTCACGCGCGCCCGCAAACTGACCGTGCCGACCGAGAGCTACCGCATTCCGCTCAAGCAGGACAACATCGATATCATCAAGAGCGCCATGGTGGGCGTGAACAGCGAACCGGGCGGCACCGCCTACCGCGCCTTCGCCAGCGCCGGCTATACCTCGGGAGGCAAGACTGGTACCGCGCAGGTGGTGGCGATCAAGGCCAATGAGAAGTACAACGCCGCCAAGCTGGCCGAGCGCCTGCGCGACAACTCCCTGTACACCGCGTTCGCGCCGGCCGACAAGCCGCGCATCGTGGTGGCCATGGTGGTGGAGAACGCCGGTTTCGGCGCCGAGATTGCCGCGCCCATCGCGCGCAAGGCCCTCGACTATTACCTGCTGGGCAAACGCCCGGCCGACAAGGAAACCACCAAGGTGCCGAAGGAAGATGCCGAGGTGCTGGCGCCGGTCGAGGAACCGGCCGACGTGGAGGAAGCCGCCGCCGCCAGCGAGGCGCGCCGCCAGCCGCAGCCCGAGCCGGCGCCGGCGCCGACCCAGCCGGACGTGACCAAGGCGCCGCCACCGGCCAACCCGGTACGCAAGAAACAATAAGGAAGGCATCATGCCCATCAACGAAAGGCGTTCCTTGTGGCGCCGCCTGCGGCCCTACTTCACCGTGTTCGACGGGCCTTTGTTCGTCATCATCCTGATGCTGCTGACGGTCAGCATGATCACGCTGTACTCGGCCAGCATCGGCATACCCGGCAAGATGGAAGACCAGGTGCGCAATATCTGCATGAGCTTTTTCGTGATGTGGGTGGTGGCCAATGTCTCGCCGCAGTTCATGATGCGCATCGCCGTGCCGGTCTACGTGGTGGCGGTGCTGCTGCTGGTGGCGGTGGCGCTGTTCGGCACCATCAAGCTGGGCGCGCGGCGCTGGCTGCACGTGGGGATAGACATCCAGCCGTCCGAATTCATGAAGATCGCCATGCCGCTGATGCTGGCCTGGTTCTTCCAGCAGCGCTCCGGCCACCTGGAGTGGCACTCGTATGTGATCGCGGCGGTGCTGCTGGCCATTCCGGTGGGCCTGATCGCCAAGCAGCCGGACCTGGGCACGGCGCTGCTGGTGGTGGCGGCCGGCTTTTGCGTGATCTTCCTGGCCGGGCTGTCGTGGAAGGCGCTGGCCACGCTGTTCGTGATGGGGGCGGCCAGCCTGCCGGTGATCTGGTCGGTGCTGCACGACTACCAGCGCGAGCGCGTCATGACGCTGATCGATCCGTCCTCCGACCCACTGGGCAAGGGCTTCCACATCATCCAGTCCACCATTGCCGTGGGCTCGGGCGGCATCACCGGCAAGGGCTGGACGCATGGCACCCAGGCCCACCTGGAATTCATCCCTGAGCGCACCACCGATTTTATTTTTGCCGTGTATTCCGAGGAGTTCGGCCTGGTCGGCAACCTGGTGCTGATGGTGCTGTACCTGCTGCTGATCGGGCGCGGCCTGATGATCGCGGCCAATGCGCCCAACTTCTTCACCCGTTTGCTGGCCGGCGCCGTCACCATGATTTATTTCACCTATGCCTTCGTCAACATGGGCATGGTGAGCGGCATCCTGCCGGTGGTGGGCGTGCCGCTGCCATTCATGAGCTACGGCGGCACCGCGCTGCTGACCCTGGGTCTGGGCGCCGGCATCCTGATGAGCATACAGCGCCACCGCAAGCTGGTGCAGACCTGAGGACGCCATGCTGACCAAACGCTTGCCTGGATGGTGTGCGGGGCTGGCGCTGCTGGCGCTGGTGGGCTGCGGCACCGCGCCGGTGGCGCCCACGACGTCTCCAGCGCCGGTGCACAAGCCGGCGCCGTCCGCCTCCAAGCCATCCACCGCCAAGCCGGATCCGGCCGTGCCGGTACTGCCGCCCGCCGGATCGGGACGCGGCGGCTATTACCAGGACGACGGCCCGGGCGAGAATCCGCCGCCCAACCTGGACAAGGTGCCGGACGCCGACGTGCGCAACGACGCGCCGATTCCGCGCGCCAACCGCCCGTACACCGTGTTCGGCAAGACCTACACGCCGCTGACCGACAACCAGCCCTACACGCAGATTGGCATCGGCAGCTGGTACGGCAAGAAGTTCCATGGCCAGCGCACTTCGTCCGGGGAACTGTACGACATGTACAAGATGACGGCGGCCCATCCCATCCTGCCTATCCCCTCGTATGCGCGGCTGACCAACCTGGTGAGCGGGGCGCAGGTGATCGTGCGCATCAACGACCGCGGGCCCTTCCATTCCGACCGCGCCATCGACGTGTCGTACACGGCGGCGCTGAAACTGGGCTTGCTGGGCAAGGGCAGCCATGAGCTGCAGATAGAACGCATCCTGCCGGACGAGATAGACCGCATGCTGGCGACCAAGGGGGGCGTCAGTACCAGCACGCCGGCGCGCCTGATCACGCGCACTGCGCCGGCCGCGCCGCGCCTGCCGTCGCAGGCCGGCGCGCTGTCGGCCAACAGCATCGCCAACCAGCCGCTGGTGCTGTCGCCCAGCGCGGTGCCGCAGTCCTCGCTGGGCGGCGTGGCGCCTGCCGCGAGCAGCATGCCAGCAACTGCGGCTCCCGTCACCCGAACCCCGGCCGCAGGTGTGGCGCTTGCCGCCGGCGCCGTGCCCGCGCCTGTGGCGGCTACGGGCAGCGCTACCTCCGCGCAGTCCACAGCGGCCGCCGCGCCGGTCGTGGCCAGCGCCACGCAAACCGACATCGAAGCCCTGATGCTGGCCGACCGCAGCCCAGCCGCCGCAGCGCCCGCCGAGGCTGCGGCCAAAGGCGGCTACTACCTGCAGCTGGGCGCCTATTCGCGCGCGGAAAACGCCGAAGCGGCGCGCAGCAAGCTGGCCACGCAAACCGGCCAGGCGCTGGGTGCATTGGAAGTTGTTCAGGGCGGCACCGTGTTCCGCCTGTTCAGCGGCCCCTATGCGAGCCGCCAGGACGCCCTGCAGGCGGCGCAGTCGCTGCCCGGTTCGCTGGGCCTGAAGCCGATTCCGGTGCAGCGTTGAATCACGCTGCCTTGGCGTTGTTGCCGGGGTTCTGGCTGAGCAGAGGCTGGTCGTAGCCCTGGAACTTGCGGCGGTAGCGCCAATGGCCGGTGGATTCTTTTACGGCGCTGCGGAAGCCGGCCAGCGAGTCGTGGACGTAGTGATCGAAGAAGGCGCCCAGCTCCGGCTCGACGGGGCGCGCGGCCAGCACGCGGTTGCGTAGTTCCCAGGCTTCCGCTTCCAGATAGGTGATCGCTTCCTGGCGCGGCACGTTGCCCTTGAGGTTAAGCCTCCTGGACCGCGCATCGCTGACGAACTGTTCCGATATCACCTCGTCGCCAAACAGCTTCATGCGTTCGCCATCGCGGACGAAGATGGCATTCGCTTCCAGCAAGTGCTTGCGGTCCTCTTCGCTGGCGTTGCGCACGTGGTCCAGCTTGGCGTAATTGTGGCGCTGCTGCCAGCGCCACACGAGGTAGGGCAGCGTCCAGTCGCTGATGCGCTGCGGACCTGGTGGCGAGCATGCGAGGAACTGCCGGTAGGCCTGCGCCAGCTCGGGGCTGATGGCAAACGATTGCGGGTCCAGTTCCCTGGACAGCGGCACACCGGCGGCCACGGCGCATTCGAACATATGGTTGAGTGGAATCTGCGAAAGCTTGAGCGAGTCTTCCTTCGAGACTCCCAGCTCACCGGGCGCATATCCGCCGCCCACATCGCTATGGCTGCCGGGGTAGGCGACTTCGGTGCAATTAGGCGGCAGCACGCCGTCCACAGTCACCTCGTCCAACGGGAAGTTCCGGCGCAGCTCATGCATCGCCACCATGTGTACGCAGTTTTCGACCTCGGCTGGAATGCGCAGATGCTTGCTCTGCGCCCAGTCGCCATGGCCGCCGGTAGTGTCGAGCACGGCTCCGGAGATACCATCCGAAGTGCCGACCGCGGCCACGGTGTCGAACAGGCCGAGGAAACGTATTCGGATTGGGATGCCAGCAAACTGCTGTTCTTCGGTCAGCATCAAGAGCCAGTTGCAAAATACACGGGCTTCGGCTGCACCGCGCGAGAACCCGAACACGTCGAGAACGCATTCTTTGATTACGGGCTTGCCTGCCGCTGCCAAGGCCTCCTTGAGTGCTTTAGTTTGCTTATGCAGGAATGGTAGCCACAGGGTTTCACCATCGATTGCTATCTTCGCGGTGCCCAGTGATGTAAGAAGTCTTTTTTGCGGGCTGCTTGCTTGACCAGGACTGCATAGTGCGAGGATTTCTTCAGACGACAATCCCACTTTCGACAAGGTCTTGTCGAAAACGGAATTAATCAAGCTTAGCAGTCCATAAATAATTCTCGCTTGACCGCCCTTGCCAATTGCCGCCCCCAATGTTAGTTTTTTAATTTCTCCAATTTCAGGAAATTCTGTGCCAACACCGGGAACGTAGACTTTATCTGCCTTTGAGCTCGAATAAACTTGATAAAGTTTAGCAATGTTGGATTCTGAGTGGTTATAAATGTCTCGGTTTAGATTGTTTCCTGTGCCATCAAAAAAGATTCCTAGTTCGATATTCAACTCGCAGTTGCTCGCATCGCAAACAGCAAGATAATGTTTTCTGCTGATTTCCGGTGGATGGACGGATCCGGAAATTGTGTTATCGAAAGGCTGCACTTTTTTCCCTTTCTTTGCGAAAAACTTCAAGCTCCGCATCGCTAAACATCCTTTCGAATTCTTTGCCAGTTGTGGCCAAATCTTCGCCTAATTTCTCAGGCTGAATTGGATGCATCGGATTTCTAGGGGTGTAAAAACTGGGGGTTACACGGACCTTTCCACCTTTTAAGAAGTGAACATACACAGCATGGACCTTTTCATAGGCCTCTACCGGAACAGTTGCAATGTAAATGGTTTCTTTCTTTATTTTTGGTTGGCCTTCCTCCCATTCTCTAACATTCCACCGAACCTCTGCTGTTAAATGGTTATGCCATTTTTTCGGAATTAATATGCAGCAAAGATATCCTGTGCCTCCTCCATATCGGTCGACATTGCCACCACCACCTTTGTTTAAAAAAAATACGTTGATGCTGAAGTTTTTGCCAAGGTGGTGGACGCCGACTATCGGAGCTGCGTAGGAATAGTTTTCTTGATCGTCCAATGTTGAACACGAGCAGAGCAAAACTACAGCTATCGAAGCCATCATTGTCCCGACCAGTTTCATGATGTGTCCTTTCATATCGAAGAAATGAGTTCAGCGCCGCAGGCGGTCGTGTCGCCGTCGTAGGCAACCGCCTTGCCATGGTGGTAGCGCTCGCCCCTGGCCACCTGGATCGGAAAGGTGCCTTTGCATTTCGGGCAGTACACCATGTCGCCATCGACCGCGATCGGTTTGCCTAGCACTTTGAAGGCGGCTTGTGCCGACACCACTTTCCCGCCGTGCGAGGTTTTGTCTCCGAACCGGATCACCCCGCGTCCTTTGCTGTTTTTCATGTTTCACTCCTTCGAAAGTTAGTACTGCGCTGCGACCACCCGCTGCAGGTCTTTCCTGACGTGCTCGAGATTCTTCTGCTCCAGGATCTTCAGCATGACCGGCAGCCGCAGGATGCGGCCCTGGGTGTCGAACACGTCGCGGACGAATAGCAGCAGGGCGGTGGCGTCGGTCTGCCCGGCCATGCGCCACATGCGGCGCGCCAGGTCGGCCTGCTGGAAGGCTTCCAGCGTGTCGTACTCGCCCGCCTTTTTCGGCCGCATCCTGCGCAGGTTGCTCAGCAACTGGTCGGTGCCAAGGGCGTCGGCCACCTCGGCGATCTGCGTGTCGCTGACCACCAGCGGCAGCGCCACCGTTTCTTCGGAATTGGCTGACGGCAAGCGGATGAGCTGCCCATCGCGCCCGTGTACCTTCCAGCTCTGGAAAGGCCGCACCAGCGCCGCCCATTGGGCCGGGGTGAAGATGGCCGCCAGCGCCGGCAGCACCACGCAGTCGGCAAAGCGCAGCGTCAGCCTGGCGCCGTCCTCCTTGCAGACGTGGATGAACTGGCGCAAGTGCTGCAGCAACTGGTCCAGCGTGAGCTCCGTTTCGATCAGCGACACACCCAGTTGCGGCCGGCGCTTGCTGATCAGCTCCATCATTTCCGCCACACGCGCCGCCTGCACCGCGCGTTCGATGTCGATCAGCACCGGGCTGACATGCGCCGCGTCCCGCCCGTAGATCGGCGCTATCCAGCGCGGCGGCCGTTTCTTCTTCAGCCACGGACGGTGGTTTAGATCACCGAGCAGCGTGGTGTCGGCCAAGAGGTAGGAAGTCATGGGCATGCTCTCATTTCGGCAGCGCGAAGGCGCTGTGGGCTTCGGCGGCGATCAGCAGGCAGGGCACGCAGATACGCGAAACGGGCTGGTCGCCCGCGAATTGCGCGCTGCGGCCTTGCGCGGGGAAGGTTTGATGGTCGGCCGCATGCATCTCGTGCCTGCCCGCGGTGTAGCCCTTGATGCCACCCGCGCTGAGTTCCAGCTCGGTGCCGCCGCCATGTATGCGCACGCCGTGCTTGGCCTTGATGGTGATCCAGTCGGTATTGCTGATCAGCTCCAGCACCTTTTGCGCCAGCACTGTGACTTGGTCGTGTTGCGCCTGCACCGTGACCGGGCCGCTGGCGGCGGTGACCTTCACACCGCCCTCGTTGGCGTACAGGCTCATTTCCTGCACCGAGCGCAGGGAGGTGGTCTCACCCGACGCCAGCCGCGCAGGACCGCCGCTGATGATGTCCACACTGGTCCCCGCGCCCAGTACGGCATTGCCGCTGCTGGTGGCGATCAGGCCTGCGGGAGCGCTGACGGCAACCATCGGCGTGCCACCGTCGGCCAGCTGGCGCAGGCTGTCCAGCAATGCTGGCAGTTCCTGGCCTGCCGCCTGCCCAGCCCTGTCGCTCAATTCGCGGGCGATTTTTTCCAGGCCTTCTGCAATGCGTATCAGTTCCGGCCTTTCGAGGTGATGCTGGCCGTCCGGATCGCCTGTTTCCGCCGTAATCAGCACGCCTTGCTGTCCGCGCAGCGATACCTGGCTGTCGCTGCGCAGTTCCGCGCCCTGGCCGCGCTTGGTGGCCTTGGCGCCGGCTCTCGATGCCGCCAGCAAGCCGAGGTTCAGCTGGGCGGCGGCATGGTCGCTGGCCAGCTGCGCACTGATCTCCCCCGGCGTATCGTCAAACCGCAGCTGGTTGGCGCGGCCGCCATTCACCTCCCGGCTTTTCATGCCAGACAAATAGCGGTTCTCGGGCAGTTCGCCCCGGCCGAGCGCTGGCGGCAGTCCTGCGCCGTTGTACAGCTGGCCGACAATCACCGGCTTGTCCGGATCGCCGCCCATGAAAGCCACCAGCACCTCGGTGCCCACGCGCGGCAGGCCCAGGAAGCCGCACTGGGCGCCGCTGCCGGGGCCATTCCCGGCCCAGCTGCTGGCCACCCGCACCCAGGCCGAATCCTCGTCGCTGTCGGCAGCGCCGCGGCCGTTGCCGTGGTCCTCCGGCCGAGTGCCGGGGAAGCGGATTTTTACGCGCCCCAGGTCATCGCAATACACCTCCTCGCCCTGGGGCCCGACCACGATGGCGCTTTGCATCTGCACTGGCGGCAGGTCGGTGCGCGCATCGTAGGCGGCCACGATGGGAATGCCGCGCCTTACCGCCGTGAACTGCACTTGAGTACGCAGCGGGCCCTTGGCCACGCGCTCGGCCAGCGCAGCCTCCGGTTCGCTCCAGCGGCTGGGCAGGAACAGCCGTTCGATGCGCTCGGCCAGCGCCGTGGGCAGGTTGTTGCGCGCGGCGATGCGCATGTCCGTCACCACGAATTCGCGCTCCTGCGGTGGATGACGGTCGATCTCGGGGTGTCCCTCCAGCGTGAAGTATTGGCCCGCGCACAGGTCGCGCACGCTGCCTTCGCCGTGGAAGCATTTGGTCTCGAACTCGTGGCGCTGCAGGCGGATATTGCCCAGCCGGGCCAGGTCGTCGATGCCGGCGCCGCTGTGCGGCGGCAGCACCTGGTAGTCGTCCATGCCGGCCGAAAGATCGTCGCCACGCGATCCCTGCCTGGCGCTGGTGCGGGCCTCGGAACACATGAAGTCCGGCGACAGCGGCATGCGGTAGTCCCAGCTGTGGCGACCGACCCGGCCGGGGCGCAGCACGCGCACCGCGCTCCAGGAGGTGATGGTGTCGCGCTGCTCGGTGGCGTCGTCGCGGTGGTAGCGGATGGTGGCGGCCGCGTTTTCATCCAGGCTGGCCGGGCCGCCCACCAGCACCATCACGTGATAGGGAAACTCGTCGCGCGGTTGCGGACGGAAGAACCAGGCCACGCCGCGCCGCGCCAAGAGGCGCCGGATGAAGGCGGCGTCCGATTCGCTGTGCTGCATGGTGAATTCGCGCTTGGGATAGTCCCGGTCCGTGATGATGGCGTCCACTTCGCAGTGGAAGCCGGTCCCCAGCAGCGGGTTGGAAAGCCGCCATTCGTTCAATATCTGTAGCGCGATCTCGATTTCATTCATGCAGCGGAACACGCGCGTATTGATGCGCCGCTCCAGGATGGCCAGCATGTCGCGCAGCACGATCTGGTAACCGGCCAGGCCGCCGTCGCTGTCGCCCGCGCTGGCCTCGGTGACGATGCCGCACACCAGCCGCAGCTCGCGCCGGTCGGTGACGATTTCCAGCGTGACGGGCAGGCCGATCAGCCGCTTGAGCGGCAAACAGGCGCTGGTGGACACGCACAGCACGCGGTATTCAAAACCGCCGCAGATGCTTTCCTCGCCCACCATGTGCTGGGGCAGCAGGATGTCGTCGCGCGGCCCGCCGCTGATGTCCAGCAGCAGCCGCAGGGGACGGTGGCTGGTGATCAGTTCGCGCGGGATGCGCAGGATGTCGACCAGGTCGATATCGCGTTCCATCGGGGCTCTCCATCAGTCGGGGCAGACTGACCATGGTGCCACGCGGAGCGGCATCCACCTTTGACGCGTATCAGCGCAGCACGCGCTTGGCGCCCGGATTTTCAACCATTGGTTTTAACTGAAGTCATAAATCACCATCTAGTCGGTAGGTGGTTTCCGGCCAATACTGGAGTCATTCCAAACCACTTGAGGAGTTTCAAATGACCACCACCACCCAAACCCTGGCCGGCAAAGTCGCCTTCGTCCAAGGCGGTTCGCGCGGCATCGGCGCCGCCACCGTGCGCCGTTTGGCCCGCGAAGGCGCCGCCGTCGCCTTCACCTATGCCGCCTCGGCCGACGCCGCCCGGCAACTGGCTGCGGACGTCGAAGCAGCCGGCGGCCATGCCCTGGCGATCAAGGCCGACAGCGCCGACGCTGCCGCCGTCACCGCCGCCATCCGCCTGGCCGCGCAAACCTTCGGCCGCCTGGACATCCTGGTCAACAATGCGGGCGTGCTGCGCCTCGGCCAGGTTGACCAGTTCAGCCTGGCGGACTTCGACCACAGCGTGGCCGTGAACGTGCGCAGCGTGTTTGTCGCCACCCAGGAAGCCGTCCGCCACATGGGCGATGGCGGCCGCGTGATCAACATCGGCAGCATCAACGCCGACCGCATGCCGTTCGCCGGCGGCGCCGTCTACGCCATGAGCAAGTCGGCCCTGCTCGGCCTGGTGAAAGGGTTGGCGCGCGACCTGGGCCCGCGCGGTATCACCGTCAACAACGTGCAGCCCGGCCCGGTCGACACCGACATGAACCCCGATAACAGCGAGTTCTCGACCGCGCTGAAAGGCTTGATGGCGCTGCCGCGCTACGGCCGCGCCGAGGAAATCGCTTCCTTCGTGGCTTACCTGGCCGGTCCCGAAGCCGCCTTCATCACCGGCTCCAGCCTGGCAGTGGACGGCGGTTTTGCAGCCTGATTGATGATTCAGAATCAATAATGATGTGCCGGCGCGCCGCTGTTTCCAGCGGCGCGTTCGTACCATAATGCCTCATCGATCAACATGAAGAGGCAACCCATGAGCATCCCCAAACTGGGCATAGGCACCTTCCGCCTGCAGGGCGAGGCGGCCATCGCATCCGTGCGCAACGGCCTGGAAGCAGGCTACCGCGCCATCGATACGGCGCAAATCTACGGTAACGAGGCCGAGGTGGGCCAGGCCGTTGCGGACAGCGGCATCGCCCGCGAACAGCTCTATCTCACCACCAAGATCTGGACCGAGAACCTGTCGCGCGAGAAGCTGATCCCCAGCCTGAAGGACAGCCTGGCCAAGCTACGTACTGATCATGTGGACCTGACCCTGGTCCACTGGCCATCGCCCAAGGGCGCGGTGCCGCTGGCCGAGACCATGGCCGCGCTGGCCGAAGCGCGCGAACAGGGACTGACGCGCCAGATCGGCGTCTCCAACTTCAATATCGACCTGATGCGCCAGGCGATAGGCGCGGTAGGCGCGGACGCCATCGCCACCAACCAGGTCGAGCTGCATCCCTATCTGCAGAACCGCAAGTTGGCGGAGTATGCGCGCAGCCAGGGCATCCACATCACTTCCTACATGACGCTGGCCTATGGCAAGGTGCTGGACGACGAGGTGCTGCTGGACATCGCGGAGCGCCATGCCGCCACGCCGGCGCAGGTGGCGCTGGCCTGGGCCATGCAGCTGGGCCATGCGGTGATTCCATCGTCCACCAAGCGCACCAACCAGGAGTCCAACCTGAAGGCGCTGGACCTGGTGCTGGGCGAGGACGAGATGGCGAGTATCGCCGCGCTGGAGCGCAACGGCCGCCTGGTCGACCCGGATGGCCTGGCGCCAGCCTGGGACTGATTATTTGCAGGCCCTGGACTGCGCGTTGGGATAGGCCGCGCGCAGCTTGTCCAGCCTGGCCTGCAGGCCTGCATCGACATCGCGGAACTGGAACATCAGCAGCTTGCTGCCGCTCATGCGCGGCGTGATGCGCGCCGTGCGCACGCCCTGTTTCATCAGCGCGGCCAGCTGGTTCTGGGCCGCCGTTTCGCTCTTGAACACGCCCAGCGAAATCCCCCAGCGCAGCGTGGGCGAGTCGGACAGGATGTAGAAATTGGTGATGCCCAGCGCGCGCAGCTCGGCCGCTTTTTTCTCTGCGCCTTCCTTGCTGCCCTGCGGCGGGATGTGCACGATGTAGCTCGATATCTCGGTGCCCGGCAGGTTGTGGCGCGACTGGCGGTCGCCCAGGTCCAGGTCTTCCAGCTGGCGCTCGAAGCGGCGCGCCTCGGCCAGCGAGAAGCTGCCGACTTCCAGGCAGGCCAGCGGTTCCGGCTTCTTCGGCTGCGGCGCTTCCTGAGGGCTTTCCTGCACGGTGCTGGCGGTGGCGCGCGCCTCGGTGATGATGGCCAGCTTGTCGGCGTTGAGCTGGTTCTTCAGGCGCTCCGGCTCATGCTCGTTGCCGCTGAAATGGCCGAGATAGCCCCGTCCATACGCGAACAGCGCGGCATTCAAGGCCAGCAGCGACCAGAAGATAAATTTGAGCATGGTTCCCAGTGGCGCCCCCATTATGCGCCGCGGCAGGCGGCGTGCAAGCCGATCAGCACGATGTTCTCGACATGGCGATAGTTCACGACTAGCGCCGGCGCCACCAAGGGCGCGGCGCCGCCGGACAGGATGCACTCGGCCGCCCCATGGCGCCGGCAGGCATGTTCGATGGCGCCGCCTTGCGCCGCCAGGCAGCCGCTCAGGATGGCGTCGTCCGTGTTATCGGCAAATCCGTCCGGCAGCTTACCGCCTTGCGCAATTTGCGGCAACTGGGCCGTGTTGCGGGCCAGCGAGGCCGCCATCAGGCCCACGCCCGGCAATATCATCCCGCCCAGGAAGCGGCCGTCGGCCGTGATGGCGTCGATGGTGGTGGCGGTGCCGCAGTTGGCCACGACCAGGTCGCGGCCCGGCGCCAGCGCATGCGCGCCGATGGCGGCCGCAAAACGGTCGCAGCCCAGCTGGGCGGGATTGCGGTAGCCGTTTATTACCCCGGCCCGCTCGGGCACGGAGGCGAACCATACGGCGGCCGGGGCGGCGATCGTGGCCAGCGCATCTTCCAGGCGGGCGCGCATGGCGCCGCCGGCCACGTTGGAGATCATCACCCGCGTCAGCGCGGCGCCCTCCAGCGCCGCCAGCCAGTCCGGCGCCAGACGCGCCAGGTCGGCGTGCATTTGCGCGCCGTGCGCCTGCCAGGCGCCCAGCGCGGCATGCTCCGCCACCAGCGCCCATTTGACGCGGGTATTGCCGGCGTCGACCAGCAGCATCATGGCTGCGCTCCCGCCAGCCGCAGCGACACATCGCCGGACAGCACCTCCGCGCGGCCGCCTTCGGTCTCCAGCAGCAGGCGGCCGATATCGTCCACCCCGGCTGCGCGGCCCTGCTGCAGCATGCGGCCCTGGTCCAGGATGTTCACTTCCTGTCCCTGCCACGCATGCAGGCGGTTCCAGCGCTCCGCGAACGGCGCGAAGCCGGTGACGGCGAATTCGGCCAGCACGGCGGCCAGGCGGCCCAGCAGCGCGGCCATCAGCTGGTTGCGGTCCATCTGCGCCAGCCACGGCGCCGCCGCCACCTCGCGGCCTATGCGCTGTTCCAGCTCATCCGGCATGACCAGGTTGACGCCTACCCCGATCACGGCCCAGATGGCGCCATCGGCGCCCTGGGTTTCGACCAGGATGCCGGCTAGTTTCTTCCCCTCGCGCAGCACGTCGTTGGGCCATTTCAGTTGCACCGGCACGCCCAGTCCGGCCACCGTCTCGGCAATGGCCACGCCGACCGCCAGCGGCAGCCCGGCCAGACGCTGGGCCGTACCCTCGAACGGCCAGGCCAGCGAGAAGGTGAGGGTGGCGCCCGGCTGCGACAGCCAGCTGCGGCCGGCGCGGCCGCGCCCCGCCGTCTGGCGCTCGGCGATCAGCAGCACCGGGCGCGCCATGGCGCCCACCCGGCCCAGCAGGTCGGCGTTGGTGGAGCCGGTTTCCGGCACCACCTCGATGGCGACATGCGAGGCGCTGGAGGCGCAGCGCGCCGCGATGGCGGCAGCGGATAAGATATCGGTCATGGTGTGCAGCAGTGTATCAGCGCCCGGCGTCCTGGCGCGGCTTGTGCGGCGCCTTGGCGAAGGCGAAGTCGTAGACGGCGTTGGGCAGCAGGCGCAGCAGCTTGGCCACCACGCCCATCTGCCACGGGATCACGGCGTAGCTGCTGCCGGCGGCAATGGTGCGCAGCGCCGTCTTGGCGAAGCGCTCGGCCGGCATCAAAAAGGGCATGGGATAGGGATTGTGGCGCGTCATCGGCGTGTCGATGTAGCCGGGGCAGATGGTCACCACCTTGATGCCGTAGGGCTTGAGCTCCAGCCGCAGCGATTCGCAATAGCTGATGACGGCGGCCTTGGAGGCGCTGTAGGCTTCGGCGCCCGGCAGGCCGCGGATGCCGGCCACGCTGCCTATCCCCACCAGCCGGCCCTGTCCGCGCTGGGCGCGCATGGAGGCGATGAAGGGCGCGAAGGTGGCGGCCGTGGCCAGCACATTGGTGGCGATGATGGCCTCGAACACGGCCAGGTCTTCGCTGTGTTCGGTGAGCGTGCCGGCCGAGATGCCGGCGTTGGCGATCACCACGTCCACCCCGCCCGCATGCTCCAGGAAGTCCTGCGCGGCGGCGGCGATGGCGGCATGGTCGCGCACGTCCACCGCATAGGCGCGATGGCGTTCGGGGTGGGGCAGGGCGGCGATCAGTTCCTGCAGCACCTCGCCGCGCCGGGCCAGCAGGCCCAGGGTGGCGCCTTGCGCGGCGTAGCACGCCGCCATGGCCGCGCCCAGGCCGCTGGAGGCCCCGGTAATGAAGACGCGCTGCGTCATGCGGCGCGGCTTATTTCTTCTCGGCCTTGGCCTTGGCCACCAGCACGTCCATCACCTGCAATACCATGGCGCCCATCTGCTCCTCGCTGACGCTGGCGCCGGCGGCGGCCTTGCTGGGGGAGGTGATGAAGCGGCCATCAATGGCGATGCTGGGCCAGGAATCGATGCGGTAGGCGTCCATCATGGAGGCCGCCTTGCGCAGCTGGCCGGGCATGCCGAAGGAATTGTAGACCTCGATGAACTTCTGGCGGTCTATGCCCTGCTTGGCGATGAAGTCGAACACCTGCTCGTCGCGGTTCAGGCGGTTGTGCGCCACGTGCATCTCGGCGAAGATTTTTTCATGCAGCTGCTGGGTCAGCAGGCCCATGGACTGCAGCGTGTAGAACAGCTTCTGCTGCGGCACCACGCTCTCGTTGTAGGGCACGTGCACGCGCTTGAACACGATGTTGTCGCCCTGTTTTTTTACCCAGGCCGACAGCGCCGGTTCGAAGGCGTTGCAGTGCGGGCAGTAATAGGCGAAGAACTCGATCACCTCGACCTTCTTGCCGGTGTCGGTGGCCTGCGGCGTCTGCAGGATGCTGTATTCGACGTTGACGGTCGGGTTGGTGGGGCTGGCCGAGGCCGAGGCGGCCATGAAGCCCAGCGCCAGCGCGCCGAGCAGGTGTTTCAGAAATCGCATTGCTACTCCTGTTATTTTTGGTTGCGGACCACGGCCATGTCCACGCCGTTTTCAGACAGCTTGCTGCGCACCTTGTTCATCGCCTCGACCTGGGTGAAGGGGCCGATGCGCACCCGGTGCAGCACGCCGGAATCGGTGGCGCGGTCCGAGATGTTGGCCTCGTAGCCGATCAGCGCGAGCTTGGCGCGCACGCTTTCGGCATCGGCAATCTCGCGGAACGCGCCAGCCTGCAGATAATAGATGTATTTCTCGTCGCCTGCATCGGCCGCCTTGGTGTCGGCAGTCTTGGCCTCTGCCGCCTTGGCGGGCGGAGTGGGCGTCACGTTGCTGGCCTTGGGCGCCGGCTTGGCGTCCTGGCCTTGTATCTTGTCCACCACGGCCTGCAGCTGGTCGGCCGGCGAGGGCGCCGCTGCGGCCGGTGCGGCGGGCGCCTCGGCCTTGGGCTGCTCACGCTGGAGGTCGCGCGCCGCCTCGCGCGCCGCTTCCTTGTTGCCGTACATGGGCTTGTTGGGATCGGAAATCTGGCCGGCGGCCGGTTCGCTGGCCCGGCTGGCCTTGCCCTTGTCCGTGAAAGGATTGGAACCCTTGGTGATCATCAGGGCGACGATCACCGCGATGACCAGGCCGACCACCAGGCCGATGATGATGCCGACCAGGGTGTTGCCCTGCTGGCGCGAACGCGGGGTGCTGCCGGAGCGGAAATTCATTCTGCGTGATGTCCTTCGCGATTACATTTTTTCGGGAGCGGAGACGCCGATCAGCGCCAGGCCGTTGCGCAGCACCTGGCGGGTCGCCACCATCAGCGCCAGGCGCGCCAGCTTGAGGGCTTCGTCGTCCACCAGCACGCGCTCGGCGAAATAGAAGCTGTGCAGGTTGGCGGCCAGGTCGCGCAGGTAGAACGCGATCTGGTGCGGGCCCAGTTCGGCCTGGGCGCGCGCCAGCGTTTCCGGCCAGGCGGCCAGGGTGGCCAGCAGGGCCGCTTCGGTGGGCGCCGTCAGTGGCGACAGATCCACATCGGCCAGGGTGGCGTGGTCGCCGCTCCACTGCTCCAGCATGCGGCAGATGCGGGCGTGGGCGTACTGCACGTAATAGACCGGGTTTTCGTCCGAGGTCTTGAGCGCGACGTCGACGTCGAACACGAACTCGGTGTCGGCCTTGCGCGAGATGAGGAAGAAGCGCACCGCGTCGCGGCCCTTGGTGATGTCGCCGCCGCCCGACCATTCGATCAGGTCGCGCACGGTGACGTAGGAGCCGGCGCGCTTGGAGATCTTGACCTCCTCGCCGCCCTTCATCACGGTGACCATCTTGTGCAGTACGTAGTCGGGGTAGCCCTGGGGGATGCCCAGGCCGACCGCCTGCAGGCCGGCGCGCACGCGGGCGATGGTGCCGTGGTGGTCCGAACCCTGGATGTTGATGGCCTGGGTATAGCCGCGCTGGAACTTGACGATGTGGTAGGCCACGTCCGGCACGAAATAGGTGTAGGTGCCGTCGGTCTTGCGCATCACGCGGTCCTTGTCGTCGCCGTACTCGGTGGTGCGCAGCCACAGGGCGCCGCCGTCCTCGTAGGTCTTGCCGGACTTGTTCAGGGCCTCGACCGCCGCATCCACCTTGCCGTCCGAGTACAGCGAGGATTCCAGGTAGTAGTTGTCGAACTTGACGCCGAAGGCTTGCAGGTCGATGTCCTGCTCGTTGCGCAGGTAGGTCACGGCGAAGGCGCGTATCGATTCGATGTCTTCCACGTTGCCGGAGGCGGTGGCGGGAGCGCCGTCCGAGGCCGACACGGTTTTCCTGGCCAGGAAGTCGTTGGCGATATCGGCGATGTAGTCGCCGTTGTAGGCCGATTCCGGCCATTCGGCGTCGCCCGGCTTGTAGCCGCGCAGGCGCGCCTGCACCGAGTTGGCCAGGGTCTGGATCTGCACGCCGGCGTCGTTGTAATAGAACTCGCGGGTGACGGCGTAGCCCTGCGACGCGAACAGCGAGGACAGGGCGTCGCCCAGCGCGGCCTGGCGGCCGTGGCCCACGTGCAGCGGGCCGGTCGGGTTGGCCGAGACGAATTCGATGATCACGCTCTTGCCGCTGCCGGCGTCGCTAAAGCCGTAATTGGCGCCCTGGGCCAGCACGGCCTTGACCACGGCCTGCTTGGCGGCGGCCGCCACGCGCAGGTTGATGAAGCCGGGGCCGGCGATCTCGGCCGATTCCACCAGGCCCTTGCCAGCCGGGTTATCCAGCAGCGCGGCGACCAGCTTGGTGGCCAGCTCGCGCGGGTTGGATTTCAGCTGCTTGGCCAGCTGCATGGCGATATTGCAGGCCACGTCGCCGTGGGCAGGATCGCGCGGGCGCTCCAGCACCACGTTGGGCGTGATGCCGGTGCCTTCCAGCAAGGGAGCGAGGGCGGCCTGGAACAGGGCGATAAGGTCTTGTTTTTGTTGGGCTAGCATGCGCTTAAATATTCATCAGGTATGGGACGCGGCGGGTGCCTGGCACCGGCCAAAACAGCGGTCATTATACTGTGTTGCACTGGCCCGGTCACCGCATGGCTGGCGGCCCGGCCCATGCGCTGTCCTTCCCCAAGTTGTGCGATGACTTGACCGCATTTTGTAGCAAAAAAGCTACTAATAGGCGGCACTTGTGGTCATTTTTCTATTGATCTGTATCATAAAACCGTTAGTCATACGATGACTGACCTTTCAATAATAACCATATGGAGATCAAAGTGACGTTCAAGCACACCCTCATCGCGGGCGCTGTCGCCCTGTGCGCCTGTGGCCAGGCCCTGGCCGACGCCAGTACCGACAAGGCGCCATCCACTGGCTGGGCCGGCCAGAACGGCGGCACCAGCGGCGGCGCGGCAGCAGCCTCGACCGCTATCTACAAGATTAATTCGGCGTCTCAACTGCTGGCTGCCATCAAGGCGCAGGGCAACAACGCCAAGATCATCAAGCTGTATGGCACTATCGACATGGCGGCGGCCGACAACGGCGGCGCTTTCACCAGCGCCAGCGACGAGGCCAAGCGCATCCAGATCAAGCTGGGCAGTAACACCACGCTGATCGGTATCGGCAGCGACACCAAGCTGGTCAACGGCAATATCGTGATCAGCGGCGTGCAGAACGTTATCGTCCGCAACCTGAACATCGTCAATCCCTGTTCCATCAACCCGGTGTGGGACCCGGACGATGGCGATACCGGCAACTGGAATTCGGAATACGACGGCATCACGGTCAGCAATTCCAAGAATGTGTGGATAGACCACAATGTGTTCACCGACGCGCCCAAGACCGACAACCTGCTGCCGGTGGAAAACGGCAAGATCAAGGAATGCCACGATGGCGCGCTGGATGTGAAGAATGGCTCGGATTACGTGACCATCTCCAACAACCGTTTCGAGCTGCATGAAAAGAACAACCTGATCGGTTCCTCGGACAGCACCACCAGTGACGACGGCCACCTGACCATCACTTTCCACAACAACTACTTCCTGAACGTGGCCGAGCGCGCGCCGCGGGTGCGCTTCGGCAAGGTGCACATCTATAACAACTACTTCGAAGGCTCGCGCACGCACGCCATCTATCCGCACCAGTACAGCATAGGGGTGGGCTACAAGGCCAAGATCATCTCGCAGAACAATGTGTTCGCAATTACGGGGGCCACGAGTTGCCCGCACGTGGTGAAGAACCCCGGTTCGTCGAGCAAGACCGGCGCCATTACCGATGCCGGCTCGCTGCTGAACGGCAGCGCGCTGAACCTTTCGAGCGCCTGCAGCTTCAGCAGCTCGGTGGGCTGGACCGTGCCATATAGCTTCAGCCTGCTGAGCGCCAGCGCGGTGAAGGCGTCGGTGGTCGGCAATGCGGGGACGGGCAAGTTGACGGTGAACTAAGATCCGGCATTGTTGTCCCTCTGAGACCGGCGCTTGCGCCGGTTTTTTTCGGATGACTGGCAAACTACTAGTTGCTAAAAAAATTACACAAATAGTTAATTTGACTGTAATATCAGTTGGTTGAAAGAAAAACTATTGCTCTGTCCAAATGCCGGTGTTGAACAATTTTCCAGCCTTCCTCTACTGGGGAAAAGCCAGACCAACCACTTCGGATGGCGCCCAGCTGCATCTGTTGCCTTTGCATGCGCTGGACGTGGCCGCAATGGGCGTGGAGTATTTGAGAGCGAACCGGTCGGTGTTGCACCTGTTTTGCGAGACATTGAAGTGTTCGGAAGACGCTTTCTTGTCATGGGCCGCTTTTTTCCTCGCCCTGCACGACCTCGGGAAATTAAGTGAGGCTTTTCAGTCCCAGAGGCCGGACCTTGTGGCCAAGTTGAAAGGCAGGCCAGCGTACGAAGACAAACAATATACCGAGCGGCATGATTCGCTGGGGTTCTGGTTGTGGACAGAGGAACTGGTCGAGGACGGCGTGTTGGCAGAGCTAGGCATGGGCGATGAGCGCAGCATGCTCGGCATCCAGTGGTGGATGCGGGCCGTGACCGGCCACCACGGCATGCCTCCTCGGCCTGTTGGCCACGTGGACCGTTTCTTCCACAAGGATGACAAGCGCGCTGCCCAGGAAATGGTGCGTGCTTTCGCCTCCATGTTGCTCACCGATGAGGCCCGTACCATTCCGCGTGGGCCGGGTAGGGAGTTCGAGGCTTGTTCCAAGCTGCTGTCGTGGTGGTTCGCTGGAGTTGCAGTACTGGCGGACTGGCTGGGTTCCAACACGGACTATTTTCCTTATGAGTCCGGTCCGGTCGATCTTTCTTCATACTGGAACGATGCCTTGCAAAGTGCGAGGCGTGCGCTCAAGCATACAGGCGTCCTGCCAGTCACGGTTGACGCGGGCCAGTCATTGCAGGACTTGTTTCCCCGCGTCGAGACGGCGTCTCCCTTGCAGCATTGGGCCGCCACGGTGGAGTTGCCGCGCGCCGCGCAAATCTACTTGCTGGAAGACGTGACGGGAGCGGGCAAGACCGAAGCCGCCGTCATGCTCGCCTATCGCCTGATGTCGCAGGGATCGGCGTCCGGTTTTTTCATTGGACTGCCGACCATGGCAACTGCCAACGCCATGTATCGGCGCATCGCCGATATGTATCAGAAGCTGTTTGCCGGTGACGCACACCTCACCTTAGCGCATGGTTTCAAGATGCTGGTGGAGGATTTCGCCCGCTCTGTGTTGCGCGCTGGCGAGATGGAAAACGATACGGCCCAGCGCGACGAGACCGCCACATCGATGTGCTCTGCCTGGCTGGCGGACCACAGTAAGCGGGCGCTGCTGGCCTCGGCGGGAGTCGGCACTGTGGATCAGGCCTTGCTGGCCATTCTGCACAGCAAGCACCAATCATTGCGGCTGCTTGGACTGTTCGACAAGGTACTGGTGGTCGACGAGGTGCACGCATGTGATGCATATATGCAGGGCTTGCTTGAGGTCTTGTTGGAGTTCCACGCGCGTACTGGCGGTCCCGCAATCCTGCTGTCGGCCACATTGCCGGAAAAAATGAAACAGGCGCTGCTGGATTCATATGCACGTGGCCGCAATCAGGCGCGTGCGCCGGTACTGGAGGCCGATGCCTATCCGCTAGCGACGCGCTGGAACGATGGGGAACCGATGCTCTTTGAGACCGCGTTGCCTTCGCGAGCCAGTGTCGCTCGCGCGGTGCAGGTGCATTACGAGTCGGATGTGCAGGCCGTCCACCAGTACATTATCGACGCCGTCGCCCAGGGGCGTTGTGTCGGATGGATACGTAATACCGTGGCGGATGCCATCGAAGCCTATCAGCAGTTTGCTGCGGTCTTGGATGAAAAGGACATTGTACTTTTCCATGCCCGTTTCACGCTCAAGGACAGGCTGGGCAAGGAGGAGCAGGTGCTTGCCCGCTTCGGCGCCGGCAGCGATGCGGCGAGTCGCCGTGGCGGCGTGATGATTGCTACCCAGGTCGCCGAACAGTCGCTGGATGTGGACTTTGACGTGCTGCTCACCGATCTTGCGCCGATCGACCGAGTGCTGCAGCGGGCGGGCCGTCTGCAACGCCATGTGCGCGATGCGGATGGCAACCGGCTGGCCTCCAACGCGGCGCAGGACGGCCGGCCCGCGCCATGTCTTTGGGTGTACGGCCCGCAATGGACCGAGACGCCGCATCCCAAATGGTATGCGGATGTTTTTCGGGGAGGGCAATACGTGTATGCCAATCACGCCCAGCTCTGGTTGAGTGCGAAAGTGCTGCAGGCAGGCCGTTTCCGTATGCCGGAAGATGCGCGACCTTTTATCGAAGCCGTTTTTTCCGGTACGGAACCGGTGCCGGAGAGCCTGGCGCGCAGCATGATAGCCGCCGACGGAAAGGAAATCTCGGAGGCCAGCCTGGCTCAGCTGAATGCCTTGAAAGTCGTCACCGGCTATGTGAGGGGGGCTGGCGGTGCATGGTCCGACGAATCACGGGTTCCCACGCGTTTGGGCGAAGACACGGTCGAGGTCATACTGGCCCGCCATGAGAACGGCGCCATGACGCTTTGGAACCAAGGTCACTGGGCAAACAGCATGTTGAAGGTCGCGCAACGGGATATGGCGGAAGCGGAAGTTTCCGCTAACGCCCAGCCGCCGCATGAGGTCTTGCGGCAAACACTGCCAGCGGAGGGAAAATATTGCGTACTGCTGCCGCTCAGCGCTGATGGCGGCGGAATGTGGAGTGGTAGCGCCTGGACACTAGCGGACAAACCAGGCAATAGGACACTCCACCGATGGCTGTACGACGACAAGCTCGGTTTCAGGCGGGAGTGATCGCAGGGTGCGGTCAACGCTTCTTGGGGGCTTGAGTTCTTGATGAGGAAGATATGATTTCACTGTTGACTGAAAAGTGGTTGCCGGTAAGGCGGCGTGGAGGTGGGGTGGATTGGATCGCGCCAGCGCAGATTGGCGAACCCGATATCCTCGACTTCGCGGCGAACCGGCCGGATTTCAATGCCGCGCTGGCCCAGTTCGTTATCGGCTTGCTGCAGACGGTCTCTCCGGCTGAGGATGACGGCGACTGGTCGGAATGGCTGGCGGCGCCGCCATCGGAAGCCGTGCTGGGGCAATGGTTGGCGGGCTTGGAGGATGTCTTCGTATTGGACGGTGCCGGCGCCCGCTTCATGCAGGACTTCGATCTCGCCGACGGCACCGAATTCACCATCGACGCCTTGCTGATCGACGCGCCAGGAGGCTCGGCGCTAGAAAAGAACACCGACCACTTCGTCAAACGCGGCCAAGCCCTGGCCATGTGCCCGCATTGTGTAGCGCTGGCGCTGTTCACCTTGCAGACCAATGCACCCGTCGGAGGTTCTGGTCATTTCCCCAGCCTGCGCGGCGGGGGGCCGTTGACCACATTGCTGGTGCAGGCAGCACCCGACAGCGTGTGGCATGACCTCTGGCTGAACGTGTTGCCGCAGTCCACTTTCCGCACTCGTGGTGGCGACATCAACAAGACCGAGCGCCATTTCACTTTCCCTTGGCTATCGCCGATCAGCAAGATACAGGCGGACGCAGGAGAAACCCAGCCATTGCATGTGCATCCTTGCCATGTGTTTTGGGCCATGCCGCGACGCATACGTTTGGACTTCTCCGACGCCGAAGAAGGCGCATGCAGCATTTGTAAACGCGAGTCGTCCCTGCTGGTCCGGCGTTACCAAGCTCATACGCAAGGCTTGCACTACAAGGGACCGTGGCGCCATCCATACTCGCCGTATTACGAGACCAAGGAAGACTGGCTGCCTGTTCACCCCCAACCCGGCGGTCTCACTTACAAACACTGGCTGGCCTGGTCGATGGGCGTGGATCAGAAAAAGCGCCGGATACAGGCAGCCGCCGTCATTGACTATGCGCAGGAACACCGGCTGCGGGGGGGCAGGCAAATACGCTTGTGGGTTTCGGGTTATGACATGAACAAGATGAAACCACGCTGCTGGTACGAGGCCATATTCCCCTTATATGAACTGGGCGAGGCTAGTCGGGCCAGCCGCAAAAACATGCAGGAAGTCGCCAAGGCGTATACCGAAGCCTCGGAGCAAGCGGTGTTTTATCTGCGCCAAGCCATCAAGCGCGCCTGGTTTGGCGAAGCGGATGCGGCCGGCGATCTCAGCTTCATTGACAAGATGTTTTGGGATGGAACGGAGTCCTCCTTCTATGAACAGATCAAACAGCTGATTGACCAAGCGCGATCGGACGCCGGCCTCGACGTGGACGGGAACAGCTGGTTGACCGGACAGCGTGAGCAATGGTTGGCTACCCTGGCCAAACAAGCATATCGAATCTTCGACAAGGATATCGTCGGCAGCAGTCCGCTGGACCAGCACGATCCGCGCCGCCTTGCCGAGGCATATAACGGCTTGAAACATGCCCTGAACGGCAAGGCGATACGTGACATCTTGGGATTACCTGCGATTGAAAAAGAAGCGGCTCACAAGCGGAAAAGCAAAGCGCCCGCCGCAGGCGGTGCCACCCCATCGGCCTCTTAGGAGAAAACCATGTCTGATTACGTTAATTTCGGCAAGCAACATCATTTCGGCGATGCACTGGTCGACTGGTGGGAGGGCTTGGCCACCGACCGTGCCGCCAGGGCCAGCTTGCGCCGTTGCGCCACGCTGGACCAAGTGGTGCTCGATCCGGCCTACCAGCGCTTTTACCGCTACATGCTCCAGCATGGCTGGCCCGCCGGCAGACGCCCCGAACGCGACGACAGATTGGCCGCGATCGCTGGCCTGCTGGTTCTGGTGGAAGTCAATGTGGATGTGCCTACCGCCGAGGGGATGTCGCTGCCCGCGAGCGAGGGAAGCGATCGCCCCCTGGTGTCTGAATTGCGTTTCCGCGATCTTTTGCGCAGGGAGGGTGTCGATGAAATCTTCATCTCCATGCGGCGGGTGCTGCCCCTAATGAAAAACAAGGCCAACATCCGTCAGTTGGCCAACGACATCTATAACTGGGACCGCGATGACCGCGTCAAGCGGCATTGGGCGTACACCTATCGCTGGCCCGACAAGAAAACAACCTGAGATTCATTGCAGTCCTAACAAACCAAAAGGAGCAAGCATGTCGCGTTTCGTCCAGTTGCACGTCTTGACCAGCTACCCACCCTCCAATCTGAACCGCGACGATACCGGCCGTCCCAAGACTGCCGTCGTGGGAGACAGCACCCGGCTGCGCATTTCTTCGCAAAGCCTGAAGCGCGCCTGGCGTACTTCCGATATCTTCGAGACTGAATTGAAAGGTAATATCGGAACGCGTACCAAAGAGAAGGGCGAAAAAATCTACGATGCCCTGCGTGAAAGGAAGGTCAGCGAAAAAAATGCCCGTGACTGGGCGCGCAAGATCGCTGCCAGGTTCGGTGCGCTCAAATCCGAAAAAGAGAAGGACAACAGGGATCTGCACGTCGAACAACTGGTTCATTTCAGCCCGGAGGAGGAACGGGCCATCGACGCGCTGGTGGAAAAGCTGGCCGCCACCGAAAGCGGTCCCAGCGATGAGGACTTGAATCTGCTACGCAAGCAGCACACCGCTGCGGATATTGCGATGTTTGGCCGCATGCTGGCTAACTCGCCCGCCTATAACACCGAGGCTGCAGTCCAGGTCGCTCACGCCATCACGGTCCATAAGGCAGCAGTCGATGACGACTATTTCATCGCGGTGGATGATTTGAATAATGGTGACGAGGATCGCGGCGCCGCTCACATCGGTGAGCAAGGCTTTGGCGCCGGGGTTTTTTATCTTTACCTCTGTATCGACCGGCAGCAATTGATTGCCAACCTGGGCGGCGATGCTGCGCTGGCGAAGCGGACGCTGCACGCGCTGGTCGCGGCGGTGACGAAGGTCGCGCCCACCGGTAAGCAAAACAGCTTTGCATCGCGGGCTTATGCCGGATATGTGCTGGCCGAAAAAGGCGATCAGCAGCCACGTTCCTTGTCGCAGGCCTTCCTCAAGCCGATCAAGAATGTCGATGTGCTGGGTACTGCCATCTCAGAGTTGCGCAAGCGGCGTGACAATTTCGATGCGGTGTATGGAGCCTGTGCCGATGCGCATGTCGAATTCAATGTCGAAGCGGGCGAGGGCAGTCTGGCTGAAGTAGCCGGCTTTGTGGCGGAATAGCATGGAGACCCTGGTTTTCCAGCTCTATGCGCCGCTGTCGGCCTGGGGCGATGTGGCAGTGGGCGAATATCGCCCGACCGCCAATTATCCCGGCAGGTCGGCAGTGTTGGGCCTGGTTGGCGCCGCGCTCGGTATTACCCGCGATGACGACAGCGCTCAAGCGGCCTTGCGGGATCAATTGAGAATCGTGGTCGGGCTGCTGGCCGAGGGGCGTCTGCTGCGGGACTATCACACCGCGCAGGTCCCGGGACGCGCCGACCTCAAGAAACGGCCACATGCTAGCCGGAAGGATGAGTTGAGCATACCCAAGCGCGATCTCAACACCATCCTGTCCACCCGCGACTATCGCCAGGACGCCGCCTCGCTGATTGCCTTACAGCTGGCGTCGGATGCTGCACCCTACACCTTGAGCCAGATCGCCGAGGCCTTGAAGCGGCCCAAGTATGTGTTGTACCTGGGCCGTAAATCCTGTCCTCCCGCTTTGCCTCTGCATCCATGCCTGTTCCAGGACGTCGATATCAAGACATCGTTTTTGTCTTACCAGGAGCAGTTGCGGCAGCAGTACAAGGAAAAGGGCGGGGGCGATGTGTCGACGCTGCAGCCTTTGCGGCGCATCGCCTGGGGTGACGACGCGCAGGCGTTGCAGATCGTCGGCGTGGCCCAGGATCTGAGCGTACCACGCAAGGATCAGGTCATCACACGTTCCGGTTGGTTGTTCTCGGATAGAACCGAGCACATTGCCATCATCAACAAGGAGTAATTTCGTGTACTTTAGTGTGATATCCCCGGAGCAAGGCCGGTTGCGTCAGGCCGCGAGCGAAATGCCTTTTTCCGTCTATAAAGAGCACCAGTGGTTATGGAAGTTCTTTGCCGACGACCCGGACCAGCCGCGTGATTTTATCTATCGTAAGCACGAGGCGGAACAGCTGCCACGCTACTACGTTGTTTCATCCCGTCCGCTGCGGGACATCAGCGATGCCTGGGGGGTGCAAAGCCGCGAATACGATCCTCGACTCAGCGTGGGCCAGCAGCTTCAGTTTCAGCTGTGCGCCAATCCCGTGGTTACAGTCCCGCAGGATAAAGGACGCGGCAAGCGGCATGATGTTGTCACTCATCGCAAGAAACAGCTCTTGAGCGAACGGGGCTATCCGCCTGAGAGCAAATGGAAGGACTGGCCTCGACATGAAGACCGGCCGCTGCTGTCTGAAATCGTACAGTCCAGCTGCGCGGACTGGCTGCGGCATCGCAGTGAGCAGCATGGTTTTGCCGTCCAGACTGTGTCGGCCGACAGCTACCGCAAAAGCAAGGTTGGGAAGGATGACATACAGATATCTACCGTCAATTTGAGCGGGGTGCTGACGGTGAACGATCCTGACGCATTCAGGGCTACCTTATTTTCCGGACTCGGCCACGCCAAGGCGTTTGGATGCGGGCTGCTGCTGGTGAGACCGGTGGCCTGACAATGCTGCTTCCGCTAAAGCCCATTCCGATCAAGGAGCGGCTCTCCGTTTTATATGTCGAGCGTTGCCAGCTGGACGTGCTCGATGGCGCATTCGTGGCGATCGATGTGACTGGCGTGCGCATGCACATACCGGTGGGTGGCGTCGCTTGCCTGATGTTGGAACCGGGCGTGCGGGTTTCGCATGCGGCCTGTGCGCTTGCCGCGCGGGTCGGCACGCTCATGGTCTGGATAGGCGAAGGCGGCGTCAGGCTTTACTCCGCTGGACAACCTGGCGGCGCGCGTGCTGATCGCTTGCTCTATCAGGCGCGGCTGGCCCTGGACGATGACGCGCGGCTCAAAGTAGTGCGGGCCATGTATCAACGCCGCTTCGGGGAGGTGGCGCCGCAACGGCGTAGCGTGGAACAGCTGCGTGGGATCGAGGGGGCGCGGGTACGGGCCACCTACCAGCTGTTGGCGCGCAAATATGGCGTGGACTGGCGGGCACGCAATTATGATCGGCAGGAGTGGGACGCGGCTGATATTCCCAATCGATGCCTGTCTGCGGCCACTGCCTGCCTGTATGGCGTGACCGAGGCGGCGGTGCTGGCGGCGGGTTATGCGCCTGCCATTGGTTTTATCCACAGCGGAAAGCCGCTGTCGTTTGTCTACGACATTGCGGACCTGTACAAATTCGATACCGTGGCGCCGATTGCATTCAGTGTCGCTGCGGACAATCACGGAAATCCTGAACGCGAGGTGCGTCTTCGGTGTCGTGACGTATTCCGGCAAAGCCGACTGCTGGAACGCATCATCCCTGATATCGAAGAAGTGCTGGCTGCTGGTGAGTTGGCGCCTCCGGCGCCTGCGGCGGAATCGGTGCCGCCCGCCATTCCCAACGATGAAAGTATTGGCGATGCTGGTCATCGTACTTGAGAACGCGCCGCCCCGCTTGCGCGGACGGCTGGCGATATGGTTGCTGGAGATTAGGGCGGGAGTCTATGTGGGCAACTATTCGCGGCGGCTACGCGAGCACATGTGGCAGCAGGTCGAACAGGGCCTGGAAGATGGCAATGCCGTGATGGCATGGCGGAGTAATAACGAAGCAGGTTTCGATTTCCTCACTTTGGGCAAAAACCGGCGCATCCCCAGTGAAATGGATGGCGTCAAGCTGGTCTCGTTTTTGCCGCTGGACGACAGCGCCGATACTGCATCGGATGCTTGATAGTACCGGTTCTTTAACAATCTAGCCTAGCTCTTAAATTGCGGTGGATTTTTGTACTGCAATTATTGCTATATAATTCAATAGCTTATGTTTAGTCTGTTCCCCGCGAGCGCGGGGATGAACCGGAGCGTGGATGCCTCAACGGCGCCAAGTAGCACTGTTCCCCGCGAGCGCGGGGATGAACCGCCGGTGCGGTGGTCGGTGCCACTGAACCGACGCTGTTCCCCGCGAGCGCGGGGATGAACCGGCGGTGGGCCGCAGCTCCACGGTGCAGCTGTTCTGTTCCCCGCGAGCGCGGGGATGAACCGCTTCCTTGACGATCATACGCACCTCTGTGCTACTGTTCCCCGCGAGCGCGGGGATGAACCGTACTCATCACCTGCTCCGCAGGCAGTATTGATGCTGTTCCCCGCGAGCGCGGGGATGAACCGCCTCCGGCACCGCGAAGATTGACCCCTTGATGCTGTTCCCCGCGAGCGCGGGGATGAACCGACCCTGCGCAACGTCGACCAGGGCAACGGCAACTGTTCCCCGCGAGCGCGGGGATGAACCGATTGCAGACACAATCTGTTTTGTCACAGAGCGCTGTTCCCCGCGAGCGCGGGGATGAACCGTAAGGGAGACGGCAGGGCGCTATGGCCTGCAACTGTTCCCCGCGAGCGCGGGGATGAACCGTCGATTACCGGCTTCAAACCGAAAATCTTGATCTGTTCCCCGCGAGCGCGGGGATGAACCGTTTGGCGAGGCTGGCAAGGTGTGCGGCGATGTCTGTTCCCCGCGAGCGCGGGGATGAACCGGTGGGTGCATCACCGTTTCCGTTGAAGCCCCACTGTTCCCCGCGAGCGCGGGGATGAACCGCTGGTAGAGCGGTTGCTGCTGTCAGCAAACGACTGTTCCCCGCGAGCGCGGGGATGAACCGGCATTGCCGAGGGCAACGCGCTCAAGAGTTTCCTGTTCCCCGCGAGCGCGGGGATGAACCGTCGCTGCTCGATGTCAATTTGGACGAAATCGACTGTTCCCCGCGAGCGCGGGGATGAACCGTTTGCGCTGAACGAGGCCGACCAGCGGGCCGACTGTTCCCCGCGAGCGCGGGGATGAACCGATTGACAAAGGAAGAATTTATACGCAGATCAACTGTTCCCCGCGAGCGCTGGGGATGAACCGATACTGTCGATGAACACAGACGATCCAGCGGTCTGTTCCCCGCGAGCGCGGGGATGAACCGTGGCGCGCCGACGCGATCATCGCCGCTGTGGTCTGTTCCCCGCGAGCGCGGGGATGAACCGTAGATGGAAATGCGTCTAAATTATGGCATTTGGCTGTTCCCCGCGAGCGCGGGGATGAACCGAGGATGCCATTGCAGCACAAGCTAGTCAATCTCTGTTCCCCGCGAGCGCGGGGATGAACCGTAGCGCTTGAGCTAGACGCAGACCTTCCGCTGCTGTTCCCCGCGAGCGCGGGGATGAACCGGTGGGTATCTTCAGACCTTCTGTCGCCACCAACTGTTCCCCGCGAGCGCGGGGATGAACCGTGAGCGGGAAATATGGGAGGGGGGTATATCCCCTGTTCCCCGCGAGCGCGGGGATGAACCGCGGCGGGCATGATCGACCCGAGCGGCAAGATCCTGTTCCCCGCGAGCGCGGGGATGAACCGGCCGATGCGCACTCGGTGGTCCACACGACGGTCTGTTCCCCGCGAGCGCGGGGATGAACCGGCCGACATCCTGGCGCTGCACGGCAGCCTGTCCTGTTCCCCGCGAGCGCGGGGATGAACCGTTGGCCACGTTGGCGTCGGTGCGCTCGACTTGCTGTTCCCCGCGAGCGCGGGGATGAACCGACCGCTGGCCAGGCCGGCGATGTCGTGAGCCGCTGTTCCCCGCGAGCGCGGGGATGAACCGACGAGGAACAGGAAGGCGACATTAACGAAGCGCTGTTCCCCGCGAGCGCGGGGATGAACCGGCGTTGCTACCGTGGTGGCTTCCTCGCGCAACCTGTTCCCCGCGAGCGCGGGGATGAACCGCACACCGCGTACTCGCTGCAAGGCGGGCCGCCCTGTTCCCCGCGAGCGCGGGGATGAACCGCCTGGAATTCCTGAATTGCGATACCGTCAATTCTGTTCCCCGCGAGCGCGGGGATGAACCGGTCAACGAGGCCGGCTCCGACCAGCTGCTGCGCTGTTCCCCGCGAGCGCGGGGATGAACCGGAGTGCAAGAAGTAGAAGGTGTCGCCAGCCCAGCTGTTCCCCGCGAGCGCGGGGATGAACCGCCAACGGGCGACGTGCGCTCGCCCGATGTGCACTGTTCCCCGCGAGCGCGGGGATGAACCGGCCAAGGGCGCATGGGATGCGTTCCTGGACGTCTGTTCCCCGCGAGCGCGGGGATGAACCGCCGGCGCAGGCTGACAGTACCCAAATCAGGGGCTGTTCCCCGCGAGCGCGGGGATGAACCGCTGGCCGCACCACCGAGACCATCATCCTGCACCTGTTCCCCGCGAGCGCGGGGATGAACCGAACTGGTGTACGGCGCGCTGGCCGGCCTGGCCCTGTTCCCCGCGAGCGCGGGGATGAACCGGCTCCGTGGGTTGGTGCCGTTGGCCAGTTCGCCTGTTCCCCGCGAGCGCGGGGATGAACCGTGTGCAGGGTGTTGAAGACCGAGCCAGGCACTCTGTTCCCCGCGAGCGCGGGGATGAACCGCCATGCGCCGCGCTGCTGACCAAATCGAGCGCCTGTTCCCCGCGAGCGCGGGGATGAACCGGTGCTGGTCAAGGGCTCGTTCTCGGCCTACCTCTGTTCCCCGCGAGCGCGGGGATGAACCGGTGCGCATGCGCAAGTGCGCCATCAAGTCCTGCTGTTCCCCGCGAGCGCGGGGATGAACCGCTCCGGAGCCACGCGTCTGCGCCACCCGGCATCTGTTCCCCGCGAGCGCGGGGATGAACCGTCCTGGGGCGCTGACGGCCTGGACCTGGCGAACTGTTCCCCGCGAGCGCGGGGATGAACCGAATTCATCAATTTCATTTGCTAACTTGTATTGCTGTTCCCCGCGAGCGCGGGGTGAACCGTCCTATTTCTTGAGCTTTGGAGAATCGGGGATCTGTTCCCCGCGAGCGCGGGGATGAACCGGTTTCTACTTCGGTATCAGCGCCCTGCAGGAACTGTTCCCCGCGAGCGCGGGGATGAACCGAAATCGGGCAGCTCCAGGTACTTCGAACTGCCCTGTTCCCCGCGAGCGCGGGGATGAACCGGTGGACCAGGAGCTGGCCAGCGGCAAGATCAACTGTTCCCCGCGAGCGCGGGGATGAACCGCCTGCGCCTGCCGCCCTGGTGCCCACGCCTGCCTGTTCCCCGCGAGCGCGGGGATGAACCGTCCGTTACCTACGACGAGGTGCAGGAACTACGCTGTTCCCCGCGAGCGCGGGGATGAACCGTGGGATATCAGCCAGCCCACCGGCCAGGATTTCTGTTCCCCGCGAGCGCGGGGATGAACCGAGCAACAACCGTGTTGCCAATCTTGAATGGGCCTGTTCCCCGCGAGCGCGGGGATGAACCGAACTGAAAGCCGCCGCGCGCGGCGAACATACGCTGTTCCCCGCGAGCGCGGGGATGAACCGGGCGCGCAGTTCCGGCCATGGCCACGCAGCTTCTGTTCCCCGCGAGCGCGGGGATGAACCGATGGCAGGCGACATGACGGCGGCTGCTGACACCTGTTCCCCGCGAGTGCGGGGATGAACCGATCACCGACTTCCAGCCAGGGTCTGTGGCGCGCTGTTCCCCGCGAGCGCGGGGATGAACCGCAAAAGCTTCGCTTGCTGGCCGGCCCTCGGCCCTGTTCCCCGCGAGCGCGGGGATGAACCGTTTACGCCGGTCCGTAAACCGGCGTCAAGCGGCTGTTCCCCGCGAGCGCGGGGATGAACCGCGGTTGATCAAGGTGCCGTGTACCGGGATGATCTGTTCCCCGCGAGCGCGGGGATGAACCGTGGTTCGCAGGGAAGTCCCAGCCTCGGCCAGCCTGTTCCCCGCGAGCGCGGGGATGAACCGAAACCATCGCCACCCTGGGGGCCATCCTCATACTGTTCCCCGCGAGCGCGGGGATGAACCGCAACCCAGCCGGAAGCAGCCGCACCCGCAGCTCTGTTCCCCGCGAGCGCGGGGATGAACCGCAGTACGCCGACATCTTCAACGCTGGCATCGACTGTTCCCCGCGAGCGCGGGGATGAACCGTCCACGTCTCCAGCGCCGCCCGCATCGCCACGCTGTTCCCCGCGAGCGCGGGGATGAACCGACGCCGACGGAAGCCACCAGCGAGGCCCTGGCCTGTTCCCCGCGAGCGCGGGGATGAACCGTTTTTAAGGTCGGAGCGGACAAGGCCATACACCTGTTCCCCGCGAGCGCGGGGATGAACCGACCATGCTTCTCTCCGGCTATCAGCGACATGCGCTGTTCCCCGCGAACGCGGGGACGAACCGTAGCCCCAGAGGTAAGCCACCTCGTGCGGCAGCTGTCCCCGCGAGCGCGGGGATGAACCGCGCCCGAATCGCAGGTTGTCCGATGCAGCATCCTGTTCCCCGCGAACGCGGGGATGAACCGTCTTCCAGCACGCGGAAAGCGCCTTCGATTACCTGTTCCCCGCGAATGCGGGGACGAACTGGCATTTGGATGCTGATGGCGAATCCAGGCAGCGCTGTTTCCCGCAGCGCCTTCGCTAGAGAGATGCGCTGGCGGCCGCAACCGCCTCGTCGGCGATTCCGCCCCCAACCTCCCTCAGGTAATCGCTTTGTCATAGCCCCTGCTGTATACTGCGCGGTCAAGGCTGCCGGCCCGCTGGGGGATGGTTGCGGAATCCACTGGACTTATCAAATGAACAAGCGTCCGACGCTGACCCTTAAATCTGCCGCCCCGGCGAAACCCAAGCTGCGCGAGAGTCATGCGCGTGCCCTCAAGCCGCCCATGCAGACCGGCTTCCAGACTGGCCTGAAACCCGATTCCCTCGCCTACAGCCTGATCGGCGCGGCCAATGCCGTGGCGCTGGTGCGCACCGGCACCGCCTTGCCCCAGGCACTGGCGCAAGTGTGGTCCGGCCAGCCTGACGCCACACCGCAGTCGCGCGGCGCCATGCAGGACATCGCCTACCGCGCCATGCGCCAGCTGGGCCTAAGCGACACCCTGGTCGGCCTGATGGCCCCCAAGGCGCCCGATCCGCTGGTGGGCGCGCTGCTGGCCTGCGCGCTGGCCCTGGTCACCGCCCCCGAGCAGCCCGCCCCCTACGAGGAATTCACCGTGGTCGACCAGACCGTGACGGCGGCCGAGTCGCACCCGGACACGGCGCGCGCCAAGGGCATGGTCAACGCCGTGCTGCGCCGTTTCCTGCGCGAGCGCGCCGATCTGCTGGCCACGGCGCACCTGCAGCCTGTGGCGAAATGGAATTATCCGCAGTGGTGGATAGACAGCGTGCGCAGCGCCTGGCCCGATAGCTGGCAGGAAATCCTGACCAATGGCAACAGTGCGCCGCCGCTGACCCTGCGCGTCAACGCGCGCCGCGCCAGCGTCGCGGTCTATCTGAAGACGCTGGAGCAGGCCGGCATGGCCGCCACCCAGGTCGGCCCCTATGCGGTGCGGCTGGCGCGGCCGGTGGCGGTGGGCCTGGTTCCCGGCTTTGCCGATGGCGTGGTCTCGGTGCAGGACGCTGGCGCCCAGCTGGCCGCGCAGCTCCTGGACGTGCAGCCCGGCATGCGCGTGCTGGACGCCTGCGCCGCGCCGGGTGGCAAGACTTGCCACATTTTGGAACTGGCGGACGCCGACGTCACCGCCCTGGACGCCGATCCGCGCCGCTTGGCCCGCGTCGGAGAGAATCTGGAGCGCCTCGGCCTGCAGGCCGCGCTGCGCCCGGCCGACGCCCAGCATGACGACTGGTGGGACGGCCAGCTCTACGACCGCATCCTGGCCGACGTGCCGTGTACGGCGTCCGGCATCGTGCGCCGCCACCCTGATATCCGCTGGCTGCGCCGCAAGAGCGACACGCTCCAACTTGCAACACTTTCGGCCAAAATTCTCGACAACCTTTGGCAGATGCTGCGGCCAGGTGGTAAATTGCTATTCGTGACATGTTCCTTGTGGCCGCAGGAATCGGAGGCGCAGGCGGCTGCTTTCGCAGCGCGCAATCGTGCGCTGCGCCTCGATGCGCCCGGCCAACTGCTCCCCGTCGGCGGCACTGAACAGGATCACGATGGTTTGTTCTACGCCCTGTTCCAGAAAAATGCGTAGGCACAACCCTGGTTTTTTTCCGACGGATACACTGAGCACCCTCGTGACGCGACGATTTTATCGATTCTACGCCCAGTGCCTGCTGCTCCTGGCCTGCCTGCTGCCGCAGGTGGTGAGCGCTGACGGAATCGAAGTGAAACGCTATTTTGTCGAGGCGGCCGAAGACGGCTACCGTATCGGCGCAACCTATGGCTTCGAGCTGACCCACGGCATGGAGGACGCGCTGCAGTACGGCGTGCCGCTGTATTTCACCAACACGGTGGAATTCACCCGCCCGCGCTGGTACTGGACCGACGAGAAGGCCATCGTCCAGCGCCGCACCTACCGCCTTTCCTACAACGTGCTGATACGCCAGTATTACGTCACCGTCGTGGGCGGGGTGCAGCAGAGTTTTTCCACACTGGAAGACGCGCTGTTCGTCATCCGCCGCCCCACGCGCTGGCTGGTGGCGCCGCGCGGCGCGCTCAAGGTGGGCGAGGTCTACAACGTGACCCTGCGCATGTCGCTGGACCCGGACTACCTGCCCAAGCCGTTCCAGGTCAACGCCTTCAACAATTCCGACTGGCGCCTGTCGTCGGATAAAAAATCCTTCCAGTACAAGGCGGAGTAAGTGAGCCGGGCCCTGCGGTATTTGTCGGTCGTCGGCGGCGCCTGTATCAGCATCCTGCTGTTCCTGCTGGCTTCCGCCTCGGACAACTCGGACTTCTTCGCCCGCTACTATTCCTGGCTGCTGGGCCTGAACGTGGCGGTGGCGCTGTCGCTGCTGGCGTTGGTCGGCGTGTCGCTGTTCCGCCTGTACGTGCGCTTCAAGAGCGGCAAGTTCGGCTCCAAGCTGATGGCGCGCCTGGTGATGCTGTTTGCCGCCATCGGCGTGGTGCCGGGACTGGTGATCTTCCTGGTCTCGGTGCAGTTCGTTTCGCATTCCATCGATTCCTGGTTCAACGTGCGCGTGGAGGATGCGCTGGAATCGGGCATCAGCCTGAGCCGGGCCGGCCTGGATAACGCCCTCGCCGAGCTCAGCACCACGGCGCGGCGCGCCACCCAGCTGCTGGCCGACCAGCCCTATGCCAGCGCGCCGGCGGTGCTGGCGCAGCTGGTCAAGTCCGACAGCGGCATGCAGAACGCCATCATGGTCGATGGCGACGGCGGCCTGCTGGCCAGCGCCCGCGCCAGCCGCAAGGGCAACCTGAGCGCCGACCTGCCCACGCGCGACATGATGGCCAAGGCCAGGAACGAAGCCTTTTACAGCGCACCGGAGGGCGGCAGCGACCAGCGCACCGACATGGCCGGCACCCCGCAGCCAGCCGCCGAGGCCAGTCCGCTGCGCCTGCGCGTGGTAATGGCCATCCCCGACCACGCCTTGCCCAACGGCACCCGCCTGGCGCCGCGCTACCTGCAGCTGATCCAGCTGGCGCCGGCCCAGCTGGCCAGCAACGGCGAGACCATCCGCAGCGCCTACAGCGAATACAAGGAACGCTACGTGGCCCGCGACGGGCTGCGCAAGATGTATGTCGAAACCCTGACCCTGACCCTGCTGCTGGCCGTGTTCGGCGCCGTGGCCAGCGCCTTCCTGATTGCCAGCGACCTGGCCCAGCCGCTGCTGCTGCTGGCCGAGGGCACGCGCGCCGTGGCCGAGGGCGATTTGTCGCCGCGTCCCATCGTGGCCAGCTCGGATGAGCTCGGTACGCTGACGCAATCGTTCAACCTGATGACGCGCCAGCTGTCCGACGCCCGCAGCGCGGTGGAGAAAAACCGCGCCGCGCTGCAGAACGCCAAGACCCACCTGGAATCCGTGCTGGCCAATATGTCGGCCGGGGTGATGGTGCTGGACGCCGAGTTCCACCTGGTCAGCTGTAACGATTCCGTCGAGCGCATCCTGCAGCAGCCGGTGCGCAACATGCTGGGCCAGCGCCTGGAGCAGATCGAGGGCCTGCAGGAATTCGGCACCGCCGTCGAGGCCGCCTTCGCGGCGCAGAACGCGCAGTCGGCCGCCGGCCGCAACCTGCAGCGCCTGCACTGGCAGCGCCAGATCGAGGTGCCGCGTCCGGGCGAGGAGGGCGAGCTGACCCTGCTGACCCGCGGTTCGCGCCTGCCGCTGGACAGCGGCAGCGGCTACCTGGCCGTGTTCGACGATATCTCGGACGTGATCTCGGCCCAGCGCTCGATTGCCTGGGGCGAGGTGGCGCGCCGCCTGGCGCACGAGATCAAGAATCCGCTCACGCCCATCCAGCTGTCGGCCGAGCGCCTGCAAATGAAGCTGGAGGACAAGCTGGAACCGCAGGATGCCGCACTGCTCAACCGCGGCGCCGCCACCATCGTCAGCCAGGTGGCCGCCATGAAGCGCATGGTGGACGATTTCCGCGACTACGCCAAGACCCCGCCGGCCCAGCTGGAGGCCCTGGACCTGAACGCGCTGGTCGATGAAATCCTGCACCTGTACCTGGGCGTGGAGGATGAAAGCCACAGCATCATCCATCCGCAACTGGCGCCTGGGCTGCCGCTGGTGATGGGCGATCCGACCCAGCTGCGCCAGGTGATCCACAACCTGCTGCAGAACGCCCAGGACGCCATGGCCGAGCAGGCGCCTGCCGATGGGCCGCCGCGCATTGACGTGATCACGGAAGCCATTCATTATCAGGGCGCGGACGGGCAGGTGCGCACGGCGGTGCGGCTGGCCATCAGTGACAATGGTCCCGGATTCGCGCCCAAGATCCTGGCGCGCGCCTTCGAGCCGTATGTCACTTCCAAGGCGCGCGGCACCGGCCTGGGACTGGCAATGGTCAAGAAAATCATCGACGAACATGGGGGCAGGATCGATATCCAGAACCATGTCGAGAGAAGTGGCGCGTCGGTATTGATTTTGCTGTTAAAGTTAGCACCAATGACACAAAATAGCTGATGTGGGAATTAGAAAAATCATTGACGGTACACCCGCTAAATGAGAGGAAGGGCAGGGATAGATGGCAAACATAATGGTAGTGGACGATGAGATGGGTATCCGCGAGTTGCTCTCGGAAATATTGAGCGACGAAGGGCACGCGATCACGCTGGCCGAGAACGCCCAGCAGGCACGCGAAGCGCGCGCCGCCGGCGCGCCTGACCTGGTGCTGCTCGACATCTGGATGCCGGATACGGACGGCGTCACGTTGCTCAAGGAATGGCAGCGCGATGGGCTGCTCACTATGCCGGTCATCATGATGTCGGGCCACGCCACCATCGATACAGCGGTCGAGGCCACCCGCATCGGCGCGCTCAATTTCCTGGAAAAACCGATCGCGCTGCAAAAGCTGCTCAAGGCCGTGCAGCAGGGCCTGACCCGGGCCCAGGAAACCGCGCGCGCGCCGGCCCCGCCGGTGCGTCCGGCGGCCCCGGCCCCGGCCGAGGATCATGCACCGGCCTACGCCGCCCCGGGCCAGGCCCCGTCGCTGGCGGCCGTGCGCGGCGGCGGCGCCACCGTGGCCGGCGCCGACAACCACATGTTCAACCTGTCCTTCGACCTGCCGCTGCGCGAGGCGCGCGACGCCTTCGAACGCATGTATTTCGAGCACCACTTGGGCCGCGAAGGCGGCAGCATGACGCGCGTGGCCGAGAAAACCGGACTGGAGCGTACCCACCTGTATCGCAAGCTCAAGCAGCTGGGCGTGGAGCCGGGCAAGCTGTCCAAGAAAAACGCCGGGGCCTGATAATGAGGTGGAAAGCTTGCCAGTAGCAACCACCCTCGTGACCGGCGCCACGCCGGGCCGGCGCGAGGCGGCCATCGCGGCCGCGCTGCCACCGGACGGGCGCACCGTCATCATCCTGGAAGGCTTGTCGGACGGCACTGCCGCGCTGGCCTTGGCTCCTTCCGAAGCGGGCCAGCCTGCTCCCCCTGAAGTGCTGCGCATCGCGCCCGGCTGCCTGCATTGCAGCGGTAATCTCATTTTGCGGGTAACATTGAACCGTGTGCTGCGCCATCCGCCCGCGCGGCTCTATCTCAGCCTTGCCACCGCTACCCATCTGCCCGAGTTGCGCGCCTGGCTGTCCGAGCCGCCCTACGGCGAATTGCTCAGCCTGCAAGCCGACATCGCGGCCTGAGCCGCGTTGCCTGCCCATCAAGTCCGCCTGCGGTCGCGGTACTTGAAATCCTCCGTTTTCAGCCCCAAGTCGGAGCTGAAGGCGTAACCGGCAGCGTTTCGCCCCTTGAGAAAGGATGCAAAATGAACCTCATCTACAACAGCGAGCAGTACAGCGTGGTGGAATTCGGCGCCGACCGCAGCCTGGATGCCCTGCGCTTCGGCGGCTACGAAATCGTCGACAAGGGCGGCAAGCGCGAGATCTTCATCGCCGGCGAAATGGCCCAGAACTTCCGGCGCGACGTGAACGCCCTGATCGCCAACGAGCCCACCATGGCGGAGATCGATGAATTCCTCGGCAATTACGATGCGTTGATGAGCCAACCCGTGCTTCTGCACTAAAAGCCCGCGTTCTAAGCCTTACGCACATGGTATGGTTCTGCTATTGCAGCAGAAGAGCCATAACGCCATACCATGTGCCAACTCCTGGGAATGAATTGCAATGTCCCCACGGACATTGTCTTTAGCTTCACCGGCTTCGCCCTGCGCGGCGGCCGTACCGACACCCACCACGACGGCTGGGGGATCGCCTTCTTCGAAGGCGCCGGCGTGCGCCACTTCGTCGACCACCAGGCGGCGGTGGACTCGCCCATTGCCGAGCTGATCAAACGCTATCCCATCAAGTCCAAGAACGTCATCGCCCATATCCGCAAGGCCACCCAGGGCCATGTGGCGCTGGAGAATTGCCATCCCTTCGTGCGCGAGCTGTGGGGCCGCTACTGGGTATTTGCCCACAATGGCGACCTCAAGGAATTCAGCCCGGTGCTGGACGGCCCCTACCATCCGGTGGGCAGCACCGACAGCGAACGCGCCTTCTGCTACCTGCTGCAGGAGCTGCGGCGCCGCTTTGGCGAACGCCAGCCGCCGCTGGCAGCGCTGCGCGCCGCGCTGGGCGAGCTGGCGGCCGGCATTGCCGCCCACGGCACCTTCAACATGATGCTGTCCAGCGGCTCGGAATTGTTCGCCCATTGCTCCACCAACCTGGTCTACCTGGTGCGCCAGCATCCGTTCGACACGGCGCGCCTGTCAGACCAGGACATGCAGGTCGATTTCTCCGAGGTCACCACGCCCAGCGACCGGGTCGCCATTATCGTGACGGCGCCGCTCACCACCAACGAGCAATGGACGGCCTTCCAGCCTGGCGAGCTCAAGCTGTTTATCGACGGCTTGCCACAATAGCGGGCCCGGGCCGGTGAATTGTCTGTTCAGCACGTAAATTTGATGCCAAAATAGCAGGATAGCGTAAGCATCCTGCTCATTGTTGTTAATTAACAGCAACTCCAACCGCCCATGATAGATTTGTCCCGCCACGACGGTGGCCCGAAGACCCTGCGCGTGCGCGAGTTCTACCTCGGCCGCCAGCCCATCCTGGACCGCAACCAGGGACTGTATGGCTATGAACTGCTGTTCCGCAACGCGCCGGTGGGGCCGGCCCACATCACCTCCGACCTGTCCGCCACGGCGGCCGTGATTGCCCACGCGTCCCAGCTGGGGCTGGAAAAGGTCATGGGCGAGGCGCGCGCCTTCGTGCACGTCGATGCGGACGTCATCCTGAGCGACATCTTTTCCTTCCTGCCGCGCGAGAAAGTGGTGCTGCAGCTGCGGCCGGACCTGGTCCCCGATGCGCAGCTCATGGCGCGCATGCGCGAGCTGGCCGGCGACGGCTTCCTGTTCGCGCTGGACGATGCCGCCCACGCGGGCGCCCAGCTGGCCACGCTGATGCCGGTGCTGGATTACGTCAAGCTGGACATGCGCAGCACGCCGCCCGAGGTGCTGGCCCGGCTGGCGCCGCGCATCAAGCAGGACGGCAAGAAGCTGGTGGCGGAAAAGGTCGAGACGCGCGAGGAATTCAAGACTTGCCTGGACCTGGGCTGCGACTACTTCCAGGGCTATTATTTCGCCAAGCCCCTGATCATGAGCGGCAAGAAGCTGTCGCCGTCGCAGCTGGCCGTGATGGAGCTGATGAGCCTGGTGACCTCGGACGCCGACAACCACGAGATCGAGCGCGCCATCAAGCGTGACGTGTCGCTGGCGCTCAACCTGCTGCGGCTGGTGAACACGCCGGCCGTGGGCGCGCGCCAGCGCATCGATTCGCTCAACCAGGCCCTCACCATCCTCGGCCGGCGGCAACTGCAGCGCTGGCTGCAAATCATGCTGTACGCCGAACCCAGCAAGCGTGGCCACAGCATGACGCCGCTCCTGATGCTGGCCGCCACGCGCGGCCGTTTACTGGAGCTGCTGGCGCACAAGCTGCGCCCCAGCCTGCGCAACGCGGCCGACGTGGCCTTCACGGTGGGCATCATGTCGCTGATGGACACCCTGTTCAGCATCCCGATGGCGGACATCGTGCGCCAGATTCCCGTCAACGAGGACGTGTCCTCGGCCCTGCTGTACCGCAGCGGCTTCTTCGGCGACCTGCTCAAGCTGGCCGAATGCCTGGAGCGCATCGAGGAAATGGACGCCCACATCCTGCCCACCCTGCGCGACCTGGCCATGTCGGTGGACGAGCTGGTCGAGCTGGAAATGGCGGCCTTCGAATGGAGCGACAAGCTGGTGCGCTACGCCATGTAGGACGCAGTCCTCAGGCCGCGTGCGCGCCCGGCCAGCGCTTCTGCAGTTCGGGGTCGGTGCGCAGCTCCCACAGCGCCAGCGCCATCACGGCCAGGCCGACGCCCAGTTCGTTCCACAACAGGTTGCGCTCGTCCTGCACCTGCAGCACCCACGGCGATACCGCCACCCATAATCCCAGCAGCAAGTTGAGCACCACGGCCCAGAAATAGGTCTTGTACAGGTCGAAGCCGGCCAGGATCACGATGGCGGCACCGGCAATGAAGGCGTTCCATGCCTCGGGCGACGGGATGGGATATGCCAGCACCCACGGCGTGATGAACAGCCATACTCCCAGCAGCAGGATGAGCTGGTCCTGCCAGCGCAGCGGCGCCGCGTGCGCCTGCTGCTTGTCCAACATATCGTTAGCC
The DNA here is from genome assembly GCF_053572355.1 of Duganella kummerowiae. Classification (NCBI taxonomy): domain Bacteria; kingdom Pseudomonadati; phylum Pseudomonadota; class Betaproteobacteria; order Burkholderiales; family Oxalobacteraceae; genus Duganella; species Duganella kummerowiae. The sequence goes on from NZ_JBKFEH010000009.1 coordinate 70,229, forward strand.
ATGCTTGGTCTCCTTGTGATGGCGCCGCCCCGGCGGCGGCGGAGTAGCTTAGTCCCTGGGCCGCAGATAAAGTTTCATGTATGCTAACGCCGGGTTCGTTGCAATGCGGAGGAGGGGGCATGGCGCTGCTGCAGGTCGATCAATTATCGAAGTCGTACGGTGGCCGGCTGGCCGTCGATGGCGTGTCGTTCCAGGTGCAGGCCGGCCAGACCTTGGGCCTGCTAGGGCCCAACGGCGCCGGCAAGTCCACCACGGTGGGCATGGTGTGCGGCCTGCTGCGGCCCGATCGCGGCCGGGTGCTGGTCGATGGCGCGGCGGTCGGTCCCGGCGCCTGCGCCGCCAAGCGCAAGATAGGCCTGGTGCCGCAGGACTTGGCCCTGTACGAGGACATGACGGCGCTGGAAAACCTGCGCCTGTTTGGCGGACTGTATGGCATGGGTGGCGCCGAACTGCGCGAACGCTGCGCCCGGGTGCTGGACCTGGTGCAGCTGTCCGAGCGCGCCAGGGAGCTGCCATCGACCTTCTCGGGCGGCATGAAGCGCCGGCTGAACATCGCCGCCGCCCTGCTGCACGAGCCGGCCCTGCTGATACTCGATGAACCCACCGTGGGAGTGGACCCGCAAAGCCGCAACGCCATCTTCGGCACGCTGGAACAGCTCAAGGCGCGCGGCCATGCGCTGATCTACACCAGCCACTACATGGAGGAGGTGGAGCGCCTGGCCGACCACATCGTCATCATCGACCATGGCAAGGTGCTGGCCGACGAGTCGCCGGCCGCCCTGTACCGCCGCCTGCCGGCCCAGGCCGCGCTGCGGGTGGAGCTGGCCGCGGTGCCCACGGCGCCGGCGCTGCAGCAGGCGCTGCAGGCCATGCCCGGCGTCACCTCCGTGCGCGCGGACGGCGCCGCCCTCGATATCGGCCTGGCCGAGGCCGGCCAGGCGGCGCCCGTGCTGTCCTGGCTGGAGCGCGAAGGCTGGCGCCCGCTGCATTTCTCCACCGCGTGCACCTCGCTGGAAGCCGTGTTCCTCAACCTCACCGGGCGCAGCCTGCGCGACTGACCATGACCGCATTGATCGCCTTGGTCCGCAAGGACCTCATCCTCTACCTGGGCAACCGCCGCGCCCTGCTCATGCATCTGCTGCTGCCGGCCATGCTGGCGGCCTTTTTCGGCTCGCTGTTCGGCGACGATGGCGGCGGCAAGGGCGGTAAAATAGACGTTGGCCTGGTGCAGCTGGACCGTTCGCCGGCCGGCCTGAAAATCGCCGACGGCCTGAAGGCCGACAGCACGCTGCGGGTGGTGGAGCTGGACCAGCAGGCCGCGCGCGACAAGGTCCGCGGAGGCAAGCTGCCGGTGGCCATCGTGATCCCGGCCGGCTTCGCCGCGCAGGCCGCCGACGCGCTGTTCCGCCCGGACGGCAAGCCCGCCATCCCGCTGTACTACGATCCTTCCCAGGCCGCCGTGCTGGCCATGGTCAAGGGCCTGTTGACGCAGCACGTGATGCAGGTGGCCAGCGCCGAGATGATGGGCGGCGGCGCCCAGTCCAGCCAGCGCACCCAGCGCGCGCTGGACCAGCTGCAGCAGGAGGGCGGCGCCGATCCGGCCCGGACCGAACTGGCCACCTTCCTCACCAGCCTGAAACAGTACCAGGAGCGCAGCGCGGCGCGCGCGCAGCAGGCCGGCACGGAAGGCGCGCACGGGAACACGGCGGCCGCCGCGCCGGTGGGCATGAGCATGCCCTTCACCACCGGGGAGGAGGCGCTCAGCAATGGTCCCAAGTACAACGGCTATGCGCACTCGTTTGCCGGCATGGGCGTGCAGTTCATCCTGTTCATGGGCGTGGACCTGGGCATAGGCGTGCTGCTGGCGCGCCGCATGGGCATCTGGAGCCGGCTGCTGGCGGCGCCGGTGGGATTGCGCACCGTGCTGCTGGGGCGGCTCCTGTCGGGCGCCCTGATCGCGCTGGGGCTGATGTGCGCGCTATTCGCGGTGGCGGTGCTGGGCTTCAAGGTGCATATCGCCAGCGTGGCAGGTTTCATCGGGGTCAGCCTGTGCTTCGCCCTGATGACGGCCTGCTTCGGCCTGCTGATCGCGGCCTTTGGCGGCACGCCGGAAGCGGCGCGCGGGATCGCCGTGTTCGCCACCCTGATTATGGTGATGCTGGGCGGGGCCTGGGTGCCGTCCTTCGTGTTCCCGGAATGGGTGCAGCAGGCCACGCTGGTGGTGCCGACGCGCTGGGCCATCGACGGCCTGGACGCCGTCACCTGGCGCGGCCTGGGCCTGGACGCCGTGCTGCAGGCCATGGGCGTGCAGCTGGCCTTCGCCCTGGTGTTCGGCGCGCTGGCGCTGTGGCGCTTCCAGCGCGAGGAGTGATTACGACAGGTTGGGCGCCAGCCAGCGTTCCAGCTCGGCCTTGTCCACGTGGCGGCGGGCCGCCATGTCGTCCAGCTGGTCCTGGCCTATTTTCCCGACCACGAAGTACTTCGATTCCGGGTGGGCGAAGTAGAAGCCGGACACCGCCGCGCCCGGATACATGGCGTAGGACTCGGTCAGCTCCATGCCGATCTCACCGGCCTGCAGCCACTTGAACATGTCGGCCTTGACGGTGTGCTCGGGGCAGGCCGGATAGCCGGGCGCCGGGCGGATGCCGCTGTACTGCTCGGCGATCAGTTCCTCGTTGGCCAGCGCCTCGCCGGGGGCGTAGCCCCACAGGTCCTTGCGCACCCGCTCGTGCAGGTATTCGGCGAAGGCTTCCGCCAGTCGGTCGGCCAGGGATTTCAGCATGATGGACGAGTAGTCGTCGTGCGCCGCCTCGAAGCGCTGCTCGTGCTTTTCTATGCCCAGGCCGGCCGTGACGGCGAACATGCCGATGTAATCCTTCACGCCCGATGACTTGGGCGCGATGAAGTCGGCCAGGCACTGGTTGGGCCGCTGCACCCCATCGACCACGGGTTTCACGCCCTGCTGGCGCAGGCCGTAGTAGGTGAAGGCCACTTCGCTGCGGCTGTCGTCGGTGTAGACCTCGATGTCGTCATCGTTGACGGTGTTGGCCGGCAGCAGCGAGACCACGCCGTTGGCGGTCAGCCAGCGGCCCTCGATCAGCTTCTTCAGCATGGCCTGGCCTTCCTCGAACACCTTGGTGGCGGCCTCGCCCACCACCTCGTCGCTGAGGATGGCGGGGTAGGGGCCGGCCAGGTCCCAGGTCTGGAAGAACGGGCCCCAGTCGATGTATCTGGCGATGGTGGCCAGGTCCACGTTCCTGAATTCGCGGCGGCCGATGAACTTGGGTTTCACCGGAGCGAAGTCGAGCTTCATCTTGTTGGCGCGGGCGTCCGCCAGCGGCAGCAGCGGCAGCGCCTTCTTGTTGGCGTGCTGTTCGCGGATACGCTCGTAGTCCTGCTCGATCTCGGCGATGTACTGCTCGCGCGACTCGGGCGTGAGCAGCGACTGCGCCACCGACACCGAACGCGAGGCGTCCGGCACGTACACCACCGGGCCGTCGTAGTTGTGGGCGATCTTGACGGCGGTGTGGGCGCGGCTGGTGGTGGCGCCGCCGATCAGCAGCGGGATCTTCATCATGCGGAAGTGGTCGTCGCGCTGCATTTCCTTGGCCACGTGCGCCATTTCCTCCAGCGAGGGCGTGATCAGGCCGGACAGGCCGATGATGTCGGCATTCTCCACCTTGGCGCGCGCCAGGATCTCGGAGGCTGGCACCATCACGCCCATGTTCACCACTTCGAAGTTATTACATTGCAGGACCACCGACACGATGTTCTTGCCGATGTCGTGCACGTCGCCCTTGACGGTGGCGATGACGATCTTGCCTTTGGGCTTGGCGACGATGCCGGTGCGCTTTTCCTCGGCCAGCTTTTCTTCCTCGATGTAGGGGATCAAGTGGGCCACGGCCTGCTTCATCACGCGCGCCGATTTCACCACCTGGGGCAGGAACATCTTGCCCTGTCCGAACAGGTCGCCGACGATGTTCATGCCATCCATCAGCGGGCCTTCGATCACGTGGATGGGGCGGCCGCCCCGGGCCGCCACGGCGGCGCGCATTTCCTCGGTGTCCTCGGTGATGAACTGGGTGATGCCGTGCACCAGCGCGTGCGCCAGGCGCTTTTCCACCGGCTGGCTGCGCCACTCCAGGGTCTGGGCTTCCTGTTTGCCGCCGGCCTTCAGGGTGGCGGCAAATTCGATCATGCGCTCGGTGGCGTCCTCGCGGCGGTTCAGCACCACGTCCTCGACCCGTTCGCGCAGCTCGGCCGGCAGGTCGTCGTACACGCCCACCATGCCGGCGTTGACGATGCCCATGGTCATGCCGGCCTTGATGGCGTGGTACAGGAACACGGTGTGGATGGCTTCGCGCGCCGGGTCGTTGCCGCGGAAGGAGAACGAGACATTGGACACGCCGCCCGAGATTTTCGCGTGCGGCAGGTTCTCCTTGATCCAGCGGGTGGCGTTGATGAAGTCCACAGCGTAGTTGTTGTGTTCCTCGATGCCGGTGGCGACCGCGAAGATGTTGGGGTCGAAGATGATGTCCTCGGGCGGGAAACCGACCTGCTCGGTCAGCACCTTGTAGGCGCGCGCGCAGATTTCGATCTTGCGCTCGTAGGTGTCGGCCTGGCCCTTCTCGTCGAAGGCCATGACGATCACGGCGGCGCCGTAGCTCAGGCACAGGCGCGCCTGGCGGATGAATTCCTGCTCGCCTTCCTTCATCGAGATGGAGTTGACGATGGACTTGCCCTGCACGCACTTGAGGCCCGCCTCGATCACCGACCACTTGGACGAGTCGATCATGATGGGCACGCGCGAAATGTCCGGCTCGGAGGCGATCAGGTTCAGGAAGCGGGTCATGGCGGCCTGCGAATCGAGCATGGCCTCGTCCATGTTGATGTCGATGACCTGGGCGCCGTTTTCCACCTGCTGGCGCGCCACGCTCAGGGCTTCGTCGTACTGCTCGTTCAGGATCATGCGCGCGAAGGCCTTGGAGCCGGTGACGTTGGTGCGCTCACCCACGTTGACGAACAGCGAACTGTCGTCGATGGTGAAGGGCTCCAGGCCGGACAGGCGCTGCGCCACCGGCACCGTGGGGACCACGCGCGGCGCCACCGTGGCCAGGATTTCGCCGATTGCCTTGATGTGGTCCGGCGTGGTGCCGCAGCAGCCGCCGGCGATGTTGATGAAGCCCGCTTCGGCGAATTCCTTGAGCAGGGCCGAGGTGTCGGCCGGCAGCTCGTCGAAGCCGGTGTCGCTCATGGGGTTGGGCAGGCCGGCGTTGGGATAGATGCAGACATAGGTGTCGGCGATCTGCGACAGCTCCTCGGCATAGGGCCGCATCAGGGCCGCGCCCAGCGCGCAGTTCAGGCCTATGGTGAGCGGCTTGGCGTGGCGCACCGAGTTCCAGAAGGCCGGCACGGTCTGGCCGGACAGGATGCGGCCGGAGGCGTCGGTCACGGTGCCCGAGATCATCAGCGGCAGGCGCGGCTGCTCGGGGTGCTCGGCGTAGTATTTGTCGATGGCGAACAGGGCGGCCTTGCAGTTCAGGGTGTCGAAGATGGTTTCCACCAGCAGCAGGTCGACCCCGCCTTCGATCAGGCCGCGGGTCTGTTCGTGGTAGGCGTCCACCAGCTGGTCGAAACTGACGTTGCGCGCGCCGGGGTCGTTGACGTCGGGCGAGATCGAAGCCGTCTTCGGGGTCGGGCCGAGGGCGCCGGCCACGAAGCGCGGCTTGTCGGCGCTGCTGTACTTGGCGGTGGCGGCGCGCGCCAGCTTGGCCGCCTCCACGTTCATTTCATAGGCCAGGTGGCCCATGTGGTAATCGTCCTGGGCGATCCAGGTGGCGCCGAAGGTGTTGGTCTCGATGATGTCGGCGCCGCCGGCCAGGTAGCGTTCGTGGATTTCCTGTATCACCTGGGGCTGGGTCAGGGTCAGCAGTTCATTATTACCCTTGACGAACAGCTCGCGCGCGCCGCTGTCGGCCGGCGCCGTGAAGTCGGCGAAACGGGCGCCGCGATACGCCGCTTCATCCAGCTTGTACTGCTGGATGATGGTGCCCATGGCGCCGTCCAGTATCATGATGCGGCGCGCGAGGATGTCGCGCAGCTGGGCATCGGTGGCGGACATCACGGCATGGGACACGGGCTTGTTCATTTCGTACTTTCTTCGTGGACGTGGGGAGGCGCGCCGGGGGCACGGCGGGTCTGAGATTATACGGCATGACGGAACTTGCTTCAGCCAATCGCTGCGGCGAAGCAACAATCTGCCAAGGAGAGATTGTTACAGAGAGATACGCGGGCGTTACATTGCGCAACGCCCTGGAAACATGGCGGGTTGACAATGAACAGGTCGACCCGCCCCGGACTAGCCATGAGATCCCATCTGCTCTACCTGTGCATGCTGGTGTATTGCGCCCTGATCGTGGCCTGGATCTGCTATGCGGCAGCGATTGAGACCTGATGTTCAGTAGTGATGCCTGCACTGGGCGACATACACCACGCCGTCCTCCACCAGATACACCAGCCGGTGTTCGCGGTCTATGCGGCGCGACCAGTAGCCGGTCAGGTTGCCCTTCAACGGCTCAGGCTTTCCCGTGCCCTTGAATGGTGTCCGCATGCACTCTTCCAGCAGGGCGTTGATTTTTTCCGCCTTGTCGAGATCTTCCTTTTGCCAATGCAGGTAGTCGTCCCAGGCGATGTCGGACCATGCCAGCACCACATGTTTTGCAGCCGCCTTGTTTTCAGCTTTCTTGCGGCTCATGTTTGATCAGCTTCCGGATTTTTGTCTTGCCGGACTTGATTTGCTCGATGGACTGCATCAGGCGCTGGGCATTGTTGGCCGAACCGAGCAAGTACAAGGTTTCCTGGATGCTGTTGTAGTCCGCCAGGGACATCATCACGACAGGCTCCCCATTTTGCCGCGTAATGACCGCCGGCTGGTGGTCCGCGCAGACCTCATCCATCACGGTTTTCAAGCCTGCCCGTGCGTCCGTAAAAGTCAGGATGTTCATGTGCCCTCCGTTTCGCCGATGTGGACATTGTACAGATTTCCGTACAAGGCAGGCGCATTTACTCGAAGCGCAAGCCTTCCAGCGGAAAGCCCTTGATGAATTCGGCTGCGGGCAGGCGCTTGCCGCCCGGTTTTTGCAGCGAGGTCAGGCGTAGCGCGCCGCCGCCGCAGGCCACCACGATGCCGTGCTGGGCGTCGGCCGCCAGCACCTGGCCGGGCGCGCTGCCGCTGTCCTGCTCCAGCACATCCGCCCCCCACAGCTTGACGGTGACGCCGTTCACTTGAGCGTGCGCGCCGGGGAAGGGATTGAAGGCGCGGATCTTGCGGCCGATCTCGGCGGCGGACTGGCTGAAGTCCAGCGCCGCTTCTTCCTTGCTGATCTTGGCCGCATAGCTGACGCCTTCCTCGGGCTGGACCACGGCTTCCAGCTGCTGGTGGCGCATGCGGTGCAGGGCGTCCACGATCATGCGTCCCCCCAGCGCGGCCAGCTTGTCGTGCAGGCTGCCGGTGGTGTCGTCCGGCGCGATGGCGATGCGCTCGGTCAGCAGCATGGGGCCGGTGTCCAGGCCTTCCTCCATCTCCATGATGGTGATGCCGGTTTCCGTGTCGCCGGCCTCGATGGCGCGGTGGATGGGGGCGGCGCCGCGCCAGCGCGGCAGCAGCGAACCGTGGATGTTGATGCAGGGGCGGATGTCCAGGGTGCTGCGCGGCAGTATCAGGCCGTAGGCGGCCACCACCATCACGTCGTAGGGCGTGGACAGCAGGCGCTGGTGGGCTTCGACGGCCTCGTGGGCGCGCTGCGGGTCCTTGCTGTCGGTGCGCAGCGACAGCGGCTGCAGCACCTCGATGCCGTGCGCGAGCGCATACTGCTTGACGGCCGAGGGCTGAAGCTGCATGCCGCGCCCGGCCGGACGGTCGGGCTGGGTCAGCACCAGCGGTATCTCAAAACCGGCCTCATGCAGCGACTGCAGGGCCACGGCGGCAAATTCCGGCGTGCCGGCGAAAATCACTTTCATGGGAGGCGTCCTGGCTGTCCGGCTTACTTGAAGCGGCGGCCCTGGGCGCGCATGGCAGCTTCGCGCTCCAGGCCGCGCTCTTCCTTGACCAGCTTGGTCTTGATGCGGTTGCGCTTGAGCGGCGACAGGTATTCCACGAACACCTTGCCTTTCAGGTGGTCCATCTCGTGCTGGATGCAGACCGCCAGCAGGCCGTCGGCGTCGACTTCGAAGGGCTGGCCCTTGACGTCCAGCGCGCGCACCTTGACCCTGGTCGGGCGCTCGACGCCGTCGTAGATGCCGGGCACGGACAAACAGCCTTCTTCGTACACTGCCTTGTCCTCGCTGGCCCAGAGGATTTCCGGGTTGATGAACACGGTCAGGCCGTCCTTGCTTTCGGAGGTGTCGATCACGACCACCTGCTCGTGCACGTCGACCTGGCTGGCGGCCAGGCCGATGCCGGGCGCCTCGTACATGGTCTCGGCCATGTCGGCCACCAGTTTTTCCAGGCGTTCGTCAAACACGGTGACGGGCTGGGCGACCTTGTGCAGGCGTGGGTCGGGATAACGCAATATATTCAGGATGGCCATACGAGTCTGTGGTGGTTGGTGCCCCCGGGGGCGCTAGCGGCGGCGTGCTGCGCAGGCGGCGTTTCGCTTGCCAGTCCGGGGTGTTGTGGGCAGAATTTGATCAATAAAGCAAGATTTACGGGCCGGCGGGGTCGCACGCCATGTGCTGCTTGCTCACTGTACTAAAGGATCTCTCAATGAAAAATTCTAGCACAGTCGGGGCTTGCCTGGTCGGCGCCGCCCTGTTGGCCGGCCGCAGGAGGTCAGCATTAATCGCGGCAAGCTTGACGGACTCGATGGCGGCGCCGTGCTGCATCTGTACCATGCGGGGAAGACGGTGACCGATACGACCGCGCCCCGGGGCTGGTTGGGCGGCCAGCCGCAGGTCAGGCTGCCGGACCAGGAAGTGGGCAGCCTGTTTATCTTCCGCGTGTTCAATCATGTTTCCCAAGGCTTGATCATGCAGGCCGGGGCGCCGCTGCAAGTGGGCGACCTGGCCCGGTCACCCGACTAGAGGACGCCGCCGTGCAGGACACGGATACCCCCGATGATTATCTTCCCTGGCTGCGCCTGGCGCTGACGCCCGGGGTCGGCCTGCTGTCCGCACACCGCTTGCTGGAACGCTACGGTACGCCGCACGCCATGTACGCGGCCCCGGAGGAGGAACTGGCAAGCTTGCTCAAGCCGGCGCAGGTGAGCGCCCTGCTCGGCGTGCCGCCGGGCTTGCCGCCCATGCAGCAGCAGATAGAGCACTGGCTGCGCCATCCAGGCCGCTGCGTGCTGGGATACAGCCATCCCGATTATCCCGACACGCTGCGCCAGTTGCCGATGGCGCCGCTGCTGCTTTACGCGCAAGGCCGCACGGAACTGCTGGCGGCGCCATCGCTGGCCGTGGTGGGCAGCCGCAACGCCAGCGCGCAGGGCGCCGCCATGGCCGAGCGCATGGCGCTGGCCCTGTCGCGCGCCGGATTGACCATCGTGTCCGGCTTGGCCATGGGTATAGACGCGGCCGCCCACCGGGGCGGCCTGGCCGGCCCCGGCGCCACGGTGGCCGTGGTCGGCACCGGCGTGGACCGCATCTATCCGGCCCGCAACGCCGCCTTGGCGCGCCGCATCGCCGACGAGGGCTGCATCATCAGCGAATACCCGCTGGGCACGCCGCCGCGCGCCGACAATTTCCCGCGCCGCAATCGCCTGATCAGCGGGCTGGCGCGCGGCGTGCTGGTGGTCGAGGCTGCGCTGGCTTCCGGCTCCCTGATCACCGCCAAGCTGGCGGCCAGCCAGGGGCGCGAGGTGTACGCCGTGCCGGGTTCGGTGCACTCGGCCCTGTCCAAGGGCTGCCACCAGTTGCTGCGCGAGGGCGCGCGCCTGGTGGAGACGGCGGCCGACATCCTGGGCGACTGGCCGCCGGCCGCCGCGCCCGAACCGGACGACCGTTTTGTCGACCGCGTGCTGCAGGCCCTGGGCGGCCAGGCCGCCAGCGCCGACGTCCTGGCCGTGCAGCTGGGCCAGGACGTGGCGGAATTGCAAGGCCAACTGCTGGCGCTGGAACTGGCCGGGCTGGTGGAAAGGCTGCCTGGTGGCTTATTCCAACGCTTGGGCTGACAGGAAGCCACACTGCACCGCACAATACTTGTGTATGGCTGGATTTAGCTGATAGAGTAGAGCCATGTTCGACGTCCTTGTATACCTCTACGAAACCTACTATCGACCCGATGCCTGCCCGGAACCGGAGGCCTTGGCCAAGAAGCTGTCGGCGGTCGGTTTTGACGATGTGGAGATCTCCGAAGCCCTGGTGTGGCTGAACGACCTGGCTGCAATGGCCGGGGTCGATCAATCGCTCACGTCCGCCTCCACCGGGTTCCGCTATTACGTGGACGAGGAAACGGACGTGCTGGGCACGGCCGCCGTCGGCTTCATCCAGTTCCTGGAATCGGCCAAGGTGCTCACCCCACTGCAGCGCGAAATCGTGGTCGAACGCGCCCTGGCGCTGGACGAGTCTCCGGTATCGCTGGGCAAGCTGAAAGTCATCGTGCTGATGCTGATGTGGAGCCAGGGCAAAGAGCCGGACGCCCTGATGTTCGACGACCTGTTTGGCTCGGACGAAGACCAGGCGCCGCGCCTGCTGCATTAAGCACGCCCGCTGGCGGCGCGGCGTGCGCCGCCCCTTTCCCATAAGTAGATATAGTCTGGCCTTGCACACTGGCCGGTAGCACGCTTATCATTGGCGCTTTGACAAGAATGTGTCATGGCGCCGGGAGCCTAAATGTTCAGACCTGCCGCGATCCATGTATGATGCGCATCTGAATCCCTCCAAGTGTTACTACGAGACATCAAAAATATGAGTAAAACCCTCATCATCGCCGAGAAGCCATCCGTCGCGAACGACATCGCGAAGACGCTTGGCGGCTTCACCAAGCACGATGAGTACTTTGAATCGGACGAGTACGTGCTGTCCTCCGCGGTGGGCCACCTGCTGGAAATCGCCGTACCGGAGGAGCACGACGTCAAGCGCGGCAAGTGGAGCTTTGCCCACCTGCCCATGATCCCGCCGTATTTCGCGCTCAATCCCATCGCCAAGACCGAGTCGCGGCTCAAGGTGCTCAACAAGCTGATCAAACGCAAGGATGTCACCACCCTGATCAACGCCTGTGACGCGGGCCGCGAAGGGGAGCTGATTTTCCGCTTGATCGCCCAGAACGCCAAGGCTAAGCAGCCGGTCAAGCGGCTGTGGCTGCAGTCGATGACGCCGGCTGCCATCCGCGAGGGCTTCGCCCACCTGCGCAGCGACGAAGAAATGCTGCCGCTGGCCGATGCGGCCCGCAGCCGCTCGGAAGCGGACTGGCTGATCGGCATCAACGGCACCCGCGCCATGACCGCCTTCAACTCCAAGGAAGGCGGTTTCTACCTCACCACCGTGGGCCGGGTGCAGACGCCGACCCTGTCCATCGTGGTCGAGCGTGAAGAGAAGATCAAGAAGTTCGTGCCGCGCGACTACTGGGAAGTGCGGGCCGAGTTCGTGTGCGCCGCCGGCGTGTACGAGGGCCGGTGGCTGGACACCGCCTTCAAGAAGGACGAGACCGATCCCGAGAAGCGCGCCGAGCGCCTGTGGAGCAAGGCCGCCGCCGATACCATCGCCCTGGCCTGCAAGGGCAAGCCGGGCAAGGTCACCGAGGAATCCAAGCCCAGCACCTCGATGGCGCCGGCCCTGTTCGACCTGACCAGCCTGCAGCGTGAAGCCAACTCGCGCTTCGGCTTCTCGGCCAAGAACACCCTGGGCCTGGCTCAGGCCCTGTATGAAAAGCACAAGGTGCTGACCTACCCGCGTACCGATTCGCGCCACCTGCCGGAAGACTACCTGGCCACGGTGAAGGAATCGCTGGGCGTGCTGATGGAAAGTAACAACTACCACCAGTTCGCCAAGCAGATCCTGGACAAGGGCTGGGTCAAGCCGAACAAGCGTATTTTCGACAATACCAAGATTTCGGACCACTTTGCCATCATCCCGACCACCATCGCGCCCAAGAATTTGTCCGAGCCGGAACAGAAGCTGTACGACCTGGTGACGCGCCGCTTCATGGCGGTGTTTTTCCCGCCGGCCGAGTTCCAGATCACCACCCGTTACACGGAAGTGGCCGGCCACCAGTTCAAGACCGAGGGCAAGGTGATGACCAACCCCGGCTGGCTGGCCATCTATGGCAAGGAAGCGGCTGGCGACGACAAGGAAGGCAGCGGCAACCTGGTGCCGGTGGCCAAGGGCGAGCAAGTCCACACCGACAAGGTGACCCCGCATGGCCTGGTGACCAAGCCGCCCGCGCGCTACACCGAGGCCACCCTGCTGTCGGCCATGGAAGGCGCCGGCAAGCTGGTCGAGGACGACGAGCTGCGCGACGCCATGGCCGGCAAGGGCCTGGGCACGCCGGCCACGCGCGCCGCCATCATCGAGGGCTTGTTGACTGAGCGCTATCTGCTGCGCGAAGGCCGCGAGCTGATTCCGACCGCCAAGGCGTCGCAGCTGATGACCTTGCTGCGCGGCCTGGGCGTGAACGAGCTGACCGCGCCCGAGCTGACCGGCGAATGGGAATACAAGCTGTCGCAGATCGAGCGTGGCAAGATTTCGCGCGAGGAATTCATGCGTGAAATCGCGCAAATGGCGCAAATTATCGTCAAGCGCGCCAAGGAATACGACAACGACACCATCCCCGGCGATTACCACACGCTGAAGACGCCGTGCCCGAACTGCGGCAGCGTGGTCAAGGAAAACTACCGCCGCTTCGCCTGCACCAAGTGCGACTTCTCGATGAGCAAGACGCCGGGCAGCCGCCAGTTCGAGATCGAGGAAGTGGAACAGCTGCTGCGCGAGCGCACCATCGGCCCGCTGCAGGGCTTCCGCTCCAAGATGGGACGTCCATTTGCCGCCATCCTGCGCATCGTGCGCGACGAGGACATCAGCAACTTCAAGCTGGAGTTCGACTTCGGCCAGAACGACGAGGGCGGCGAGGATGGCGAGGGCGTCGATTTCAGCGGCCAGACCGCGCTCGGCCCTTGCCCCAAGTGCGCCGGCGGCGTGTTCGAGATGGGCCTGGCCTATGTGTGCGAAAACAGCGTGGCCAAGCCCAAGACTTGCGATTTCCGCAGCGGCCGCATCATCCTGCAGCAGGAAATCCTGCCCGAGCAAATGGTCAAGCTGCTCAACGACGGCAAGACCGATTTGCTGCCGGGCTTTGTGTCGCAGCGCACCCGGCGCCCGTTCAAGGCCTTCCTGGTGAGGGGCAAGGACGGCAAGATCAGCTTCGAGTTCGAGGAGCGCAAGGGCAAGCCGCCGGCCAAGGGCAAGACTGCCGAAGCCGGCGATGGCGATGAGGGCAGTAGCGCCGCCGCCGAGGCCGCGACGGAAGCCCCGGCCAAAAAGGCGGCAGCCAAAAAGGCGCCGGCCAGGAAAGCGGCCAGCACCACGGCCACGGCGGCCAAGAAGGCGCCGGCCAAAAAGGCTGCGCCCAAAAAGGCGGCCGCCACCGCGGAGTAAGCACAAAACGGGACCCGCGCGGTCCCGTTTTTAATTCTCTATAGAAATATTCTATTTGCCACCGCGCACGTCTTAAACTATATTGATGAGAACCATCCTGGATCCATCATGACCGTCGCGCTCAACTCCGTCACCAACGCCACCACGATACAGTCGTATGTCCCGACCGTATCGTCCAGCGCGGCCGCCAGCAGCGCGGCGCAGGCCAGCACGGCGGCCAGCCTGTCGGCCAACTCGGCCGTGGTAGCCACACTGGGCGGCTCCACGGGAGCGCAGGTCTACACCCCGGCCGGCCTGCTCGATTCCATCCAGCAGGCGGGCACGGTGGCGCAGCCTGAGACCGTGCCGGAAGCGGGCAGCGATACCCAGTTGATCGCCCAGCAAGACCTGGATGCCGGCCTGGTCGGTAATCTCGCCACCGGCGGCACGCCCTTGTCCGGCATCTACAGCGGGGTCGGCACGGCCGGCCTGTCGTCGGATGCCGCCTCCGCCAACTGGGCCGAAGTGCTCAAGAGCAATCCCGAACTGGCCGGCAGCGCCATCGAAGCCTCCTTCAATTCCGGTGTCCTCAGCACCATACGAGTTACCGCCTAATTTCTGCGCAGCAAAAAACGCTGTGCTACACTTCCGGCAATTCCTAAGGGCAACAACAATCCATATGCCCTGACACCACCACAAGTGGCAACCTTTCCATTTTCTTATCATGAAAAACCTGAAGATAGGCACCCGGCTGGCGCTGGGCTTTGGCTTGATGCTGGTCCTGATGGCCGTGCTGATATTGACCGCCATCAGCCACATGCGTTCGGTGGAACTGGCCACCCGCGAAATGATGCAGCAGCCGCTGGCCAAGGAGCGCATGGTGAGCGAATGGTACCGCGCCATCCACACCAGCGTGCGCCGCACCACGGCCATCTCCAAGAGCAGCGATCCATCGCTGGGCCCATACTTCGCGGCCGAGACGGCAGCTTCCACCAGCGAGGTCAGCGAGATCCAGAAAAAGGTGGAGTCGCTGCTGGAGTCGGATGCCGAGAAAGCCACTTTCGCCAAGATCAGCGACACCCGCAAGCAGTACCTGGCCGCCCGCGACCAGATCGTCGCGCTGAAAAAGGAAGGTAAGCTGGAAGAGGCCGCCACCGTGCTGGATACCAGCTTCACCCCGGCTGGCAAGGCTTACCTGGATTCCCTGCGCGCCCTGCTGGAAATGCAGCGCATGAGCATTGACCAGAACGCGCAGGAGATCGAGGCCGAGTCGCAGCGCAGCCGCACCTTCATGATCGTGCTGGGCGTGGTGGTGCTGGCGGTGGGCGTGGCCAGCGCCTGGTGGCTGACGCACGGTATCACGGCGCCGCTCAGCCATGCGGTCGATATCGCGGTGGCGGTGGCCAACAAGGATTTGCGCAGCACCATAGTGGTCGACAGCAAGGACGAGACCGGCCGCCTGCTGCAGGCCCTACGCACCATGAACGATGGCCTGATCGGCATCGTCGGCCAGGTGCGCAACGGCACCGACAGCATTGCCAGCGCCTCGACCCAGATCGCGGCCGGCAACCTGGACCTGTCCTCGCGCACCGAGCAGCAGGCCTCCAGCCTGGAGGAAACCGCTTCGTCCATGGAAGAACTGACCTCGACCGTGAAGCAGAACGCCGACAACGCGCGCCAGGCCAACCAGCTGGCGCAGCGGGCGGCCGAGGTGGCGCAGCGCGGCGGCGCCGTGGTGGCCCAGGTGGTGGAGACCATGGACGCCATCAACACCTCCTCGCGCAAAGTGGTGGACATCATTTCCGTGATCGACGGGATCGCTTTCCAGACCAACATCCTGGCCCTGAACGCGGCAGTGGAAGCGGCCCGCGCCGGCGAGCAGGGCCGCGGTTTCGCGGTGGTGGCGTCGGAAGTGCGCACCCTGGCCCAGCGCAGCGCGGCGGCGGCCAAGGAAATCAAGGCCCTGATCGATACCTCGGTGGAGAAGGTGGACGCCGGCAGCACCCTGGTCAACCAGGCCGGCATGACCATGACCGACGTGGTCGACAGCATCCAGCGCGTGACCGACATCATGGGCGAAATCACCTCGGCCAGCCAGGAGCAGAGCACCGGCATCGAGCAGGTCAACCTGGCCGTCACCGAAATGGACAACGTGACCCAGCAGAACGCGGCGCTGGTGGAGCAGGCGGCAGCAGCCGCCGCCTCGCTGCAGGAACAGGCCGCCGCCCTGGCCCAGGTGGTGGCCGTGTTCCAGCTGGATGAACGCCAGCTGCCCGCCGCACCCGCCGTGCGCCGCACGCCGGAACGGGTGCGCATCAGCGCCTGACCAAAGAGACGGCTAAGGAACCGTTGTACGCTGGGCCGCTACGGTGACTCGATCTCCACGTTCACCAGGTTGTCGCCCGGCTTGCGGTCGATCAGCTTGTTGTCCGGATCGATGCCGGCCTTGGCCGGGTGGCCCGATACCACCACCGTGTAGCGCCCTTCCTTGTGGTCCATCAGCTTGCGCTCGCGCAGCA
Source organism: Duganella kummerowiae (assembly GCF_053572355.1). Classification (NCBI taxonomy): domain Bacteria; kingdom Pseudomonadati; phylum Pseudomonadota; class Betaproteobacteria; order Burkholderiales; family Oxalobacteraceae; genus Duganella; species Duganella kummerowiae. The sequence continues at coordinate 86,320 of NZ_JBKFEH010000009.1, forward strand.
GGCTGTTGCCATCCTTGTCGTCCACGCCGATCTCGATCAGGTCGTGCAGCGGCACATCCTTCTCCTCGCCCAGCTCGTTGGCGCGCACCTTGGCGGCGCTGACCACGATCTCCACTTCGTACCTGCCATCGGCCAGCTTGCGCGCCTTGGCGGACACGGCGTGGTTCTCGTACAGCACGATGGACTCGAACAGGTCGTCGATCAGATACATGCGGTCGGCCGGGGTGATGGCGCGCAGGGCCGCCACCAGGGTGCTGGCGCTGGGATACGGCCCCGTGGCCTTGCCATGGCTGGCCAGCAGGCCGCGCAGGGCCGCATTGACCTTGTCCTCGCCCAGGATGTCCTGCAGCTGGTACATGGCCAGCGCACCCTTGCGGTACTGGATGTAGTTCTGGTCTTCGTTGTCGGCCAGCGGCAGCTCCTTCTTGCGCTCGGTGGCGCGACCGATCAGGTAGTTGTCCAGGTCGTATTGCAGGAAGCGGCGCATCTTGGCCGGGCCATAATTCTTCTTCATCACCATCAGGGCCGAGTATTCCGACAGCGTCTCGCTCAGCACGCCCGCGCCGCGGGTGTCGCCCGGCACCAGCTGATGGCCCCACCACTGGTGCGCCACCTCATGCGCCGTGACGTAGAAGGGGTAGTCGATATCCTTGGGATTCTTGTCGTTGACCTTGGCGATGAATCCCAGGCTTTCCGAATACGGTATGGTGTTCGGGAACGATTGCGCGTAGGTCTCGTAGCGCGGGAATTCGACGATGCGCACCAGCTTGTGCTGGTAGGGACCGAAGTTGCGCGTGTAGTATTCCAGCGCTTCCTTGATGCCGCGGTTCATGCGGTCCAGATTGTATTCGTGGCCGGGATGGTAGTACAGCTCGATATTCACGTCCTGCCACCAGTCGCGCTTGACCAGGTAGCGGGCCGACTGGATGGCGTAGAAATTCAGGATGGGCTGGTCCATCTTGTAGTGGAAATAGCGGCGGCCCTTGGCGCTCCATTCCTTCTCCAGCATGCCCGGCGCGATGGCCACCTGGTCCGGGCTGGTGCTGATGGTGACGTCCAGGTTGATCCAGTCGGCGTCGTTGCCGGTGAAGTTGTTGGCCAGGCCGCGCGCATCGTCGCGCGCCGGACGGCGTTCGCGCGGCGGCAGACCGTGTTTCTTGCGGTCGCGCGCGTCGCTCAGTTCGATCTTGGGCTGGTAGCCTATCTGTGGCAGCACGCTGTTGTCGAAGAAGGTGCCGTTGTGCCGCACCGGCGTGTCCTGGCCCAGCCCAAACAGGCCGCGCGGCGCATACTCGATCTCGAATTCCATGGCCAGCTGGGCGCCCGGCGCCAGCGGCTGGCGCAGCTTGTAGCTGTAGAAGCCCAGTTCGGCGTCGTTCAGGCCGCGGCGCGCCTCCTGGCTGAAGCGCAGGGTGCGGATGGTGCTGTCGGCTTGCTGCTGCACCAGCACGTCGGTGATGGGCTGGGCGGTCTTGTTCTGCAGGATGTAGCGGCCCCTGGCGCGCAGGGTGCGCTGCTCGGGGAACAGTTCCACGTTCAGGGTCGCGCCTGTGATGCGCGGCTGCGGCACGGCGGCGTACTGTTTGTACTGGCGCTCGTAGCTGGCGCGGTCCGATTCCTTCGCGTACGCCGATTGGTAGTGCTGCACATGCAGGCTGTACAGCAGCACCGCGCCACTGCCGGCAAACACCAGCACACCGAGCGCGGCCGTGCGCAGCACCGGCACGGTCAAGGCATGGCGCGCCAGCTGCAGGCGCTGGCGCCATTCGTGGTTGGCGCCGCGCGGCCAGAACAGCAGCGACAGCACGGTCAGCAGCAGCGCCGCGCCGCCCCAGTAGGCTTCGTACCAGCGCTCGCGCACCAGGTAGTGGCCGAAGCCGTTCATGGCCGAGTACATGAAGCTGGGCGTGTTCCCGTACACCAGCATGGGATGGTCCAGGCCCAGCGTGCTCAGGGTGACGGTGGCCAGGTAGTACACGATCATGGCGAAGTAGGCCAGGTACTTCTGGTTGATCAGCACCTGCACCGCCAGGGCCAGCACCGCCACCAGCGCATACTGCGGCAGCTGCACCAGGAACAGCTGGTGCAGATACATGCCCGGCTCCAGCATGAAGTAGCCGTTGAACACCTGGATGGCCATGCCGCACACCATGACCACCGCCAGCAGCACGGCCTGCACCCCGACCAGCGCGCACAGCTTGGCCAGCAGCGGCAGCCAGCTCGGTATCGGCAGCGCGTCCAGCATCAAACCGATGCGCGCCTCGCGCTCGCGCCACACCAGCTCGCCGGCATAGAAGGTGGTGATCACCAGCATGAACAGGGCAAAGATGCTGGACACGGATTCCAGCACCAGGTAAGTCACCGGATAGGTCACGGTGCCGTAGATGGAGCCCATGTCCAGGGTGGTGACGAACATCATCAGCACCCCGGCCAGGACGATCACGAGGAAGTAGATGTTCTTGGTGGTTTCGCGCAGGTTCAGCCAGCTCATCTGCAGCAGCAGGCCGGCCAGGCTGCGCGACTTGAAGTCCGGCGCCTCGCGCGTGTTGGAGGAGGCCGCGCTCAGGCGCTGCGGCATGTCCGGTTCGCCGCGGGCGCCGGCGCCGCTGTCCTGGGTGGCGATGAAGTGGAAGCGCCAGTAGCCGAGCAGCAGGCCGGCCAGGGCGATGCCGCTCCACAGGGCGCGGTTGAGCAGGTACACACCCTCCGGCAGCACCAGGCGGCTGTTGCGCTCGGCGATGGGCCAGTATTCGGTCAGGCGTATCACGGCGGTGGTGCCGAAGGGATCGATCAGGGCGGCCAGGGTCTTGTAGTCGAGGTCGCGCGCCAGGCCCGGCGCCACGATGTAGCCGATCAGCATCACCACGCTAGAGATATAGACCGGCAGCATGCGCCGCGTCAGCGCCGCCAGGATGAAGAACACGGCGCCGAAGATGAAGATATTCGGCAGCACGGTGAAGAGATAGGGGATGGCGTAGCCGGCCAGGCCGGGGCTGCCGAGCCGCTCGGCGTCGATACCGGGGATCAGGCTGCCCAGCCAGGTGCCCAGCAGCACGCTGGTGAAGATCACGGCCAGGGCCAGGTAGGCGCCCAGGAAGCGGCCGAACATGTACTGGTGCTTGCGGATGGGCGCACTGAAGAAGAAGTGCTGCATGTCGTACTCGAAGTCCTGCTGCACCGAGCGGCCCATCATGGCGGCCACCACGATCACGCCCATGGACGCCATGACGCTGGTGGTGAGCGCGATCGAGCGCGGCGAGTCGATCACCAGCGCGCCGAAGGTGACGCTGAAGTTCTTGAACACGCCGCCTGCGCCGGCCATCCACAGCATGCACAGCAGCGTGAACATGGTGAAATAGACCCAGGTCGAGAGCAGCTTGAGGCGCTGGCGCAGCTCGAAGGCCGCGATGGCAAACATGGCGGAGCCTCAGTCGCAGTGCTCGGCCGCGACGTGGCGGCCGGCGATGGTGGCGAAGTACACGTCTTCCAGGTCGCCGATGGCTTCCTCGAAGCCGTCGCCCGGATCGTCGTCGCTGTAGACGTGGATCAGGGTGCGGCCGGACAGCAGGCGCGAGGAAATCACGGCGTGGCGCTGCTGGAACATGGGCAGGTCGCGCTTGTCGATGAAGCGGGCCCAGATCTTGTCGCTCACTTCGTGTATCAGTTCGCGCGTATCGCCGCACAGCAGCAAGTGACCCTTGTTGATGATGGCCATGTTGGCGCACAGGTCTTCCACGTCGCTGACGATGTGGGTGGACAGTATCACGGTCTTGTCCTCGCCGATGTCGGACAGCAGGTTGTGGAAGCGCACCCGCTCCTGCGGGTCCAGGCCGGCCGTGGGTTCGTCGACGATGATCAGCCTGGGATCGCCCAGCAGCGCCTGGGCGATGCCGAAGCGCTGCCGCATGCCGCCCGAGAAGCCGCCCAGGCGCTGGTGGCGCACTTCGAACAGGTTGGTCTGCTGCAGCAGGCCGTCCACCACCTCGCGCCGGCGGGCCCGGTTGGACAAGCCTTTCAGCACCGCGAAGTGGTCCAGCAGCTCGTAGGCGGTCACCTTGGGATAGACGCCGAAGTCCTGCGGCAGGTAGCCCAGCAGGCGGCGTACTTCGTCTTTTTCATCCAGCACGTCCAGGTCGCCGAAGAATACCGAGCCGGCATCGCATTCCTGCAGGGTGGCCAGGGTGCGCATCAGCGTCGACTTCCCGGCGCCGTTGGGGCCGAGCAAGCCGAACATCCCGGTGGGGATGGTGAGCGAAATATTGTCCAAGGCGACGACGCCATTGCCGTAGGTCTTGGACAAGTTGCTGATGCGTAATTCCATGCCGACTCCTGAGTTTCTGCGGTGCCATACCCTTTTCACATGATGGCATTGTATTGAATTTGCGACACAGGTGGGGCGGCATTGCGATAGTCGGCGCAAAGGGTGGAGCAGAGTGCGCAAACCCGGGAGCAGTCCGGGGCGCTTGATATTGCTGCCGACGAGTGGCTTGCAGGGGCGTGATATAGTGCGCGGCAGGAGTTTCCATGAACGTAGCCATCCAGGAAAACATATTGGCGGTGACCCGCGCCGGCACCAGCCGCAAGGAGGCCACCGGTTTTTTCCGCGTGGCCCTGGGGCTGTATTACCTCTCCGGCCTGATGACCAAGGACAAGCTGGACTTCAAGCAGCTGGATCGCGAGTACAACCGCTTCATCTACCGCGCCATCGGGCGCGGCCACAGCATCACCAGCATCCTGCAATACATGAGCGGCGAGCAAGTAGTGGCCGTGGTCGATTCGCCGCGCTTCCTCAAGGCTTTCGGGGCACACTGCACCGAGGTGCCGGTCGAGAACATCCCCTTCCTGCTGGGGCTGAACCTGGGCGTGGCCAAGGATTTGTCCGGCATCGACGTGCGCGGCCCGGTGGCCGACTGGATAGAGCGGCAGCGGCAGTTGCGCGAGGAAGCGGACGCAAACTAAGCGCCCCGGCTTGAATGGCTGCTGTCTTATAATTGGGACCTTACCAACATTACCTGGTTGACTCCCATGGCGGCACATCACCATCACTCTCCCTTGGATCGTTTCATCACCGGCGCCGACCGGGCCCTGCGCGTGATCAGCGGCGTGGCCAGCGCGTCCCGTCCCAATCCCGGCCTGCACCAGCCGGACTGCGAGCTGAGCGAGGCCGAGCAGCGCCATGCGGCCGGGCTGATGCGCGTCAACCACGTGGGCGAAGTGTGCGCGCAGGCCCTGTACGACTCGCAAGGCCGCTTCGCCAAGACCGAGGAAATGTCGCGCCAGTTTGCACAGGCGGGCCGCGAGGAGGAAGACCACCTGGCCTGGACCGCGCAGCGCCTGGGCGAGCTGGGTTCGCACATCAGCGTGCTGAACCCGTTCTTCTACGCCGGCGCCTACGCGCTGGGCACGGTCGCGGCCGTGCTGGGCGACGCCCGCAGCCTGGGCTTTGTGGTGGAAACCGAGCGCCAGGTGGAGGCGCACCTGGCCGGCCACCTGGAAAAGCTGCCGCCGCAGGACGCCAAGTCGCGCGCCATCGTCGAGCAGATGCGGGTCGATGAAGTGGAGCACGGCGCCAAGGCCCAGGCCCTGGGCGCGGCCGAGGTGCCGATGCCGGTGCGGCTGGCGATGCAGGCCATGTCGAAAGTCATGACCAGCACCGCTTATTATGTCTGAGAGGCCTACGCCTCGATGATCTCGATCGAGTGCGTAATCTCGGCGGTCTTGGCCAGCATGATGGACGCCGAGCAGTATTTTTCGTGCGACAGCTTGACGGCGCGCTCGACCACGTTGGGTTTGAGGTTCTTGCCGGTCACCACGAAGTGGAAGTTGATCTTGGTGAACACCTTGGGATCGGTGTCGGCGCGCTCGGCCTTCAGCACGCATTCGCAGCCGGTCACTTCCTCGCGGCTGCGTTTCAGGATCAGCACCACGTCATAGGCGGTGCAGCCGCCGGTGCCCAGCAGCACCATTTCCATGGGACGGGGCGCCAGGTTGTTGCCGCCGCCTTCGGGGGCGCCATCCATGCTGACCATATGTCCGGAGCCGGTCTCGGCCCGGAAGCTCATGCCCGAGGGGCCGTTCCAGCTGACTTTGCATTCCATGCTGCTCTCCAAGAAGAAAATTTGCCCATATTGTAATGGACTGCCCCGAGCCACGCGCGGCTTGACCCGGATGCGCTATCCGGGCTATACTTGCAGGCTTTCCATTCGCTCAGGAAAGTAAATAAAAAGGCCGAGTCCGCTGAAACACGGGGCGGAACCACCATATGAGCGTTATTTCCCTATTTAGGAAGTCAAACATGAAAACTTTTTCCGCTAAGGCTCATGAAGTCCAGCGCGATTGGTTCGTGATTGACGCGACGGACAAAGTCCTCGGACGTGTTGCCAGCGAAGTGGCACTCCGACTGCGCGGCAAGCACAAACCCGAATTCACTCCGCACGTCGATACCGGCGATTTCATCGTCATTATCAACGCTGGCAAACTGCGCGTGACCGGCACCAAAGCCACCGAGAAGACCTACTACCGTCACTCGGGCTACCCGGGCGGCATCTATGAGACCAACTTCCTGAAAATGCAACAGCGTTTCCCGGGTCGTGCTCTGGAAAAAGCCGTCAAGGGCATGCTGCCGAAAGGCCCCCTGGGCTACGCCATGATCAAGAAGCTGAAGGTGTACGCTGAAGGTACCCACCCGCACGCCGCCCAGCAACCCAAAGCACTCGAAATCTAAGGAACTGACATGATCGGTAACTACAACTACGGCACCGGCCGTCGCAAGAGTGCAGTGGCTCGCGTGTTCATCAAAGTGGGCACTGGCCAAATCATCGTCAACGGCAAACCCGCGTCCGAGTACTTCTCGCGCGAGACCGGCCTGATGGTCATCCGTCAACCGCTGGAACTGACCGGCAACGTCGAGCGTTTCGACATCAAGGTCAACGTGCACGGCGGCGGCGAGTCCGGCCAGGCAGGTGCAGTGCGCCACGGCATCACCCGCGCCCTGATCGACTACGATGCAGGCCTGAAGGGCGATCTGGCCCGCGCCGGCTTCGTCACCCGCGACGCCCGCGAAGTCGAGCGTAAAAAAGTCGGCCTGCGCAAAGCACGCCGCGCCAAGCAGTTCTCCAAGCGTTAATTTCACGCTTACACCGGTGGATGGCCAGTCCGTCCACCCGTGCAAAAGCCGCCATGCCCTGTGCCTGGCGGCTTTTTGTTTTGTAGAGGGCTGTCATACGCCGGTTGCACATGACTGATAAAATGATCCTCCCGCAGCAGATTTTTTATTACTTTTTTCTCAAGGAAAGAACATGATCAAAGTTGGCATCGTCGGCGGCACTGGCTACACTGGAGTGGAATTGCTGCGACTGTTGGCAGTGCATCCCAACGTCCAGCTGACGGCCATCACCTCGCGCAAGGAAGACGGCTTGCCGGTGGCTGACATGTTCCCCTCGCTGCGCGGACGCGTGGACCTGGCGTTTTCGTCGCCGGACAAGGCCGACCTGAGCCAGTGCGACGTGGTGTTCTTCGCCACCCCGCACGGCGTGGCCATGGCCCAGGCGCCCGAGCTGCTGGCCAAGGGCGTCAAGGTGATCGACCTGGCGGCCGACTTCCGCATCAAGGATGCGGGCGTGTTCGAGCAGTGGTACAAGATCCCTCACACCTGCCAGGACCTGCTGGCCGAGGCCGCCTATGGCCTGGTCGAGCTGAACCGCGAAGCCATCAAGGGCGCGCGCCTGGTGGCCAATCCGGGCTGCTACCCGACCACCATGCAGCTGGGCTACTATCCGCTGCTGAAAGCCGGCCTGGTCGACGCCGGTTCGCTGATCGCCGACTGCAAGTCGGGCGTGTCGGGCGCCGGCCGCAAGGCGGAAATCGGCACCCTGTTCTCGGAAGCCAGCGACAACTTCAAGGCCTACGGCGTGAGCGGCCACCGCCATACCCCGGAAACCTCGGCCCAGCTGCAGAAATTCACCGACCAGCCGGTACGCCTGATCTTCACCCCGCACCTGGTGCCCATGATACGCGGCATGCACTCGACCCTGTATGCGCGCCTGACCAGGGATGTCAGCAATGAGGAATTGCAAGCCTTGTTCGAGGCACAGTACAAGGACGAGGCTTTCGTCGACGTGATGCCGTTCGGCTCGCATCCGGAAACCCGCTCCACCCGTGGCGCCAACGCGCTGCGCCTGGCCCTGCACCGCCACGGCGACACCGTGATCGTGCTGGTGGTGCAGGACAACCTGGTCAAGGGCGCGTCCGGCCAGGCCGTGCAGTGCATGAATCTGATGTTCGGCCTGGACGAAGGCGCCGGCCTGAACCAGGTTGCATTGCTGCCGTAAAACAACATCCGGCCGCATTTGACGGCGGCCGGAGCATGAAATCCGGGCAGGGTCTATAATTGATCTTAATCAGATTATCCCGTAGGAGCTAGAAATGAATGCAGTCGCCGAAGCAGAAGTGATCCCGTCGCCCATCGTGTTTACCGATAGCGCCGCCGAGAAAGTTGCGCAGCTGATCGAGGAAGAAGGCAACCCGGACCTGAAACTGCGCGTCTTCGTGCAGGGCGGCGGCTGCTCGGGCTTCCAGTACGGTTTCACCTTTGATGAAATCGTCAACGAGGACGACACCACCATGGTCAAGAACGGTGTCCAGCTGCTGGTCGATTCGATGAGCTACCAATACCTGGTCGGCGCCGAGATCGACTACAAGGACGACCTGGAAGGCGCCCAGTTCGTGATCAAGAATCCCAACGCCACCTCGACCTGCGGCTGCGGTTCCTCGTTCTCGGCCTGATCCGCTTCACCTCGAAAAAGGCGCAACCACGGTTGCGCTTTTTTTATTTCCGCTGGCACCTGCCGCAGGGCTAGCGTCCCGGGCTGCGTTTGCGCAGGGCCTTGGCCTGGTACATGGCCTGGTCGGCCTGCTCCAGCAGGGCCGCCATATCAGTGGCGGATTCCGGGAACATGGCGGCGCCGATGCTGGCGGCCGCCTGCAGCTCCATACCCTGGATGAGATAGGGCCGGGCCATGATCGTGGCCAGCTTGTCGACGACGGCGGCGGTGTCGTCCGGACTGGAATCGGCAAGCACGACGGCGAACTCATCCCCTCCCAGGCGGGCAGCCATGTCGGATTTTCTCAACTGCTCGGACAGGCGGCGGCTGGCGGCCACCAGCAGCTCGTCACCCACCGCGTGGCCGTGCGTGTCGTTGATGGTCTTGAAGTGGTCGAGGTCCAGGTAGAGCACTGCCAGCTGGGCCGCATTGCGCCCTGCCAGGGCCAGCTGGCGCTCCAGGTAGTCGCAAAACATGGCGCGGTTCGCCAGGCCGGTCAGTACGTCATGGGTGGCGTCGTGCCTGGCCTGCTGCAGCATGGCCGAGGCCCGGTGCAGCGCCCGGCCCACCGCATCGGCCTCGCGCAGCCCGTAGGCTGCCGCTGCGACCGGCTGGCCAGTCCCCAGCGCCAGCGCGGGGGTAATCAGCCCATAAATCGCGTGGCGCAGGCGGGAGCCGACCTTCCAGGCGATCAGCAAGCCACTGCCCAGCAGCAGCGCGGTGGCCAGCACCAGGAATCCCAGCTTGCGGCTGGCCTCGGCGTTGAGCTGCGCCACCGGTATGCCGATCGCCACTGTCCATTCCGACCCGTCGGCCCGGGCCAGCACCGCCAGGATGGGCCGGCCATCCGGCGTGCTGGTCTCAAAGGCGCCGTCGTAGCGCTCCCGCAAGCGCTGCAGCACGTCGGGACTGGCCTTGGTGCCCCGGTAGCGTTCGGCCTCGTGCGAGCGCGCCACTACCCGCCCGGACCGGTCGAGAATGCTCGTGACCCAGTGCGCTGGGTAATTCTGCCGGGATATGATGGTTTGAAATCGCTCGGCGGCCATGGTGGCGGTGAGTACGCATCTGCGGGCCGGCCCCAGGCTGGCGGGTATGCCGACCGACACCAGCTGGCGTTGTGACAGCGAACCACGGAACAGGCTGGAAATGACGGTGGCGTCGGTATCGAGCACGCGTTTCAAGGCGCTATCCCCAGGGTTGGCCGGCAGCGCCATACCGTAGGGACGGAAGGTGTTCAGCAATTGCTGCCCAGCCGCGTCTTCCAGGACGATGTTGAAGATGTTTTGGCGCGCCATCAGCCTGCGCGCCTGGACGTCGATCGCCTGGACGTTGGCCTGGGCAAAGTTGGACGAGGTCGACAACGCCACCAGCGCCGCCTCGACCACCGCGAATTCGCGGTCTATCTCCATCGCGTTGGCGCGCGCCGTCGCCATCGCGCTGTCCATGAAATTTTGCCGGCCCAGCTGGTAGTCATACGAGATCAGCAGCACTGCCAATAGCGATGCAGGACAAATACAGGCCAGGACCAGGATGACCAGACGCGAACGGATGCTGGGGGACGGAGACGGTTTCATCTGCGGCTGGGCATGCGCGGTACGGGCGCAGGCGAAGTTTTGTTGTTGCTATTTTACAATGAAACCCGAATGCCGCTGCCTGGCTGCTTGTGGTTCAGCGCGGATACAAGGACCCGAGGATGCGTTCGCCGCTGGCGCCCGTCACGCTGGCCAGGTTGCCGGCCAGGCGTTCGCTGAAGCGGTAGCCCAGCCAGGCGAAGGCCAGGGCTTCCACCCGGTTGGGCGCCACTCCCAGGGCTTGCGTCGATTCGACGCTCATCCTGCCGTCCAGGGCCTGGTACAGCGCGCGCAGCAGCGTGCCGTTGTAGGCGCCGCCGCCGCATACATACACCGCGTCCGCCGCCGCGCCATGGGCCTGGATGCCGCGCGCCAGCGTCACCGCCGTCAGTTCGGCCAGCGTGGCTTGCACGTCGGCCGGCGCTGCGTCGGGGAAGGCCGCCAGGTGGGCGTCCAGCCAGTCCATATGGAACAGGTCGCGCCCGGTGCTCTTGGGCGCGGGCAGTGCGAAATAGGGCTCGCCCAGCAGGCGCGCCAGCAGTGCCGGCATCACCTTGCCGCTGGCGGCCCAGGCGCCGTCCGCGTCGTATTCCTTGCCCTGGTGGCGCGCGATCCAGCCATCCATCAGCACATTGCCGGGACCGGTGTCGAAACCCGTCACGCGCCCGTCCGCCAGTACGCTGATGTTGGCAATGCCGCCGATATTGGCCACCACCCGGGTGCCGCCCGCCAGCCCGAACAGCGCCTGGTGGAAGGCCGGCACCAGCGGCGCGCCCTGGCCGCCGGCGGCGATGTCGCGGCTGCGGAAGTCGGCAATCACGGCTATGCCGCACAGCTCGGCCAGCAGGGCGGGATTATTGGTCTGGCGCGTGTAGCCCAGCTCGGGCCGGTGCCGTATGGTCTGGCCGTGCACCGCCACGGCCGTCACCGCCGAGGGCGCCAGGCCGGCCTCGTCCAGCAGCGCCGTCACGCAATCCGCGTAGCGCCGCGCCAGGCCGTTGGCGGCCAGCGCCTCGCGTTCGATTTCGTTGGCGCCAGGGGATTGCAGGGTCAGCAGTTCGGTGCGCAGATGCGCGTCAAATGGCCGGTAGGCGGCGCCCAGGGTGCGCACAGCGCCGCCATTGCCGAACTCGGCCAGCACGCCATCCACGCCGTCCAGGCTGGTGCCCGACATCAGTCCTATGAACAAAGCCATGTTGCCCTCCCCGCACACAAAACCCCATTGTGCACGATATGCGGGCTGGCGCACAGAAGCCTGGCGGGCCCAGGCGCATCATGGTTTCGCAGGCAAAAAAACAGGCCGACGGGGCGGCCTGTTTTGTACCACGTCTGCCGCACCAGGCGGCGTTGTCGAGTTATTTAGCCGCCACGCGGGTGTTGCCGGAACCGGCCGGCTGCAGCAGCGCTATACGGTGCGTCATATCTGCGGCGAAGACACGGAAACGGGCCATTTCGGCCGGCGTCAGCGGCGCCTGGGCCACCACGTTCATCTTGTTCGGATCCTTGGCTTCGCCGCCCACACGGAACTCGTAGTGCAGGTGCGCGCCGGTCGACCAGCCGGTGGTGCCCACGTAGCCGATCACGTCGCCCTGGGCGACCTTGGTGCCCTTCTTGATGCCGGGCGCGAAGCGGCTCATGTGCGCGTAGGCCGTGGAGTAGTTGTTCCAGTGCTTGATGGTGACGAAGTTGCCATAGCCGTTCTGGGTGCCGGCGAAATCGATCACGCCATCGCCGGCGGCGCGGATCGGGGTGCCGGTGGGAGCGGGGAAGTCTATGCCTTTGTGCTGCTTCCACTGGCCGGAGACGGGGTGCACGCGCATCGCGAAACCGGACGAGATACGCGAGAATTCCACCGGCGACTTGAGGAAGGCCTTTTTCAGCGCCTTGCCGTCGAAGCTGTAGTAGCCGCCGCCCTGGCGGCTTTGCGGATCCTCAAACCATACCGATTGATACGTGGTGCCGCGGTTGGTGAACTCGCCGGCCAGCACGCGGCCGGCACGCACGAATTCGCCATCCTGGTAGAAGGCTTCGTACACCACGTAGAAGCGGTCGCCGCGCTTGATATCGCCACGGAAGTCGATGTTGGTCGAGAACATCTCGATCAGCTGCTTGACCACGGAATCGGGCAGCTTGGCGCCATCGTTGCTGGCGTCGGTGGCCGAATACAGGCTGGAGGCGATGGTACGGGCGTGCATCTCGACCCGGCGTTCCAGCTGCACCGGCGCTTCGGCCGCCACGAAGGCGTCGCCCTTGCGGGTCACGGTGATGTTCTTGACCGGAATGTCCTTGCCGTCCACCACGGTGGCGCGCAGCCACTGCAGATTGCCTTCCTCGTCCGTTTGCGCCTGCACCCGTTTGCCGGTCTTGAGCTGCATGATGCCTTTGGCAACCTTGTCCTTCTTGATGAAGGTTTCGGCCGCCTCGTCTTCCACGCCCAGGCGTGTCAGCAGCGTGGCCAGCGTGTCGCCGGCGCGGATTTTTTCTTCATGGACGTAATGGGCGTCGGCCTGTTGCTGGTCGAGCGCGCTGAGCTGGGGGGCGATGTTGGGCAGGGCGACGTCTTCCTGAACCGACTTGACCGGCAGGTCGGAGGCGTCGGGCGCGAGAGGCGCTACACCGGCGGCACCGAACGCGCACACTGCCAGAAACAGTGCGGACGCGCTCATGATGCGCGCCTTGCGGGTCGAACCTAGCATGCTGAACCAGCGTGTGCTGGTGATTTTGTGTATAGGGCTCATGCAATCAGTTAAAATTTGCCGCTCGTTTTATTTCAGGAACGTTTTATTCTTATCTATTGTTGTTTCGGTTCTTTTCGTACGGCAAGATTGATGGGATCGGGGATTATAACAAACTCCTGAAGCCGACTACCATTTTCAGCAAAATCTCTCATACATCATATGGATACCACCAACACCACGCCTGCGAAGGCCGCCGCCGTCCTTCCTTTGTCAGATGCAGTCCAGGGGGCGCTCGCCATCACCAAGCGCGGCGTGGACGAGCTGCTGATCGAGAGTGAATTCGCCCAGAAGCTGGCCCGCTCGGAACAGAGCGGCACGCCGCTGCGCATCAAGCTGGGCCTGGACCCGACCGCGCCCGACCTGCACCTGGGCCACACCGTGGTCCTGAACAAGATGCGACAGCTGCAGAACCTGGGCCACCAGGTGATCTTCCTGATCGGCGACTTCACCTCCATGATCGGCGATCCGTCCGGCCGCAACGCCACCCGTCCGCCGCTGACCCGCGAGCAGGTCGAACAGAACGCCATGACCTACTTCAAGCAGGCCTCGCTGGTGCTCGATCCCGCCAGGACCGAAATCCGCTACAACTCCGAGTGGTGCGATCCGCTGGGCGCGCGCGGCATGATACAGCTGGCCTCGCGCTACACCGTGGCGCGCATGATGGAGCGCGACGACTTCACCAAACGCTACAAGTCTGGGACCCCGATCGCGGTCCATGAGTTCCTGTACCCGCTGATGCAGGGCTACGATTCGGTGGCGCTCAAGTCCGACCTGGAGCTGGGCGGCACCGACCAGAAGTTCAACCTGCTGGTGGGCCGCGAGCTGCAGAAGGATTATGGCCAGGAGCCGCAGTGCATCCTGACCATGCCGCTGCTGGAAGGCCTGGACGGTGTCGAAAAGATGTCCAAGTCCAAGAACAACTACATCGGCATCACCGAGCCGGCCAACACCATGTTCGCGAAGATCATGAGTATTTCGGACGTGATGATGTGGCGTTACTACGAGTTGCTGTCGTTCCGCTCCCTGGACGAGATCGCCGCGCTGAAGGCCGCGGTGGACGGCGGCGCCAACCCGCGCGACGCCAAGGTCGCCATCGCCCAGGAAATCGTGGCGCGCTTCCACAGCCAGCAGGCGGCCGAGGATGCGCTGGCCGATTTCGTCAACCGCTCCAAGGGCGGCATCCCGGACGACATTCCGGAAGTCACCCTGGCCGGGGCCCCGGTCGGCATCGCCCAGCTGCTCAAGCAGGCCGGCCTGTGCCCGTCCACCTCGGAAGCCATGCGCAAGATCGAGCAGGGCGGCGTGCGCCTGGACGGCGCCGTCCTCAGCGACAAGGGCCTGAAGATCGAGGCCGGCACCTTCGTGCTGCAAGTGGGCAAGCGCAGCTTCTCGCGTGTGACCCTGACGGCATGATAGGGCTGCTGCAGCGGGTCAGCGCGGCCAGCGTGGTGGTCGATGGCGAGCAGATAGGCGCCATCGCTGCCGGCTTGCTGGTGCTGGTCTGCGCCGAGAAGGGCGACACCGAGAAGGAAGCCGACGCACTGCTCACCAAGCTGCTGGGCTACCGCGTGTTTTCCGACGCGGCCGGCAAGATGAACCTGAGCGTGGCCGACGTCCAGGGCGGCCTGCTGCTGGTGCCGCAGTTCACGCTGGCGGCCGACACCCGCTCCGGCACCCGGCCCTCGTTCACCCCGGCCGCGGCGCCGGCCGATGGATTGCGATTATTTCAGCACTTTGTGGAGCGGGCGCGGGTCCAACATCCACAGGTTGCCACCGGCCGCTTCGGCGCCGACATGAAAGTCAGCCTGACCAATGACGGTCCCGTGACCTTCTGGCTGCGGACCACGCCCAAACCGGCTTGATGGAGGACGCATGAAACTGTGGAGCCTGTCCCTGCGCGGCGGCGGCGCTATATCCGAGGCGCTGGCCTTTGCCGCCGCCGACCCGGTGCACCATGTGCGCTGGGCCGGCAACCGCAATCCGCACCTGGCCTGGAGCGAGGTGCCGGCCGGGACCGAATCGCTGGCGCTGTTCTGCCTGGACGGCGATGCCCCGCTGGACGCCAGCGACGCCAACCAGCCCGGACGCGCACTGGCGCCCGGCCTGCCGCGCGGCGACTTCCATCACTGGAGCCTGCTCGACATCCCGCCCAGCGTCGGCGCGGTAGGCGAGGGTGCGGCCTCGGACGGCGTCACGCCGCGGGGCAAGCCGGGCCCGCTGACCGCCTTGCCCGTTCCCGCCGGCGACGGCGCCGGCGTGACGCTGCGCCACGGCCTGAACGACTACACCGCCTGGTTCGCCAACGATCCCGCCATGGCGGGCGACTACTACGGCTACGACGGCCCGTGTCCGCCGTGGAACGATCTGCGCTTGCACCATTACATCTTCCGCATCTATGCCCTGGACGTGGCGCGGCTGGTGCTGCCGGCCCGCTTCAGCGGCGCCCAGGCCATGGCCGCCCTGCAGGGCCACATCATCGACGAAGCCCAACTGATCGCCACCTACACGCTGAACCCGGCCCTGGCCGGCTCCTGATTGCATGAATGACACCAAGATACTGCTGATCCGCCACGGCGAGACGGCCTGGAACGCCGTGCGCCGTTTGCAGGGCCATATCGATATCGCGCTCAACGAGGAAGGCGTGCGCCAGGCGCAGACCCTGGGCCGCGCCCTGGCCGCCGCGCCGCTCGATGCCATCGTCTCCAGCGACCTGGGACGGGCCGCGCAAACGGCCCAGGCCGTGGCGGCCCACCATGCCCTGCCGCTGCATACCGACGCCGGCCTGCGCGAGCGCTGCTACGGCGCCTTCGAAGGCTTGCTGTACAGCGAGATCGCGCTGCGCTATCCGCACGACTACGCCCTGTGGCAGGCGCGCGATGTGGACGCCGTGATGCCGCCCGGCGAGCGCGTGGCCGAGAGCTTCCGCCAATTCTACGAACGGAGCATGGCCGCCATCGCGGCCTGGGCCGGGCGACATCCGGGCCGCACCATCGCCATCGTGGCCCACGGCGGGGTGCTGGAATGCGCCTACCGCGCCGCCACCGGCATGGCCCTGAACAGCCCGCGCGACTTCCAGGTCAAGAACGCCAGCATCAACCGGTTCCGCTGGTCCGGCGGCCGGCTGGTGCTGGGCAGCTGGGGCGAGACGGCCCACCTGAGCCTCGATGCGCAAGACGATATGATTTAAACATCCAATAACTTTTAGGCTGCACATTTGCCCTTATCATAAAAAATAGTGCTTATTAATTGAGCAGCCATCGGTTAAAATAGCGGGTTCCTCCCTCTGCCACACAGGTCATGACAGTGCAAATCGGTCCTCACATTCTGCGTAACAACGTGTTTGTCGCCCCCATGGCGGGTGTGACGGACCGGCCGTTCCGCCAGCTGTGCAAGCAGCTGGGCGCCGGCTACGCGGTGTCCGAGATGGCCGCGTCCAACCCGCGCCTGTGGGCTACGGAAAAGAGTAGCCGCCGCACCGACCACACTGGCGAAATGGAGCCCAAGGCGGTGCAGATCGCCGGCGCCGACCCGCAGGACCTGGCCGATTGCGCCCGCTTCAACGTCGAACGCGGCGCCCAGATCATCGACATCAACATGGGCTGCCCGGTCAAGAAGGTGTGCAACAGCTGGTGTGGTTCGGCCCTGCTGCAGGACGAGCCGCTGGTGAAACAGATCGTGGAAGCGGTGGTCAAGGCGGTGGACGTGCCGGTCACCCTGAAATTCCGCACCGGCTGGGACCGCCTTAACAAGAATGCCCTCACCATCGCCAGGATTGCCGAGGACGCCGGCATCGCCATGCTGACCCTGCATGGACGCACCCGCGCCGACGGGTACAAGGGCGATGCCGAATATGACACCATCGCGGCGGTCAAGCGCTCGGTTTCCATCCCGGTGGTGGCCAATGGCGACATCACGTCGCCGGAAAAAGCCCGCTACGTGCTCGACCATACGGGCGCGGACGCGGTCATGGTCGGACGCGCGGCCCAGGGCCGGCCCTGGATCTTCCGCGAGATCGACCACTACCTGCGCACCGGCACCCACCTGCCGGCGCCGCTGGTGAGCGAGGTGCGCGCCCTGATGGACGAGCACCTGCGCGCCCACTACGCCTTCTACGGCGACTACCTGGGCGTGCGCACCGCCCGCAAGCACATCGGCTGGTACGTGCGCGACCTGGAAGGCGGCGAAGCATTCCGCCAGCGGATGAACCTGCTGTTAAGCACGGAAGAACAATTAATTGCCGTAGACCAATTTTTTGAATCACAATGGAGGCTGGGCGAACGGTTACAATACCGCCTCCCGGAATTCCAGCAGGCTGCCTGACGACAGCGTAGAGAGCTGAACCAGACATACATCAAGGGAAACGCTCCCGGGTCACAAGCCCGGCGCAAGCGTCCAGCATCAACAGATTTTTAGCCGAACGATAACAATATGAGCAAAGAAAGCATCCAGGAAGTCGTCCAGAAGAGCCTGGAAGACTACTTCAACGACCTGGGCGAACAGCCCGCCTCCAACATTTACGACATGGTCGTGCTGACCGTGGAAAAACCCATCCTCGAAGTCGTCATGACGCGCGCCGACGGCAACCAGTCGCACGCCGCGCAAATGCTGGGCATCAACCGCAACACCCTGCGCAAGAAGCTGCAGGAACACGGCCTGCTGTAAGCACGCCCGCCGCCGGCATCCATGGCCGTGGGCGGCCGGTGGATGGCCGGGCCACAGAATCCCACCACCAACTTCAGCCATAGCCATGATTAAACAAGCTCTCATCTCCGTATCCGACAAGACCGGCGTGCTCGATTTCGCGCGCGCGCTGGCCGCCATGGGCGTCAACATCCTGTCCACCGGCGGCACCGCCAAGCTGCTGGCGGATAACGGCGTGGCCGTCACCGAGGTGGCGGACTACACCGGCTTTCCGGAGATGCTGGACGGCCGCGTAAAAACGCTGCACCCGAAAGTCCACGGCGGCATCCTGGCGCGCCGCGACTTCCCCGAGCACATGGCCAAGCTGGAAGAGCATGGCATTCCCACCATCGACCTGGTGGTGGTCAACCTGTACCCGTTCCAGGGCACCGTGGCCAAGCCCGACTGCACCCTGGACGACGCCATCGAGAACATCGACATCGGCGGCCCGGCCATGCTGCGCTCGTCGGCCAAGAACCACAAGGACGTGGTGGTGATCTGCGATCCGGCCGACTACGGCGTGGTGCTGGCCGAGATGAAGACCACCGACAACACCCCCGGCTTCGTCAGCTATGAAACCCGCTTCCGCCTGGCGACCAAGGTGTACGCCCACACCGCCCAGTACGACGGCGCCATCGCCAACTACCTGACCAGCCTGGGCCCGGACCGCGAGCACGCCACCCGCGGCGCCTATCCCAGGAACCTGAACGTGGCCTTCGAGAAAGTGCAGGACATGCGCTACGGCGAGAACCCGCACCAGAGCGCCGCCTTCTACCGCGACGTGGCCGTGACCGCCGGCGCGCTGGCCAACTACAAGCAGCTGCAGGGCAAGGAACTGTCGTTCAACAACATCGCCGACGCCGACGCGGCCTGGGAATGCGTCAAGAGCATGGGCGGCTTCGACCAGAGCGCGGCCTGCGTGATCGTCAAGCACGCCAACCCGTGCGGCGTGGCGCTGGGCGCCGACGCGGCCGACGCCTACAAGCGCGCGCTGCAGACCGATCCGACCTCGGCCTTCGGCGGCATCATCGCCTTCAACGTGGAAGTGGACGCGGCCGCCGCCACCGAGCTGGCCAAGCTGTTCGTGGAAGTGCTGATCGCGCCGTCGTTCTCGGCTGAAGCGAAGCAGATCCTGTCGGCCAAGCAGAACGTTCGCTTGCTGGAAATCCCCCTGGGGAATGGTGTAAACGGCATGGACTTCAAGCGCGTGGGCGGCGGCCTGCTGGTGCAGTCGGCCGACAGCAAGAACGTGCTGCTGTCCGACCTGAAAGTGGTGACCAAGCTGCAGCCCACCCAGCAGCAGCTGCAGGACCTGATGTTTGCCTGGCGCGTGGCCAAGTACGTGAAGTCGAACGCCATCGTCTTCTGCGGTAATAACATGACCCTGGGCGTGGGCGCCGGCCAGATGAGCCGCATCGACTCGGCCCGCATCGCTTCCATCAAGGCCCAGAATGCCGGCCTGTCGCTGGCCGGTTCGGTGGTGGCGTCGGACGCCTTCTTCCCGTTCCGCGACGGCCTGGACGTGGTGGTGGATGCCGGTGCGACCTGCGTGATCCAACCGGGCGGCTCGATGCGCGACCAGGAAGTCATCGATGCGGCCGATGAGCGCGGCGTGGTGATGCTGTACACCGGCACCCGTCACTTCCGCCACTAAGAGTCCGTTTCAAAAAGACCGTGGCGTCGTTGCGGCCCCTCGCCGTGCATGCGCACTGTCTTCGGGGCCGCGCCTAGCCACGCTCATTTTGAAACGCCCTCCAAGCGGCCGCTGAAAAGCGGCTGCAGCGTCGTTGCAGCGCCTCGCCGTGCATGCGCACTGTCTTCGGCGACCCGGCCTTGGCCTGCGCCTAGCTGCAGCCGCTTTGCAGCAACCGCCCTGGAAGTGCGGCGGCAAGGGCCTGCGCGGCGCTTGCCGCCGCTTTCTTTAGTGCATACAATCGCCCAATGATCATACTCGGCATCGACCCCGGCTTGCGCACCACCGGCTTTGGCGTCATCCACAAGCAGGGCGCCAAGCTGCGCTACATCGCCTCCGGCACCATCAAGAGCGGCGAGGGCGATTTGCCGATGCGGCTGAAAGTCATCCTGGACGGCGTGGCGGAAATCGCCAGCACCTACCAGCCCGACTGCGCCGCCATCGAACAAGTCTACGTCAACGTCAATCCCCAATCGACCCTGCTGCTGGGCCAGGCCCGCGGCGCGGCCATTTGCGCGCTGGTGTCGGCCGAGCTGCGCGTGGCCGAGTATTCGCCGACCCAGATCAAGCAGGCCGTGGTCGGCACCGGGCGCGCCGTCAAGGCCCAGGTGCAGGACATGGTGTCGCGCCTGCTGCTGCTGCCCGGCCTGCCAGGCAGCGACGCCGCCGACGCGCTGGGCGTGGCGATCTGCCATGCGCACAGCAGCGATACCATCGCCCTGATCGGCAAGGCCGCGCCGGCCCTGGCCGGACTGCGCATGCGCCGCGGCCGCCTGGTAGGCTAGGAGCTTGTTTAAAAATGGCCATGGCGTCGTTGCAGCTCCTCGCCGTGCAGGCGCACTGTCTTCGTCGCCGCGCCTAGCCCTGGCCACTTTTAAACAACCTCCTTATAAAAGGTAATTTATGATCGGACGCCTCTCCGGCATCCTGCTGGAAAAAAATCCGCCGCAACTGCTGGTGGACGTGGGCGGCGTCGGCTATGAAGTCGACGTCTCCATGAGCACCTTCTACAACCTGCCCCACGTGGGCGAGCGTGTGGTGCTGTTCACGCACCAGGCCATCCGCGAGGATGCGCACCTGCTGTACGGCTTCGGCAATGCCGAGGAACGCGCCGTGTTCCGCCAGCTGATCAAGATCACCGGCGTGGGCGCGCGCACCGCGCTGTCGATTTTGTCCGGCATGTCGATCGCCGACCTGTCGCAGGCGGTCACGCTGCAGGAGACCGGCCGCCTGGTCAAGGTGCCCGGCATCGGCAAGAAAACCGCCGAGCGTTTGCTGCTGGAACTGAAGGGCAAGCTGGGTGCGGACATCGGCGCCGGCGGCGCCCACGCCGCGCCCGATACGCAGTCCGACATCCTCAACGCCCTGCTGGCGCTGGGCTACTCCGACAAGGAAGCCCTGCTGGCGCTGAAGACCGTCCCTGCCGGCGCCAGCGTCTCGGACGGCATCAAGCAGGCCCTGAAGGCCCTCTCCAAAGGCTGAACGGTGCCAGCGCAAGGTCGTGGCCTGGCGTAGACTATACTGCGTGAGGCTTCCACCTGATTACATAGACCACCTGCATGAGCATCCAGACCGACAGCTTCACCGAACAGCGCATCGTCGACGCCGCCCCTTCTTCGCCCAACGAGGAGGCGATCGAGCGCGCCTTGCGGCCCAAGCAGCTCGATGAATATGTCGGCCAGGCCAAGATCCGCGACCAGCTGGAAATCTTCATCAAGGCCGCGCGCGGCCGCAAGGAAGCGCTCGACCATACGCTGCTGTTCGGCCCGCCGGGCCTGGGCAAGACCACGCTGGCCAACATCATCGCCCGCGAAATGGGCGTCAACCTGCGCCAGACTTCCGGCCCGGTGCTGGAACGCCCCGGCGACCTGGCGGCGCTCTTGACCAACCTGGAAGCCAACGACGTCCTGTTCATCGACGAAATCCACCGCCTCTCGCCCGTGGTCGAGGAAATCCTGTACCCGGCGCTGGAAGACTACCAGATCGACATCATGATAGGCGAGGGGCCCGCCGCCCGTTCCGTCAAGCTGGACCTGCAGCCCTTCACCCTGGTGGGCGCCACCACCCGCGCCGGCATGCTGACCAATCCGCTGCGCGACCGCTTCGGCATCGTGGCGCGCCTGGAGTTCTACACCACCGCCGAGCTGACCAAGATCGTGACCCGCAGCGCCGCCCTGCTCAAGGCCAATATCGACGAGGAGGGCGCGATCGAGATCGCGCGCCGCGCGCGCGGCACGCCCCGTATCGCCAACCGTTTGCTGCGCCGCGTGCGCGACTACGCGGAAGTGAAGGGCAATGGCGACATCACCAAGGCCACCGCCGACGCCGCCCTGGTGATGCTGGACGTGGATACCGTGGGCTTCGATGTCATGGACCGCAAGCTGCTGGAAGCGGTGCTGTTCAAATTCGGTGGCGGCCCGGTCGGCATCGGCAACCTGGCGGCCGCCATCGGCGAGGCCGCCGATACCATCGAAGACGTGCTGGAACCCTATCTGATCCAGCAAGGCTATCTGCAGCGCACCCCGCGCGGCCGCGTCGCCACCCCGGCCGCCTACCAGCACTTCGGCGCCACGCCGCCGCGCACCAACCCCAACGGCGAACTGTGGGACAACCTCTGAGAGGGCGTTTCAAAATGACCGTGGCGAGGCGCAGGCCAAGGCCGGGGCGAGGAAGACAGTGCGCCTGCAGGCAAGGAGCTGCAACGACGCCATGGACATTTTGAAAGGACCTCCGATGCAGATCTGGGTCGATGCCGACGCCTGTCCGGCCGTCGTCAAGGAAATCCTGTACCGCGTGGCCGACCGGCTGCAGCTGCAAGTCACGCTGGTGGCCAACCAGCTGCTGCGGGTGCCGCCCTCGCGCTACATCCGTGCGCTGCAGGTGCCGTCCGGCGCCGACGTGGCCGACCAGGAGATCGTACGCCATCTCAGCGCAGGCGACCTGGTGGTCACTGCCGACATTCCGCTGGCCGCAGATGTGCTCGAGCACGGCGGCTACGCCCTCAACCCGCGCGGCGAGTTCTACACCGAACACAATATCGCGCAGATGCTGACCATGCGCGCCTTCATGGACCAGCTGCGCGGCAGCGGCGTCGACACTGGCGGACCGGCCGCCTACAGCCATTCCGACCGCCAGCAGTTCGCCAACAGCCTGGACCGTCACCTGGCCAAGATCATGGGCGCACGCGGCAGATAATCTGTTAGCGCTAACCGCGTTGTTGTATCTACCCATCATCCCAATCACGGCAGTTCCGCCCGCAAGTTCCCTCTGAAACCCGTGCTTTGCGCGGGCTGAACCGTGCTGCGTTGCAGCATCGATAATTCTTTACAAATTATCACAGTGATCTAGACTAGCCTAAATGTTAGCGCTAACTTGATTTTGAAAGGCAGCATGGAAAACACCTCCAACGCCATCCGCTGGGTCGTCATGGGCGTCAGCGGCTGCGGCAAAAGCACTGTCGGCCGGGCGCTGGCCGACACCCTGGGCGTGCCCTTCATCGAGGGCGACCAGTATCACCCGGCCGCCAACGTGGCCAAGATGTCGGCCGGGATGCCGCTCAACGACGACGACCGCGCCGAATGGCTGCTGGCGCTGCAGGCCGAAATCGCCAGGGCGCGCGCGCAGGGCACGGGGCTGGTCGTGTCGTGCTCGGCGCTCAAGCGGCGCTACCGCGACCTGCTGCGCCAGGGCGATCCGGCGCTGCGCTTCGCCCACCCGGCTGGCGAACGCGCGCTGATCGAGGAACGCATGCGGGCCCGCGTCGGCCACTACATGCCGCCGTCGCTGCTGGACAGCCAGCTGCGCGACCTGGAGCCGCTGCAGGACGACGAGGCGGGTATCAAACTGGATTTGTCGCAGCCGCCCTACCAGCTGGTGGCGCGCATCGTGGCGGAGGAGAGGAATCAGCAGCAATGAGTTAAATCGGCACCAAGGGCATTGAGAACACACCATAAAAAACGGAGACAAACATGCGTAACCCAACCCGCAGGACCCTGATCAACCTCGCCGTCGCCAGTGCGTGCGGCTTTATGGCGCTGGCCGCCCACGCCCAGCAGGCTGCCGGCAGTGCCGAAGCGCAGCCGGGCGGACAGCAAGCCGCCGCTGCGCCGCCGCTGGCAGGCGCCGAGCCTGCCGCCCAGGACGCCCAGGCCGGGGCCCAAGCGTCCCAGGCCAGCGCCGGCGCCGTCCCAACCGGCGCCGACACCGCCGCACCGGAAGCCACGCCCTCCACCCAGGTCGTTACCGTGTCAGGCTCGCGCATCGCGGCGCGCGGCTTCACCCAGCCCACGCCCACCACCTCGCTGGGCGCGGCCGACCTGGAAAAAGCCGCCCAGCCCAACCTGTTCAACACCATCGCCGAATTGCCGGCCCTGCAGGGCAGCACCGGCCGTACCACCAGCACCAACAGCACCAGCAGCGGCATCCAGGGCCTGAGCTCCTTCAGCCTGCGCGGCCTGGGGCCGATACGCACCCTGACCCTGCTCGACGGCCAGCGCGTGGTGGGCGCCAACGTCACCGGCGTGACCGACGTCAGCCAGTTCCCGCAGCTGCTGGTCAAGCGGGTCGACGTGGTCACTGGCGGCGCCTCGGCCTCCTACGGATCGGACGCCATCGGCGGCGTGGTCAACTTCGTCACCGACAAAAAATTCGAAGGCTTCAAGACCAACCTGGAAGGCGGTCAAACCACCTACCACGACGACAAGAACGCCACCCTGCAAGCCGCCTGGGGCAAGGCCTTCCTGGACGACAAGCTGCACGTGGTGGCCAGCGGCGAGTACGGCCGCGAGAAGGGCGTGGAGTCACCCGGCTTCGGCGAGGTCGGCCCCAATGGCCGCACCTGGTACAAGAACCCGGCCTTCCAGGTGCGGCCGCTCAGCGCCACCACCGACGGCAAGCCGCAATACACCTTCATCGAGCACGCGCAGCAGTACCAGTATTCCAAGTACGGCCTGATCACCAGCGGCCCGCTGCAGGGCACGGCCTTTGGCGATGGCGGGGTGCCGTACAAATTCAACTACGGCTCCAACGGCGTGCCGACCGGCACCGGCGCCGTGACCGGCTGCGTCAACCCGTTCTGCGTGGGCGGCGACTTGAGCGGCAGCGTGGGCGCCGGCACCAACCTGGCCATGGACCTGACGCGCCAGGTCGGCTACACCCGCATCGCCTACGATCTCTCGCCCGACCACGAGATCTATTTCACCGCCAACTACGGTCGCGTGAAATCGGCCTTCTCGCCCAACCCGGGCGCGGCCAAGAACGCCAACCTGACCATACAGTGCGATAACCCGTTCCTGCCGGCGTCCATCGTGGCGGCCTGCGCGGCCAACAACATCACCAGCTTCCAGTACGGCACCGCCAACGCCATTTTCCCCGAGAATATCAACGTCCACCCGACCCGCACCCAGCACCGCTACGTGATCGGCGCCGACGGCAAGTTCAACGCCTTCGGCAAGGAATGGTCGTATGACGCCTACGCCGAACATGGCAGCAACCGCACCGACATCATGGTGCACGACATCACGCTGACCTCGCGCTACAACGCCGCCATCGACGCCGTGCGCGCCGCCGACGGCAGCATCGTGTGCCGCAGCGCCGTGGCGCGCGCGTCCGGCTGCGTCCCGCTCAACATCATCGGCAACAACGTGCCCAGCGCCGCCGCCATGGCCTACATCGAGCCGGAAAACGGCCCGCAGCAGCACACCCGCCAGAAGCAGCAGGTGGCCAGCTTCAACATCAATGGCGAGACCTTCTCGACCTGGGCCGGCCCGGTGGCGCTGGCCACCGGCGCCGAGTGGCGCAAGGAGGAATACACCGTGCGCGGCGACCCGTACGGCAACGGCGTCTCGGCCGACAGCCCGAACAGCGCCGCCTATCCGGCCGATCCGCTGCTCAATTCCACGGTGGGCAACAACTGGTACGCCGGTAACTACCACAACGGCCAGGGTTCCTACAGCGTGCGCGAAGCCTATGTGGAGCTGAACCTGCCGGTGCTCAAATCCGCCACCTGGGGTGAGGCCAACCTCAACCTGGCCGACCGCCGCACCAGGTACAGCACCTCCGGCAGCGTGGAAAGCTGGAAGCTGGGCGCTACCTGGAAGACCGGCATCGACGGCCTGCGCCTGCGCGCCGTCACCTCCAAGGACGTGCGCGCGCCCAACCTGAGCGAACTGTACGCGGCGCCGGTGGTGGTCAACAACGTGGTCAATTACCAGGGCAACACGGTCACGGTGCAGCAACGCACGGTGGGCAACACCAACCTGCGTCCCGAGCTGGCGCGCAACACGGTGCTGGGCGTGGTGCTGACCCAGCCCGCCTGGGCGCCCGGCTTCAGCGCTTCGGTCGACTACTTCGACATCAAGGTCAACGACGTGATTTCCTCCCTGTCGATCCAGCAGGAAGTGGACCTGTGCGTGGCCGGGAACAAGGAGATCTGCTCGGCCATGGTGCTCAACAGCCCGGTGGCCACCAACAACTACGTGACCCTGCAGGCGTTCAACCTGGCGTCGCTGCGCAACAAGGGCTTCGACATCGAAGGCTCCTACCGCACCGCGCTCAAGGGCCTGAACCTGCCCGGCCACCTGACCTTCCGCGTGCTGGCCACCCGCACCTTGAGCTTCCTGACCAATTCCGGCGTGGTCGGCACCATCCCGTCGGAAGGCGCCGGCGCCAACCTGGGCGGCACGCCGAAGTGGAAGCTGCTGGCCTCGCAGTCGTGGGAGAACGACAAGGTCAGCCTGACCCTGTCCGAACGCTGGATCAGCGACGGCGTGTACAGCAACGAGTACATCGAGTGCCAGACCAGCTGCCCGGTGTCGACCATCATCCACCCGACCATCTACAACAACCAGATGAAGGGCGCGACCTACTTCGACCTGGGCGGCACCTGGAAGGCATCCAGGCAGCTGACGGCCTACTTCAAGATCGACAACCTGACCAACACCGATCCGGTGGCGGCGCCCCAGACCAACGCCAGCTTCGGCATCAACCCGACGCTGTACGATGTGCTGGGCCGCGTCTACCGCGCCGGCGTGCGCTACACCTTCTGAGGACGGCGGCGCATGTTGCCGGTCCTGTTGTCGGTGGCGCTGCTGGCGCTGCTGATCGCGTGGGGCAAGGTGCAGCCGCTGCTGGCCTTCGTGCTGGCCGCGCTGGCGGCGGCCCTGATGCTGGGCATGCCGCTGGCCGCCATTCCCAAGGCCATCGAGAAGGGCATAGGCGAGCTGCTGGGCTCCCTGACCGTGGTGGTGTGCCTGGGCGCCGTGTTCGGCAAGCTGGTCGCCGACAGCGGCGCCGCCCAGCGCATTGCCAGCTACCTGATCGCGGTGTTCGGCGCCCCGCGCATGCCGCTGGCGCTGACGCTGACCGGCTTCGTAGTCGGCATCCCGCTGTACTACAACGTCGGCTTCGTGCTGCTGGTGCCGTTGATTTTCTCGCTGGTGTATCAGTCGGGCCGGCCGGCGGTGGCGCTGGCCATACCGCTGCTGGCCGGGCTATCGATCGCGCATGGCTTCCTGCCGCCGCATCCGTCGCCCACGGCGCTGGTGGCCCAGTTCCATGCCGAGTTGGGACGCACGCTGGTCTACGGCCTGCTGGTGGGCGCGCCGACGCTGGTGCTGGCCGGCCCGCTGTTCGCCATGCGCTTGCGCGGCATCCGGGGCGAGTCGCCGCCGCTGTTCCGCACCGGGCTGCGTCCGGAGGCTGAACTGCCCGGGGTGTTCAACAGCTTCGCCACGGCGCTGCTGCCGGTGCTGCTGCTGGGCGCCGCCACCGGACTGTCGCTGCTGCCGGGCGCCGGTCCCATGGTCGGCCTGCTGGCCAACCCCATGATCGTGATGCTTGCCGCCTACGCCATTGCGGTATGGACCCTGGGCCTGGCGCGCGGGCAGGGCTTGAGGGAAGTGATGCAGGGTGCGCAGGAGGCCCTGCGCGATATCGCCCCCATCCTCTTGATCATCGCCGGCGCCGGTGCGCTCAAGCAGGTGCTGGTGGAATCCGGCGTCAGCGCGCAGTTGGGCACGCAACTGGCCGGCCTGCCGCTGCCGCCGCTGGTGCTGGGCTGGCTGGTGGCCACCTTGATACGCATCTGCCTGGGGTCGGCCACGGTGGCCGGGGTGACAGCGGCCGGCATCGTGGCGCCGCTGGTGCAGGCCTCCGGCACCGATCCCAGCCTGATGGTGCTGGCCATAGGCGCCGGCAGCCTGATGTGCAGCCACGTCAACGATTCCGGCTTCTGGATGTTCAAGGAATACTTCGGACTCTCGCTGAAAGACACTTTCCGTTCCTGGACGCTGATGGAAACCCTGGTCGGCGTATTCGGGCTGATCTTCGTGCTGCTGGCGTCCGCCCTGGGAGACTACACAAGATGAAAACCTGTATTGCCGCCATCGCCTTGCTGGCGCTGGCCGCGCAGGCCGGCGCCGCTTCGGTCTCGGTCTACGAAGTAATGCCGGACGATCCACGCGCCGTGGTGGTGCGTGCGCAGGCCGATGGCAAGGCCGACGACACGGCGGCCATCCAGGCCGCGTTGGACAGCGCCGCGCACCAGGGCGAGGGCGGGGTGGTGTTCCTGCCGTCCGGCCGCTACCGCATCACGCGCTCACTGCTGGTGCCGCTGGCGGTGCGCCTGTACGGCGTGGGTCCCACGCGGCCAGTGCTGGTGCTGGGCGAACGCACGCCGGGATTCCAGCAGGGCGTGGCCACCATGGTGGTGTTCATGGGCGGCGACCAGTACAACGTGGGCAAGGTGCCGGTCCCGGTGCCGACGGCCGTGCCGTACAGCGAGCAGGTGCGCGATGCGAATTCCTCGACCTTCTATTCCGCCATGTCCAACGTGGACGTCGAGATCGGCGACGGCAATCCGGCCGCCGCGGCGGTGCGCTTCCGCACGGCGCAGCACTCCAATCTGAGCCACATCGATTTCCACATCGGCTCCGGGCTGGCCGGAATCTACCAGGTCGGCAACGTCGGCTACGACCTGCATTTTCATGGCGGGCGCTATGGCATCCTGAGCGAGAAAACCTCGCCCGCATGGCAGTACACGCTGCTCGATTCCAGCTTCGAGGGCCAGCGCGAGGCCGCCATCCGCGAACACGAGGCCGGCCTCACGCTGATCAACACCGCCATCCGCGACACCCCGGTCGGCATCGAGATCGACCGTGGCTATGGCGACTGGCTGTGGGGCCGCGACGTGCGCTTCGAGAACGTGTCCCGTGCCGCGCTGGTGATCAGCAATGAGAACAACGTCTACACCCAGGCCGGCTTCGAGAACGCGCTGGCGCGCAACGTGCCCGTGTTTGCGCGCTGGCGCGACAGCGGCAAGTCCGTCAAGGGCAGCGGCGCCAGCTACCAGGTGCGCGAATTTAACTACGGCCTGGCGCTGCCCGGCATGAATGCGAGCGGCAAGTTCGCCACCAACTACCAGGCTGCGCCCGTGGCCGCGCTGCCGCCGCCGCGCTCCCCGGCATTGCCGGCGCTGCCGCCCAGCGGAGAGTGGGCCAATGTGCGCAGCTTCGGCGCCGTGGGCGATGGCAGGACCGACGACACGGCGGCCATCCAGAGAGCCATAGACAGCCGGCGCGTGGTGTACCTGCCGCTGGGCTTTTACCTGGTCACCGACACCATCCGCATGAAGCCGGACACGGTGCTGGTTGGCCTGCATCCCGGCCTGACCCAGCTGCTGCTGCCCAATGGCGCGGCCGGCTACCAGGGCGTGGGCGGGCCCAAGGCGCTGCTGCAAAGCGCCAGGGGCGGCGATGGCATGGTGAGCGGCATCGGCCTGGCCACTGGCGAAGTCAATCCGCGCGCCGTGGCCCTGCTGTGGAAGGCGGGCGCCGGCTCGCTGGTGGACGACGTGCGCATCCAGGGCGGCCACGGCACCCGACTGTACGACGGTTCGCGCCGCGACCCCTACCAGAAGCATGACGGCTTCGATCCGGTTGCACACTGGGACCGGCAATATCCCAGCGTGTGGGTGACCGATGGCGGCGGCGGCACCTTCTCGGCCGTGTGGTCGCCTTCCACTTTCGCCCAGGCCGGCTTCTACGTCTCCGACACCAGCACGCCGGGCCGGGTGTATGAACTCTCGGCCGAACACCACGTGCGCGCCGAGATCGTGCTGGACCGGGTGGAGAACTGGGAATTCCACGCGCCGCAAACGGAGCAGGAAGTGCGCGACGGCATGGATGCGGTGTCGCTGGAGATACGCAATTCGCGCAACCTGCTGTTTGCCAATTATCACGCCTACCGCGTCACGCGCTCGATCAAGCCTGCGGCCACGGCAGCGAAGATTAGCAATTCCAGCGGCATCCGCTTCCGCAACGTGCACGTGAACGGCGAGAGCGGTTTCGCCACCTGCGACCAGAACGGCTGCGCCACCTACCTGCGCGCCACCAAGTACCCGTTCGACAACCCCATCCAGGATGTGAGCAACAAGCGCGAGGTGCGCGAGCGCGAATTCGCCGTGCTCGATATCGGCGCCGGCAAGCCCGCGCCCGCGCCTGCGCCCATGGGCAAGGTGGAACAGCTGGAGGGCGGCTTCTATTCGATCGCGGGCGCCGCCGTCGATGCCCATGGCAAGCTGTATTTCATCGACCGCCACTTCCAGCGCATCTACAGCTGGGCGCGCGGCGAGGGCCTGGCCGTGGTGCGCGATGCGCCGCTGGACGCCGTCAACCTCGCCTTCGACCGCAGCGGCGCGCTGCTGGTGCTGTCCTCGCATGGTCCCGAGGGCACGGTGTACGCGTTCCGTCCCGGCGCGCCGGCGCACCAGATCCAGGTGATCGCGCCGACGCCGGTGCAGCCGCGTCCCGCCGCGCTGACGGCCATCCCGGTCAACTTTTGGCAGAACGGCGAATTCCGCGACCAGCTCGATCCGCGCACTTATGAATTCACCACCCTGGCCGAGATGTTCGCGCGCGACGTGGTGCAGCCCAAGGCGCGCGAATATGTCTCGCCGGACGGCAGCCTGGTGCTGCCCGCCTACCGGGTGCTGCGCCAGGGGCCGGCCGACCACCTGGGCTGGCGCTGGTCCGATACCCTGGACAGCTACGGCCTGGTCAGCGCCGCGCAGGGCGGTCGCCTGTACTTTACCAACGGTTCCGAGAACCGCACCTACAGCGCTCACGTGGCGCCCGGCGGCGCCCTGACGGACTTGAAGGCCGTCGCCAACCGTGGCGGCGAGGGCGTGGCCGTGGACGATAGCGGCAAGCTGTATGTGGCCAACGGCCAGGTCTACATCTACAGCGCGGAAGGCAGGGAGATAGGCCGCATCGACGTGCCGGAACGTCCGCTGCAGCTGGTCTTCGGCGGCAAGGACAGGCGCACGCTGTTCATCCTGACCCATCACACTTTGTATGCGAGCACGATCAAATGAATACCAGACGGTGGATGGCGGCGCTGGGCGCCGTGGCGGTATGGACGGGCGCCAGCGCCCAGCAGCAGACGGTGTTTCCGCTGTGGCCGGGCGCTGCGCCCGGTGCGCAGCAGCGCCATGGCGAGGCGGAGACGGTCAAGGATGGCCTGTACGTCAGCAATGTGCACGACCCGTCGCTGACGGTGGCGCAGGCTGACCCGCGCCACGCCAATGGCGCCGCCGTGGTGATCGTGCCGGGCGGCGGGCACCGCATGCTGGTGTTCCAGAACGAGGGCATGCTGGCGGCGAAAATCCTCAACCGCTCCGGCCTCACCGCCTTCGTGCTCAAGTACCGCCTGGCGCGGGATGAGGGTTCCGGCTACAGCATCGAAGGCGATGCTGCGGCCGACCTGCGGCGTGCGGTGCGCTGGGTGCGCGCCAACGCGGCGACATATGGCGTGGACCCGGCGCGGGTGGGCGTGATGGGGTTCTCGGCCGGGGGAGAGCTGGTGTCGCTGGTGGCCGACAATCCGGCGCCCGCCGTCTCCGGAGGGGACGCCATCGACAAGTTCAGCGCGCGGCCCGATTTCCAGGTGCTGGTCTATCCCGGCCCGCTGGGCGTGCCGGCGCGGGCTGTGGAGCAAGCCCCGCCGGCCTTCATCGTGGCCGGCAGCCTGGATACCTGCTGCGCGCCGCCCGCGCTGGCCTTGTACCAGCAACTGGTGGCGGCCAGGGTGCCGGCCGAGCTGCACCTGTACGCGGACACCGGCCACGCCTTCAACATGGGCCAGCGCTCCGAGCGTATTTCGCTGCAACACTGGCCGGACCGCCTGGCCGACTGGCTGGCGGACGGCGGCTGGCTGATCCCCCGCAACGGCCGCCCCCCTGAAGGCGTACCCGCACCATGAAGAACACCATCTTGACCATCGCCGGCCTGCTGCTGGCCGCCAGCAGCCACGCAGACAGCCAGTACAAGCTGCTGGTGCTGGCCATCCCCAACAAATACCACTACGAATACATCCCGGTTGCGCGCGACAGCCTGGAGCAACTGGCCAAGCTGCACGCCTTCGAGTTCACCTGGACCAACCGGCCCGAGTCCTTCGAAGGAGATTTGAAGCAGTACGCCGCCGTGGTGTTCCTGAATACGGCGGCCGAGGAATTGAGCCCGGTCCAGCGCAGGAAGTTCGAAGACTACATCCATGGCGGCGGCAACGCGGTGCTGGTGCATCGCGCGCTGATCATTCCGCCCAATGCCTGGCCGTTCTACGAAAAAATGGTGGGCCGCTCGTTCAAGATCCATCCCATGCTGCAGACCGCCGTGGTGGACGTGGTCGATAGCAGCTTCCCGGCCACCTACGGCCTGCCGCTGCGCTGGATCTGGAGCGACGAGTGGTACGAGTTCACCAATCCCTACCAGGTGAAGATCAACCCGGTGCTGAACGTGGATGAAAACAGCTACGACCCGGCCAGGATCTGGCCGGGCCAGGTGGCGACCGGCATGGGCAGGGAGCACCCGGTCAGCTGGTACCACCATTACGAAGGCGGGCGCGTATTCGTCACCGCCATGGGCCACAATGTCGAGATGTACAAGGACCCGCACTACCTGTCCCACTTGCTCGGCGGCATCTACTGGAGCGCCACCGGCAGGGGTGTCAAACAGTAGCCCTTATTCCTGGCGCAGCCAGGTTTGCGAGCGGCCCAGCATCGGCACGCCGATGTAGCCGCGCACGTTGAGCTTCTTGCCGCCATCCTTCATTTCCAGCTTGCTCTTGTAGACCTTGCCGTTGTTGGGGTCCAGGATTTCGCCGCCGTTGTATTCGTCGCCGTCTTTCTTTAGGCCGCTGAGGATGGTCATGCCGATGATGGGCTGGTCCTTGCGCGCGCCTTCGCATTTCTCGCACTTGGGATTCTGGTCTTCGCTGGGGCCGCGGAACAGCTGTTCGATCTTGCCTTGCAGGACGCCGTTGCTTTCCGTGATGCGGATCAGCGCCTTGGGCTTGCCGGTCTCGTCGTCGATATTTTTCCACAGGCCGACCGGCGAGCCCTCGTCCGCCATGGCAGGCGCGATCGAGAGGAACAGGGCGCCCGCCAGGGCCAGGAATGTGAGCTTGCGCATGGTAGTCTCCAGTGTATGTTCTTAGATAAGTGACCGGTCGTGCTATTTTTCGACGTAGCAATTGGGCCACCGGCCCTGCGCTGCATATTACCGCACTATTCGCGCCTTGGGGTGTCTATTAAAAATGTCTAATTAAAGATAAAATGTCTAAATGAAGAAGACAGCTGAACATGAGCACCTGCTGGCCCAGGTGCGCCAGATTGCCGACGGACTGGGCCAGACCCTGGCGCCGTTCTGCGAAGTGGTGGTGCACGACCTGACCGCGCCGGGGCACGCCATCCTGGCCATCCACAACAACCTGTCCGGGCGCAGCGTGGGTGCGCCGGCCACCGAGCTGGGACTGGCGCGCGCGGCCGATCCGGACATGCCGGCGGTGATCGCCAACTACCCCAACACTTTTCCGGACGGACGGCTGGCGAAGAGCACCTCGGTCGGCATCAAGGACAGCCAGGGCCGCTACGTGGCGGCGCTGTGCCTGAACGTGGACCTGACCGTGTTCCGCAGCCTCAATTCGGTGCTGGCCCAGTTCAGCGCCGTCAACAGCGATGCCGGGGTCAGCGAAACCTTTGCGCCATCCGGGGCCGATGCGCTGCGCGCCTACATCGACAAGTTCGCGGCCCGCCTGGGCGGTACGCCGCGCACGCTCAAGGCCGAGGAGCGCCGCGTGCTGATGCGCGAACTGAAGGAATCCGGACTGAGCGACGTGCGGCGCGCCATGGACATCGTGGCGGCCTACCTGAACGTCTCGCGCGCCACGGTCTACAACGACGCCAAACATCTTTAAAGAGGACATCCGATGAGCGAACTTCAACTTCCCACCTATGCCGACGTGGTGGCGGCATCCGAACGCATCGCCGGCGTCGCGCACCGCACGCCGGTGCTGACCTCGCGCACCGCGAACGCCGAGCTGGGCGCCGAGCTGTATTTCAAGTGCGAGAATTTCCAGCGCATGGGCGCCTTCAAGTTCCGGGGCAGCTACAACGCGCTGGCCAGGTTCGATGCGCGGCAGCGCCGTGCTGGCGTGGTGGCTTACTCGTCGGGCAACCACGCACAGGGCATCGCGCTGTCGGCCCAGCTGTTGGGAATACCGGCTACCATCGTCATGCCGCTTGACGCGCCGCCCTCCAAGATCGCCGCCACGCGCGGCTACGGCGCGCAAGTGGTGCTGTACGACCGCTACACGGAAGACCGCGAACAGATAGGCCGCGACCTGGCGCAGCAGCACGGGCTGACCCTGATCCCGCCCTACGACCACGCCGACGTGATCGCGGGCCAGGGCACGGCAGCGAAGGAATTGTTCGAGGAAGTGGGACCCCTGGACGCGCTGTTCGTGTGCCTGGGCGGCGGCGGATTGCTGAGCGGCTCGGCGCTGGCCACGCGCGCGCTGTCGCCTGCGGCCAAGCTGTACGGAGTGGAGCCGGAAGCCGGCAACGATGGCCAGCAATCGTTGCGCAGCGGCGCCATCGTCCATATCGACACGCCCAGGACCATCGCCGACGGCGCCCAGACCCAGCACCTCGGCAATCAGACCTTCCCCATCATCCGGCGCGACGTGGACGACATCCTGACTGTGAGCGACGAACAGCTGCGCGCCGCCATGCGCTTCTTCGCGGCGCGCATGAAGATGGTGGTGGAACCGACCGGCTGCCTGGGCTTTGCCGCCGCGCGTGCCATGAAGGACCAGCTGCAGGGCCGGCGCGTGGGCGTGATCATCAGCGGCGGCAACGTCGACATCGAACGTTACGCCGCGCTGCTGGCAGAGTAAAAAAGGAATGCCTGAGACCGGTGTCACAACCCCGGTGTCACAACCCCGGTGTCACAACCCCGGTGTCACAACCCCGGTGTCACAACCCCGGTGTCAGATCTGCCAAAAGTACATGGGACTGCTTGATTAGGCGAGCTCATGTACCAATGGCAGACCTGACACCCGGCGGGCAAGGCGAGCTCATGTACCAATGGCAGACCTGACACCCGGCGGGCAGACACCCGGCGGGCACGGACACCCGGCGGGCACGAAAGCCGAAGACCGGTGTCACAACCCCGGTGTCAGATCTGCGAAAAGTACATGGGGTTGCTTGATTAGACGAGCTCATGTACCAATGGCAGACCTGACACCCGGCGGTGGACACCCGGCGGTGCATGGGGTTGCTTGATTAGACGAGCTCATGTACCAATGGCAGACCTGACACCCGGCGGACACCCGGCGGTGGACACCCGGCGGTGTGACACCCGGCGGTGATGGCAGGCCTGACACCCGGCGGTGGACACCCGGCAGTCAAACTCCGCAGGTAAAAAAAGGGGCCGGTGTGAACCGGCCCGTTTTTGTTATGGCTGTGGCGGGGGTCAGGCCGCCGGCAGCTTGCTCAATTGCTCCTGGATCTTGGCCAGCGTGGCCGAGAAGTTGGCCACCCGTTCCTTCTCCTGCGCCACCACCTCGGCCGGGGCGCGCGCCACGAAGCTTTCGTTGGACAGCTTGCCGCTGGCCTTGGCAATCTCGCCCTGCAGGCGCGTGATTTCCTTGCCCAGGCGCTCACGCTCCGCTTTCACGTCGATCTCGACCTTCAGCATCAGCTTGGTGGTGCCGACGATGGACACGGCAGCCGGCGATTCCGGCAGCGCATCGACGATCTGCACCTCTGCCAGCTTGCCCAGCGACTGGATGTAGGGCGCGAACACGGCCAGCGCGGCCTTGTCTTCGGCATTGCCCGGCTCCACGATCAGTGGCACGCGCAGCGACGGCGCCAGCTGCATTTCGCCGCGCAGGTTGCGGGTGGCGTCGGTCAAGGCTTTCAGCTGCTGCATCCACGCTTCGGCCGCTTCGTCGATCCTGGCGTTGTTGGCGATCGGGTAGGGCTGCAGCATGATCGTATCGCCGCTCTTGCCGGCCAGCGGTGCGACCGCCTGCCACAGTGCTTCCGTGACGAAGGGGATGATGGGATGCGCCAGGCGCAGCACCACTTCCAGCACCCGCAGCAGCGTGTGGCGGGTGGCCTGCTGCTGGCCTTCGCTGCCGTTTTGCACCTGCACCTTGGCCACTTCCAGGTACCAGTCGCAGTACTCGTCCCACACGAACTTGTAGATGGCGCTGGCGATGTTGTCGAAGCGGTAGTCCTCGAAGCCCTTGGCCACTTCCAGCTCGGCCTTCTGCAGCAGCGAGATGATCCACTTGTCGGCTTGCGACAGCTCGGCCTCGTTGGGCGAGCAATCCTTGCCCTCGGTGTTCATCAGCACGAAGCGGGTGGCGTTCCACAGCTTGTTGCAGAAGTTGCGGTAGCCCTCGGCGCGGCCCAGGTCGAAGTTGATGTTGCGGCCCAGCGAAGCGTAGGAGGCCATGGTGAAGCGCACTGCGTCGGTGCCGTAGGCCGCTATCCCTTCCGGGAATTCCTTGCGGGTGGCCTTGGCGATCTTCTCGGCCGCTTTCGGGTTCATCAGGCCGGTGGTGCGCTTTTCCACCAGCGCATCCACGCCGATGCCGTCGATCAGGTCGATCGGGTCCAGCGTGTTGCCCTTGGACTTGGACATCTTCTGGCCCTGCGAGTCGCGCACCAGGCCGTGCACGTACACGGTCTCGAACGGCACCTTGCCGGTGAAGTGGGCGGTCATCATGACCATGCGCGCCACCCAGAAGAAGATGATGTCGAAGCCGGTCACCAGCACCGAGGAGGGCAGGAAGGCCTTGATGTCCGGGGTCTCTTCCGGCCAGCCCAGGGTGGAGAAGGGCACCAGCGCGGACGAGAACCAGGTGTCCAGCACGTCGTTATCGCGCCGCAGCGGAGCGCTGATGCCCCTGGCGGCGGCCTGCGCCTTCGCTTCTTCCTCGCTGCGCGCGACGAAGATGTTGCCGGCGTCATCGTACCAGGCCGGGATCTGGTGGCCCCACCACAGCTGGCGCGAGATGCACCAGTCCTGGATGTTGTTCAGCCACTGGTTGTAGGTGGTGCTCCAGTTCTCGGGTACGAACTTGATCTCGCCCGTGGCTACCTTCTCCAGCGCTACCTCGGCGATCGATTTGCCGGGATTGTAGGTGCCTTCCGGCGCCGGCTTGCTCATGGCGACGAACCATTGGTCGGTCAGCATGGGTTCGATGACCACGCCGGTACGGTCGCCGCGCGGCACCATCAGCTTGTGCTTCTTGACCTCTTCCAGCAGGCCCTGGGCTTCCAGGTCGGCCACGATTTTCTTGCGGGCTTCGAAACGGTCCAGGCCACGGTAGGCTGGCGGCGCATCGTCGACGATCTTGGCGTCCAGGGTCAGGATGGACGGCATGTCCAGCTTGTGGCGCTGGCCGACCGCATAGTCGTTGAAATCGTGCGCGGGCGTGATTTTCACGCAGCCGGTGCCGAAGGCCTTGTCCACGTAGGAGTCGGCGATGATGGGGATCTCGCGGCCGACCAGCGGCAGCTTGAGCATCTTGCCGACCAGGGTCTGGTAGCGTTCGTCGGTGGGGTCGACCGCCACGGCCACGTCGCCCAGCATGGTTTCGGGGCGGGTGGTGGCCACGGTCAGGTGGCCGCTGCCATCGGCCAGCGGGTACTTGATGTACCACATGGAGCCGTCTTCTTCCTCCGACACCACTTCCAGGTCGGACACGGCGGTGCCCAGCACCGGGTCCCAGTTGACCAGGCGCTTGCCACGGTAGATCAGGCCTTGCTCGTGCAGGCGCACGAACACTTCGGTGACCACCTTGGAGCGCTCGGCGTCCATGGTGAAGTATTCGCGTTTCCAGTCCGGCGAGGCGCCCAGGCGGCGCATCTGGCCGGTGATGGTGGAGCCGGATTTCTCTTTCCACTCCCAGACTTTTTCGACGAATTTTTCGCGGCCCAGGTCATGGCGCGAGATCTTCTGCGCGTCCAGCTGGCGCTCCACCACGATCTGGGTGGCGATGCCGGCGTGGTCGGTGCCGGGGATCCAGGCGGTGTTATGGCCCAGCATGCGGTGATAGCGCGTCAGGCCATCCATGATGGTCTGGTTGAAGGCGTGGCCCATGTGCAGGGTGCCGGTGACGTTCGGCGGCGGCAGCTGGATGCTGAACGAAGGTTTGCCGGCGTCGACGGTGGCGGTGTAGTAACCGCGCTGTTCCCATTCGCTACGCCAGAACTGTTCTATGTCGGCAGGCTCGAAAGACTTGGCTAATTCCATGATCAGGCTGAGTAAATTTGCGAAAACAGCCATTATATGACGCAGCGGCCCGCCGGCGTCATAAATGTGGTGTCAGCCCGCGGTATGCTTTCCTTTACGGCTATACGGTACGGGTATAGGCAGATTCAACTCTCTCAAGGTGATGAGGGTTGCATCAAGTGCATCTTGTCCGTTACGTATTGCTTCCTGAACGGTTTCCCCGTCCGAGATGCAGCTGTCAAAGTCGGGAAAGGAAATCAAATAGCCGCCGCCGTCCTCATGTGACAATGGCCGGATGTGGTAGGGATAGCCGCTGATGGTGTCCATGCTTACACTCCTTTTACGAAGATCACGAATTTCTTTACGTAGACAGGCTTGATAACGCCGTGCGCCGGCACGGACAAGCTGGCGCCGCGGGGATGGACAAATATGCAGTGGCTGCCGTGCTGCCGCCATACCACTTGCCAGTGGTGGGCGACCGTTTGCAGGTGGTGCAGGCGCCAGCCGTCCGGTTTCGCGCACATGGCGTCATATAGTTTGGCGGCAGTATTCATTTCAGTATCAATCACGATAATTGGCGGGTCAAGCTGAGCGGATTTCCCCATCTGACCACTGCGCAGGTCGTGCCGCCTTGATGCGGAGCAGGCGGGATATAATCGGCGCCACTTTGTGTCAGGCGCTCCCGATGAACTCTCTTGCTCAAGTTGAACAGCGTGCCGCCGTGCTGGTGTTTGCCGGAGCCGATCCGTCCGGCGGGGCCGGGATCGCGGCCGACCTGCAGGCCATCGCGGCCCAGGGCGCACATGCCTTGACCGTAATCACGGCGCTGACCGCGCAGGATAACGAGCGCGTGGCCGAGGTGTGGCCAGTGGAGCCGCAAGTGCTGCTGCGGCAGGCCTCGGTGCTGACCGCCAGGATCGCCGTCAGCGCCGTCAAGATCGGCATACCCGGCAGCGCCGCCAACGCGCGCGCCATTGCCGAAGTGATCGCCGGCCTGCGCCGGCAACAGCCGGCACTGCCGGTGGTGCTGGACCCGGTGCTGGCCAGCGGCCATGGCGATACCCTGTCGCGCGATGACGCCGTCGAGGCGCTGGCGCCGCTGCTGCCGCTGGTGACCCTGCTGACGCCCAACGGCCCCGAAGCCCGCTCCCTGACCAAGCAGGACGATACGTACGAACAGGCCGCCACCCTGCTGGCGCGCGGCTGCGGCAACGTCCTGATCACCGGCGGCCATGGCGAGGGCAGCGAAGTTGTCAACCTCTGGTTCGGTCCGGACGGCGAGCAGGCCTGGCGCTGGGAGCGCCTGCCGGGTGGCTTTCATGGCAGCGGCTGCACCCTGGCCTCGGCCGCCGCCGGCCTGCTGGCACTGGGCTTGCCCATGGTGCAGGCGCTGGAGCAGGCGCAGCGCTACACCTGGTCGGCACTGCAGGGCGCCTACGGCATCGCGCCCGGCCAGTTCATCCCGCGCCGCTGAGCAAAAAGCAGCGTTGTACAGGCGCACGAATCCCTTGTGAAATCCGCCATGTTCCGCCTTATAATGGGGTGTTAGCAACATCTCAAGGCGGCCGACCCCATGAATGTATCCACCAGTCCCAAGCGCCTCATCCTGATCGTCGACGACGACCAGTTGCTGCTCGATTTCCTCGGCGAAGTACTGCGCCACGCCGGCTATGACACGGTACAGGCTTCCTCGGCCGAACAGGCCCTGCAGCTGATCGCCCAGCGCGAGCCGGACATGGCCCTGCTCGACATTCACATGCCAGGCATGAACGGCCTGGAGCTTGCCAAGCAGTTGCATGCGACCACGTCGGTGCCCTTCATGTTCCTGTCCGGCCGCGGCGACGCCGACGCCGGCAAGCAGGCCGCCTCCTATGGCGCGGTGGGCTTCGTGGTCAAGCCGGTGGACGAGAAGCACCTGATGCCGGCCTTCGCCGCTGGCCTGGCCCGCGCCGACGAGATCCGCCAGCTGCGCCGCACGGAGCTGAACCTGAACGCCGCCCTGGCCGCCGGCCGCGAGACCAGCCTGGCCGTGGGACTATTGATGTGCAAGTTCCAGACCGACCGCAACACGGCGTTCGAGGTGCTGCGCGACCACGCCCGCTCCAACCGGCGCAAGGTCAACGAGGTGGCCGACCAGCTGCTGGCCGCCGAGGAAACCCTGAACAGCCTGCACGCGGCTTTCAACAACCGTCTCAAAAAGTAAACCCTGCGGTGCGGCGCGCACCGCATTTTCTTGCCGCACAGTACAATTTTGCGTACACTGAAGCTGTGGTGCAAGACTCTGCACTTGGCCACAGCAGCGCGCGGCGGCGCCAGTATCGCGCCACGCCGCGCCCACCCACTGCCGCCCCTACGCGGCCTATCCAATTTCTCGGCCCAGCTCCGCCGACATGCACCCTGCAAGCGTCCTACGCTGACGGGGTTTCTTATTTCTTGCGTGCGGAGACTGCCATGACTTGCAACCAGCTCGACCATTTCGATCATCTTTTGCCCGCTCCGGGCTACACCCTGCTGGCCTCGGCCCCGCGTGTGCTGCATGTGGATAGCGACAGCGACACCGCGCTGGTGCTGTCCACCCTGCTGGTGCCGGAAACCGTGGTGACCCATGCGCCGACCCTGGCCGAGGCCTTGCTGGCGCTGGAGCACGGGCAGTATGCCCTGGTGGTGCTCGACCCCGACCTGCCGGACGGCGACGGCGCCAGCCTGCTGCAGGCGCTGGACCGCATGCAGGCCGCGCCGCAGGTGGTGCTGTACTCGGCCCGCATGCCGGCCGGGGGCCGCTCCGGCCACGCCTACCTGCCCAAGCCCTGGACCTCGCCGCGCCAGCTGTGGCGCACCGTGTCCGGCCTGCTCGGCATCGGCCCGCTGACGGTGTCCGAGATCCCGGCCTGAAACTGTACCGCTGCCTGTCCCGGCTTGCTATGATGGCGAACCATCAACGCAGCCACGGGACAGACCAATGAAAACCAAAGCAGCCATAGCCTGGAAAGCCGGCCAGCCGCTCACCATCGAAGACGTGGAGCTGGGCGGTCCGCGCGAGGGCGAAGTGCTGGTCGAGATCAAGGCCACCGGCATCTGCCACACCGATTACTACACCCTGTCCGGCGCCGATCCGGAAGGCATCTTCCCCGCCATCCTGGGCCACGAGGGCGCCGGCGTGGTGGTCGACGTCGGCCCCGGCGTGAAAAGCCTGAAGAAAGATGACCACGTCATCCCGCTGTACACGCCCGAATGCCGCCAGTGCAAATTCTGCCTGTCGCAGAAGACCAACCTGTGCCAGGCCATCCGCGGCACCCAGGGACGCGGCCTGATGCCGGACGCCACCAGCCGCTTCTCGCTGGACGGCCAACCCATCTACCACTACATGGGCACCTCCACCTTCTCCAACTACATCGTGGTGCCGGAAATCGCGCTGGCGAAGATCCGCTCCGATGCGCCGTTCGACAAGGTCTGCTACATCGGCTGCGGCGTCACCACCGGCGTGGGCGCCGTGCTGTTCACGGCCAAGGTGGAAGCGGGCGCCAACGTGGTGGTGTTCGGCCTGGGCGGCATCGGCCTGAACGTGATACAGGCCGCCAGGATGGTGGGCGCCGACAAGATCATCGGGGTCGACATCAACCCGGCGCGGGAAGACATGGCGCGCAAGTTCGGCATGACCCACTTCATCAATCCCAAGGACGTGGAGAACGTGGTCGACACCATCATCGGGCTGACCGACGGCGGCGCCGACTACAGCTTCGAGTGCATCGGCAATACCACCACCATGCGCCAGTCGCTGGAGTGCTGCCACAAGGGCTGGGGCCGTTCGATCATCATCGGCGTGGCGGCCGCCGGGCAGGAAATCTCCACCCGTCCGTTCCAGCTGGTCACCGGACGCAAATGGGAAGGCTCGGCCTTCGGCGGCGCGCGCGGCCGCACCGACGTACCGAAAATCGTCGACTGGTACATGGAGGGCAAGCTCAATATCGACGACCTGATCACCCACCGCCTGCCGCTGGAGCGCATCAACGAAGGCTTCGACCTGATGAAGAGCGGGGAATCGATACGCTCGGTGGTAATCTACTAAAGGTTGACTCAACATGACCGTGGCGTTGTTGCAGCTCCTCGCCGTGCAGGCGCACTGTCTTCGTCGCCGCGCCTAGCCACGCTCATGTTGATCCAACCACTGGACAGTCGAGAACCGGCGCACTCCGTGAAGTAGAAAAAAAGTTCTAGACACCGTAGTCTAGATAAATTATTCTACTTCCATCAACCAAGGGAGCGCGGTATGGACCATCGTTCGACGACACGGCTGGCGGGGCAGGCATGAACGGCCTGCTGTCGGTCCTGGTGCCCGCCATCGGCTGGGCCCTGCTGCACTTCATCTGGCAAGGCCTGCTGATAGGCTGGGCCGCTTCCCTCGCCATGACCGCCCTGCGCGGCGCGCGGCCGCAGGTGCGCTACGCCGTCGCCTGCGGCGCGCTGCTACTGTGCGCCGCCTTTCCGGTGGCCGCCGTGGTGGCGCAGCTGTCGGCTTCCGGTGGGCTGTGGTCCGCCGCCGTGCCGGTCATTGCCGAGGGCGGCGCCGGTGGCGTGGCCGCCGCGTCCACCGTATCCGCCATGCCGGCCCTGCTGCCGGCA
This sequence comes from Duganella kummerowiae, assembly GCF_053572355.1. Taxonomy (NCBI): domain Bacteria; kingdom Pseudomonadati; phylum Pseudomonadota; class Betaproteobacteria; order Burkholderiales; family Oxalobacteraceae; genus Duganella; species Duganella kummerowiae. The sequence goes on from NZ_JBKFEH010000009.1 coordinate 129,028, forward strand.
GGCGCCTGGTCCGGCTGGGAGCCGCTGCTGCGGCGCCAGCTGCCCTGGATCGTCGGCCTGTGGCTGGCCGGCGCCGCGCTGATGTCGCTGCGCCTGGTGATCGGCCTGCAGTGGGTGGGGCAGCGCACCCGTCCCGGGCAGTACACCGTCAACCATTACTGGCAGCGCCGCCTGTCCGAGCTGGCGCGCCGCTTCGATATCGCCGTCCATGTGCGCCTGGGCGTGGCCGAGCTGCTGGACAGTCCCATCACGGCCGGCTGCTGGCGTCCCATCGTGCTGATACCGTCCTCGCTGGCGACCGGCATGCCGCCCGATCTGCTGGAGGCGCTGCTGGCCCACGAGCTGGCCCACATCAAGCGCCACGACTACCTGATTAATCTTATCCAAAGCGCGATCGAGATCGTGCTGTTCTATCACCCCAGTGTTTGGGCGCTGTCGCGCCGCATACGGATCGAGCGGGAACAAATCGCCGACGATATCGCGGTTGCCGTGCTGGGCCAGCCCCAGCGACTGGCGCAGGCCCTGTCCGAACTGGACCGCTTCCAGTTCGCCACCACACAACTAGCCCATGCGGCTCACGGAGGAAATCTCATGTCTCGTATCAAACGCCTGCTGCGTCCCGGTGTGGAACCGGTCGGCTGGAAAATCGTCGTGCCCCTGCTCGGCCTGTGCGCCGCCAGCGCGGTGCTGTATGTGCATGCCGCGCCAACCGCCCCGAAGGCTGCGGAACTGCCCTCGGTGCCGGCCGCCTACGCTGGGCCGGGCGATGCGCTGGCCACGACCGCCGCCGCGCCTGCCGCCGATGTGCAGCCGGACGCGCCGGCGTCCGCTGGCGCCTCGGTGACGCCCTTGACCCCGTTCGCCCCGATAGCTTCGATGACGCCGTTGACACCGTTGACGCCGTTGACTCCGGTCACTCCGGCGACCCCAGTCACTCCGGCGACCCCGATGACGCCGTTAACCCCTGTTACTCCGGTCACTCCGGCAACCCCGCTAACTCCGGTCACTCCGGTCACTCCGGTGACCCTGCCAGCGCCCGTGGCCCTGGCCGCGCCGGCGGCCCCGGCCGCTCCCGCCGCTCCCGCCGCCCCTGCGGCGCCTGCCGCTCCCGCCGCGCCGGCCGCGCCTGCGGCCTATCCCGACGCTGCAGCCATGGCCGCTGCCGCGCCGCACCCACAGCCCGCGCCTCGTCCGGATCCGCGCCTGGCGGCTCTGGCCGAGCGCCGCGCCGCCGGCATGGTTACGCCGCTGCGTGTCAACCATGGCCAGCTCACCATCAATATGCGCGACACCGGCGTCGCCTACGCCGTGGTGCGCAGCGGCGGCGCACGTACCCTGATCTCGGGCAGCAGCGCCGACATGCGCAGGATCGAAGAAGCGCGCCGCAGCGTGAAGGGCGACTTCATCTGGTACCGCGACGGCGACAAGACCTATCTGATACAGGATCCGGCCGTTGTGGAGAAGGCAGGCGAAGCGTGGAACTCGTCCCGCCGCGTTGGTGACAGCATGGCGGCGCAAGGCAAGCGCATGGCGGCGCAGGGCAAGATCATGGACGCCATCGGCAAGCGCATGGAGGCACGCTCGCGCGCCACGCTGGACGCCGACCATGTCCGCGAGCTCAAGGCCAGCCAGGCGCAGATCGATAAACTTGCCGCACAGATCTACGCCATCGGTGAGAAGATCGGTTTGTCAGCGCAGAAAGCGGCGCTGGCCCGCACTGACACCGAACGCGACGAAGCCCGCGCCGAGATGCTGCGCCTGCAGGCCAGCATGGTGCCCCTCAGCCGCGAGCTTGGCCAGCGGCACGCTGAGCTGGGCAGGCTGCACAGCGCCGGTTTCCAGGACGAGATGCGCGGCATGGGCCGGGAAATGGCCGAAGCCTCCAAGCCCATGCGCGAACTGCAGCGGCAGATGGAGGCCATGGCTCTCGACCAGGAACGCGCCACGCGCGACGCCGAACAAGCCACCCGCGCCCTGATCCAGGAAGCAGTCCGCAGCGGCAAGGCGACCCAGCAGCAGCCCTCGGCATAAGCGTCCGGCGGGAGGGCTGCGGCGCGCACCTCAGCCCTCCCTGGACACGGCTGCGGACAGGGCTGGCGGCGGCCTGCCGGGTATAATCACGGGATGCAAAATCTTCTCCATAACCTCAATCCCGAACAACTGGCGGCCGTCACGCTGCCGGCCCAGAGCGCCCTGATCCTGGCCGGCGCCGGCTCCGGCAAGACCCGCGTGCTGACCACCCGCATCGCCTGGCTGATACAGACCGGCCAGGTGTCGCCGTCCGGCATCCTGGCGGTCACGTTCACCAACAAGGCCGCCAAGGAGATGATGGTGCGGCTGTCGGCCATGTTGCCGATCAATACACGGGGCATGTGGATAGGCACTTTCCACGGCCTGTGCAACCGGCTGCTGCGCACCCACTACCGCGACGCGGCCCTGCCGCAAAGCTTCCAGATCCTGGACACCCAGGACCAGCTGTCCGTCATCAAGCGCCTGCTGAAAACCCTGAACGTGGACGACGAGAAGTTTCCGCCCAAGGAGGTGATGTACTTCATCAACAACGCCAAGGACCAGGGCCTGCGCGCCGACAAGCTGGAAGGCTACAACGCCGACGAACGCAAGAAGATCGAGCTGTATCAGGCCTACGACGACCAGTGCCAGCGCGAAGGCGTGGTGGATTTCGCCGAACTGCTGCTGCGCACCTATGAACTGCTGAGCCGCAACCAGCCGCTGCGCGAACACTACCAGCAGCGCTTCAAGCACATTCTGGTGGACGAGTTCCAGGACACCAACAACCTGCAATACGCGTGGCTCAAGCTGATGGCCGGCCACGGCGAGCACGGCGGCGGCGCCCTGTTCGCGGTGGGCGACGACGACCAGAGCATCTACGCCTTCCGCGGCGCCAACGTCGGCAACATGAGCGCTTTCGAGCGCGAGTTCCGGGTCCAGAACCTGATCAAACTGGAGCAGAACTACCGCTCGCACGGCCACATCCTGGACGCGGCCAACCTGCTGATCTCGAACAACACCAACCGCCTGGGCAAGAACCTGCGCACGGACGCCGGCCACGGCGAGCCGGTGCGGGTGTACGAGGCCACGTCCGACCTGCAGGAAGCGCAGTGGATCGTCGAGGAAGCCAAGAACCTGGTGGCCGAGGGCGCCCTGCGCAGCGAGATCGCGGTGCTGTACCGTTCCAACGCGCAGTCGCGCGTGATCGAGCATGCCTTGTTCTCGGCCGGGATTCCCTACCACGTGTACGGCGGCCTGCGCTACTTCCAGCGCGCCGAGGTCAAGCACGCCATCGCCTATCTGCAGCTGATGGACAATCCGCACAACGATTCGGCCTTCCTGCGCGTGGTGAACTTCCCGGCGCGCGGCATCGGCCTGCGGACCATCGAAGCGCTGCAGATGGCGGCCGAGCAGCACCGCGTCTCGCTGTACGCGGCCGTGCCCTACGTGGCCGGCAAGGGCGGTACTTCGCTGGCGGGCTTCGTCAAGCTGGTCGAGGGCGCGCGCTTCGAGACCCAGCAGATGGCGCTGCCCGAGCTGGTGCGCGTGGTGCTGGAGGCCAGCGGCCTGCTGGCCCATTACCAGACCGAGAAGGAAGGCGCCGACCGCATCGAGAACCTGGAGCAGATGGTCAACGCGGCCACCCAGTTCGTGGCCGAGGAAGGCTATGGCGTGGGCGCGCCGGCGCACCTGGGGCCGCAGGCCCAGGCCCAGGCGGGCGAGGCCATCGTCAACCAGGATGGGGTCGAGATCCTGGACGCCGACGCGCCGCTGGCCAGCGTGATGTCGCCGCTGGCGGCCTTCCTGTCGCACGCCTCGCTGGAGGCCGGCGACAACCAGGCCCAGGCCGGCCAGGATGCGCTGCAGATGATGACGGTGCACTCGGCCAAGGGACTGGAATTCGACAACGTCTTCATCACCGGGCTGGAGGAAGGCCTGTTCCCGCACGAGAGCAGCTCGCGCGAGGATGGCGGGGTGGAGGAGGAACGGCGCCTGATGTACGTGGCCATCACGCGCGCGCGCAAGCGGCTGTACATGTGCTTCTCGCAGACCCGCATGCTGCACGGCCAGACCCGCTACAACATGAAGTCGCGCTTCTTCGACGAGCTGCCGGAGGAGTCGCTCAAGTGGCTGTCGCCCAAGGTGCAGGCGCACTGGTTCGCCAACAGGAAGTCGGCCTGGGACGAGGTGCCGCTGGTCGGTTCCGACAATGCCCTGGCGCAGCAGATGGCGCAGAAGTCCGGCGGCGGCCCTGGCTGGCGCATCGGCGAAGCGGTGGCGCACGCCAAGTTCGGCGAAGGGGTGATCGTCAACATCGAAGGCAGCGGCGGCAACGCCCGCGCCCAGATCAACTTCGGCAGCCACGGCATGAAGGTGCTGGACCTGGGCATCGCCAAGCTGGAGCGGCTGGGGCGCTGAGCCATCCTAAATATCCTGTGCAGGAATCGATATGCTTAAAAAGGCGAAATTTAATAACCTCACCACACTTCCAAATGATGTGTGGCAGTTTTCCTCTGGCTTGAATGTCATTGTTGGAGAAAATGGTTCGGGCAAATCGCATGTACTCAAGTCTATCTATTCGCTGCTTAAAATACAGTCGGGCAAGGAGTTTAAAAAGGGGACGCTGGAAAAAAACTATGCTGAAAAGCTTGTCGCTGTCATGCGCCCGGAATACGTAGGGCGTTTGGTGAAGCGCAAGCAGGGCCGGGACCGCTGCGAGATCAAGCTAACCATGCGGGATGCAAGGGCAAATAGCCATATCGCGTTCGCCACCAATGCCAAGTCGCAGGTTGAGGTCCTGACCACTCCAGAGAGGGGACTCGCATCGCCACCAGTGTATTTGCCGACGCGGGAACTGGTGACACTCTGTCCCTGGTTTGTTTCATTGTATGACAACTATCATATTGAGTTCGAAGAGGCATGGCGCGATACTGTTTCCTTGCTGGGGGCGCCAACGGTAAAGGGGCCACGGGCGAGCAGAGTGGCGCGGATGCTGGAGCCACTGGAGGAAGCAATGGGGGGCAAGGTCGTGGTCGATTCGGCCAGTGGCCGATTTTATCTGCAGCTGGGTACTCAGGGCCGTCTCGAAATGCCATTGGTCGCGGAGGGAGTGCGTAAATTGGCAATGCTTGCAAGACTGATTAGCACCGGGGTCTTGCTGGAGCAGGGATACTTGTTTTGGGATGAGCCGGAAACTAATCTGAATCCGAAATTGATAAAAGTGGTTGCCTGGTGTATTGCCCAACTGGCTGCGGAAGGCATCCAGGTGTTTATCGCGACACATTCGCTGTTTTTGCTGAGGGAATTGGAGATGCTTGCCTCTGAGCCAGCCTACCCTGCTGCAGCGCCCCGCTATTTCGCATTGAGAAGTTCAGACGGTGGGGTAGGGTTGGAGCAGGGCGATCAAATAGATGATCTGCGCACTCTGGTCTTGCTGGACGAAGAGTTGATGCAATCCGACCGCTTCATGGAAGCGCAGGTGCCAAGGTGACTATTATTCGGGAAGGCGAGTTGACCTTTACGTTCGCCCGAGATAGCCAGGCCAGCAAGTATGACCAGTGGTCGTACTACCGTAACCAATTTCAGCGCGTTGGGAATAGCAAGGCGGTCGACATTATCGTTCTTCAAGACAGCGTGATGTGGCTGATTGAAGTGAAGGATTATCGACTGCATGGACGGACCAAAGTCATTGATCTCGCGGATGAAATCGCCATCAAGGTGCGCGACACGTTAGCTGGATTGGTGGCCGCCAAGGTGCACGCGCCGGATATGGATGAAAAGCGCTTTGCTGCGACCGCGGTCAGAGCTCGAAGTGTCCGCGTGGTTTTCCATTTGGAGCAGCCCGCCACACGTTCCAGGCTGCGCCCGCAATGGATAGACGCTGCCCAGTTTACTCTGAAGCTGCGGACCTTGCTCAAAGCTGTTGATCCCCACTCTTTGGTTGTGAGTCGGAACGCAGGGCAAGCGCTTGTGGACTGGAGCGTGACCTGATCCGCCTGGCCGTTTAGGCTTAGTGCTCTTGCTGAGGCTGTGCCTGATCACTCAGCTGCGGCGCGCCGAAGATCTGGCGGTAGGCGGCGTACAGGGTGCAGTGCAGTACCACCACCATCAGCAGGAACACCATCATCATGGCAACCAGGCCCAGCGGCATGGAACTGAACAGCAGCAGCGGAATGGCGCCGGCCACCTGGTAGATCAGGAACAGCGACAGCGCGCATACAAGGAAGGCGCCCAGCGAGCGGAACACCGCGTAGGCGCTAAAGAACAAGGCCTTGCCCAGGCTGAGCTTTTGCCAGTAGATCAGCGGCGCCGCGAAGCAGCTCACCAGCCAGCCCAGCACATAGATGGCCGAGGAAGCCACGATGGCGCCCTTGGACTCGTCCAGCAGCTTCTGGTCCATGGGGATCTGGGCCGTGGCCATTTTCATCAGCACGCCGCCGTCCAGCACGGTCAGCACCGTCAGCGCCACCAGCATCAGCAGCACGTACACCCCGCCCAGGGCCAGCAGAGGCCCGCGCGCGGGTTTCTGGAAACCGCTCAGCACCAGCTGCGGCAGCGCGCGCCGGCCCTGGTCGGCCGCTGCGCTGCCCTGCAGCAGGGCCACCGAGAAGATGGGCGCCAGCAGCATGGGCGCGATCTGCCCCAGCAGCGGCACCAGCAGCAGGGCGATGGACAGGAACATGCAGCTGAACAGCAGCGCCATCAGGGCGCCGGGCTGCTTGCGGAACAGGCCGAAACCCTGGCGTACCCAGAGCCATCCGGTGAGCGCGGGCAGTTTTTCCATCAGCGCAGTTCCGGCGCCGCGACGGCGATACGTTCGCGCAGGATGCGCTCGAAGTGGCGGGGATCGTGCGGGGTCAGCATCTCGGCCTCGCGCGGCTGGTGGAAGTCGTACAGGCGCGACAGCCAGAAGCGCAGCGCCGCCGCCCGCAGCATGGGCTGCCAGGCTTTCTGGTCGTTGGCGCTGAACGGACGCACGGCGTGGTAGGCGTCCAGCAGGGCGCGCACCCGGGCCGTATCGAGCACGCCGGTATCCAGGTCCACGCACCAGTCGTTGACGGTGACGGCCACGTCGAACATCCAGGTGTCGTAGCCGGCGAAGTAAAAGTCGAAGAAGCCGGTCAGGCGCTCGCCGTCGAACATCACGTTGTTGCGGAACAGGTCGGCGTGCACCGGGCCGCGTTCCAGGGCGCGGTAGACGTCGCAGGCGGCAAACGCTTCCTGGAAATGGACTTCGGACTTGAGCAGGTGCGCTTCATCCTCGGCCAGATACGGCAGCACCAGCGGCGTGGTGGCGTGCCACCAGTCCAGGCCGCGCAAATTGGGCTGCTGCAGCGGATAGTCGACGCCGGCCAGGTGCATGCGCGCCAGCATGGCGCCGACGGCGGCGCAGTGCACCGGCTGCGGGTCCAGCTGCGAGCTGCCTTCCAGCTTGGTGACGATGGCGGCCGGCTTGCCGTGCAGGGCCGCCACCAGCTCACCGTCGTGGGTGGCCACCGGGGCCGGCACCAGCACGCCGCGCTCGGCCAGGTGGCGCATCAGCTGCAGGTAGAAGGGCAGCTGTTCGAAGCTGAGGTTTTCAAACACGGTGAGCACATACTCGACCGGCTGGCCGTCCTGTTCCACCGTCAGGAAGAAGTTGCTGTTCTCGATGCCCGAGGCGATGCCTTTCAAAGCCAGCGGTTTGCCGAGGGGAAATTGCGTGATCCACTGGGTGACGTCATCCAGCGTGACCGGAGTAAAAACTGCCATGAGAAGCGTAGGGAGGGTCGGTTAGGTTCGGAAAGCGCGCCTGGGGCGCGCCGGCGTCATTGCTTGGGCGGTTGCGGGGGCGGCGGCACGTCGGCGGGTTGCACCGCTGCCGCTTCCTCTTCCTCGGATTTCTTTTTCTTCTTGCCGATGTCGAATTCCATCACCGTCCACATGGGGCCCTTGTTGGCGCTGCCCATGACATCGCCGGGTAGGGCGCTGCCGACTGGCGTGTTGGGTTTCACTTTATAAGTGCTGGGACCGCTCTTGACCGTGACTTCGGTCACGCGGCCGCCTTCGCGTTTTTCGGTGATCTGCTGCTGCGGCTGCGGCTTGGAGGTGACGGTAATGGCGTCGTCGCCAATTTCCTCGATCTTTTCCAACTTGGGCGGCGTCGGCGCAGATGCCGGGGTCTGGGCCAGTGCCGCGCTGGCGCACAAGGCAAGCAGGAGGGCAGGAAGGAGGGCAGGCAGAAGGGTAGGCAGAAGCGGATGGGTGCGCGTCATGATGGTGTCGCCTTTAAGTGCGGTCGCTGGCAGCGGAAATTTTTATCTATGAGCCATTGTAACAAACAGACACGCGGTTCCGCTGCCTGGCGTCATTTATATGGCCATGATGTCGATTTGAAAAGGCTGGCAGGCGGGCAAAAGTGTGCGCCAAAACCTGCGATAATGCGCAATTCGTCGCGATTCCCGCCCCAGCACCATGCAAAAGACCCTGTTATTAGTAGACGGTTCCAGCTACCTGTACCGTGCCTTCCACGCCTTGCCCGACCTGCGCAGCCCGGACGGCTACCCCACCGGGGCCATGCACGGCATGGTGAACATGCTGCGCCGCCTGCGCGCCGACTACCCGGCCGCCTATATCGCCTGCGTGTTCGACGCCAAGGGCAAGACCTTCCGCGACGATCTGTACCCCGACTACAAGGCCACCCGCGCCGCCATGCCGGACGACCTGCGCCTGCAGATCGAACCCATACACGAGGCGGTGCGCGCCATGGGCTGGCCCATCCTGATGGTGGAGGGCGTGGAAGCGGACGACGTGATCGGCACCCTGTCGGTGCAGGCCACCCAGGCCGGCATGGAGACCGTGATCTCGACCGGTGACAAGGACCTGGCCCAGCTGGTCAACGGCAGCGTCACCCTGATCAACACCATGACCAACGAAAAACTGGACGAGGCCGGCGTGCTGGCCAAGTTCGGCGTGCCGCCCAACCGCATCATCGATTACCTGACCCTGATCGGCGACACCGTGGACAATGTGCCCGGCGTGGCCAAGTGCGGCCCCAAGACGGCCGTCAAGTGGCTGACCCAGTACGACTCCCTGGATGGCGTGATGGCCAACGCGGCCAGGATCAGCGGGGTGGTGGGCGAAAACCTGCGCCAGGCGCTGGAGTGGCTGCCCAAGGGCCGCGAACTGATCACCGTCAAGACCGACTGCAACCTGTCGGAGCACATGATGTCGATCAGCGAATCGCTGCAGGCGCGTGTGGAAGACAAGGAAACCCTGCTGGCCTTCTTCGGTAAGTACGGTTTCAAGACCCTGCTGCGCGAACTGCAGGCCATCACGCCCTCGGCCGCCGCCACTGCCGCCGTGGCCGAGGCCCAGCAGGCCCAGCAAGCCAATGGCGACCTGTTCGGCGAGGCCGCGCCGGTGGTCAACGTGGCCTACGAGACCGTTTTCACCGATGAACAGCTGGACCAGTGGATCGCCCGCATTGATGCGGCCGAACTGACCGCCGTCGATACCGAAACCACCTCGCTGGAGCCGCTGCATGCGCAGCTGGTGGGGATTTCGCTGTCGGTGGAGCCGGGCGTGGCCTGCTATATCCCGGTGGCGCACAGCTACATGGATGCGCCGGCCCAGCTGGCGCGCGAGCATGTGCTGGATAAACTCAAGCCCTGGCTGGAGGATGCCTCCAAGCCCAAGGTCGGCCAGAATCTGAAATATGACGCGCACGTGTTCGCCAACCATGGCGTGCGGCTGCGCGGCATCGTGCACGACACCCTGCTGCAGTCCTATGTGTTCGAATCGCACCGCAGCCACGACATGGACAGCCTGGCCTTGCGCCACCTGAACCACACCACCATCCCGTTCACGGACGTATGCGGCAAGGGCGCCAGCATGATCACCTTCGACAAGGTGGAAATCGGCCGCGCCACCGAGTACGCGGCGGAGGACGCCGACATCACCCTGCGCCTGCACCGCGCCATGGTGGGCCAGGTGGACAAGGATGAAAAGCTGGCCAGGGTCTACAAGGACATCGAGCTGCCCACCGCCATCGTGCTGCAGAAGATGGAGCGCAACGGCGTGATGATAGACGCCGCCCTGCTGGCGCAGCAGTCGGCGGAGCTGGGCGAACGCATCATGGCGCTGGAAGCGAAGGCGCATGAACTGGCCGAACAGCCCTTCAACCTCGGTTCGCCCAAGCAGATCGGCGAAATCTTCTTCGAGAAGCTCAAGCTGCCGGTGGTGAAGAAGACCCCCAGCGGCGCGCCCTCCACCGACGAGGAAGTGCTGCAGAAGCTGGCCGAGGATTATCCGCTGCCCAAGGTGCTGCTGGAGTACCGCAGCCTGTCCAAGCTGAAGTCGACCTACACCGACAAGCTGCCCAAGGGGATCAACCCGGACACCGGCCGCGTGCACACCAACTACGCGCAGGCGGTGGCGGTGACAGGCCGCCTGGCCTCCAACGATCCCAACCTGCAGAACATCCCGGTGCGCACCGAGGAAGGGCGCCGCATCCGCCAGGCCTTCATCGCACCGCCCGGCAGCCATATCGTGTCGGCCGACTATTCCCAGATCGAGCTGCGCATCATGGCCCACATCTCGGGCGACGAGAACATGCTGCGCGCCTTTGCCGAAGGCGTGGACATCCACCGCGCCACCGCCGCCGAAATCTTCGGCGTGGCCCCGGAGGAGGTCACGAGCGAACAGCGCCGCTACGCCAAGGTGATCAACTTCGGCCTGATCTACGGCATGAGCGCCTTCGGCCTGGCCGCCAACCTGGGCATAGAACGGGGCGCCGCGCAAAGCTATATCGACCGCTATTTCGCCCGTTTTTCCGGCGTCAAGCAGTACATGGACGACACCCGCATGCAGGCCAAGGCGCGCGGCTACGTGGAAACCGTGTTCGGCCGCCGGCTGTGGCTGCCCGAGATCAATTCGCCCAACGGCCCGCGCCGCCAGGGCGCCGAGCGCGCCGCCATCAACGCGCCCATGCAGGGCACTGCGGCCGACCTGATCAAGCTGGCCATGGTGGCGGTGCAGGACTGGCTGGAGGCGGAACAGCTCAAGAGCCGCATGATCATGCAGGTGCACGATGAGCTGGTGCTGGAGGTTCCGGACGAGGAACTGGAACTGGTCAAGCGCAAGCTGCCGGAGCTGATGGCCGGTGTGGCGCAGCTCAAGGTGCCGCTGATCGCAGAGGTAGGAGTAGGTAAAAACTGGGAGGAGGCGCACTAAGCCTCCATTGTCTGTCATCTTTATCCGGAGAAGATACGTGAAAGACCTGTTGAACGATGCTGAGAGCCTGCTGCCTGGCGCCACGCTGCCGGATGGCGTGGCGCGCCGCGATTTTATCAAGGCGGCCCTGGGCACGGGCTTTGCCGCCGCCGCCCTGCCGGTGATGGCGCAGAACGTGATCAAGACCGACAGCGCCGGCCTGACCGCCGGCACCGTCACCCTGAACATCGGCGGCCAGGACGTGCGCGTGTACCGCGCCCAGCCCGAGGGCAAGACCAATCTGCCGCTGATACTCGTGATTTCCGAGATCTTCGGCGTGCACGAGCACATCGCCGACGTGGCGCGCCGCTTCGCCAAGCTGGGCTACATGGCGGTGGCGCCTGATTTGTTCGCGCGCCAGGGCGATCCGGCCAAGGTGGCCTCCACCGCCGACCTGATGAAGGACATCATCGCCAAGACCCCGGACGCGCAAGTCATGTCCGACCTGGACGCCGTGGTGGCCTGGGCCAAGGTCAGCGGCGCCGATCCGCAGCGCATCGGCATCACCGGTTTCTGCTGGGGCGGGCGCATCACCTGGCTGTACGCGGCCCACAATCCGTCGATCAGGGCAGGCGTGGCCTGGTACGGGAGGCTGATGGGGGAATCCAACCCCATCACTCCCAGGCATCCGGTGGACATTGCCGCAACTCTGACCGTCCCCGTGCTGGGCCTGTATGGCTTGAAGGACACCGGCATCAGCCAGGAATCCATCACCGTCATGAAGGCGGCGCTGGCCAAGGGGCCGAACAAGTCGGCCTTCGTGGTCTATCCGAACTCGGGCCACGCCTTCCATGCCGACTACCGTCCCAGCTATGTGGAAGCGGACGCCAAGGATGGCTGGGGCCGGGCGCTATCCTGGTTCAAACAATACGGCGTGATCTGACTTTTGGCCTGAATCGGGCCAAATCCGGCACAAATGCGGGCCGGGCGGTAGAATACTGCCCGGCCCGTGCTGTCTGGCGCGGGCCAGGCACTAGAGGTTACTAAAATCGATCCCACACTCATTTCCATCCTGCTGGCCACTACCGTGGCGGGCGTCGTCAGCATCACGGCGGCTGCGGTGTTCTCGTTTACGCTGCTGTCCAAGGTCGTCGAGCGCATGGTCAGCCTGTCGGTGGGCATTATGCTGTCCACCTCGCTGCTGCACGCCTTGCCGGAGGCGTTCGAGTCCAGGGCCGATCCGCGCACCCTGTTCGCCACCCTGCTGGCCGGGCTGCTGGCCTTCTTCATGCTGGAAAAGCTGGCCATCCTGCGTCACTCGCACCACCACGAGCACGACGGCCATCACCACGCCCACGGCCATGACAAGCATGAAGCGGGCAAGGCCGGCTGGATGATCTTGGTGGGCGATGGCATGCACAATTTCACGGACGGCATCCTGATCGCGGCGGCGGCGCTGGCCAATCCCGAGCTGGGACTGGTGACGGCGCTGGCCATCATCGCGCACGAGATCCCGCAGGAAATCGGCGACTTCATCGTGCTGCTCAATGCCGGCTTTTCGCGTACCCGGGCCTATGTCTACAACCTGCTGTGCAGCCTGCTGGCCATCGTCGGCGGGCTGCTGGGCTACTACACGCTGGACAAGGCCAGCGGGCTGATACCCTACGTGCTGGTGTTTGCCTCGTCCGGTTTCATCTACATCGCCGTCAGCGACCTGATGCCGCAGATGCAGCGCCGCGCCACCCTGCGCGAGACCATCCCGCAAGTGCTGCTGATCGCGGCCGGGGTGCTGATCGTGGTATTCCTCACCCACGGCCATTGACGCGCCTCGTCCCGGCTTCCCGGGGCCGGGAGTAAGATGGGGGCTTGGTTCCCCTGCAGGAGTCGCAATCATGCCAACCAAGCAAGAAAAAATGGCCGCCGGACTGGCGGCCCTGTCCCCATCCGAGCGCGCCCGCCTCGAGCGCCTGGCCTCGCTTGCCAAGGTCAGTCCGGAACAGTTGTGGCCGGATGTCTGGAATTATGGCTTCGATGATACCGAGGACAGCATACGCGCCGAGATCGAAGCGGATGAGGCCGAGGCCGCTGGCACCTTGATACCCAACGAGGAGGTCATGGCGATGGCGGCACAGATTGTTGAACAATATGCGCAACGCAAGCGCAAAGCTTGATGTCGGATGGCTGTCTTCCGCCCAGCGTTCCTACCGCCATACACTTGAATATGTCGGCACCCAATCGCTCCAAACGCAGCAGTTGCTGGAGCAGCGTGTCCGCCGCGCCCTGGAGGCGATTGCGTCGCAGCCCGGTATTGGCAGCCCCATCAATCGGCAAGGAACATCAAGGCGGTTCCCGATACCAAAAACAGGGCATCTGATCGAGTACCGTATAGAGCTGGATCAGATCACCATACTCCGCTGGGCGCGCCAGGTGCGGCGCCGCTAGTTCAGGCGCCGGTGGCCACCGGGCGGGCCGGGTCGGCGCACCATTCGCTCCAGGAGCCCGGATACAGCGCCGCGCCGTGCAGGCCGGCCACTTCCAGGGCCAGCAGGTTGTGGCAGGCCGTCACGCCCGAACCGCACTGCATGATGGCCTGCGACGGATTGCCGAACAGCGGCGCGAATTCCTGCTTGAGCTGGGCCGCCTCCTTGAAGCGGCCGTCGGCCTGCAGGTTGTCCTTGAAGAAGCGGTTTTTCGCGCCCGGGATGTGGCCGCCGACAGGATCGATGGTCTCGTTCTCGCCCCGGTAGCGGTCGGGCGCGCGCGCATCGACCACGGTGCAAGCCTGGCTGTCCAGGTTGGCCAGCACCTGGTCCACCGTCACCGTATGGGTCAGGGTGGGGCGTTCTGCGATGTGGCCGCGCGCACGCGGCGCCACCGGCGTCACCAGGGGCAGTCCGGCGGCCTGCCAGGCTGCCAGGCCGCCATCGAGCACCGCCACGCCGGCGTGGCCTATCCAGCGCAGGAGCCACCACAGGCGCGCCGCGAACATGCCGCCCTGGGCGTCATAGGCCACCACCTGGCTGTCGTCATTGACGCCCCAGGCGCGCAGGGCCTCGACCAGGGCGGCGCGGTCCGGCAGCGGATGGCGGCCACGGAACACCCCGTCCGCGCCTTTTTTCGGACCGGACAAATCGGTGTCGATGTTGGCGAACTGCGCGTTCTGGATATGGCCGGCCGCAAAGGCGTCCGGACCCGCGTCGGGATTGAGCAGGTCATGCCGGCAATCGAGTATCACCCACCTGGGATCGGTGACGTGCTGCGACAGGGTGGCGGCGTCTATCAGGGTGGTGTGCATGCTCGGCTCCTCAAACTTCGCTGGCGATGGGATCGGTTTTTTCTATGGCCTTGCCACGGTCGGTATTACGGGTATTGTAGAACGTCGCGGCGATGCCGGATAGCAGGATGATGCCTATCCCGGTCCAGCTCAGCCAGCCGAAATCGTCGCCCATCAGCAGCACGCCCCACAGGCTGGAAAACACGATGCCGGTGTACTGCAGGTTGGCCACCACCAGCGTCTTGCCGAGCCGGTAGGCGCGCGTCATGGCGATCTGCGCGCTGGTGGCGCACACCCCTATGCCGAGCAGCAGCAGGCCGCCCTTGGCGGTGTGGATGGGGTGCCAGACCGTGCCGCCCTTGGCGAAGATATAGTTGCCGGCAATGCCGGCGGCGATATTCATCAGCGCGAAGTAGAACACCACGCGGTTTTCAGGTTCGCCGGCCAGGCCCAGCTTGCGCACCTGCAGGTAGGCCACGGCGGTCAGCATGCTGGACACGACCGCGATCACGGCCGGCCAGAACTGGTCGGAGGCGAAGGCCGGCTGCAGCAGGCAGACCACGCCGATGAAGCTGGCGCCCACCGCCGCCAGCAGCGGCCACTCCATGCGCTTCTTGGCGTGCCACCAGCCATGGGCGAACAGCCAGATCGCCATCCAGATCGGCGACATGTAGTTGAGCGTCATGGCGGTCGCCAGCGGCAGGGCGGAGATGGCGTAGAACCACATCCACAGCGAGGTCACGCCGACCGCGCAGCGCCACAAATGGCCCAGTGGATAGCGGGTGCGGAAGCTCTCGCCGCTGGCGGGGATCAGGATGCCCAGCACGATCACGCCCACCACGCCCCGGTACATCACGATCTCGGATGTGGAGAATTCCTCCGATGCGATCTTCACGCACACCCCCATGGCGGCGAACATGAAGCTCGCGAACAGCATCCAGAGCGATTGCATCAGACCTCTAGCTTGGAGCGGTACCATTCATGGAAGTGCTGCATGCCGTCTTCCATGGGCGACTGGTAGGGGCCGGCGTCGGTCTCGCCGCGCGCCATCAGGGCGCGGCGGCCGGCATCCATGCGCACCGCGATCTCGTCGTCCTCGATGACGGTTTCCATGTAGGCGGCCCGTTCGGCCTCGATGAATTCGCGCTCGAACAGCACGATTTCCTCGGGATAGTAGAACTCGACCACGTTACGGGTGCGCTGCGGCCCTTCCGGCCACAGGGTGGACACCACCAGCACGTGCGGATACCACTCCACCATGATGTTGGGGTACAGCGTCAGCCAGATGGCGCCGTACGGCGGCGGTTCGCCGCCGCGGAACTTGAGCACCTGCTCCTGCCAGCGCTTGTAGATGTCGGAGCCGGATTTCAGCAGGCCCTTGTTCACGCCCACGGTCTGCACGCTGAAGTCGCGCCCGAATTCCCAGCGCAGGTCGTCGCAGCTGACAAAGCCGCCCAGGCCCGGGTGGAAGGGCTCGACGTGGTAATCCTCCAGGTAGACCTCGATGAAGGTCTTCCAGTTGTAGTCGCAGGTGTGCGTTTCGACGTGGTCCAGCATGTAGCCGGAAAAGTCCAGGTCCTTGCTGCAGGACATGGCCGACAGCGCTTCCATCACGTTGTAGCCATTCTGCTCGAACAGCAGGCCGTTCCAGCTCTGCAGCCGGGTCCTGGGCAGGTTCAGGCAGGGCGTGTCGGCAAAGTGCGGCGCGCCTATCAGTTCGCCCTTCAGGTCGTAGGTCCAGCGGTGCAGGGGACATACGATGTTGCTGGCATTGCCGCGCCCATTGAACATCAAGGCCTGGCGGTGACGGCAGACATTGGACAGCAGTTCAATGCCGTTGGCATTACGGACCAGCATACGGCCTTCGTTTTCCGAGGCCAGGGTGGCAAAATCGCCCGAGTTCGGCACCATCAGCTCATGGCCGACGTAGCGCGGACCAGGCTGGAACAATTGTTGTAATTCGCGCTGCAGCAGCGCTTCGTCAAAATAGACGTTTACCGGAAGTTGCGCGTTGGAACGCGCCAGCTTGGCGTGGGTACCCAGATCGGACATCCAAACCCCCCTTAATTAAAATACATCAAACCAAGAAGAGACAGAATCCGTAAAGACCTGAATTCAATGTTGTTGAAAATGGTATTTAGGACAGAACCGGAGATTATACCGTGTTTACAACTACTTGGGCCAGCCTATCTTAGCGTGGCGCACCGGAATGGCGCGCTCGCCAGCTTCGCAAGGGCCCGGCAAGCTTGTGTTTTGTTCCACCGAATAAGTCGGTTTGTTCTAAAATAACGGGTTACAGTGCTGCCTTGAAGACTGAATTGCCTATGCCTAAGAAAATTACCGCCGAGGATGCCGCCGCCCCCGCCTCGTTCGAGGAAGCGATGGCGGAGCTGGCGCAACTGGTATCCCAGATGGAAGCCGGCCAGCTGCCGCTGGAAGCGTCGGTGGCCGCCTATGCGCGCGGCTCGGAACTGGTCAAATACTGCGCCGGCCAGCTCGACAAGGTGGAATCCCAGGTGAAGATACTGGAAGGCGACCTGCTCAAGCCCTTCGAGGAAGCCGGCGAGGCCCAGCAATGAGCGCGGCCTTCGAGGACTGGATGAAGACGGTGCAGGCCGGTTCCGAACGCGAGCTGTCGGCCTGGCTGCCGGGCGAGGACCAGATCCCGCACAAGTTGCACGGCGCCATGCGCTACGCCCTGCTGGACGGCGGCAAGCGGGTGCGCCCGCTGCTGGTGTACGCGGCCGGCGCCTTGTTTGGTGCAGATGAGGGCGCCGATGCCGACACCCTGGCCCGCGCCGCCGCCGCCGTCGAAATGATACATGCCTATTCCCTGGTGCACGACGACATGCCCTGCATGGACGACGATGAACTGCGGCGCGGCAAGCCGACCGTGCACGTGGCCTATGACGAAGCCACCGCCCTGCTGGTGGGCGACGCCCTGCAATCGCAGGCCTTCCTGGTGCTGTCCGAAGCGCGGCAGGTGCCGCCGGCGCGCCTGGTGGGCATGCTGCGCCTGCTGGCCCAGGCCTCCGGTTCGGCCGGCATGTGCGGCGGCCAGGCCATCGACCAGGACAGCGTGGGCCTGAGCCTGACGCTGGAGCAGCTCGAGCGCATGCACCAATTGAAAACCGGCGCCCTGCTGCGCGCCTCGGTGCTGCTGGGCGCCATGGCCGGCAAGGAGCTGGACGCCGCCGAACAGCTGGCCCTGCACGCCTATGCGCGCGCCATCGGCCTGGCGTTCCAGGTGGTGGACGACGTGCTGGACGCGACCGCCGATTCCGCCACCCTGGGCAAGACCGCCGGCAAGGACGCGGCCGACAACAAGCCGACCTATGTGTCGATACTGGGGCTGGAGCCGTCGCGCGCGCTGGCGCAGCAGCTGCGCCAGGAGGCGCATGCCGCGCTGGCCCCGTTTGGAGAAAAAGCTGTGCGGTTACGCGAACTGGCGGACCTGATCGTGCAGCGGAAAGCATAAATGAATCTGCTCGATAAAATTGATAGTCCGGCCGACGTGCGCAAGCTGGCGCGCACCCAACTGACCCCGCTGGCGCACGAACTGCGCGCCTTCCTGCTCGATTCGGTGTCCAAGACCGGTGGCCATTTGTCATCCAACCTGGGCACGGTGGAGCTGACCGTGGCCCTGCACTACGTGTTCAACACCCCGCACGACCGCATCGTGTGGGACGTGGGCCACCAGACCTACAGCCACAAGATCCTGACCGGCCGCCGCGAGCGCATGTCCACCCTGCGCCAGCTGGGCGGCCTGTCCGGCTTCCCCAAGCGCGACGAGAGCGAGTACGACACCTTCGGCACGGCGCATTCGTCGACCTCGATCTCGGCCGCGCTGGGCATGGCGCAGGCGGCCAAGATCAAGGGCGAGCAGCGCCACGCGATTGCCGTCATCGGCGACGGCTCCATGACGGCCGGCATGGCCTTCGAGGCGCTCAACAACGCTGGCGTGCAGGAAGACCTGGACCTGCTGGTGATCCTGAACGATAACGACATGTCGATCTCGCCGCCGGTGGGCGCCCTGAACCGCCACCTGGCGCGTTTGATGTCGGGCCAGTTCTACGCGGCCGCCAAGAACGTCGGCAAGACCGTGCTGCCCGGCCCGGTGCTGGAGCTGGCCAAGCGCATCGAGGAGCATGCCAAGGGCATGGTGGTGCCGGCCACCCTGTTCGAGGAATTCGGTTTCAACTACATCGGCCCCATCGACGGCCACGACCTCGATTCGCTGGTGCCCACGCTGCAGAACATCAAGCAGCTCAAGGGCCCGCAATTCCTGCACGTGGTGACCAAGAAGGGCCAGGGCTACAAGCTGGCCGAGGCCGAGCCCATCCTGTACCACGGCACCGGCAAGTTCAATCCGGCCGAGGGCATCAAGCCGGCCGCGCCGGGCAAGATCACCTACACCGAAGTATTCGGCAACTGGCTGTGCGACATGGCGGCGGCCGACCCCAAGCTGGTCGGCATCACGCCCGCCATGCGCGAGGGGTCCGGCATGGTGCGCTTCGAGCAGCAGTTCCCGGACCGCTATTTCGACGTCGGCATCGCCGAGCAGCACGCCGTGACCTTCGGCGCCGGCCTGGCCACCGAGGGCCTCAAGCCGGTGGTGGCGATCTACTCCACTTTCCTGCAGCGCGCCTACGACCAGCTGATCCACGACGTGGCGCTGCAAAACCTGGACGTGACCTTCGCCCTGGACCGCGCCGGCCTGGTGGGCGCGGATGGCGCAACGCACGCTGGCAACTACGACCTGGCCTATTTGCGCTGCATCCCCAACATGGTGGTGATGGCGGCCTCGGACGAGAATGAATGCCGCCAGATGCTGAGCACCGGCTACCACTATCCGGGACCGGCCGCGATACGCTATCCGCGCGGCGCCGGCGTAGGCGCGGCCATCGCCCCCGAGCTGGCCAGCATCGAGATCGGTAAAGGCGAGATCCGCCGCGAAGGCAAGAAGATCGCCATCCTGGCCTTCGGCTCCATGGTGGCGCCGTCGCTGACGGCCGCCGCCACGCTGGACGCGACCGTGGCGAATATGCGCTTCGTCAAGCCGCTGGACCTGGCCCTGGTCAGGCAGCTGGCCGCGCAGCACGACTATCTGGTGACGGTGGAAGAGGGCTGCATCATGGGCGGCGCCGGCGCCGCCGTGGCCGAGGCGCTGGCCGCCGAAGGCATCGTCAAGCCGCTGCTGATGCTCGGCCTGCCCGACAAGTTCATCGACCATGGCGACCCGGCCAAGCTGCTGGCATCCGTGGGGCTGGATGGCGCCGGCATCACGGCATCGATCAAGCAGCGCTTCGGCGGCGAAGAGCCGCGCCTGGCGGCCGTCAGCAACGGCTGACACCCGGGCTGCACCACGCTGCGCCCGCGCGGCAGGAGGCCGGGCCGGTCGGCTAGCCATGGTGTGGCGCGCTTGTTCTCCGGGGAGTAAAGCTTAACGCTTGCGGTCGTGCTGCCACAGCACGTCGCCCCCACCCGCATGGCGGTTCAGCACCCGCGCCAGCACGAACAGCAGATCCGACAGCCGGTTCACGTACTGGCGCGGATGGTCGTGGATGGTTTCCTCGCGTCCCAGGGTGACGATGGCGCGTTCGGCGCGGCGGCACACGGTGCGGCACACGTGCGCCTGCGCGGCTGCGCGCGAGCCGGCCGGCAGGATGAATTCCGTCAGCGGCGGCAAGGTGGCGTTGTACTTGGCCAGCAATTCGTCCAGCCGCGCCACATGCTCTTCCTTGACCAGCTGGTAGCCGGGGATGCACAGCTCCCCGCCCAGGTCGAACAGGTCGTGCTGGATGGAGACCAGTTCCGCGCGCAGCGCGTCCGGCATGTCCTCGCACAGCAACAGGCCCAGATGGGAATTCAGTTCATCCACCTCGCCGATGGCGTGGATGCGCGTGCTGTCCTTGCTGGTGCGGCTGCCGTCGCCCAGGCCGGTGCTGCCGTTGTCGCCGGTGCGGGTGGCGATCTTGGAGAGTCTGTTACCCATGTTTTCCTTCTGTGGTATCGGCCGCAAAGATGTGCATTTTACCGCGCCGCCAGCGTAGGGACCCGC
Source organism: Duganella kummerowiae (assembly GCF_053572355.1). Taxonomy (NCBI): domain Bacteria; kingdom Pseudomonadati; phylum Pseudomonadota; class Betaproteobacteria; order Burkholderiales; family Oxalobacteraceae; genus Duganella; species Duganella kummerowiae. The sequence goes on from NZ_JBKFEH010000009.1 coordinate 149,565, forward strand.
TACAATCGACACACTGATGCGTACCCAAGGTGCCCATGTACACAGCTGCTCCCGAGTTCGATCCCGCCGCCCTGGCCGCGCGCCGCGCCGAAGTGGCGTCCGCCCTGCGCGCCGTGCTGCCGGCGCGCGCCGTCCTGTCCGAGGCCGAGGATACCCGCCCCTACGAATGCGACGGCCTGGCCGCCTACCGCCAGCTGCCCATGATAGTGGTGCTGCCCGACAGCGAGGCCCAGGTGGTGGCCGCGCTGGGCGTCTGCCACCGGCTCAAGGTGCCGGTGGTGCCGCGCGGCGCCGGCACCGGCCTGTCCGGCGGCGCCATGCCCATCGCCGATGGCGTGGTGCTGTCCACCGCGCGCCTGAACCAGATCGTGCGGCTGGACGCCTACGCGCGGACCGCAGTGGTGCAGCCCGGCGTTCGCAACCTGGCGATTTCCGATGCGGCGGCGCAGCATGGCTTGTACTACGCGCCCGACCCGTCCTCGCAGATCGCCTGCACCATAGGCGGCAACGTGGCCGAGAACTCGGGCGGCGTGCACTGCCTGAAGTACGGCCTGACCGTGCACAACGTGCTGCGGGTGCGCTTCGTCACCATGGAAGGCGAGGTGCTGGAACTGGGCGGGGAGTCGCTCGACGCGCCGGGGCTGGACTTGCTGTCGGTGTTCATCGGTTCCGAAGGCATGCTGGGCGTGGTGACCGAAGTCACGGTCAAGCTGGTGCCCAAGCCGGCCACGGCGCGTGTCATCATGGCTTCCTTCCCGCAGGTGGTGGAGGGTTGCCATGCGGTGGCCCAGCTGATCGCGGCCGGCATCATCCCGGCCGGGCTGGAGATGATGGACCAGACCTCCGCGCGCATGGTCGAGCCGTTCGTCCAGGCCGGCTACGACACGGACGCCGCCGCCATCCTGTTGTGCGAAGCCGATGGCACGGCCGAGGAAGTGGAGGAAGAGATCGGTCGCATGTCGGCCGTGCTGCAGGCGGCCGGCGCCAACGCCATTGCCGTGTCGCAGTCGGAGGCGGAGCGCCTCAGGTTCTGGTCCGGCCGCAAGAACGCCTTTCCGGCGGCGGGCCGCATCTCGCCGGACTACTACTGCATGGACGGCACCATCCCGCGCAAGCGCCTGGGCGAGGTCTTGTCCGGCATCGCCGCCATGGAAAGCAAGTACGGCCTGCGCTGCGCCAACGTGTTCCATGCCGGCGACGGCAATTTGCATCCGCTGATCCTGTTCAACGCCAACATCCCCGATGAATTCGAACGCGCCGAAGCGTTCGGCGCCGAGATCCTGGCCCTGTGCGTGGAGGTGGGCGGCACCATCACCGGCGAACACGGCGTCGGCATCGAGAAGATCACGTCCATGTGCGTGCAGTTCACCGAGGCCGAGCTGCAAGCCTTCTTCGGCGTCAAGCGCGCCTTCGATCCGGCCCGGCTGCTCAATCCGGACAAGGCCATCCCGACCCTGAACCGCTGCGCCGAATTCGGCCGCATGCGCATCAGCGGCGGCCTGATGCCGTTTGCCCACCTGCCGCGTTTTTGAACCATGCACCAGATAGCAGAACAATTCCGTGAACGGATACAAGCCGCCAGCGCCACCGGCAGGGCGCTGCGCTTGCGCGGCGGCGGCACCAAGGACTGGCACGGCCAGGCCCTCAACGGCGAGGTGCTGGACACCGGCGATTATCGCGGCGTGGTGTCGTACGAGCCGACCGAACTGGTGGTGACGGCGCGCTGCGGCACGCCGCTGGACGAGATCGAGGCGCTGCTGGCGCAGCACCGGCAGATGCTGGCTTTCGAGCCGCCACGCTATGGCCCCGGGTCCACCGTGGGCGGGGTGGTGGCCAGCGGCCTGTCCGGTCCGCGCCGCGCCAGCGCCGGCGCGGTGCGCGACTTCGTGCTGGGCGCGGTGCTGATGGATGGACGCGGCGAGGCGCTGCGCTTCGGCGGCCAGGTGATGAAGAACGTGGCCGGCTACGATGTCGCGCGCCTGCTGGCCGGCTCGCTGGGCACGCTGGGGCTGATACTGGAAGTGTCGCTCAAGGTGCTGCCCATGCCGGTCAGGGAAACCACGCTGCGCTTCGAGCTGGGCGAGATCGAAGCGCTGGAACGCCTCAACCTGTGGGCCGGCCAGCCGCTGCCGATTTCGGCCAGCTGTTGGCGCCATGGCGTGCTGACGGTGCGCCTGTCCGGCGCCGAGGCGGCGTTGGCGGCGGCCCGCGCGCGCCTGGGCGGAGAACAGGTGCCGGAAGGCGCCGCCTTCTGGCAGGCCCTGCGCGACCAGACCCACGATTACTTCAGCGGTGCACAGGCCCTGTGGCGGCTGTCGGTGCCGCCCAATGCCAGCGCCATCGTCCTCAGGGGCGAACAGCTGATCGAGTGGGGCGGCGCCCAGCGCTGGCTCAGGACGGACGACGGCCACGCGCAGGATATCCGCCGCACCACAGCCGCCGTGGGCGGGCACGCCACCCTGTTCCGGGGCGGCGACAAGGGCTTGGGCGTGTTCCACCCCATGCAGCCAGGTTTGCTGGCGATACAGCGCCGCCTGCAGTTGTCGTTCGACCCGGCCGGGATCTTCAATCCCGGCCGCATGTATTAAGCTGAGTGTACTGAGAACACCATGCAAACCAAGCTCGCCGACTTCATCCGCGATACCCCCGAGGGCCGGGAGGCCGACGCCATCCTGCGCGCCTGCGTGCACTGCGGCTTCTGCACCGCCACCTGTCCCACCTACCAGCTGCTGGGCGACGAGCTCGATGGCCCGCGCGGCCGCATCTACCTGATCAAACAGGTGCTGGAAGGGGCGCCGGTCAGCTCCAGCACCCAGACCCATTTGGACCGCTGCCTGACCTGCCGCAACTGCGAAACCACCTGTCCCTCCGGCGTCAGGTACGGCAGGCTGGTGGACATAGGCCGCAAGGTGGTCGAGCAGCGCGTGCCGCGCCCGCTCCTAGAGCGCATCCGGCGCTGGGTGCTGAAGGAAGGCTTGCCCAACAAAAGCCTGTTCGGCGCCGCGCTCGGCCTAGGGCAGGCCTTCCGTCCGCTGCTCTCGCCCGCGCTCCAGGACAAGGTCCCGCCGCGCCAGCCGGCCAGCCGCTGGCCTGCGCGCCAGCACGCGCGCCGCATGCTGGTGCTGGATGGTTGCGTGCAGCCCGCGATGGCGCCCAACATCAACGCTGCCACGGCGCGCGTGCTGGACGCGCTCGGCGTGCAGCTGATCGCCGCGCCCGGCGCGGGCTGCTGCGGCGCCATCCGCCACCACCTGAACGACCAGCAGGCCGCGCTGGACGACATGCGCCGCAACATCGACGCCTGGTGGCCGCTGCTGCAGGGCGAGGGCGCGGTGGAAGCCATCGTGATGACGGCCTCCGGCTGCGGCGCCACCGTCAAGGAATACGGCCACCTGCTGGCGCACGACAGCGCCTATGCGGCCAAGGCGCGGCACATCTCGGCCCTGACGCGCGACCTGAGCGAGATCATGCCGCAGTTCGAGCAGGAACTGGCGCGCCGCGTCAGCATCCGGGAGCGGGTGGCCTACCATCCGCCCTGCACGCTGCAGCACGGCCAGCAGATACGCGGCAAAGTCGAGGGCGTGCTGCGCGCGGTGGGGGTGGACGTGGTGCTGTGCGCCGACAGCCACCTGTGCTGCGGCTCGGCCGGCACCTATTCGATCCTGCAGCCGGAGTTGTCGCTGCAGCTGCGCGACCGCAAGCTGGCCAGCCTGGACGCGACCGGCGCCACCACCTATGTGTCGGCCAACGTCGGCTGCAGTTCGCACCTGCAGTCGGGCACGCAGACGCCGGTGCGCCACTGGATAGAGCTGATCGATAGCGCGCTGCAGTCTCAAAGCAGCGCTGGTAAGCCGTAAATCAGGCGTATCAGCTCGGTCTGGCGGCACACGCCGGTCTTGCGGAAGATGTGCTGGGTATGGGTCTTCACTGTGGCCAGTGACACGAACAGGCTGGCCCCGGTTTCCTCCTGCGTTAGCCCGCCGGCCAGCGCGACCGCCACCCGGGTTTCGGCGCTTGTCAGACCGTAGGCTTCCTGCAGCATACGCGGCGCCATGACGCGCTGCTGTCTGTCGTCCGACACCACCACCATGACCCGCGCCTGTTGGTCATCGAGTCCGATGCGCTGCTCGTGGTTGAGTGGCAGCGCGATCACCTTCACGGTGGCGCCACCCGCCGATTGCAGCTGACGTCCGGCCGCCTCGCCCGCCGCCGCAGCGCGTAACAGTACCGGCAGTGCCTCGCGCCCGGCGGCGCCGGCCAGGCGTAGCCGGCCGAAATGGGAGTGCAGGATGTCGGCCTGCTCCAGCCACTGCTCCGCGCGCTGATTGGTAAGCCGCAGGTTGCCATCGCCATCGACGATCAGGATGCCGTAGTCGAGCCGGTCTAGCGCCGCCGCGGCCAGCGTGCGCGCGGCGCTCATGCTGCTGAGACGCAGCGCCACCTGGTCGGCCTTGGCCAGGTGCGGGATCAGACGCTGCATGAAGGCCGTGTCCGCAGCTGAGAAGGGGGCCTGCCCAAGTGCGCGCTGGAAGCCGAAGAAGCTCATCAGGCTGCCGCGCATGCTTACCACGCCGCTGAGTACATAGCGCAGGCCGTGCGGGATCAGGAAGCCGGTGTGAAAGTCGCTGGCGGCTATTTTCGCCTCGCCCAGATAGTCGGTGCATGCGAACGCGGTACCCGGAACGCGCACGATGTGGGCCAGGGTCGGATCGATGTCCAGATAGCGCTGGTTGTACAGAGCCTGCAGCGCCGTATCGTGACCGTGCACATGCCACCAGGCGCCGCGTCCATGGCGCGTATCAAGTCCGGCGTAGAAACCTGCTACGGCGCCGATGGCTGCGGCGATATCCGTCAGCAGCGCGGGCCAAGCCTGCTGGTCCAACGCCGCGTCGTAGATCTGTTCAATGATGCTGTCCAAAATCATCCGTCCGGTTGATGTGTCGTCTGTGGCGCGGTCCTATAGTACTGCACATCACATACAAACAGGAGGCAGGATGAAATCTACATGGTTGACGATGGCGGCGCTGCTGGCCGCACTGTGCGCGCAGGCGGCCGCCGGGCCGCTGTCCGCGCAGACCCAGGACGAAATGCGCAAGATGTTTGAGCGCTTCCCCGATAAATTTCCGGCCGAGGTGCAGCGCGGCTTTTATGCGCAGCAGGTGGTGCCCGGCATGGATCCGTACACGGCCCACCTGGCCGGCGGTGCGTTCGCCTACCGGGTAGACGCCGATCCGCAGCGCTGGCCCTCCGGGGCCGATCCCTACCGCGTGATGTGGGGCCAGTCCATGCATCCGGATCACAGCCACATCTGGATGAGTTTCGAGAACGATACACAGTATCCCGGCGAGGGCCGGCAGCGCTTTACCGCCTACGTCGAAGACGGCAAAGTGCAGCGCGTCGAGCGCACGGCAAAACCTGCCGGCTAGCATGGTGCATTGCTGATGAGTATGTAGGATGGTAGTATGGTAGTTATCAAATTATCAACTTCAACCATGTTACGCCCACTCATCACCGCTTGCGCACTGCTGTGCAGTCTGCCCTCCATCGCCGCCGACTTCGAGGCAAGCGCGCCGCAGGCAGTGACTAACCCGGTATGAACAGCGGCATCTGTGCGGGCGCATCCGCGCTGGCGTCGTTGGCGCTGTCGTGCAGGTTGACGATGGGCGGCAGCGCGGCGGCGGCCTGCCACAGCGCGGCGTGGCCGAAGTTTTCCACCCAGGCCAGCACATCCTCGGCTGGCATGGGGCGGGCGATGCCATAGCCCTGCACCAGGTCGCAGCCCAGCCGCATCAGCATGGCGCCATGTTCCACGGTCTCCACGCCCTCGGCAATCACGGCGCGGTTGAAGGCGCGCGCCAGGCCGATCACGGCGCTCACCAGGTGCAGGTCGTCGCGGTCTTCCAGCATGTTGCGCACGAAGCTCTGGTCTATCTTCAGCACGTCGGCCGGCAGGCGCTTGAGATAGGCCATGGAAGAATAGCCGGTGCCGAAATCGTCCAGCGCGAAGCTGATGCCCAGTGCCTGGCAGCCCAGCATCACGCTGCGCACATGGGCGATGTCGCCCAAGGCCGACGATTCCAGTATCTCCAGCTCCAGCATGCGCGGCGGAACTTCCGGGAACTCGGCCAGGATCGCGCTTAGTCGCTGCACGAAGTCGCCGCGCTGGAAGTGGCGCGCCGCCAGGTTGACGCTGATGACCCAGCCCGGATGCACGACGCGCCACTCCTGCAGCTGGCGCAGCGCCTCGCGCATCACCCATTCGCCGATATCGACGATCACGTCGCTGTGCTCGACGATGGGCAGGAATTCCATCGGCCCCACCAGGCCGCGCTGCGGATGCTGCCAGCGCAGCAGCGCCTCCATGCCGACGATGCGGCCCTTGCGCATGTCCAGCTTGGGCTGGTAGTGCAGCCGCAGTTCGCCGGCGCGCACGGCGGCGCGCACTTCGGTGCGGCGGTTGTGATGGGTGCGCACCTGCTCGTCCAGGTCGGCGTCGAAGAAGTGGACCTTGTTGCGGCCGGTGATCTTGGCCTGGTACAGGGCCTGGTCGGCGTGGCGCAGCAGGTTGTCGGCGCTGATTCCGCTGCCGGTGTAGACCGCCACCCCGACGCTGGCCGACATGCGGATGGCGCGGCCGTCGCACAGGTAGTCGCGCGAGAGCGCCGCCATCAGCTGCTCCATGGCGTGCTCGATGCCGGCGCGGTCGCTCATGTGCGGCAGCAGCAGCACGAATTCGTCGCCGCCCAGGCGCGCCACGTAATGGCGCTGACCGGCGAAATCGTACAGGCGGCTGGCGGCCTGCTTGAGCAGTTCGTCGCCGACCGCCTGGCCCATGTCCTGGTTGACCTGCTGGAAGTGGTCGAGGTCGAACAGGCAGACGGCCAGCAGGTGTTCGTTCTCGCGTGCGCGCCGTATCTCGTTCTCGAAGCGGGTGGTGAGGGCGGCGCGGTTGGGCAGCCCGGTCAGCAGGTCGTGATTGCTCTGCCAGGAAATCTGCTGCATCAGCCGGCGCCGCTCGGTGACGTCGCGGAACACCAGCACCGAACCCTGGACATCGCCGCCGGGCGCGCGGATGGCGGCCGCCGTGTATTCCACGGTGTAGGTGTCGCCGTGTCGGTGGCGCAGGTTCTGGTTGCCCATCTTGACCGTTTCGCCGCCACCGTAGATGGCGGACATGGACTTGAGCAGCGAGTGCTGGCCGAAGTTATTGGCCAGCACAAACACCTGGTGCAATTCCATGCCGCGCGCGCGCGATTCGGACCAGCCGGTCAGCTGCTGGGCCATCTCGTTGATGCTGTCGATGCGGCCCTGCAGGTCGGTGGTGATGACGGCGTCGCCGATCGAGGCCAGGGTCACCTCGATGCGGTCCTTCTCTGCCTGCAGCTGGCTTTGCGCGCGCAAGGTCTGGGCCAGCTGGGCGCCCAGCTGCTGCTGGCTGCGCTGCGCCGCCTGCACCATGGTTTGCACGCATTGCGCCATCTCGTTGAAGGCGATCGCCATGGCGCGCGCCTCGGGCGGTCCGCCGACGCGCATGCGCACCGCGTGGTCGCCGCCGTGGAAGCTGCGGGTGGCGCTCTCCAGCCGGCGCAGCATGCGGTTGTTGGCGCGTATCAGGAGGCCCAGCAACAGGAAAATGGTGGCCACGTTGAAGCTGGACACCAGGGCCTGCTGGCGTACCGTGCGCCACACGCTCTGCAGCGGCTGTTCCGGCGAGAACGACATCAGCAGTACCGCGTCGCCGATGCGCAGCTTGAGTTCCAATGCTTCCAGCTCGGGGCGCCGGCGCAGCCACGCCGGCGCTTCACTGCTCAGGCCTGGGGCGCGCTGCGCTTCCAGGCGTCCGCCCGCATAGTCCAGCCGCAGCGAACTCACGTCGGCGTTGAGCAGCAGGGCGCTGGACAGCGAGGCCTGCAGCGCGCTGCGGTCGCCGGCCGCCAGGGCTGGCAGCAGGGTGCGGCCCATGTACTGAACCAGGTCCTGGGCCTGAAGATGGTAGCGCTCGCCGGCGTCGCTGCATTCGGCGCTGATCAACAGGGAATAGCGTGCGCACAGCACCACGACGATGATGGCGGAAATCGGCAGGAACAATCGGGCATAGGTCCCCAGCCTATTCCAGCGCGACCGCAGTTTCCCAAGCAAGGACATAAAGAAGTTAACGATTCCGTTGGGCAAAATTACCAATAATCATTATTACCGAAGAATCAATCTTGGACACCTATTTCGTTCAACGTTTTTAATTTTTTACATTCGCATCGTGGTAGCGCAATCACAAACGAGACATTGCGTACGCTGAATATTGACTGCTGAAGGAGGTTTTTAAATTGGTAACGCTAACGTCTGCATTTATTCGGCCAGCAGCTTGTTGATATCTTGTATCAGTTCCTCGGGCTTGGTGGACGGTGCGTAGCGCTTGTACACGGCGCCATCCTTACCCACCAGGAACTTGGTGAAATTCCATTTGATGGCCTGGGTGCCCAGGATGCCCGGCGCGTCCTGCTTGAGCTGGCGGAACAGCGGATGTGCATGGTCGCCGTTGACCTCGACCTTGGCAAACAGGGGGAAGGTGACGCCATAGTTTTTCTCGCAGAAGGCGCCGATGGCGGCGGCGTCGCCCGGCTCCTGCTTGCCGAACTGGTTGCATGGGAAGCCCAGCACGGTCAGGCCGCGCTCCCTGAACTGCTGGTAGACCTGCTCCAGGCCCTGGTATTGCGGGGTGAAACCGCAGGCGCTGGCGGTGTTTACGATCAGCAGCACCTGGCCGCGGTACTGCTCCAGTGAAACCGGCTGGCCGGCCAGGCTGTCGGCCTGGTAGTGGTAGATATCGCGCATTAAATCAATCCCAATTCGGTGGCGCCGCCGCCCGCTTCGCGCTGCTGCGGCTGTTTGCTTTCCAGTTTGATGGCCAGGCGTAGGTCGTTGACGGAGTCGGCGTTGCGCAGCGCATCCTCGTAGCTGATCTTGCCCGCCTCGTACAGGTCGAACAGCGACTGGTCGAAGGTCTGCATGCCCAGTTCGCGCGATTTTTTCATCAGTTCCTTGATCTCGTGCACCTGGCCCTTGAAGATCAGGTCCGAGACCAGCGGCGAATTGAGCAGGATCTCGATGGCCACCGCACGGCCCGCGCCATCCCTGCGCGGCACCAGGCGCTGCGAGACCATGCCGCGCAGGTTGAGCGACAGGTCCATCAGCAGCTGCTGGCGGCGTTCCTCGGGGAAGAAGTTGATGATGCGGTCCAGGGCCTGGTTGGCGTTGTTGGCGTGCAGGGTGGCCAGGCACAAGTGGCCGGTTTCGGCGAAGGCGATGGCGTGGTCCATGGTCTGGCGGTCGCGGATCTCGCCGATCTGGATCACGTCCGGGGCCTGGCGCAGGGTGTTCTTCAGGGCCGTTTCCCAGTCCTCGGTATCGACCCCGACCTCGCGCTGGGTGACGATGCAGTTGCCGTGCGGGTGGACGAATTCGACCGGGTCCTCGATGGTGATGATGTGGCCGTGGCTGTGGGCGTTGCGGTGTCCGACCATGGCGGCCAGGGTGGTGGACTTGCCGGATCCGGTCGCGCCCACCATGACAACCAGGCCGCGCTTGGACATCACCACGTCCTTGAGCACCTCGGGCAGGCCCAGGTCGTCCAGCCTGGGGATGGCGCTGTTAATCACGCGCAGCACCATGCCGGCGCTGCCCATCTGCACGAAGGCCGAGACCCGGAAGCGGCCGATGCCGGCGGGGCTGATGGCAAAGTTGGCCTCCTTGCTGAGCTCAAAGCCGGCGGCCTGCTTGTCGTTCATGATGGCGCGCGCCAGTTCGGCCGTGTGGGCGGCGCTCAGCGGCTGGGCCGACACGGGCGTGAGCTTGCCGTCAATCTTCATCGCGGGCGGAAAGCCTGCCGTGATGAACAAGTCCGAGCCCTTCCTGCCGACCATCAGGCGCAGCAGATCGAACATGAATTTGGAAGCCTGGTCGCGGTCCATGGGTGCTCGCATCAAAAAAGGGGCCACCACATGATGTCACACCACGCGGTGTCAGGTCTGCCATTGGTACATGGGCTCGCCTGATTTGGCAGGCTCATGTACCAATGGCAGATCTGACACCGGGGTGGACACCAGGGTTAGCCGGGGAAGTTTTCGGGGCTCTTGGCGGCGGCGCGGGCGGTGGCGGAGGCGATCACGTTGCGCCGCACCAGGTCGCTCAGGTTCTGGTCCAGGGTCTGCATACCTACGCTGCTGCCGGTCTGGATCGCCGAGTACATCTGCGCCACCTTGGCCTCCCGGATCAGGTTGCGGATGGCCGGCGTGCCCAGCATGATCTCGTGCGCCGCCACCCGGCCGGCGCCGTCGCGGGTCTTGAGCAGGGTCTGCGAAATCACCGCCTGCAGCGATTCCGACAGCATGGCCCGCACCATCTCCTTTTCCTCGGCCGGGAACACGTCGACGATGCGGTCTATGGTCTTGGCCGCCGACGAGGTGTGCAGGGTGCCGAACACCAGGTGGCCAGTCTCGGCCGCCGACAGCGCCAGGCGTATGGTCTCCAGGTCGCGCAGCTCGCCCACCAGGATCACGTCCGGATCCTCGCGCAGGGCCGAGCGCAGCGCATTGCTGAACGAGTGCGTGTGCGGCCCCACCTCGCGCTGGTTGATCAAACACTTCTTCGATTCGTGCACGAATTCGATCGGGTCCTCGATGGTGAGGATGTGGCCGTACTCGTTTTCGTTGACGTGGTTGACCATGGCCGCCAGCGTGGTCGACTTGCCCGAACCGGTGGGACCGGTCACCAGCACCAGCCCGCGCGGCTTTAAGGCCAGTTCGCCGAAGATGCGCGGCGCGTTCAGCTCTTCCAGGGTCAGCACCCTGGACGGGATGGTGCGCAGCACGGCCGAGGCGCCGCGCTCCTGGTTGTAGGCGTTCACACGGAAGCGCGACAGGCCGGGGATGGCGAACGAAAAGTCGATCTCCAGGTGTTCTTCATAGGTCTTGCGCTGGCCGTCGTTCATGATGTCATAGATCATGGCGTGCACGTCCTTGTGCTCCAGCGGCGCCACGTTGATGCGGCGTACGTCGCCATGCACCCGTATCATGGGCGGCAGGCCGGCGGACAGGTGCAGGTCGGACGCCTTGTTCTTGACCGAAAATTCAAGTAGTTGAGTGATGTCCATTTATAATCCCTGCCTCTAAGTGTTAATCCGCTCATCGATTATGTCCACAATCGCCAGGAACTTGCAAGACGTCACGGCCCAAATTATTGCTTCAGCCCAAGAGTGTGGACGTGCTCCGGATGCCGTGCGCTTGCTGGCCGTGTCCAAGACCTTCGGCCCGGAAGCCGTGCTGGAAGCGCTGGCGGCCGGACAGCATGCCTTCGGCGAGAATTACTTGCAGGAGGCCCTGGACAAGATGCGCGCCCTGGCCGAGATCCAGCCAGGGGCCGCGCTGGAATGGCACTTCATCGGTCCCATCCAGAGTAACAAGACGCGCCCCATCGCCGAGCATTTCGCATGGGTGCACACGGTCGAGCGCGAAAAGATCGCGCAGCGGCTGTCCGAGCAGCGCCCGGCCGGCATGGCGCCGCTCAACATCTGTTTGCAAGTGAATATCAGCGGCGAGGCCAGCAAGAGTGGCGTGGCGCCGTCGGAAGTGGAGGCGCTGGCCCACAAGGTGTCAGCCCTGCCGAACCTGAAACTGCGTGGCTTGATGGCAATCCCCGAGCCGGCCAGCGGTTTCGACGCACAGCGCGCGCCCTTTGCGCGCCTGCGCGAGCTGGCCGCGCAATTGCGCGCCGGCGGACTGCAACTCGATACCCTGTCCATGGGCATGTCGGCCGACCTGCGGGCGGCGGTGGCGGAAGGCGCCACCATGGTACGCATCGGCAGCGCCATCTTCGGCAAGCGCAATTATGGTTGAAGTGCGCGCCTGAAGCGCGTCCGGGCAGGCCTTACTCCATGCATGTAGAAAGACTGAGATGAAAATAGCATTTATTGGCGGCGGCAACATGGCCACCGCCCTGGTCGCCGGGCTGGCGGGCAAGCAGGTGGCAGGCGAACACCTGCACGTGGTCGACCCCAACCAGGCCGCACTGGACAAACTGCAGGCCCAGTTCGGCGTCAGTACCGCAGCCGCGCTGGGCGCGCCGGTGGCCGGCGCCGACGTGATCGTGCTGGCCGTCAAGCCGCAGAACATGCGCGAGGTGGCGCAGCAGCTGGCGCCGCTGCTTGCCGGCGGCGCGCAGCCGCTGGTGATCAGCATCGCGGCCGGCATCCGTGTGGCCGACCTGGCGCGCTGGCTGGACGGCTACGGCGCCATCGTGCGCTGCATGCCCAACACCCCGGCCCTGATAGGCCAGGGCATCACCGGCATGGTGGCTGGCGGCGGCGTGAGCGCGGCCCAGCGCGCATCGGCCGACGCCATCCTGCGCGCGGTGGGGGCCACCGTGTGGCTGGACAGCGAGGAGCAGATCGACGCTGTCACCGCCCTGTCGGGCAGCGGTCCGGCCTATGTGTTCTATTTCATGGAAGCGATGCAGCAGGCCGCCGTCGAGCTGGGCCTGAGCCAGGAGCAGGGCATGCAGCTGGCGCTGGCCACCTTTGCAGGCGCCTCGCAGCTGGCGCAGCAGTCGGGCGAACCGGCTTCCGTGCTGCGCGAGCGCGTCACGTCCAAGGGCGGCACCACCTACGCCGCCCTCTCCAGCATGGATGCCGCCAGCGTGAAAGCCGGCTTCCTCACCGGCATCAAGGCCGCCGCCGCGCGCGCCAGGGAACTGGGCGACGAGCTGGGCGCGGCTGGCTGAATTTTGCCAGGCCGCGTCGTGCGGCCTGGGCTTTCCCCAGTCCCGGCCCGGGCGCAGTATCGCCTTATTTGCGGCTGATCAGCACCCCGGCCAGCAGGCCGACGGTGGCGCCGATGATGATGGCGCGCCAGGGATTCGCCTGCACGTATTCGTCGGCCGACTGCGCCGCCAGCTTGGTGCGGGCGATCACGCTGTCTTCCAGCTTGAGCAAGTCCTGGCGCGCCGTGCGCAGGGTTTCCTCGAAGCGCGCCTTGACGTCGGCGCCATCCTCGGCCAGGCCGTTGGCGGTATCGCGCAGCCAGTCCTCGGCTTCGTCGATCACGTTCCTGAGGTTATCCATCAGCTGTTCGCGGTTGGCTGCGATGCTGTCGCGGCTGTCCGCCAGCTGCTGTCCGTTGTTCTGATTGGTCTGGTCCATGTCGCGCCTCGTCATTGGTGGGTGAAGACGGCCATTGTAGACATTATTTGGCCATGCGGCCCGGCGCGGCATTCAATGGTGCGGCGCTTCAGCGCAGGGCGTAGTCCAGCGCAGTGCCGGCAAACACGGCCGCCCCCAGCCAGTTGTTGTGGCGGAAGGCGTAGAAACAGGGATCGCGCTCGCGGTGGCGGATCAGGGTGTAGTGGTAGGCCGCGATGGCCGCCGCCACGATGATACCGGCCACGAACCAGCGGCCCAGCCCCAGCTGCAGGCCGCACACCAGGGCCAGCGCCAGGTGCAGGGCATAGCACAGCATCACGGCCAGCACGTCGTGGCGGCCGAAGGTGATGGCCGAGGTCTTGATGCCGATCTTGAGGTCGTCGTCGCGGTCCACCATGGCGTATTCGGTGTCGTAGGCCAGCGACCAGAACACATTACCCAGCAACAGCACCCAGGCCACGGGCGGCACCTGGTCCTGAACGGCGGCAAAGGCCATGGGGATGCCGAAGCCGAAGGCGATCCCCAGGTAAGCCTGGGGCAGGGCGAAGAAACGCTTGAAATATGGGTAGCTGGTGGCGATCAGCAGCGCCGCCACCGACAATTGTTTGGTCAGCGCGTTGAGCGGCAGGATCAGGCAGAACGAGATCAGCGCCAGCAGCGCGGCAATGGCCAGCGCTTCCTTGCCGCTGATGCGGCCGCTGGTGATGGGGCGCTGGGCGGTGCGCTTGACGTGGCGGTCGAAATCCTGGTCGGCGTAGTCATTGACGGCGCAGCCGGCCGAACGCATCAGCAGCGTGCCCAGCGAAAAGATCAGCAGCAGCTTGAGGTCGGGCACGCCGCCCGAGGCCATCCACAGCGCCACCAGCGTGGGCCACAGCAGCAGCAGGGTGCCTATGGGTTTGTCCAGCCTGACGAGGCGAAAGTACAGCGCCAGCTTGTTCATGGAATGCCAGTCTCGTGAAGAAAGCAGCCATTATCGCAAATCGCGGCGGCCGCCGTTACTGGTCCTCGCACAGCATGGATACGCCGGGCAGCTTGCACTCGGCCACCACCTCGCAGATGGCGTCGATGGCGGCCTTGCGGGTGAAGCTTTTGCGCCACACGATGACCACCCGGCGCGACGGTTCCGGCGAGGTGAATGGACGGAATTGCAACATGCCATCCTTGGCGTCCATGTCGGCCACCGAGGCGCGCGGCAGCACGGTCAGGCCGATGCCGCTGGCCACCATATGGCGTATGGTTTCCAGCGAGGAGCCTTCGAAGGTGCGCTGCATGCCGTTGCCGGGCGAGGCGTAGCGCGCCATCTCGGGACAGACTTCCAGCACCTGGTCGCGGAAGCAGTGGCCATTGCCCAGCAAAAGCATGGTTTCCGTTTTCAAATCCTCGGCCGGGATGGCGGCGCGCTTGATCCACGGATGCTGGCCAGGCATGGCGACCACGAAAGGTTCGTCGTACAGGGCTTTCATGGACATGCCGTGGTCGGGCAGGGGGAGGGCCATGATGGCCGCATCCAGCTCACCCTGGCGCAGCATTTCCAGCAGGCGGACCGTGAAATTCTCCTGCAGTATCAAGGGCATTTGCGGCACCTTGTCTATCATGCCCTTGACCAGGGGCGGCAGCAGGTAGGGGCCGATGGTGTAGATCACGCCCAGGCGCAGCGGGCCGGCCAGGGGATCCTTGTTCTGCTTGGCGAGTTCCTTGATGGCGGCGGTCTGCTCCAGCACGCGCTCGGCCTGGGCCACGATCTGGGCCCCCAGCGGGGTGACGGAAATCTCGGCGCCGCCGCGCTCGAACAGGGTGACGCCCAGTTCGTCCTCGAGTTTCTTGATGGCGACCGACAGCGTGGGCTGCGCGACATAGCAGGCTTCGGCGGCGTGTCCGAAGTGCTTGGCCCGCGCCACCGCGACGATATATTTCAGTTCGGTCAGAGTCATGCTTATATTTGAACACAGCCTATGCCTCGACGCAACGGAGCCTGCCGATATAATGCGGGCAGCGACCAAATGACCAGGAAACCCCATGCCCGACTTCGAAAACAAGATATGCACCCGTGACCAGCTGGCCGCCCGCGTGGCCGCCTTGCCCCAGCCGGTGGTGCTGACCAACGGGGTGTTCGACATCCTGCACCGCGGCCACGTGACCTATCTGGCGCAGGCGCGCGCGCTGGGCGCCTCGCTGGTGGTGGCGGCCAATACGGACGCTTCGGTCAAGCGCCTGGGCAAGGGCGACGACCGCCCGCTCAACACCTGCGCCGACCGCCTGGCGGTGCTGGCCGCGCTGGAGTCGGTCAGCCTGGTGGTGGACTTCGACGAGGATACTGCGCTGGAAGTGGTGCGCGAGGCCCGCCCGCAGATCTATGCCAAGGGCGGCGATTATCAAATGGATGCGATTCCGGAAGGGCGGGAAGTGCTGGCCTATGGCGGCCAGGCGGTGGCCATCGATTTCGAGCATGACCGGTCCACCAGCAAGCTGCTGGCCAAGGTCCGCACCTTCAAGGCCTGAACCCCGTTCAGCATCACCATGGCGCCGTTGCGGCTCCCAGCCGTGCAGGCGCACCGCCGCCGCCGCCGCGGCCTTGGCCACGGCCTTGGCCCACGCCTGGCCCTGCCCATGTTCAGACGGGCTTATATCCCGCCCTCATAGCCGTTCTGGCGCCAGGCCTCGAACACCACCACCGCCACCGTGTTGGACAGATTCATGCTGCGGTTGTCCGGCCGCATCGGCAAACGGATGCGCTGGCTGGTGGGGAAGCTGTCGCGGAAGGACGGTTCCAGGCCGCGCGTCTCGGAGCCGAACACGAACACGTCGCCGGGCCGGAACGCCAGTCCGGCGAATGGCGAGGAGCCGTGCGTGGTCATGGCGTACATGCGGGCCGGATCGGGCTGCACCTCGGCCAGGAAAGCCTGCCAGTCCTTGTGCACCTTCATGCGCGCATACTCGTGGTAATCGAGGCCGGCGCGTTTGAGCTTGGAATCCTCCAGCGGAAAGCCGAGCGGCTCGATCAGGTGCAGCTGGGCTCCGGTGTTGGCGCACAGCCGTATCACATTGCCCGTGTTGGGCGGGATCTCGGGCTGTACCAGTACGACGTGAAACATCTCATCTCCTCAAAAATCAGTGCGGCGGGGTGCGCGCGAACACCAGGTTGGTGACGCGCGCCGCGCCATGGCGCTTGAACAGGGCCGCCAGCTCGTGCACGGTCTGGCCGCTGGTCATCACGTCGTCGACGATGCCGACGTGGCGCCCGCGCAGCAGGGCCGCGTCGGCGACGCTGAAGGCCTGGGCCAGGTTGCGGCGCCGTTCCTGCGGCGGCAGGCTGCTCTGGGCGCGCGTCTCGTGGCGGCGTGCTGCCAGCCGCGGCGCCAGCGGCACCCGCAGCAGGCGCGCCAGCGGCCGGGCGATTTCCAGCGCCTGGTTGAAGCCGCGTTCGGCCAGCCGTCCCGCTCCCAGCGGCACCGGGCATAGCAGCTCGGGCGGGCGCCAGCCGGCACTGTCCAGCGCAGCTGCGTGCAGCAGCCGCGCCAGCAGCGGCGCCAGGGCCAGGCGCTGGCCGAACTTCAGCTGCAGCACCAGCTGGTCCAGCGGCATGGCGTAATCGGCCGCCACCACGGTGGCGTCGTAGGCGGGGCGCCGGCGCAGGCAGCTCCCGCAGCGGCCCCCGTCCACCCCGGGCGGCAACGGATTGGCGCAGCACGCGCAGCGCGCCCGGCGCGCGGCCGGGCCAAAGAACTGGCCGTGGCAGGGGCTGCACAGCAGCTCGGCGCTGTCCATCCCGCACAGGGCGCAGTGGGCCGGCAGCAAGGTCCTTAGTAGCATATTGCTACCATGCCGGAACATAGCGCTGAAAGTATAGTTGTCCATCTCGTGGCCAGGGCTTCGCATTTGCTTGCAACCATGTACACTGCCGACATTATCGCATTTCAGCATGACGTCTATGGAAGTACCTGCACATCCCCCCAAGTTGAGCGCACCCATTGATCTGGAGCATGTGCGCGCCCTGTTTGCCCGCACCGCGCGGGTGCAACGCTCCGATTTCCTGCGCCGCGAAATCGCCTCGCGCATGTTCGACCGCCTGGACCTGGTCAAGCTGGCGCCGCTGCGCGTGCTGGACGCCGGCTGCGGCCCCGGCGCCGACCTGGGCGTGCTGCAGAAGCGCTATCCGGCGGCCCAGGTGCTGGGCCTGGACGCGGCCGAACCGATGCTGGCCGCCGCACTGGCCGCCGCGCGCGGCCCGCTGGCCAAGGCTTCGCCGCTGAGCCAGCTGATGAGCAAGCTGCTGCCGGCCAAGACCGGCATCGATCTGGTGTGCGGCGATTTCGCCGAGATACCGCTGGCGCCAAACTCGCTGGACCTGCTGTGGTCCAACCTGGCGCTGCACTGGCATCCGCAGCCGGACCGCGTATTCGCCGAGTGGCGCCGCGTGATCAAGGTAAATGGCTTGCTGATGTTTTCCTGCTTCGGCCCGGACACCCTGAAGGAGGTGCGCGCCGCCTTCGCCGAGGCCGACCTGGCGCCGCACGCGCTGCCCTTCGTGGACATGCACGACTTCGGCGACCAGCTGGTGCAGGCCGGCTTCTCGACTCCGGTGCTGGACATGGAAACCATCACTGTCACCTACGACACGGCCGAGGCGTTGCTGGCCGACGTGCGCGCCCTGGGCGGCAATCCGCTCTCGACCCGGCGCGCGGGCCTGATGGGCAAGGGCGCCTGGCAGCGCATGCTGGGGGCGCTGGAGCGCGCGCGCCGTCCCGACGGCAAGCTGGGCCTGACCTTCGAGGTGTTGTACGGCCACGCCTTCCGTGCTGCAGCGCGCACCACGGCGGCCGGCGAAGCCATCGTCCGCTTTGAGCCGCCGCGCAAACGCCAGTGATGCAGTGCAGAAAAGGCAGTGAGGGCGCTGGAACCGAGGTGTTGTAAGGGTGCGGCAAAACCGCGCCGGGTTGCGTGAATTTCATTATTTGTTGAAGTGTGTCGTTGATGTTCTATATAATCATTCACTAATTTTGCCAGCATGGAACATCGCCAGCGCCCCGGTTTTTTCACGGCGATGGAGGCAAAAACAGAACAAGCAACGAACAAGCAACGAACAAGTAGCGATAAAAAAAAGTCTGAGCCAACCCCGAAGGAGACGTCGGGTATACCAGACAGTATCAAGGCCCCGCGGCGGCAACGGTTTCCATTCCATGATGGAAGCACGGCGGCATGGGGCCTGCGTGTGTTGAGGAGCGGCGGCGGCTCAGAACAACGATCCCGGCGTCGTAGAGAAAAATATTCACTCTTGGTGGTTGGGGAAAACATGATACATGCGAAGCGACTTCACTCGTTGATGCCGGGACTGGCCTTGGCGGCCGCCGCCAGCCTGCCGGCCTGGGCGGCCGAGCCGGCCGGCAAGGCGGCCACGTCGGCCGGCACCTACGCGGCGGCCACGGGCGGTACCGGCGGACCGGTTCCGCTGCAACTGAACCTGCAGCCGCCCGCCACCCAAATCGCTTCCGAGATCTACAGCCTGCACACCATCGTGATGGTGATCTGCCTGGTCATCTTCGTCGCCGTGTTCGGCGTCATGTTCTATTCCATCTTCAAGCACCGCAAGTCGGTCGGCCATGTGCCGGCCACCTTCCACGAATCGACCACGGTGGAAATCGCCTGGACCGTGGTGCCCTTCCTGATCGTGATCGGCATGGCGCTGCCCGCCACCCGCACCGTGGTGGCCATGAAGGATACCTCCAACGCCGACCTCACCATCAAGGCCACCGGCATGCAGTGGAAATGGGGCTACGATTACCTGAAAGGCGAGGGCGAGGGCATTTCCTTCCTGTCCAACCTGGCCACGCCGCGCGCCCAGGTGGGCGCCCCCGGCCAGGAACCGACCCAGGCCCGCGGCGACAACTACCTGCTGGAAGTGGACAATGAAGTGGTGGTCCCGGTCGGCAAGAAAATCCGCATCGTCACCACGGCCAACGACGTGATCCACTCCTGGACCATCCCCGCCTTCGGCGTCAAGCAGGACGCCATCCCCGGCTTCGTGCGCGATACCTGGTTCAAGTCCGAGCACACCGGCACCTTCCGCGGCACCTGCGTGGAACTGTGCGGCAAGGAGCACGCCTTCATGCCCATCGTGGTAAAAGTGGTGACGGCCGACGAGTACACGGCCTGGGTCGACGGCAAGAAGAAAGAAATGGCGGCCCTGGCCGACGATCCCAGCAAGACCTGGACCCTGGACGAGCTCAAGACCAAGGGCGAGAAGGTGTACAGCACCAACTGCGTGGTCTGCCACCAGGCCAACGGCAAGGGCGTGCCGGGCGCGTTCGCGCCGCTGGACGGCTCCGAGGTGGTCAACGGTCCCAAGGCCGAGCAGATCCACGTCCTGCTGAACGGCAAGAAGAGCGGCAAGTATCCGAGCGAGATGCCGGCCTGGAAGCAGCTGTCGGACACCGACATCGCGGCCGTGATCACCTACACCCGCAACAGCTGGTCGAACAAGGCCGCCGAGAATATCGTACAACCGGCCGAAGTCGTGGCTGCACGTAAGTAATCAGGAGACAACATGAGCACGAGCACTCTGGATCAGGCCCACGGTCACGGCCACGATCACGACCACGCACACGACCATCCGCACGGCCTGCAGCGCTGGCTGTTCGCCACCAACCACAAGGATATCGGCACCCTGTACCTGTGGTTCTCCTTCATCATGCTGCTGTCCGGCGGCGTGCTGGCGCTGATGATACGCACCGAGCTGTTCAAGCCCGGCCTGCAATTCTTCCAGCCCGAATTCTTCAACCAGCTGACCACCATGCACGGCCTGGTGATGGTGTTCGGCGCCATCATGCCGGCCTTCGTGGGCTACGCCAACTGGATGATCCCGCTGCAGGTGGGCGCCTCCGACATGGCGTTCGCCCGCATGAACAACTTCTCGTTCTGGCTGCTGCCGCCCTCGGCCATCCTGCTGGCCGGCTCCTTCCTGGTGCCGGGCGGCGCCACCGCCGCCGGCTGGACCCTGTACGCGCCGCTGTCCACGCAAATGGGCCCGGGCATGGACATGGCCATCTTCGCCATGCACCTGATGGGCGCCTCGTCCATCATGGGCTCGATCAACATCATCGTCACCATCCTCAACATGCGCGCGCCCGGCATGACCCTGATGAAGATGCCGATGTTCTGCTGGACCTGGCTGATCACGGCCTACCTGCTGATCGCCGTGATGCCGGTGCTGGCAGGCGCCATCACCATGACCCTGACCGACCGCCACTTCGGCACCTCCTTCTTCAACGCGGCCGGCGGCGGCGACCCGGTCATGTACCAGCACATCTTCTGGTTCTTCGGCCACCCCGAGGTCTACATCATGATCCTGCCGGCGTTCGGCATCGTGTCGCAGATCCTGCCGGCCTTCGCCCGCAAGCAGCTGTTCGGCTACGCCTCCATGGTGTACGCCACCGCCTCGATCGCGATTCTGTCCTTCATCGTCTGGGCCCACCACATGTTCACCACCGGCATGCCGGTGACCTCGCAGCTGTTCTTCATGTACGCCACCATGCTGATCGCCGTGCCCACCGGGGTGAAGGTGTTCAACTGGATCGCCACCATGTGGCGCGGCTCCATGACGTTCGAGACCCCGATGCTGTTCTCGGTCGGCTTCATCTTCGTGTTCACCATGGGCGGCTTCACCGGCCTGATCCTGGCCGTGACGCCGGTCGACATCCAGCTGCAGGACACCTACTACGTGGTGGCCCACTTCCACTACGTGCTGGTGGCCGGCTCGCTGTTCGCCCTGTTTGCCGGCTTCTACTACTGGTCGCCGAAATGGACCGGCCACATGTACAACGAATTGATGGGCAAGATCCACTTCTGGGCCTCGCTGATCACTTTCAACATCACCTTCTTCCCCATGCACTTCCTGGGCCTGGCCGGCATGCCGCGCCGCTACGCCGACTACCCGGCGCAGTTCACCGACTTCAACATGATCGCCTCGGTGGGCGCGTTCGGTTTCGGCCTGTCGCAGGTGTTCTTCCTGTTCTTCGTGGTGCTGCCGGCCATCCGCGGCGGCAAGCCTGCTCCCGCCAAGCCATGGGAAGGCGCCGAAGGCCTGGAGTGGACCGTGCCGTCGCCGGCCCCGTTCCACACCTTTGAAACCCCGCCCACGGTGAAGTGATGAGCGATTCCGGCAAAAAACCGAAGCCGAACAACCTGCGCACCGGCCTGATACTGGGCTCGGTCGCGCTGCTGTTCTTCCTGTCGGTGTTCGCCAAGCGGCTGTGGCTGGGCTGACGTGGCTGCCGACAGCGAAACGCGCGGCCTGAACCGCATCCTGCTGCGCAAGCTGCTTATCGTGGCGGTGCTGATGTTCGGCTTCGGCTACGCGCTGATCCCGGTGTACCGGCAGATCTGCGAGGTACTGGGCATCAACGTGATCACGCAGAAGGATGGCACGGTCGGGCTGGACAAGAACACCCAGGTCGACAAGAGCCGCAGCATTACGGTGGAATTCGACGGCAACGCCCAGGGCCCGTGGCGTTTCCGTCCCGTGGCCTCCAGCCTACAGGTGCATCCGGGCGAGCTGGCCACGGTGATGTATGAAGTGGTCAATACCCAGGACCGCACGGTGAGCGCGCAGGCCATCCCGAGCTACGCGCCGCAGAACGCCACGCCGCACTTCAAGAAGGTCGACTGCTTCTGCTTCAAGCAGCAGACCCTGAAGCCGCACGAGGCGCGCCAGATGCCGGTGGTGTTCTTCATCGATCCGGCCCTGCCGCGCGAGGTGAAGACCATCACCCTGTCCTACACCTTCTTCGAGGTGGCGGGGCTGGCCCAGGCCCCGGGCGCGGCGGCGCGATGAGCAAGCAGCGCCAGCCCGGCTTCTGGTACTCGCTGAAGGCGGTGCTGTGGTCCTTCATCGGACTGCGGCGCAAGAAGGATTTCGATGGCGACGACGCCAGGCTCAATCCGGTGCACATCGTGATTGCGGCGCTGCTGGCGGTGGCCGTGTTCATCGGCATCCTGGTCACGGTGGTCAAGCTGGTGGTGGCAAAGAGTTAGCTGTTCCGAATGTAAGCTGAAAACAAGTTTGATGAGGAGATGAAGATGAGTTCACACAACGCCACCACGGCGCCGTACTACTTCGTGCCCGGACCCTCGCGCTGGCCGCTGCTGGCCGGCCTGTCGCTGCTGCTGACCATGCTGGGCGCCTCGGCCTGGGTCAACGACCAGAGCTGGGGGCCGTATTTGAACCTGGCCGGCATCGCCTGCGTGATCGTGGTGCTGTACTTCTGGTTCGGCGACGCCATTGGCGAGTCCGAGGGCGGCTTGTACAGCCAGCGCATCGACCATTCCTACCGCTGGTCCATGAGCTGGTTCATCTTCTCCGAAGTGATGTTCTTCGCCGCCTTCTTCGGCGCCCTGTTCTATGCACGCAGCATCACGCTGCCGTGGCTGGGCGACCTCGATCACAAGATCATCTGGCCAGACTTCAGCGCCCAGTGGGGCAATTCGCCGGCCGGCACGGTCGAGCCCTATAGCGCCATGGGCCCGTTCCCGATCCCGACCATCAACACGGCGCTGCTGCTGACGTCTGGTGTGACCCTGACCATTTCGCACCACGCGCTGCGCGCCGGCCACCGCGCCCAGACCGCCGTGTGGCTGTTCCTGACCATCCTGCTGGGCGCCATCTTCATGGGCTTCCAGGCCTATGAATACCACCATGCGTACACCGAACTGAACCTGAAGCTGACTTCGGGCATCTACGGTTCCACCTTCTTCATGCTGACCGGTTTCCACGGCTTCCACGTGACCATGGGCGCCATCATGCTGTCGGTGGTGCTGTACCGCGTGCTGCGCGGACACTTCACGCCGGACAACCACTTCGCCTTCGAGGGTGCGGCCTGGTACTGGCACTTCGTGGACGTGGTGTGGCTGGGATTGTACGTGGTCGTGTACTGGCTGTGATCACGCAGTAGGCGGGCTTCAGCAAAAGCCGCGCGGGCTGGCCCGCCGCGGCTTTTTTTATCGCCGGTTGTTCAGCGGGGGAGTCCCGTGGGCTGGATATAGCCGAGTTTGTACGCCAGCAGTATCAGCAGGAACAGCGCCACCGACAGGCCGACCCGCACCGTCAGCGAGCGTACGGTATTATTGCTGCGTCCCTTGTCGCGCATCAGGAAGAACAGCGCCGACGCCAGGCTGCCGAGGATGAGAAGGAAGGCGATGGCGACGACGATTTTCATGGCAGGGCTCACGGGTTAAGAGGCTTTATTGTAATGGCATTCCGCTTCAAGCTAGTTCCGTTCCTGGCTACCGTTGTGCTGGTGGCGCTGGGCGTCTCGCTGGGCAACTGGCAGCTGGGCCGCGCGCAGGAAAAGACGGCGCTGCAAGCCCGGCTGGCGCAGGGCAACGCGGCCGCGCCCCTGGCGGTCGGCGCCGCGCCCATGGACGGCGCGCAAGCTGAGTTCCGCCGCGTCAAGCTGCGCGGCAGCTTCGTCCCCGGCTGGCCGCTCTACCTCGACAACCGCCCCTACCAGGGCCGCGCCGGCTTCTATCTGCTGATGCCGTTTACAATCGAGGGATCGGACATGCATGTGCTGGTGGCGCGCGGCTGGCTGCCGCGCGATCCGGTGCAGCGCGAGCGCTTGCCGGCCGTTTCCACCCCTTCCGGCGTGGTCGAGCTGGAAGGCGCGGCGCGGCGCGACACCGGCCACGTGATGCAGCTGGGCGCCGCGCCCGCGCTTCATCCCGGGGCCATCGTGCAGAATGCCGACCCGGCCGGTGTCGCGGCCGCCAGCGGCCTGCGCCTGCTGCCCTTCGTGGTCGAGCAGGGCGCGCCGGCTGCGCCGGGCGGCGACGATGCGGCCCTGGTGCGCGACTGGCCGGCACCCTCGCTGGGCGTGGACAAACACCGTGGCTATGCCTTCCAATGGTATGCGCTGGCCCTGATGGCATTGATATTTTTTGTCGTGAACGGATTTAGACGTGGAAAATAGTGCAAACATGAACACCGCAACGCCGCCATCCCGGCCAAGCCCGCCACCTTCGCAGGCCATGGGCCGCCTCAAGCTGCTGGCCGTGCTGGCCGTGTGCGCCGGTCCCATCATCGCCTCCTACATCACCTACTACATCATCAAGCCGCAGGGGCGCACCAACTATGGTGAGCTGATCGACCCGCGCCAGTATCCCATCCCGGCCATGGCCAGCACCACGCTGGACGGCGCACCGCAAGGGCTGGATGCGTACAAGGGCAAGTGGATCATGCTCAAGGTCGGCCCGTCCGACTGCCGGCAGTCGTGCCAGGACCAGCTGTTCGCCATGCGCCAGCTGCGCACCATGCAGGGCAAGGAGATGGAGCGCATCGAGCGCGTGTGGCTGATCACCGACCAGGAACCGCTGGACACCATGCTGCTGCGCGTGAACGACGGCACCCGCATGCTGCGCGCCCCGCGCGACGCCGTGCAGCGCTGGCTGCCGCTGGAAGGGCAGGGCGACCGCGCCGAGGAGCACATCTACCTGATCGACCCGCTCGGCCATTTGATGATGCGCTTCCCCAGGAACCCCGACCCGTCCAGGGTCAAGAAAGACCTGGGCAAGCTGCTCAAGGCATCCGCAATCGGCTAGAGGTATTCAAGATGCACGCAACGACACTGCCGCAGATGGCAATCACCGCGCTGCTGGTGGCGCTGCTGCCGGCCGCCCTGGTCTGGACCTCGTCCGACACCAACAAGTACCGCAAGCTGGTGTGGGTGAGCGTCTTCCTCACCTTCGACCTGATCGTGTTCGGCGCCTTCACCCGCCTGACCGATTCCGGCCTGGGCTGCCCGGACTGGCCCGGCTGCTACGGCCTGGCCAATCCCTTTCTGGCGCACGAGGAAATCAAGGCCGCCGAAGCCCTGATGCCGACCGGCCCGGTGACCGTGGTGAAAGCCTGGATCGAGATGATACACCGCTACCTGGCCATGGCCATCGGGGTGCTGATCGTGGCCATGATGGCGCAATCGTGGCGCCAGTGGCGCAGGACGCGCGCCCCGGCCTACGCGCCCTGGATGCCCACCGCGCTGTTCCTGTTCGTCTGCCTGCAGGGCGCCTTCGGGGCCTGGACCGTGACCCTCAAGCTGCAGCCGGTGATCGTCACCACCCACCTGCTGCTGGGCATGGGCCTGCTGGCCATGTTGGCCTGGTATGGCGGGCACCAGGACCAGCTGCACGCGCCGGTGCGCACCGTGACGGCCTCGCCGCCGGCCATGCGCAACATCCGCCGCCTGGCCCTGCTGTCGGCCGTGCTGCTGGGCGTGCAGCTGGCCTTGGGCGGCTGGACCAGCACCAACTACGCGACCCTGGCCTGCACCGACTTCCCGCTATGCGGCGGCAAGCTGGTGCCGGAGATGGATTTCGAGCACGGCTTTACCCTGTGGCGCGAGCTGGGCAAGACCGCCGCCGGCCACTACCTGCCATTCTCGGCCCTGACCGCCATCCACTGGGTGCACCGCAACTTCGCCTTCGTGGTGGCCCTGGTGGCCGGCTACACGGCCTGGCGCGCCTGGGGCCACGCCGCCCTGCACAGGACCGCGCGCTATATCGCCCTGACCCTGCTGGCGCAGCTGTGCACAGGCATCGCCACCATCTACCTTAGCTTTCCGCTAACCTTGGCGGTCTTGCATAACGCCGGAGCGGCCCTGCTGGTACTTTTGCTGACCATGTTAAACTATAGGGCTAAATTCCAATTCGAGACCGCGCACAAGGCCGCCACGAGCGCCGTCTACCCGCAGGTCTCCCCACAGCATCGATGACCACTCAAATCGCAACACAAAAGTCCGGCAGCCGGGCCTCGCAGTATTGGGCGTTGACCAAGCCGCGCGTGACCATGCTGGCCGTGTTCTGTGCCGTGATCGGCATGTTCCTGGCCACCGACGGCATGCCGGCAGCCCATACCGTGATCGCCGCCACCATCGGCATCTGGCTGCTGGCGGCCGCCGCCTTCGCCGTCAACTGCCTGGCCGAGCGCGAGATCGACGCGCGCATGGCGCGCACCGCGCGCCGCCCCACCGTGGTGGGCGACATCACCGTGGCCGAGACCGTGGTATTCGCCGGCGTGATCGGCGGCGCCGGCATGTGGGTGCTGTACACCCTGGTCAATCCGCTCACCATGTGGCTGACCTTTGTCACCTTCGTCGGCTACGCCCTGATCTACACCATGATCCTGAAGCCGGCCACGCCGCAGAACATCGTGATCGGCGGCCTGTCGGGCGCCATGCCCCCGGCCCTGGGCTGGGCCGCCGTCGCCAACGACGTGCCCATGCAGGCCTGGCTGCTGGTGCTGATCATCTTCGTGTGGACCCCGCCGCACTTCTGGGCCCTGGCCATGTACCGCCGCGACGATTACGCGCGCTCCGGCCTGCCCATGCTGCCCATCACGCACGGCATGCCCTTCACCCAGCTCAACGTGCTGCTGTATTCGATCGCGCTGGCCGCCACCTGCATCCTGCCCTATGCCGTGCACATGAGCGGCCTGATCTACCTGGCCGCGGCCGTGCTGCTGAACGCCGTGTTCCTGTACTACGCCTGGATGATGTACCGGCACTACACCGACCAGATCGCACGCAAAGCCTTCACCTGGTCTATCATCTACCTGGCGCTGTTGTTCGCGGCGCTGCTGGTGGACCATTACATCCCGCTGTGAGCCTATGAAAACACTACCCGCCCTGGTGCTGGCGGCAGCCGCCTCCGCGCTGCTGCTGGCCGGCTGCGACAAGAGCGCGTCCAAGCCCGGCAGCACGCTGCCGGCCAAGCTGTCGTTCAAGAATGCCGACCTGACCGGCCTCGATTACGCGCGCGACTTCGCCCTGACCGACCACACCGGCAAGCCGCGCACCCTGGCCGACTTCAAGGGCAAGGTGGTGGTGATGTTCTTCGGCTATACGCAGTGCCCGGACGTGTGCCCGACCACCATGGCCGAGATGGCCGCCGTGATGAAGGAACTCGGTCCGCAGGCCGACCAGGTGCAGGTGCTGTTCGTCACGGTCGATCCCGAGCGCGACACGCAGGAGCTGCTGGCGCAATACGTGCCGGCCTTCGACAGCCGCTTCCTCGGCCTGCGCGGCACGCCCGGGCAGCTGGCCAAGGTGGCCAAGGAATTCAAGGTGTATTACGCCAAGGTCGAGGGCAGCTCGCCGAAGAACTACTCGATGGACCATACGGCCGGCAGCTACGTGTTCGACAAGAACGGCAAGATCCGCCTGTTCATCCGCCATGGCCAGGGCCCGCAGCCTATCGTGCACGACCTGCGCCAGCTATTGTCCTGATAAGATGGCGTGCAAGGGGCAGGCGCCGCCTGCCCATCCGAACTGGACTTGCATGCGACAACGCTTTCTTCCCTATACCCGCCTGACGGCCACCGTCTTCCTCGTGGTCGGCTGCCTGGCGGTGCTGCGGCCCTTCCTGGCGGCCATCCTGTTTGCCGTGGCCATCAGCATTTCCAGCTGGCCGCTGTATGTGCGCCTGCTGGAGCGCCTGCGCGGCCGGCGCACGCTGGCGGCGGCCGTGATGAGCAGTGCGCTGACCCTGCTGATCATCTTGCCGTTGGCGCTGGTAACCTGGAACATTGCCGACAGCGCGGCAGACTTCTACGCCAGCGTGCGCGTCAGCCTGGAAAACGGCACACTGGAGCCGCCCGGCTTCCTGCGCGACATCCCGGTGGTGGGCGAAATGATGGACACCTATTTGCGCCGCCTGCTCAGTAGCCGCGAAGAGCTGCTGGCGCTGGCCAAGGCCTGGCTGGAACCGGCGCGCCACTTCCTGATGGGCGGCGGCGTGGTGCTGGGCAGCGGCGTGGCCCAGGTCAGCCTGGCCGTGTTCGTCAGCTTCTTCCTGTACCGCGATGGCCAGGCCATGCTGGCCGCGCTGGCGGTGGGACTGGAGAAATTCATCGGCCCGTCCAGCGTGGCGGTGGCTGACACCGTCAGCCGCACCGTGCGCGGCGTCATGTACGGGCTGCTGGGCACGGCGCTGGCGCAGGCGCTGGTGGCGGCGGTGGGCTTTTTGATCGCCGGCGTGCCGGCCGTGGTGCTGCTGTCGGTGGCCACCTTCATCTTTTCGCTGATTCCGGTGGGGCCGCCCATCATCTGGGGCGGCGCCGTGATCTGGCTGTTCAACGAGGGACGCACCGGCTGGGCCATCTTCATGCTGGTGTGGGGCGTGTTCGTGATCAGCGGAGTGGACAACGTGGTCAAGCCGGTGCTGATCAGCCGCGGCAGCAGCCTGCCCTTCATCCTGGTGCTGCTGGGTGTGCTGGGCGGCGTGATCGCCTTCGGCTTCGTCGGCCTGTTCATCGGCCCGACCCTGCTGGCCGTCGGCCTGGGCCTGCTGCGCAACTGGACGGCGGCCGAACACGTGGACCAGCACCCCGGCCGCAGCGAACAAATCGAACGGGTGGTCGAGCGCAAATAAGCCGCGACGCGGCATGCAGGCGCCGGCAGGCGCGCAGGCGCACGCCTGCGGCGTGCCGCTCAGACCCGCGCCAGGGCCAGCATGCGGGTGTGCGCGGCCTCGATGCGCTGGGCCGAGTCCGACATCTTCTGGTCCAGCATGCCGCACACGGCCTCGGTGCGGGCCTGGGCGTTGACGCCGAACAGGTCGGCCTGGTCCAGCATGTAGACCGCGAAGGTGGTGGCGATGGCCGTCAGCGAGCCGACGATGGCCGCCGTCGCCGGGCCGGCGACCAGGCCCAGGCCGGGCAGGGCGGCCATGTATTTGCCCACCACTTCCTCCAGCGCGATGCCGCCCACCGTCACGCCGGCGCCCACCACGATCTTGGACGCTTCGTGCAGGGCCTGGCGCCGGCTCATGTTCTTCGGCCGGAACAGCAGCAGCTTGAGGGCGCGCAGCAGCGACAGGAAGCCCTCGCGGATGATGCGCACCAGGTTCTTGCCGGTCGTGACAAAGGCGTTGACCAGGGTGGTGACCAGGCTGGACAGCAGCCCCGACAGGAAGCCCTGGCCCAGCGCGGCCAGCGCGGCCTTCCACTTGCCTCCCACGCGGCGGGCGATTTTCCCCAGCCGAACCCGGGCTTCCTTGATCAAGCTCTCTTCGCGCCGGCCCTGGCGGTACAGGTCGCCGATTTCGTCGAACACGGCGGCGAAGAATTCCACCAGCACCGTGCCCAGCGCCTGCTGCACTCCCATTTTCGCGCCTTCCGTGGCGCCTGCAGTGGCGGCGGCGCGGGCGAACTTGGCGCTGCCGTAGTAGGCGCTGTTGATGCGCGCGTCGATCTCGCGCTGCGCCTGGGCTTCCTTGTCGGCCAGGCGCTTGGGATCCACCTTGTCGAGCGCCTCCAGCCTGGCGTATTCCTTGCGTTCCTTGTCGCTCCACTGGGCCTTGCTGGCGGCCAGTTCCGCCATGCGCGCCTTGCGCGCCGGCGCCTGTCCTGCCAGCTTGGCGGAAAACTGGGCCGCGGTGCTGGTCTTCTTGGAATAATTGACGCTGGCGGCCGTGGGTTCCAGGTTGGCGCCGATATTGGCCAGCCCGGGGCCGTCCAGTTCGGCCAGCACCCGGCCGGCATCGTCATGCACATTCTTGGCCGCCACCACGTGGTCCAGCGTGGCCTTGCGCTGCGGGTCGTGCCTGGCGCCGGGCGCGAAGGTCTCGCCGGTATAGCTGTCCTCCAGGGTGCCGGCCTTCTGGCCTGCGCTGACCTTGCGGTTGGCCGCGATGTAGTCCTGGTGCTGGTGGTAGGCGTCGCTGTCGTAGGCCTCGCGCTGCGCGTAGCGCTGGGCTTCGGCCTCGGTGGCGTACACGCCCTGGCGCGCATTGTGGACGGTGTTGACGGCGCCGCCGGTCTTGTCATAGGCGCTCAGCAGCTTGCCGACGCCGAACGGGCCAGCGATGTTCTGCAGTACGGAGGTCTTGAGTTCGGCCATGGTCTGCTGGAACTTGCCGCGCTCGAAGCTGGCTGACAATTCCTCCAGCAGCAGGGCGGCCTCGGCCACGTCCGGCTCGGGCAGGGGGCTGGCGGCGGCGATGCGCGGCGCATCGACATAGCTGCTGTCCTCCTCCATGCGGGCCAGGCGGGCCGCCGAAGCCGGCGAGGGCAGCAGCACCAGGGCCGGCTGGCGCCGCGCGGCGGTGCGCGCCTGCTGGCGGGTCTT
This sequence comes from Duganella kummerowiae, assembly GCF_053572355.1. NCBI lineage: Bacteria > Pseudomonadati > Pseudomonadota > Betaproteobacteria > Burkholderiales > Oxalobacteraceae > Duganella > Duganella kummerowiae. Next base: position 179,868 of record NZ_JBKFEH010000009.1, read on the forward strand.
GTAGCGTTCCACGCGGGCGGAGACGGGCATGGCGGTTCTCCTTACGCGGCGCGCAGCTGGGTCCAGTCGGCGCGCAGCCCGTGTTCGGCCGCACCGTCCAGCATCACGGCCACCATGCCGACCAGGTCGTCGAACAAGGGCATGGCCTCGGGTGCGATTTTCCTGGCGCGCGCCAGGGCCGACTTCAGGTTGGGCGGGCTGGCCACCAGCTTGTCCATTTTCTTGAGCGCGGCCGCCGGCAGGGCGTCGTGCGCCACGCCGCCCACCAGCTCCTTCAACTGCAGCACGAGATCCTCGCTGGCCTCGCCCTGGTGGGCGATGCACGCCATGCCGACCCCGAACAGGGCCAGGGTCAGGTCGGTGTGGCGGGTTTGCTGGTCCAGCACGGCGCTGGCTTCTTCATACTGGCGCCGCAGCTGCTCCATCTTCAGCGCCGCCTCCGCCTTGGCCCGGGCCTCGCCACGCCGTTCGGCATTGCCGATGGCTTCCGCATCGTCATCGTCCGGCAGCAGGGTACCGGCGCCGCCGCCTACCGCTGCCCCCACGGCGGCGCCCACCGCCGTGACCGTCCCCACAGCACCGAACACGGGCAGCGCCACCACCGCGACCACGCCAGTGGCGGCGCCTGCCAGGATTTTCCATACTTTCACATCGTCCTCCCTCAGTGATTGCTATCGACAGGACAATTCTATTACGATTTACCAAAAAATAATTCCATATGGAAATAAAATTGGTTAAAGTTGCGATAGTGCAACACGTGCCCTATTCGGTTTTGCCTTGCAACCGCGCGATCAAGGCCGCCGCCACGGCATGGTCGGAGAACGGATTCTGGGCCGTGATCAGTTCACGGTCCGCCACCACCTTGGGCTGCCAGGCCGGCGCGTAGCTGGTGTCGCCGCCGGCGCCCTTCATGGCAGCTGCCGGCGAGTAGCGCACCCGGGCGCCGTCCAGCGAGCTTTCGAACACCTGTTCTTCGGGATCGGAGAAGATGGTCATCTTGTAGCCGTCGTAGATCCATTCCCTGGCGGTTGGCGCCTGGCCGGCAATCATGGCGCGCTCGTAGCCGGCCGGATCGGCCTGCGCGGACAGCAGGGCGATGGGGCCGTGGCAGATGGCAGCGGTCGGCTTGCCGGCTTCGTGGAAGTGGCGCAGCAGCCGGCCCACCTGGGGATTGTTGGCCAGGTCGATCAGCGGGCCGTGGCCGCCCGGGATGAAGATGGCCGCATACTGGCCCAGGTCGCTGCCCAGCACCTGCTCCACCGACAGCGTCTTGCCGATATCGGGCAGGCCGTTCACCACGGCCTGGATGCGCTGCATCTCGGCTTCGCTGCCGCCGAAGTACTGCGGCGCGACCGAATTCCGGTCCACGGCCGGGGCATTGCCCTTGGGCGTGACCAGCACCGGCGTGTAGCCGGCCTTGATCAGGGCGTCCGTGGGGACGCCGAATTCGTTCAGGTAGTAGCCGGTCGAATACGTCTTGCCTTCCTTGAGCGGCAGCACGGACTCGCTGGACAGCAGCACCAGCACCTTGCCTTTACCGGCGGCGATGGCGTTGGTGGACAGCAGGGCGGCCACGGCCAGCCCCAGCGTGGCGATCAGTTTCATGGGTATTCCTTTCGTGATGGTCAGGCGGCGCGGCCGCCATCTGGTGAAGGCGAAAGTTTACTGTTGCCTCTCAAGTCGATAAAGTACGGACCAGGGAAAATATTTATTCGAAAAAAGCAAAAATGAGCCGCAAGTTCGAGCACCTGAGCGATGTCGAAGTTTTCATCACCGTGGTGGACAAGGGATCGATGACGGAAGGCGCGGTGGCACTGTCGACCACGGCGTCCGTAGTCAGCCGCGCCATCGCCCGGCTGGAGGCGCGACTGGGCGCGCAGTTGCTGCGCCGTACCACGCGCCGCCTGGGCCTGACCGAGGCCGGGCGCAGCTACGTGGAGCAGGCGCGCGCCGCCTTTGCCCTGATCGCGGGCGCCGAACGTGATATCCAGGGCAGGGGCGAGGGCGACGAGGCCGTCACGGGCCGGGTGCGCATCAGCGCGCCCACCACCTACGGCCACTACCGGCTGATGGGCATGCTGGGCCGCTACCGCCAGCGCTACCCCGGCGTGCAGCTGGAAGTGAGCATCAGTAACCGCAACGTGGACCTGGTGGCGGACGGCTACGACGTGGCCATACGCCTGGGCGCCTTGCGCGACAGCGGCCTGGTGTCGCGCAAGCTGGAGGATGCGTCCCTGACGCTGGTGGCGGCGCCGTCCTACCTGGAGCGGGCCGGCGCGCCCGCCTCGCTGGAACAGTTGGCCGGGCATGCGCTGCTGCCCTTCGTCATGCCCAGCACGGGACGCCTGGGCAGCTGGCTGCTGCGGGTGGAGGGCAAGGTGGTGGAGTGGCGGCCGCAGGGCGGCGCGCGGGTGCTGGACGATGTGCTGGGCTGCGTCTCGCTGGCGGAGGCCGGCGCCGGCATTTGCCAGAGCTATGGTTTCGTGGTGCAGGACCGCTTGCGGCGCGGCCTGCTGGTGGAAGTGCTGCCGGAGCTGTCCGGCGCCACCCGCCCGTTCTCCATGCTGTATGCGCCGCACCGCAACCAGCCGCCGGCGCTGCGCACCCTCATCGATTTCATCACGCAGGAGGCGCGCGCCGCTGCTTAATCCTGTTCGTCGTGCTCGTCCTGCTCCGGCTGTTTGGGGATGACCTTGACCAGCAGGATGCGCGGCCCGTTCATCTTGCGCGCCACGATGTCGAAGCGCTTGAAGCTGACGCGCTGGCCCTGCTTGGGGATGTCGCCCAGCTTGAGCATCAGCAGGCCGCCTACCGATTCCACCTCGTCCGCGCCCAGTTCCTCGTTCTCGATATCGATGCCCAGCTTGCGCTCCAGCGAGAAGATCGGCAGGCTGGCCTTGCCGACCAGGGTGCCGTCCTCCTGTTCCAGCCAGTCGTTTTCGTTGAGGCGGAATTCATCGTGGATCTCGCCCACCATGGCGCCCAGCAGGTTGTCCATGGTCAGGTAGCCGACCGGGCGCTTGCCCTTCTCGCCGATCAGGGCGAAGTGCGGCGCGCCGTCGCGGAAGCGGCGGAACAGTTCCAGCGCCTTGGTGCGCGCCGAATAGGTTTCGACCGGGCGCAGGAAGGGCGTCAGCGAGGTGATGGGCTTGCCCGACTGCTGGGCGAAGAACACATCCTTCAGGTGCACCACGCCCAGCACGTTCTCGCCGCTGGCGTCGTAATAGGGATAGCGGCTGTAGCGGTTGCGCAGCATGGTTTGCAGGTTGTCTTCCAGCGAGCGCTTGGCGTGCAGGGCGATCACTTCGTTAATTGGGCGCATCAGGTCGGCCACCGACAGCTCGCTGAAGTCCAGCGAGTGGGCCAGGATGTTGCGCTCGTCCTTGTCGTACTTTTCGCCGGGCTGGCTGGTGCGCAGGATCAGCTTCAATTCCTCCACCGAGTAGTGCGAATCGTGGCCGCCTTTGCCGGACAGGCCGGCCAGGCCCAGCACCATGTTGGCGCTGGCGTTGAGCACCCAGATGAAGGGATACATGGCCCAGTAGAAGCAGTACAGCGGCAGTGCGCTCCACAGGCCGACCGCTTCCGGCATGCGGATGGCCAGCGACTTGGGCGCCAGCTCGCCCACCACGATGTGCAGGAAGGAGATCACGCTGAAGGCAAAGGCGAAGGCGATGCCGTGGATCAGCTGGGGCGAAGTCACGCCCACCCAGCCCAGCAGCGGCTCCAGCAGGCTGGCAAAGGCCGGCTCGCCTATCCAGCCCAGGCCCAGCGAGGCCAGGGTGATGCCCAGCTGGCAGGCCGACAGGTAGGCGTCCAGCTCGCCGTGCACCGTTGCCAGTATCCGTCCCCGTAGTCCTTGTGTCTTGGCGATGGCGCGTATGCGCGTCTTGCGCAGGGTGACGATGCCGAATTCGGCAGCCACGAAGAAACCATTGAGCGCGACCAGAAGCAGGGCGAGCACGACGAGCAAGGCATTTGTCATATAGGGAGTGGTACGGCGATCCGGTAGTTGAAAACAGTCATCTTAAACGACTCCGCCCCCATGCAGCGCAATTTTTGCCCCCTTCATTCGTGGGAAGCGACCCGGAACGGCCCGCTGTGCACGGCCGACAGGATGGCTTCCACGGCCGGATGCTTGATTTTCCGTTCATTGGAAATGGCGTAGAACTGCTCGTGCAGCTCGTGCGCATCGCCCACCAGCACGGCGCCGAATTGCTCCTGGATATCGTGCGCCAGGGCCGAAGGCGCGAAGAACAAGCCCATGCCGTTGCGCCCAAAGGTGTTGAGCATGGCATTGTCCTCGAACTCGCCCACCACCTCTGGCCGCACGCCGTGCCGCACGAACCAGGCATCGATGCGGCCGCGCAGGGCATTGTTACGGGTGGGAAGCAACAATGGCGCGCCATCCAGGCTGGCCGGAAAGTTGCGCCGGTACTTGCGCGCCAGCTTGGGCACGCCGAACAGCTGCATGCCGCTTTCGTTGAGCAAGTGGCTGAACACGCGCAGGCCGCCGCTGGCGCGCACGGCGCGGTCGGTCAGCACCACGTCCAGCTTGTTCAGGGCCAGGTCGGCCAGCAGCGACTCGTAGTCGTTCTCCATGCACACCAGCTTGACCTTCATGCTTTGCGTGACCTGCAGCAGCCGGTAGGCGATCAGCTTGGGCATGGAGTCCGAGATGCCGACTGCCAGGCGCATCCTGCCCGCTTCGCTTTCGTCGAGGGCGTCCAGCAGCTGGTCGCCCAGCAGGAAGATCTGGTCGCAATAGCTGAGCGCCAATCGGCCCGCCTCGGTAGGCACCAGGCGCCGTCCCTGCGGCTCCAGCAACGATTTGCCGACCTGCTGGTCCAACAAGGCAAGCTGGGTGCTGACCGTCTGCACGGCCAGTCCCATGCGCTCGGCGGCGCGCGTCACGCCGCCTTCCCTGGCCACCATCCAGAAGAAATACAAGTGGCGGTAGTTCAATCCCGTAGTTTTCATATCTTCTGTTTTTACGAAGTAATGCTTCCATTATCTTCTATTTTTTAGTGAGCGGTGTTTGACTACACTGCTACCCATCAAATAATTCAATGGGGATCAACATGAAGCACTTCAGGGTGTCATTCATCGTCACCTTCTTCTGCCTGCTGGGTGCGGGCTGGTGGGGTTACGAACATACCGGCTGGCCGGGTGCGCTGTCGGCGCTGGGTATCGCCCTCATCCTGGGCGTCATGGAAGTATCGCTGTCGTTCGACAACGCGGTGGTGAACGCGTCCGTGCTCAAGACCTGGGATGAGTTCTGGCAAAAGCTGTTCCTGGGCGTGGGCATCATCATCGCCGTGTTCGGCATGCGCCTGCTGTTCCCGCTGGTGATCGTGGCGGTCGCGGCCGACCTCAGCATGTGGGACGTGTGGCAGCTGGCGCTGAACGACCCGAAAGCGTATTCCACCCATCTGACCAACCACCACGCGGAAGTGGCGGCCTTCGGCGGCATGTTCCTGCTGCTGGTGTTCCTCAACTTCCTGCTCGACCACGAGAAGGAAACCCACTGGCTGGGCCATGTCGAGAAGAAGCTGGGCTCGCTGGGCAAGATTTCCTCGATCTCCGTGATCATCGCGCTGGGCGTGCTGCTGGCCAGCCTGGGCCTGGTGCAGGAAGCGCAGAAGTTCGTGGTGCTGGTGTCCGGCCTGTGGGGCGTGCTGGTCTACATCGGCGTGGATGCCATCAGCAACTTCCTGGAGAAGGAAGAAGAGGGCAGCAATGTGGGCGACATGGTCAAGCGCGGCGGTATCGGCGGCTTCCTGTACCTGGAAGTGCTGGATGCATCGTTCAGCTTCGACGGTGTGATCGGCGCCTTCGCCATCACCACCGACGTCGTGATCATCATGCTGGGCCTGGCCATAGGCGCCATGTTCGTGCGCTCGATGACGGTCTACCTGGTGCACAAGGGCACGCTGGACCAGTACGTGTACCTGGAGCACGGCGCCCATTACGCCATCGGCATCCTGGCCTTCATCATGCTGGCGAGTATGAAGTACCACATCCCGGAGATCTTCACCGGCCTGGTCGGCGTGGCCTTCATCCTGGCCTCGGTGTGGTCTTCGGTGCAGTACCGCAGGCGGCAGGCGGCCATCGCAGCCTGACGAATTTTGGGATGCGAGGACACCATCCCGCTGCCTCCGCAGCAAAACGTGTCCGGTCAACCTACATAGGAGTAAGCATCATGGCAATCAGTCTGCAAAAAGGCGGCAACGTCAACCTGAGCAAGGAAGCCCCGGGCCTGTCGAAAGTCGTGCTCGGCCTGGGCTGGGATGTGCGCAGCACCGATGGCAGCGCGTTCGACCTGGACAGCTCGGCCTTCCTGTTGAAGGCCGACGGCAAGGTCCGCGCCGACGCCGACTTCATCTTCTACAACAACCTGAAATCGTCGGATGGCGCCGTGGTCCACGCGGGCGACAACCGCACCGGCGCCGGCGACGGCGACGATGAGACCATCACCATCGACCTGACCCTGGTGCCGGCCAACATCGAGCGCATCGCGGTGGCCGTGACCATCCACGACGGCGAGGCGCGCCGCCAGAACTTCGGCCAGGTGCAGAAAGCCTTTATCCGCGCCATCAACGCCAACGGCGGCGTGGAGATCGCCCGCTACGACCTGTCCGAGGACAGCTCGTCCGAGACCGCGATGATCTTCGGGGAGATCTACCGCAACGGCGCCGACTGGAAGTTCAAGGCCGTCGGCCAGGGCTACAAGGGCGGCCTCGGACCCCTGGCTTCGTCGTTCGGCGTCAGCGTATAAGGAAAGCCACTGCCATGCCCAAATTTACGGTCACCGGGGATGTCGATCCCTTCCTGCACGTTTCGCTCGCGCAGGGTGAAAAAATCTACTGCGAATCCGATGCGATGGTGATGATGGAAGCGGCCCTGGATCTCAGGGGCCGTGTCACCGGCGGCATCGGGGCGGCCATCATGCGCCGCTTCGCCAACGGCGAATCGTTCTTCCAGCAGCACATCGAGGCGGTGCGCGGCGGCGGCGATTGCCTGCTGTCGCCCACGCTGCCGGGCGCCATGCAGGTGGTCGACGTGGGGCCGCGCCAGTACATGCTGAGCGACGGCGCCTTCGTGGCCGCCAGCGAGAGCGTGTCGCTCAATGTGCGCACCCAGAGCCTGGGCAACGCCCTGTTCGCGCAGAGCGGCGGCTTCTTCATCACCGAGACCGGCGGCAGCGGCCAGGTGGTGGTGTCCGGCTTCGGCTCCATGTCGCAGCTGGAAGTCACGCCCGGCAACGACATCGTGATCGACAACTCGCACGTGGTGTGCTGGGACAGCGCGCTGCGCTACGAGATCTCGGTCACCACCGGCGGCAACGGCGGCTTCCTCAGCAACCTGGTGAACAGCCAGACCAGCGGTGAAGGCATGGTGCTGCGTTTTTCGGGCAGCGGCAAGGTGCTGGTGTGTTCGCGCAACCGCGAGGCCTTCCTGGCCTGGACCCAGCGCCGCGCCCAATAACTTTTTAGGAGCAGGAAAGGAGTACCGCAATGTCAGTCAATCTGCAGAAGGGCCAGAAGATTTCTCTGGAAAAGGAAGCCGGCGGCGCGCTGGGCAAGGTCACCATGGGCCTGGGCTGGGACGCCATCAAGAGCAAGGGCTTCTTCGGCTTCGGCGCCAAGACCGAAGCGGTGGACCTGGACGCCTCGTGCGTGCTGTTCAATGAATCGGGCGCGCCGCTGGACGTGATCTGGTTCCGCCAGCTCAAGAGCCGCGACGGCTCCATCGTCCACAGCGGCGACAACCGCACCGGCGCCGGCGATGGCGACGACGAGCAGATCCACGTCGACCTGAACCAGGTGCCGGCCAATGTGAAAAGCCTGGTGTTCACGGTGAACAGCTTCACCGGCCAGAATTTCTCGCAAGTGGAAAACGCCTATTGCCGCCTGGTCGACGCCAGCAACGGCAAGGAAGTGGCGCGCTTCAACCTGTCGGTGCAGGGCCCGCACTCGGCCCAGATCATGGCCAAGGTGTACCGTCACAATGGCGAGTGGAAGATGCACGCGATCGGCGAAAACGGCAACGGCCGCACCTTCGACGACCTGCTGCCGCAGATCGCCACCCACCTGTAACAGCTGTAGCGTCTCCGTAGTCTCGTAGTCCAGGGTCTCCTCGACCCGCCTTTGGCAGCGCCTCCCTTGCGGGAGCGCTGCTTTTTTTATGCTTTCTGGATGAATGAGCGTGTCCCTCCTGCGTAGCGCGGCGGAGGCGCGTATAATGTTTCCATGGAAAAACTCAAAGACATGTCGCTGATCGTCAGCCAGGCCGCGCGCGGCGAACTGGTTTTTCCCACCAGCGTGAACGCCGCCCTCAACCTGCAGATGGCCCTGGCCGATCCCGACACAGAGATCGAGGAGGTGATACGCAAGGTGCTGGCCGAGCCGGTGCTGGCCGCCCGTACCGTGGCGCTGGCCAATTCGGCCGTCTTCAACCGCAGCGGCACGCCCATCACCGGAGTGCGCGCCGCCGTCATGCGGGTCGGCTACCGCAACCTGTACACGATGGCGGCCGCCATGGTGGTGCGGCAGTTCGGCGCCCGCATCCGCGACCCGCAGCTGCGCGCCCAGGCCGAGCAGCTGTGGCGCCACACCGCCCACACGGCGGCCCTGGCCCACCTGGTGGGGCGCCACATCACGGCCTGCGATCCCGACACCGCCCTGTTTGCCGGCATCGTGCACGAGGCCAGCGGCCTGTTCCTGCTGTCGCGCGCCGATGACATGCCCGGCCTGCTGGACGAGCTGGATGGCTGGATGGGCGCGGCCCAGGAAATCGTCTGCCGCGAAGTGATGAAGAAGCTGGCCGTGCCGGAACCGGTGGCCCAGGCCATCTGCTCGCTGCGCGGCGCCAGCCTGACGCCACCGCCCCTGGGCTTGCGCGACACCCTGCTGATCGCCAAGCGCCTGGCGCCGGTGCGCTCGCCGCTGGAGCCGGCGCGCGACCCCGAAGCCATGGACACGCTGGGCCGCTTCGTCAATGACGACGCCGCCCTGGCCAGGGTGCTGCGCGAGTCGTCCACCGACGCCGCCTCCATGAGCGCGGCTCTGCTCGTGTGAATACTGCCCCGGTGTTGTCATACAACCGCAGGAAACAATCATGTCGCTGATATAATGGGCGTAGCCCACTTAACATTTCAGCCATGAATCAGCCCGCCGCCGCCGTTTCCACCGCCCCGTCCACCGTTCCCGCGCCCAGGAAGAAGCACCGCAACCTGGCGCAAGGCGTGGTCGAGGCCGTTACCGCCGCCATCCAGGCCGGCACCCTGAAGCCGGGCGAAAAACTGCCGACCGAATCGGTCATCATGGAAATGCACGGCGTCAGCCGCACCGTGGTGCGCGAGGCCATCTCGCACCTGCAGGCCGCCGGCCTGGTGCAGACCCGCCACGGCATCGGCACCTTCGTGCTGGAGCCGCAGCCGGCCAACCTGCGCATCAATGCCGACGCCATCCGCACCATAGGCGATGTGCTGTCTGTCCTGGAGCTGCGCATCAGCCTGGAGACGGAAGCGGCCTGGCTGGCCGCCACCCGCCGTAGCGAGCAGCAGGTCGAGGAAATGGGCGCCGTGCTGCGCCGCATCGTCGCCTCGCAGGGGCAGCCCGGCGCGGTGGAGTCGGACGTAGCCTTCCACCTGATGGTCGCACAGGCCACCGGCAACCGCTATTTCGTCGACATCCTGACCGACCTGGGCAACACCATCATCCCGCGCGCCCGCGTCAATTCGGCCCAGCTGGCCCATGACGACCCGGTCGCCTACCAGGAGCGCGTCAACCGCGAACACGAGGATATCTACCACGCCATCCTGCGCCAGGATGCGGAAGCGGCGCGCGCCGCCATGCGCACCCATTTGTCCAACAGCCGCGAGCGCCTGCGCCGCGCCCAGGAGGTCATCGCCGTCAGCGGCAACGCCTGAGTTCGGCCACAAATGTGGGGCGCCAGCCCCGTATGCATGAAATAGCTTGATCCCGGATGATTTAGGTTGTACGATGTCATACAACAGGTGGCGAATACCACCCATTCCTTTCAACAGCAGTAGTGTCCGTTCAAAACTTGGAGACCAGTATGCAACCGAATGAGCTGAAAAAAATCCTTTCTTCCGGCCTGTTGTCCTTCCCCATCACCGACTTCGACGCCCAGGGCAACTTCCGCAAGGACACCTATGTCAAGCGCCTGGAATGGCTGGCTCCGTACGGCGCCTCGGCCCTGTTCGCCGCTGGCGGCACCGGCGAGTTCTTCTCGCTGACCCCGCAGGAATACCCTGAAATCATCAAGACCGCGGTCGACACCTGCGCCGGCCAGGTGCCCATCCTGGCAGGCGTGGGCGGCCCGACCCGCGTGGCCGCCGCCTATGCCCAGGAAGCCGAGAAAGCCGGCGCCCAGGGCCTGCTGCTGCTGCCGCACTACCTGACCGAAGCCAGCCAGGACGGCCTGATCGAACACGTCGCCGAGGTCTGCAAGGCCACCAAGCTGGGTGTGGTGGTGTACAACCGCGCCAACTGCCGCCTGAGCCCGACCTCGCTGGCCATCCTGGCCGACCGCTGCCCGAACCTGATCGGCTTCAAGGACGGTATCGGCGACATCGAACTGATGGTCTCGATCTGGCGCAAGCTGGGCGACCGCTTCAGCTACCTGGGCGGCCTGCCCACCGCCGAAGTGTACGCCGCCGCCTACAAGGCCCTGGGTACTCCGGTATACTCGTCCGCGGTGTTCAACTTCGTGCCGAAACTGGCGATGGACTTCTACCACGCCGTGGCCGCCGACGACCACGCCACCCAGAATCGCCTGATCGACGAGTTCTTCCTGCCGTACCTGGAGATCCGCAATCGCAAGGCCGGCTACGCCGTCAGTATCGTGAAAGCCGGCGCCAAGCTGGCCGGCTATGACGCCGGCCCGGTGCGCGCACCGCTGACCGACCTGACTCCGGAAGAAATGGAGATGCTCGGCGCGCTGATGCGCAAGCAAGGCGCGCAGTAATCGGACGCCTGGGCCGTACCAGTTTTAATGCATCACCGTAGCGCCCGACGGCCTGCGTAATGAAACGACCGCTCCCTCGACGCTGCAAGGCGCTGACGGCGCGGTCGTTTCGTCGCTGGTGCGGGACATCGACAGCACAACCATCAGATAGGAGCACGCTATGCAAATCACCGGCGAAATGATCATCGGCCGCACCACCGTCCTGGGCAAGGAAGGCTCGCAAAAAGCCATCAACCCGGCCCTGAACGCTGAAATCGAACCCAGCTTCGGCCTGGCCAGCAACGCCGAACTGCAACGCGCCACCGAACTGGCCGAAGCGGCCTTTGACGTGTACCGCAACACCGGCCTGGAACAGCGCGCCCGCTTCCTGGAAACCATCGCCGACCGCATCATGGACCTGGGGCCGGCCCTGATTGAACGCGCCATGGCTGAATCCGGCCTGCCGCAAGCCCGCCTGGAAGGCGAGCGCGGCCGCACCTGCAACCAGCTGCGCCTGTTCGCCAAGGTCGTGCGCGACGGCCGCTGGCAGAGCGCCACCCTGGACTCGGCCCTGCCGGAACGCACCCCGCCGCGTGCCGACCTGCGCCTGCGCAAGATCGGCCTGGGCCCGGTGGCCGTGTTCGGCGCCTCCAACTTCCCGCTGGCCTTCTCGGTGGCCGGCGGCGACACCGCCTCGGCCCTGGCCGCCGGCTGCCCCGTCATCGTCAAGGCCCACTCGGCCCACCTGGGCACCTCGGAACTGGTGGGACGCGCCGTGCAGAAAGCCGCCATCGAGTGCGACATGCCGGAAGGCGTGTTCTCCATGCTGATCGGCAGCGGCCAGACCATAGGCCAGAACCTGGTCAGCAGCCCGGTCATCAAGGCCGTGGGCTTCACCGGCTCGCGCGCCGGCGGCCTGGCCCTGGTCAAGACCGCCAACGAGCGTCCGGAACCGATCCCGGTCTACGCCGAAATGAGCAGTATCAACCCCGTGTTCCTGCTGCCGGGCGCGCTGGCCAATGAAAAACTGCCGCAAGGCTTCGCCGACTCGCTGACCATGGGCGCCGGCCAGTTCTGCACCAACCCCGGCATGCTGGTCGGTATCGACAGCCCGGCCCTGCAAGCCTTCGTGGACGGCGCCGTCGCCGCCCTGCAGGCCAAGGGCGCCTCCACCATGCTGACCCCGGGCATCCACAAGGCCTATGTGTCGGGCGTGACCACCCTGTCGAAAATCGAGGGCGTGACCCAGCTGGCGGCCGGCATCGCCCCCAGCACCCCGTGCGCGGCCCAGGCCTTCCTGTACAAGGTGGACGCCAAGACCTTCCTGGCCAATCCGGCCCTGGAAGCGGAAATCTTCGGCCCCAGCTCGCTGCTGGTAGTGTGCCAGGACGAAGCCGAGGTGCTGGCCGTGGCCAAGCACGTCGAAGGCCAGCTGACCGCCACCGTGCACGCCACCGAAGGCGACCGCGCCTTGGCCGCCAAGCTGCTGCCGGTGCTGGAGCGTAAAGTGGGCCGTATCCTGTTCAACGGCTTCCCGACCGGCGTCGAAGTGTCGCACGCCATGGTGCACGGCGGCCCGTTCCCGTCCACCTCGGACAGCCGCTCCACCTCGGTGGGCGCCTCGGCCATCGACCGCTTCCTGCGCCCGGTGTGCTACCAGGACGTGCCGTCCTACCTGCTGCCGACTTCCCTGGCCGATGGCAATCCGGAGAAGATCGCACGCGTGGTCAACGGCGAACTGGTGCAAGGCTGATGCAGCGCGTCGAAGGCGTCAGCTGCACCACGGGCGAAAGCCCGGTGTGGAGCGCCGCCGAGCAGGCCTGGTACTGGGTCGACATCCCCGCCAAGCGGGTATGGCGCCTGGACCACGCCAGCGGCAAGGCACGCCACTGGACCGTTGACGAGATGGTTGCCTGCGTGGCCCCCAAGCGCAGCGGCGGCCTGGTGGCGGGCATGGAAACCGGCTTGTTCAGCCTGGAGCTGGGCGAATGGGAAGGCGCGGTGCAGCGCAAGCTGGCCACGCCGGCCGAAGGGCTGGGCACGGGCTACCGTTTCAATGACGGCCGCTGCGACCGCCAAGGCCGCTTCGTGGCCGGCACCATGTTCATGGACATGTCGGCCGTGCGCGCCGAGGGCCGCTTGTTCATCTACGACCCGGTCCAGGGCCTGCGCGGCCCCTTCGTGTCGGACCTGGTGACGCAGAACGGCACCGCGTTCTCGCCGGACGGCCGCATCATGTACCTGTCGGACTCCCATCCGCAGCGCCGCATGGTGTGGGCCTTCGACTACGACACCGAGACCGGCACGCCGTCCAACCGGCGCGTGTTTGCCGACCTGGGCGCGCAAGTCGGGCGCCCGGACGGCGCGGCGGTGGACGCCGACGGCTGCTACTGGGTGGCCGGCAACGACGGCGGCTGCCTGCTGCGGTTCACGCCGGAAGGCAAGCTGGACCGCCGTATCGATGTGCCCATGCTGAAACCGTCGATGCTGGCCTTCGGCGGCCCGGACCTGGACACGCTGCTGGTCACCTCCATCGTTTCCGGCAAGCCGGAAGACGCGGAGTGGGGCGGTTCCGTGATCACGCTCAACCCGGGCGTGAAGGGCGTGGCGGACGTTCCGTTCGCCGGCTAAAGAAAAGGCGGGCGCCCGCGCGTCCGCCTTCCCACCCTGTCAATCGAACTTGCGTTTGAGCTCAGGCTCCAGCTCGGGCGTCCACCCACCCAGCACCCAGGCCGGGGTGCTGTAGTTGGCGATGGCCTGGGCGTCGCGCACGGCGTCCAGCTGGCGCGAGTAGGGCGCGCGCTTGCTGGTGTCGACCGGCGTGCCGTCCGCATGGCGGCTGTTGAACTCCAAGAAGCGCAGCTGAGAGGTGTCGCCGGCGATCTCGCCCCAGCCCACGGCGCTGATGCCGGTCAGCGTGGCGTTCAGCAGCACCGCTTCCGCATGCGGATAGGTCTTGCCCTTGTTGGGCGGCGAGCGCGCGAACTCGGTAGTCCCACCCTTGAGCGTGGTGAAGCTGCAGTGATTGAACACATTGCCGTGGTTGTCGGCCGTGTTCCGTATCCACATGAAGGCGCCTTCCGACTCCAGCTCGCAGCGGTTGAAATAGGCCGGGCCGCGTCCCAGGATGGTGTCGGTATGCCCGATGATTTTCACCCGGTCGAGGTAGGTGGGACCGCTGACCTGCAGCGCATCCCCGGAACCGATGATGGTGACGTGGCTGACGATGTTCTCGCTGCCGGTCAGCAGCAGGCCCTCGGCCTGGCCGGTGAGGGTGGTTTCCAGCGTCAGGTTCACCAGGTGCAGGCCGCTCACGTTGTCGGCCGCGAAGGCCGCGCGCCGCGAGGGGAAGGTGCCGGGCCTCTCATTGGTGCTGATGTTGGACGGGTGCGGATTGAACACCTCGTTGTTGGCATAGTGGATGCGCACCTGGTCGCGCGACTCGCCCAGGATGGTGAGATTGTGCTTGGCGCGGAAGTAGACGATTTCCTCGTAGTCGCCGTTGCGCACGTAGATGGTGGTGCGTCTGGATGGATGATCGGGCACGAAGTCCAGCGCGCCCTGCACGGTGCTGAAATCGCCCTTGCCGTCGGCGCTGACCGTGACCCGCTGCGCGTCGGCGCGCGGCGCGGCGGCCTTGGTGGCGAAGGTCCAGGCCTGCTTGCCGGCCAGGCCCTGGAAGCTGCCATCGGCCACCGTCAGCACGCCGGGATCGATCTGCACGTAATAGCGCTTGCCGTAATCGAGCAGGTTGTGGTGCGGGTAGATGGTGGCGGTATTGCCGCGCACGATCACGGGATGGAAATGGAAGCCGTCCGTGAAGCCGCCGATGATGGTCAGCTGGTAGCGCGTGTCGCCCGGCGCGGCGCCGGCCGAGGGCGTGCCGGCTTTCGTGTCGCGGTTGGTCCGGCGCGGCCCTTCATACGAATAGGGCTGCGCCAGATAGGGCGCGGCCGGCAGGGTGCTGCGCTCGGTGGGCCCGGCCGGGATGGCCAGGTCCAGGGTATCGACCAGGCGGTCGTCGGCCGCGTCGTAGATGCGGATCTGCCCGGCGCTGCCCAGCACCGGCGGCTGGCTGAAGGTCAGCGCCAGGTGGGTGTCCGGGTTGACGCCGTGCGCCTGGCGCGCCGGCGCATAGGTCTGGGCGCGGGCCACGCCCGGACCGGCCAGCGCGGCCAGCAGGGACAGCGCAGCCAGCATGGTGGCCCGGTGCGTGGTCGCCATGCGTACGCTCCTCAGGCCGACAGCACGGTGTTGTGCACCTTGCCGCCTATGGTGACATTTTTCAGCGTCAGCCCCTGCACGTTGTACAAATACCAGGGCTGCTCGGTGTTGACCGGGGTGCCGAAGTCGGAATCGGAAATGCTGACCTCCGTCACCGGGAACACGGGCGGCATCGGCCCGGGACCGTTGTAGTCGGAAGCCACCGGGCCCAGGATGACGATGGCCTGGTAGCACGAGACCTGCTTGTCCCCCTTCTTGACATTGCCGACCTTGACGTTGGAAATCTGGATGTTGTTCACCACCGGCGGCCGGGTGCGCACGTTGTCGCTGATGGGCGTGTAGTCGCAATCGAAGGTGACGATGGCACCGGCCGCCGTGGCCACGGTCTTGGACGCGATTGGCGATCCTGGCAGCGAAGCGTAGAACGAAGGGCTGGTCTGTACGCCGTTCGGAATCTGCACGTTCTTGACGAAGAAGTTGCGCAGGTAGCCGCCGCGATTGAGATTGGTCTTCAAGCGGATCGCGGTGTTGAGCGGATTGGTGGCCCAGTTGATGTTCTGGAATACCAGGTCGCGCGCATACACGTTCTGGATGCCGCCCGCCATCTCGCTGCCCAGGGTGACGGCGCCGTGGCCGCTCTGCATGATGCAGTTCTGGACCACGATGTTCTGCGACGGGCCGTACTGGGTGTCGAGATCCTTGCCGGCCTTGATGGCGATGCAGTCGTCGCCGGTGTCGAAGGTGCAGCCGTCGATCAGCACATAGTCGCAGGCTTCCGGATCGAAGCCGTCGCTGTTGGGGCCCAGGCTTTCGGCGTGCACCTTGCGGATCGCGATATTGCGGCAATGGACAGGGTGGTGCTGCCAGAACGGCGTGTGCACTACGTGGTAGCCTTCCAGCAGCACGTTGGTGCAGCCGATCAGCTGTATCATCGGCGGGCGCAGGTAGTGGCCGATGCCGAACACGCGTTTGGACAGCGGCACGCCCGCTTCCGACAGGGCTGGCAGGTATTGTGCGTCGGCGCGCCATTTTTTGCCCTCGCCCTGTATCAGCAGGCGCTCGGCTTCGGTCAGCTTGGGCGCCACCTCGGCCAGCGACACGGCGTTGTTGGGGTTTTCGGTATTTTCCGACATCATGCCGGCCTTGAAGTTGGGGGTGGAACCCTGCGCCACCGCGTTCATGGTCTTGAGCTTGCCCTTCCAGGTCCACCAGCAGTCGCCCGCTTCGTTGAAGGGAACGCCGCCCTGGCCGTCCAGTACCGAGCTCCAGTCCTCGCCGGTCAGGGCGATGTTGTCCTGGCCGTAGGCGTAGATCATGGGCGAGTAGTTCAGGCAGTCGTTGCTCTGCCAGCGCGAGATGGTCAGCTTGCCGTTCTTGCCGCAATCGATGTCGCCATATTTGGCATAGTCGGCCGGGTTGTTGCTGAAGTAGAGGTGGGCGCCTTTTTGCAGGTGCAGGTGCACGTTGGACAGCAGCACCACGGGACCGGCAATGTACCAGTTCCCGGCCGGGATCACGACGCGGCCGCCGCCGGCCTTGCTGCAGGCGGCAATGGCGGCCGCGAACGGGCCATAGCAGTCGGGCGAGCCCTGGGCCGGCGTATCCACCGTGTCCTGTTCCTCGAACGAGATCCAGGCTTTCACTTTCACCAGCTTGCAGGTTTTGGCGCCGAAGTCGGTCACCTTGAAATCCTGCTTGCGGAACTTCAGCGGCTTGGACAGGCGCTGGACGATGGCGTCCGCCTGCAGCCAGGGATCGGGCGCGGTGGCGGCCAGCGCGGCTCCGCTGCCGGTCAGCGACATGCCGGCCGCCGACATGGCCTTCATCAGGTTGCGGCGTTGTGCGTTGATGGTCATGCTATCTCCCTAAGTGCTTGATGGTCTTAATGGTACGAGTTGTTGTATTCGCCGAGATAGATCTCGGCGGGTGCGGGCCGGGCGCTGTAGCCCAGGTCCCGGACCGGATCGATGCCGGCCTTGAGCAGGTTGTCCCAGTAGTCGTCGGAGCTGTACTGCACCGGGCGGTAGGCCAGTGTGCCGGCGCGGTTCCAGTCGGACCATGGCTGGTCCTTGTCGATGTGGGCGCCAATGCGCGAGTTCAGCACCACCATCTTGCCGACCGTCTCCAGCACGGAACGGGTGATCACGCCCTTGGGCGAATTGAACACATTGGTGTCGCCCAGCGCGCAGCGATAGCCTTCCACCGGAACCTGGCCGTAGGGCGTGCAGCGCGAGCTGTGGAACCACTGGCGCAGCAGGTTGAACTTGCCCTTGAGCGCATTGGGCGAACCGTCGTGGGTGAAGTTGACATGGTCGAACACGAAGCCGTAGCGGGTCTTCCAGTTGGTGTCCGGCGCCGCCACGTAGGCCGTGCTGCGGTCGCCCAGGGTTTTCACCTCGGACTGGTGGAAATAGGCGGTGCTGTCGCCGAAGATGAAATCGACGTCGCCTTCGATGTAGCTCTTGTTGAAGAAGCTGCGCGTGGTGGTGGCGGTGCGCGGCGACTTGAGGAACAGCGTGTCCTGGAAGCCGATCAGGCGCACGTTCTCGAACTGCGCCTTGTCGGCGCCATCTACCTGCAGCGCCACTGCCTGGTGGTGCACCACGCCGTTCTGCGCGCCCTTGCAGTCGCCCTCGCAGGCGGCGGCGCCGTTGCCGGTGTCCTTGTTGTAGGCGTTGGCGATGGTCAGGTTGCGCGCCTGGAAGCCCTGGTTCTGCACCCACACCGTCATGGAACCCATGGTGCCTATGCTGGCCTGGCGGTCGCGCACCCAGGCGTACATGGCCTGGACCGCCGGATGGGCGGCGGCGAACTGCGGGCCGTACTGCTTGACGTAGTCGGCGCTGGGCACGGCCGCGTCCAGCCTGGCCGTGATCACGGTGGCGGCGGCGTCCTTGCCTACGCCGTACAGGGTAATGGGCGGGGCCGCCGCGGGGATGTAGACCAGCTCCGGATACACGCCGGGTTTCACCAGCAGGTAGACGCGTTTGTTGGCGCCATCGGTGAGGATGCGGCTGACGGCGGCCTGCACGGTGTTGAAGGTCTTCACGCCGTCGGCCTTGCCCTTGGCGTCCACCACGTAGTCGGGCGTGAAGGACGCCCCTTGGGCCAGCGGATCGGCCAGCGGGTCCCAGGGATCGATGCGCTCCTTGCCGGCCTCGCCCACGTATTTCAGCACTTCGGTGTAGCTGAACATCTTTGCCTGCTCCAGGCTCAGTTGCGGGCGTTTGCCAGTGGCGGCGGCTTCGGGAAAGGGCTGGAACTTGCCGGCGCAGGCGCCATTGTCGCTGCTGCCCACCGGCTCGCCCGTGAACCTGGCGTTGCTGACGCGGCGGTCGGCCTTCCCGGCAATCGACACATTGCGCAGCGTGCCTTCGATGGGGCGCTGCTCGTCGTAGCCCTGGGCGATCAGCCGTCCCGGCGTGACGCTGTGCACGTTCTCGAACACCAGATTGGTGAACACCGGGACCAGCCTGCCCTCGGCCTTGGCGTTGTAGGTGGTGCTCAGGTCTATGGGCGCCTTGATGTCGCGCATGCAGACGTCGCGGTAGGTGATGTCCTGCACCGGGCCGCCGCGCGAAACGTCGCTCTTGATGCGCAGGCCGGAAGTGGTGCCGTCCATGGTCAGGTCCTGCACCAGCACGCGGCGCACGCCGCTGTTGGTCTCGCTGCCGATGGACATGCCATGCCCGCTGTAGAAGCGGTTGTGGAGGATGGACACGTTCTCGGTCGGACCGTTGCCGCCGGCCTTGATGGCCACGTTGTCGTCGCCGGTGCGGATATAGCTGTGGGCGATGGTGACGTTGCGCGAGGCGCCGGGATCGATGCCGTCCGTGTTGCGCGCCGTGGCCGGGGTGTCGATGCGCACGCCCCAGGCCGTGAAGCCGTCCACCTTGTTCATGGCCACGTGGAAGTTGGGCGAGTTGCGCAGGGTGATGCGGTACAGCGTGATGTTGTTCGAGTTGCCGATCTCGATCAGGCGCGGCACGTTCTGGCGCGCGTCCTCCTTCTGGGCGCGGCGCGCCAGCTGCCACCACGATTCGGCACCGCCGTCCACCACGCGGCCGCCCTGGCCGTCGATCACGCCGTCGCCGTAGATGCCGCTGTTGCTGCTCTTGTCGATGGTGATGAAGGGCTTGCAGCCCTTGCCGTTCTGGTCGATGCTGCCGCAGGTCTTCGAGCCCCGGTCAAACAGGGCCGGGTTGCTGCTGGCGTACAGCGTGACACCGCTATCGACCTGCAGGCTGGCGCCGTTGCGCAAGGTCAGCGGGCCGGCGACGAAGGCGCGCTTGCCGCCGCTGGCGGCCAGGCGCACGGCCTTGCCGCTGCCGCACTGGTCCAGCGCGGCCTGGATGCGGGCGGTGTCGTCGCCGTCAGCCGTGTCCGCAGTGGCGGACAGCACGGTGCAGGCGGCCGGCATGGATGGCTCCACCACCTGGCGCGTATCCTGGGCCTGCGCGGCCGGAGCCCAGGCGGCCAGTGTGGCCAGTGTGGCCAGGGCCAGCATGGCGGCGCCGCGCGGCGGCCGCGGCAGCGCGCGGCCAGTGCCGCCAGCCTCGCCGGTGGGCAAGCCAGCATGGCGGCGCGGGTAGACTACGGCTGTCATTGCTTGTCCTCGGTCTTGAATTCACGCGCCACTTCCGGCACGGCGCGCTTGAGCTCATCCACCACCATGGCGGCAAAATAGCTGGCGCCCTTGGCGCCCAGGTGGGTGCGGTCGAAGGCCGTCTTGGCGGCGCCGTTGACTTCCACCTTGCCGGTGGCGGGATCGATCACCTCCGGCGGACGCGGCGCCATGGCCAGCGTGTCGGCTTCGTCCTGGCCCATGGCCTGCACTGCCTTGTTGCTGTCGGCATTGAGCTCCAGCAGCGGCACTTTCTCGGCCTGGGCGGTGGCGCGTATCACATCGGCCCATTGCGACAGGCTGTTCTCGACCACGCCATCCTTGAAGGTGCGGCGCGTCAGCGGCGTGACCAGCACCGGCACGCCGCCCAGCGCCTTCACTTCCTGCGCATAGCGCTGCATGTTGACAGGGAACTCAGTGGCCAGGTCGGTCGAGCGGCCCGGCTTGCCCGGCTGGTCGTTGTGGCCGAACTGTATCAGCACATAGGTGGCGCGGTAGGCGACGGAGCCGCGCAGCAGGCCCTGCACCTCGTCCCAGCGGCCCTCCTTGCGGAAGCTGCTGGAGCTGCGCCCGCCGCGGGCCAGGTTGATGCAGGTGTCGGCGCGGTTGACGCGCGCGCAGAAGGCGTCGCCGTAGCCACTGTTGCTGGCCATGGTGGAGTCGCCCACCAGGATGAAGCGCACCGGCTTGGCCGGCTCGGCGTCGGCGGCGCTGGCGCCGCTCATGGCGGCGCAGGCCAGGGCCGCACCGCACAGCAGGGCGCGCGCGCCGCTGCGGGACATGGGGAAGTTCATGCTGCTCTCTCCATAAAAAAAAGGCGCCACACCCTTGGGGTGCGGCGCCTCGGGTTCAGACCGGGTGCGTGTCAGCGCAACGAGTCATCGCCGACCTCAATAGAAGTTATAGGTCACGCGCACGTTGTAGGCACGGCCGATCGGGCTGGCGGCGCTGCTCAGGTAGCCGTAGCTATACAGGCTGCTGTTGGTGGCCGGCGGCGGCGCGTTGGTCAGGTTGGTCACGCCACCGACGATCTGCATGTTCTTGAAGCCGTTGTAGGTGGTGGTGAAGTTGTACGCCTTGTACGAATTGATGTTGCGCCAGTATTGCTGCGCCACCAGGTTCTGGTCGGTGTACTTGGAGTTGTAGTTCTGGGTCAGCTGCATGTTCCAGTTGCCCTTGGCCCAGTTCAGCTTGGCGATGTGCTTCCAGCGGTAGGTGATGATGGGGAAGCTGGAAGTGGTGCCGTTGCTGGCCAGGCCGAACTGGCCGATGTTGGACACATAGGGGCTGCCGTTGTCCAGCTGGTTGTCGAACTGGGTCAGGTAGGTGCCGTCCAGCGAGACCTTGAAATCACCCCAGGCCTGGCTGCGCGGGAAAGCGTAGGTGGTCGACACGTCGACACCGGCCGCCTTCTGGCCGCCCAGGTTCATGGTGGTGTTCTTGATGTAGTTGATGGTGCCGTCGGCGTTGCGCACGAAGTAGGACGCATACTTGACCGGATCGAGGAAGTAGACCTGCTCTGGCAGATTGGCCAGCATGTCGGTCATCTTGATGTTCCAGTAGTCGAACGAGGCAGTCCAGTTCTTGGTCGGTTCGAACACCACGCCCAGCGTGAAGCCCTTGGATTTCTCGGGTTTCAGGTCGGGGTTGGAGCCGGTCTGCTTGGGCAGGGTGGTGTTGCAGACCTCGGACGACACATAGCCGGGCAGGGCCTTGCCGGTGCCGGCCACGCCGGGGGTGCCGCCGGGGCACAGCACCGGATCGTCCCACTTGGCCGAGGTCTTGCCGGTGGCGCCGGGCAGGCGGTAGCCGTACAGGTCGAACAGGGTCGGGGCGCGGAAGCCGGTGTTGGCCGAGCCGCGGAACATCAGCTGCTTGGACGGCTCCCAGCGGAAGCTGACTTTGGGGTTGATGGTGTTGCCGACGTCGCTGAAATGGTCGTCGCGCACCGCCACGTTCAGGTCCAGGGTCTTGGTGACCGGCATGTCCAGCTCGGCGTACAGCGCGGCCACGTTGCGCTGGCCTTCGCCGTGCGACGGGGTGGCGTTGGCGTAGGTGACTTCGCCGCCGATGGGCAGCTTGGTGTCTTCGGTGGTGTCGCGGTGGAAGTCGGCGCCGATCGCGATTGCCATGGAGCCGCCGCCCAGGTCCATCAGGGCCTTGCTGGCGGTCACGTCGACCAGGGCCAGGGTCGACTTGGAGGTGCGGTTCTTGGCGCCGTCCACCTTGATCGAGTTCAGGTAGGCGGTGCCGGCGGCATCCTGGTTGCCGAACGGGTTCAGCACGCCGCTGCTCAGGCCGTCCAGCAGGCCCTGGCCCTTGACGTAGCCGGAGTAGTAGTAGTTGTCGCGCTGCGACAGGCCGTAGACGATGCCGGCCTTGTAGTCCCAGCCAGCGATCACGCCTTCGTCGACCAGGGCCAGGCGCTGGTTCAGCTGCACGTCCTTGGTGGTGGCCAGGCCCAGTTCACCCACGCTCCAGGTCAGGGTCAGGGGCTGGTTGGTGATGCCGGACACGGCCGGCACGCCGCCGCTCTTGCCCGGATACCATTTGCTGGTCGAGGGCAGGATGGCGTTGACGCCGTTCACGGCCACGGCCTGGGTCGGGTTCTTGGTGCCCAGGATGAACTCCTCGCCGCGCGAGTAGTCCAGGGTGATGGTGTGGTCGTCGCTGATCTTCTTGGCGCCGCGGGCGTAGAAGGTGACCTGCTGGTTGGCGTACAGCGCGGTGCCGTACTCGTTGGCGTTCAGGATACAGGTGCTCTTGGCGCCCTGTACCGAGTAGGGCGACAGGCAGCCGGTGGCGTAGTACGGGTTGCGCGCGGTGGTGTTGCCGGGGATGGTGAAGTTGGCCGGGTCTGCGTAGCCGCCGCTGCCCAGCGAGGGCGCGCGGCCCAGTTCAGTCAGCTTGGCGTCCGAGCTCAGGTAGGCGCGGTCGGACTGGGCCAGGCGGGTACGCTGGTGGGCGTCGATGGTGGCGTAGAAGCTCCAGCCGTCGCGTTCCAGGTTGCCTTTACCCCAGATCACGCTGGCGCGCTGCTCGTCGCCGCCGCCCTTGTGTTCGGGCTGCACCGCCTGGGCGGTGGCCGACAGGCCTTCGTAGGAAGTTTTGGTGATGAAGTTGACCACGCCGCCGATGGCGTCCGAGCCGTAGATCGAGGAAGCGCCGTCGCGCAGGATCTCGACGCGCTGCAGGGCGCTCATGGGGATCACGTCCAGGTTGGCGTAGCCGTCGGCAATCGCCTCGTTGGCCAGGCGGCGGCCGTTCAGCAGCACCAGGGTGCGGTTCACGCCCAGGCCGCGCAGGTTGATGTTGGTGCCGGAACCGGCGTTGGACGGCGCCAGCGAGGCCGACTGCGGCAGCGCCATCATCAGGTCGGCCAGGGTGGTCATGCCGGCCTTGGTCAGGTCCTCTGCCTTCACGCTGGTCACCGGCAGGGCCGCTTCGGCGGCCAGGCGCTTGATGCTGGAACCGGTCACTTCGACCCGGGTCATGCTGGCGTCCTCGCTCTGGGCATAGGCATTGGTCAGGCTCAGGACGGCGAGCGAAATGGCGGACAGGATCAGCCGTGGTTGGGCGTGGTGCTTGTTCATACAGTCTCCTTCGTTTCGAATAAAGTTACGCGTCGCGCAGGGGGCACTGGACGCTGTGTGGAGCACCTCGCGTGCTCCGTGCCGCTCCGGGAGGAAGGCCGCACGCGCAGTGTGGCCGGGCTCCGGTCGGTCGTTTAACTTTTGAGTCCTTATGCACGGGCGGCATCGAGGCCGGCCCTGTGTTATTGCTGCTCTACCTGAAATGGGGAATGATCCGTGCGGGACTCCTAACCTCTGGAGAAGGTGCGCGTGACGCGCTCCAGGTGCCCGCGCATGGCCTTGCGGGCAGCGGCCGGATCATGGGCCGCGATGGCTTCCAGAATACGACGATGGTCCTTCAGTGTTTCCTGGCGCAGTTCCTCGGTCTGGAAATGCTCCTTGAGCTTGTGCCACAGGCGGCCGCGCTGGTCCCACAGGTAATCGAGGGCGCCGACCAGGGCGCTGTTGCCGGTGGCGCGCGCGATGGCCAGGTGGAAGTTGCGGTCGGCCAGCTCATTGCTGGATTTGTTGGCGTGGCTGCGCTCCATGGCTTCCACTGCCTTGAGGATCTCGTCCACGGCGCTGTCGCTGGCCACGCGCGCGGCAATGGCGGCGATCTCGGCTTCGATCAGGCGCCGCGCCGACAAGACTTCGAACGGACCCGGGCCGGCTTCGGGCAGGGTGGTATCCACTTCGGGCTGTTCGCTGACATAGACCCCGGAACCGCCGCGCACCTCGATCACGCCGCCCAGTTCCAGGGCGATCAGCGCTTCGCGCAGGGAGGCGCGGCTGACGCTGAGTTTGGTGGAGAGGTCGCGCTCGGAGGGCAGGCGCTCGCCGGCTGCGATGTTTTCGCTGCGTATCAGGTCCTGGATGCGGTCGGCCACCACGCGGTAGAGGCGGGGCTCGTGATTCTGCTCCAGCGGGGTGGGGGCGGCTTTCTTCTGCATCGTGTCTCGTCCAGGCCTCGCGCCGTCATGTGCGCGGCGCATATCATTATGTGGTCAGGCCATTCTAAAGTGGTCAGACCAAAGATGCAATGTGGACTAGCCAAATTTTGCTTTCCCTGTCATACTGAATCATGTCGGGAAACCGTTTTTTCTGGGCTTTTTACTTGATAGAAAGCCGGTTTTCCCAGCTGGCGCAGGGGCGCATACAGCGTAACAGGTGTGGCGGAAATGCCACATCCCGGCAGGGACCCAGGGTACTGCTGGCGCGGACACAGGCACAAACCACGTACTGCCGGGCTGGCGCCCGGAATAAGGAAGCATCATGACGACTCCGACCAGCGCGCAAACGCCGCGCTACATCCTCATGCACGACAACGACAACGTGGCCATCGTCGTCAACGACGGCGGCCTGCCCGCCGGCGCCGTGTTTGCCAATGGCCTGACCCTGCTGGAAGCGGTCCCGCAAGGCCACAAGGTGGCGCTGCGCGCCATCGCCAAGGGCCAGCCCGTGATCCGCTACAACGTGCGTATCGCCAACGCGGCGCGCGACCTGCCGGCCGGCAGCTGGGTTTCGGAAGCCAACACCGAGATGCCGCCGGCGCGCGAACTGGACAACCTGCCCATCGCCACCGTCAAGCCGCCCGTGATGGAGCCGCTGGAAGGCTACACCTTCCAAGGCTACCGCAATCCGGACGGCAGCGTCGGCACCCGCAACATCCTGGCCATCACCACCACCGTGCAATGCGTGTCGGGCGTGGTCGAGCATGCGGTCAAGCGCATCAAGGCCGAGCTGCTGCCCAAGTATCCCAACGTGGACGACGTGGTGGGCCTGGAGCACACCTACGGCTGCGGCGTGGCGATCGAGGCGCCGGGCGCCCACATCCCCATCCGCACCATCCACAACATTGCCAAGAACCCCAATTTCGGCGGCCAGGCCATGGTGGTGTCGCTCGGCTGCGAGAAACTGCAGCCGACCCGGCTGTTCCCGGCCAATTCCATCCAAATCCGCCGCAAGGACGATACCATCGCCACCGAGCCGCCGGTGGTGTGCCTGCAGGACGCCGGCCATGTCGGCTTCATGTCCATGATCGAATCCATCATGCAGACCGCCGAGCAGCAGCTGGAAGTGCTGAACAAGCGGCAGCGCGTAACCTGCCCCGCGTCCGACCTGGTGGTCGGGGTGCAGTGCGGCGGCAGTGACGCCTTCTCCGGCGTGACCGCCAACCCGGCGGTGGGCTTTGCCACCGACCTGCTGGTGCGGGCGGGCGCCAGCGTCATGTTCTCGGAAGTGACCGAGGTGCGTGACGGCATAGACCAGCTGACCTCGCGCGCCGTCAATGCCGAAGTGGCGGCCGAGATGATACGCGAGATGGATTGGTACGATAACTACCTCAAGCGCGGCGGCGTGGACCGCAGCGCCAACACCACGCCCGGCAACAAGAAGGGCGGCCTGTCCAACATCGTGGAAAAAGCCATGGGCTCCATCGTCAAGTCGGGCGCCAGCCCGATTTCCGGCGTGGTGTCGCCGGGCGAGCGCCTGGTGAAGAAGGGCCTGAACTACACCGCCACTCCGGCCAGCGATTTCATCTGCGGCACCCTGCAGCTGGCGGCCGGCATGAATCTGCACGTGTTTACCACCGGGCGCGGCACGCCGTATGGCCTGGCCGAAGTGCCGGTGGTGAAAGTGGCTACCCGCGACGACCTGGCGCGCCGCTGGCATGACCTGATGGACATCAACGCCGGCCGCATCGCCACCGGCGAAGCCACCATTGCCGATGTCGGCTGGGAACTGTTCCACCTGCTGCTGGACGTGGCCAGCGGGCGCGAGACCTGGGCCGAGAAATGGAAGCTGCACAACGCCCTGGTCCTGTTCAACCCGGCCCCGGTGACCTGATACCATCCTCTTTCGACGACCCATACATCCGACGTAGTATTCATCCGTAGATATAACGAGACACACCATGAGCAAACCATTCAAACGACTGCTGCTGACCGGCGCCGCCGGCGGCCTGGGCAAAGTGCTGCGCGACCGTATCAAGCCCTGGGCAGACGTGGTGCGCCTGAGCGACATCGCCGACCTGGGCGAGGCCCGCGAGGGCGAGGAAATCGTGCAATGCGACCTGGGCGACAAGGCCGCCGTGCTGAAGCTGCTGGAAGGCGTGGACGCGGTGCTGCACTTCGGCGGCATCTCGACCGAGAACACCTTCGAGAACATCATGCACGCCAACATCCTGGGCACCGCCAACCTGTACGAGGCGGCGCACAAGCACGGCGTCAAGCGCATCGTGTTCGCCAGCTCCAACCACACGGTGGGCTTCTACCGCAACACCGACTACATCGACGCCACCGCGCCCACCCGTCCGGACTCGTTCTATGGCGTGAGCAAGGTGTTCGGCGAGCAGCTGGCCAGCTACTACTACGACCGCACCGGCCTGGAGACGGTCAGCCTGCGCATCGGCTCCTCGTTCCCTGAACCCAAGGACCGCCGCATGATGGTGACCTGGCTCAGCTACGACGACCTGGTGGAAGCGCTGCGCCGCTCGCTGTTCGCGACCCGGGTCGGCTTCACCATTTTGTTCGGCATGTCGGACAACGAAGTGGCGTGGTGGGACAACAGCAAGGCCGCGCACCTGGGCTACAAGCCCAAGGACAGCTCGTCGCAATTCGACCACCTGTTCCCCGACAGCGGCGACTATCCCGACCCCAACGCCTCGGTGACCTACCACGGCGGCGCCTTCGCGCTGGCCGAAGTCCGCTACAAGGACTAAGCCCGGAATCCCGGGACTAAACCCAGCCCCCGGCGCCGCCGGCTTTTTTTGTCACACCCTGGTGTCCACCCTGGTGTCAGGTCTGCCATTGGTACATGGGCTCGCTTGCGTAAGCAGGCTCATGTACCAATGGCAGATCTGACACCGGGGGCACCAATGGCAGATCTGACACCGGGGGCACCGGGGGCAGACACCGGGGGCACCGGGTGGACAAGCAGCGGAAAGTTAGGTCCAGAGCTGGAGGCCGACCAGCACGCCGTTGTACAGCGCATGCGCCAGCATGGGCGCCAGCAGGGTCTTGCTGCGCTCGTAGGCCCAGGCAGTCAACAGGCCCAGCACGAATACCGGCGCCATCGATACCGCCGGGTGCATGATGGCGAACACCGCCGCGCTGACCGCCATGGCCGGCAGCAAGCCCAGTGAGCGGCGCAGGCCGCCGAAAATCAGGCCGCGGAAGATGAATTCCTCGCACAGCGGCGCCACCACCACCGCCAGCACGAACAAGGCCATGCCGCGCAGCGGCGAGCCGGCCGCTTCCCGCATCTCTTCCGCCATCCAGCCGGTATGGTGCAGCAGCAGCATGTAGCCCAGCGCCAGCGCGGCGCCGGCCGCGCCCAGTCCCAGCCCCCAGCGCAGCGACAGGCCGGTATCGGCGGCGCGCAGCACCGCCGGCACGCCCTGCGTCTTGCTGCGCCAGTACACCAGCCGCGTCAGGGTGTAGGTGATGGCGCCCGAGCCGGCAAAGGCCAGCATGATGGCGGCCTGGCCCGGATGGCGGGCGTCGCGCGCGAACAGCAGCAGGCCCAGCGCCTGCAGCACGAAGAACATGGTGGCCGCCATCAGGCCGTCCGAGGTGGATACCCTCGGCGGGGGCGAGGCGGCCGGATCCAGCAAATACGGCAGCTCGTCGCGCGCCTTCTGCCACAGCGCCAGCGCCAGGGCGCCGGTCAGCACCAGCACCACCAGCTTCTGCGACCACACGCTGGTGTAGATCGAATAGGTGTAGAACGCCGACAGCAGCATGTACAGGTAGATGTAGGTGGGCCGCACCCGGTTGCGCATGTCGGCCGCCTGCGGATCGCTGGCGAACACGCCCAGCGCCACGGCGATCACGGAGAACACCGGGATCCCGGCCAGCACGGTCAGCATCAGCACCAGCAGCTGGAGAGTGATGTCCGCCCCATAGTGCAGGCCGACGCCGAACACCGCCAGCGGATAGACCAGGGCCAGCACCGCCCACAGCTGGGCCTTTTCCCTGAGTACGCTCTCCAGCGAGCGCGGGAAGGTGTACAGCATCCACAGCACCTGCCCTTCGTTGTTCAGGGTCTGGAAGGCCGACAGCATCAGCACGTAGACGCCGATGCCGAAGGCCATGGCCGCCATCAGGGTGGGATGCCGGCCCAGTTCCGCGATGCTGTTGATCTGGCCGTTGAATACCAGCTGGCTGCCGACGATCACCACCGGCAGCAGCAGGGTCTGGACCAGGAAGTTGCGGTCGCGGCTGAGCAAACGCAGCTCGCGCCGCTTGATGGTGGACAGCCACCCGCCGCCCGCGCCGGCAGAGGTGGCAGAGGCGGCAGCCGTGGAAGCGGCGCGGCGCGGCTTGCGCGCACTCTCGCGGGCGCTGGAGGACACCACGCCGCCGGCCAGCTGCCAGCGCAGCAGCGCCATCCCGGCCAGCAGCACCACGGCCACCTCGGCCAGCAGCAGCGCCGTCACGCTGGCAAAGGCGAACACGCTGTGCGCCTGTATGGCCCGCAGCACCAGTCCGGGCGGGGTCCACAAGGTCCAGGCCGGGAATTCACCGGCCCAGCGCATGACGAAGGAATCGGCGCGCGGCATGCCCAGCGCCATCACCAGGTACAGCAGCGGCATGCTGATGAGCGAGACCACGGCCTGCAGGTTGCGCAGCTGCGAAGCGGGCAGCCACATGCGCAGCCCGGTGTCGGCCACGGTCTGCAGCACCGTGGCCAGCGGCAGCAGCGCGGCCGCGCCCAGCAGGGCCACCGGCAGTGCGGTCCAATGAAACCCTGAATACCAGGCCACCACCACCAGCGGCACCACCAGCGCGAACAGGCCGGTAACATTGCTGGCGCAGCGTTCCAGCACCCGTCCCCACAGCAGCGTGCCGCGCCGCACCGGCATGGTAACCAGCCACTCCAGGTCCCAGTCCGGCTGCGCCAGCTCCTTGCTGGCCAGCGGGATCAGCAAGCTGACCAAGAACAGGATGGACAGCTCCATGGTCAGCCCCGTCATCAGCTCGGACGAGAAGGGCGCCGCGTGCAGCTGCTGGGCGGCCATCTCGGGCTGGTGGTGGCGCTCGCCGTATTTGCCATCCTTTTCGCAGGAGGCGCCCGGCGTCAAATGGCACTGCATGTTGAGCATGGCGCCGCGCTGCATGTTGACGAAGGAGAAGGACATCAGCAGCGCCATCACCACCGTCATCAGCCACAGGTTGCGGCGCTTGCCGCCGAAGGCGGCGCGGGTGGTGGCTTTCTTCTTGCCGAAGCCGCGCGCCAGGTTGTTGCTGGTCTGGTTGAGCAGGCGGGTGACGCGCATTTTCGCCATCAGCCAGATGGCGCGCCGGGCGGGGATGGGCTGCATCATGCGGCGCCGCCGCCGCCGGCCAGGCCGGCTTCGCTCTCGTCGGTGATTTTCAGGAACACGTCTTCCAGCGAGGCGTCGGCGCTGGCCTCGTCGCGGATCTCGTCCAGCGAGCCGGTCGCCACCAGGGCGCCGTGGTGGATGATGCCGACCCTGTCGCACAGCTTTTCGGCCATGTCCAGCAAGTGGGTGGAGACGAAGATGGTGACGCCGGCCGCGGCCGCCGCCAGCAGCCTTTCCTGCACCTCGCGCGAGGCGCGCGGATCGAGGCCGTTGATCGGTTCATCGAGGATCAGCACCGACGGCTCGTGTATCAGGGCGCAGGCCAGGCCCAGGCGCTTCTTCATGCCCAGCGAGTAGTTGACGGCGTAATCCTCGCCGGCTTCCTCCAGCCCGAATTCGGCCAGCAGGCGCGCCGCGCGCTGTACCGCCTCGGCGCGGGGATAGCCGTGCATCTCGGCCACGAATTGCAGGATCTCGCGCCCGCGCAGGTAGTCGTAGAACACCGGGGTATCGGGCAGGTAGCCGACCCGGCGCTTGACCTCGGCCGCGTCGGCGGAACAATCGAGGCCGTCGACCAGCACCTTGCCGCCGCTGGGCACGAGGATGCCCATCATCATGCGGATGGTGGTGGTCTTGCCGGCCCCGTTGGGACCGAGGAAGCCGAACACTTCGCCGCGCCGCACCGTCAGGTGCAGCGGCTGGACGGCGTTGAAACTGCCGTAGGTCTTGGACAGTCCCTGGAATTCAATCATGTGTGCCCCGTTTCGGCGTTGTCAAAAAACTTTGCGGAAATCTTAACACCGCATGGGGCAGACGGGAAAGGAGGGCTGGCCGCTCAGTCGCTGCTAGTCTTGATACAGGCTCTTGCCGAAGCGCCCGGGGCGCGGCAGCCAGTTGCCCTGGATGTCGGCCGAGGCCAGGATGCGCTCGGCCTTGCCGATCAACAGGGCGCGCGGCACCAGGCCGATGTAGCGCGAGTCGGCGCTGTTATCGCGGTTATCGCCCAGCATCATGTACTGGCCGGCCGGCACCACGATGGGCGCGAAGCTGCGGCGCGCATTGTTCACCTGCGGCAGGAACTGGATGCGGTGCGCGCTGTCGCTACCGCCAGCCCCGCGCTGCAGCGATTCGCGCACCTGCAGCGATTGCACGGCGACGCCGCCGATGGCCTCGTCGCTGCGTCCCAGCGCCGCGTAATCGGCGCTGCGGCCATTGATGATGAGCTGCTCGTTGCGCATCTCGACCCGGTCGCCGGGCAGGGCGATGACGCGCTTGATCAGCCGGGTGCCGTCGGCCGGGGAGCTGAAGGTGACGATGTCGCCGCGCTGCGGCTCGCCGGTGGTGGTGAGCACGATGTCGGTCAGCGGCACCTTGACGTTGTAGGCCAGGCGGTTGACGAACACCACGTCACCCTCCAGCAGGTTGGGATGCATGGAGGCCGACGGTATCGGATTCCAGTCCGCCACGGCGGTGCGGAACACGCCGAACAGCGCGAGGAACAGCAAAAAGCCCTTGTTATCGCGGATCCAGTGCTTCATTGAATACTCCCTGAGTTGGTTGGTGGCGGATGCCTCGGAGAGTGTGGCGCGGCAAGCTTATTTGCGGCTTATTTATAGCTTAATATCAGCTTATCAATGCGCGCTTTTCTGCACCAGCGCGCTGCCCACCCCATGCCGCTTGCCCTCGCTGACGGCCGTCACGGTGCCATCCGGGTTGAACACCAGCGCGTTGGCGGCGCCGATTTCCTCCGCCTGCGCGGCCCAGTGCTGGCCGGTCTGTTCCAGCGCGCGCGCCTGCGCGCTGCCGGCAAAGCCGGGTTCGACGTCGGTGGCCGTGCCGTTGCGCTCGGACAGGCGCGGCGCGTCCACGGCCTGGTCCATGGGCAGGCCCAGGTCGATGTGGTTGACGATGGTCTGCAGCACGGTGGTGATGATGGTGGCTCCGCCCGGGCTGCCAATGGAGAAGGCCGGCTTGCCATCCTTGAAGGCCAGCGTGGGCGACATGCTGCTGCGCGGGCGCTTGTAGGCTTCCGGCACGTTGGGGGCGGGGCCGGTGAAGTCGAAGTCGGTCATCTCGTTATTGAGCAGGAAGCCGTAGCCCGGCACCACGATGCCGCTGCCGCCCCAGGATTCGATGGTGTAGGTATAGGACACGATGTTGCCATCCTTGTCGGACACGGTCAGGTGGGTGGTGTGCGCGCCCTCGGCCAGCAGCTTGCTGCTGTTGGGCCGCAGCGGCACGCTCTGGTCGTTCTGGAACGGGTAGGGATCGCCGGCCGGCTGCGGCGCGGCGGCGCGGTCCGGGGCGATCAGCTCGCGGCGGCGCGCCGCGTACTCCTTGCTGAGCAGCCCGGCCACCGGCGCATCCACGTATTCGGGATCGGCCAGGTAGGCGTTGCGGTCGGCGAAGGCCAGCTTGCTCGCCTCCAGGTACAGGTGTTCGGCGCGGGCGCGCGGCATGGATTTGAGGTCGTAGCCTTCCAGGATGTTGAGCGCCTCGGCCACCGCCACCCCGCCGCTGCTGGGCAGCGGCATGCCATAGATGTCGTAGCCGCGGTAGGTGCTGTGCACCGGCTGGCGCAGCCGCGCTTCATAGTTGGCCAGGTCGGCCAGCGTCATCCTGCCACCCCGGACCGATACGCCGGGCGCGGTGGGCGGCCGGTTGACGGCGGCCACGATGGCCTGGGCCATGGGGCCGCTGTAGTAGGCCTGCACGCCGCCGGCGGCCAGCTTGCGGTAGGCTGATGCCAGGTCGGGATTGCGCAGGGTGCTGCCGGCCGGCAGGGCCTTGCCGTTGCGCAGGTAGAGGGCCGAGGTGCTGGGGAACAGGGCGAATTTCTTCTCGTTTTCCGCCACCAGGCGGCTGAAGTTGGCGCTGACCGTGAAGCCCTTGCTGGCCACCGCGATGGCCGGCGCCAGCACCTGCCTGAAGGACATGCTGCCGTAGCGCTCCAGCGCCTCGTGCCAGCCGCGCACCGTGCCCGGCACGCCCACCGCGTTGCCGCTGGCGACTACGGTGTCGAAGTCCATCGCCTTGCCATCCTGCTGGAACACGATGGGTGTGAAGCTGGCCGGGGCCGTCTCGCGGTGGTCGATGGTGATCACGCGCTTCTCTTTGGCCAGGTAGATCACCATGAAACCGCCGCCGCCTATGCCGCAGCTGAAGGGATCGGTCACGCCCAGGGTGGCGGCCGCCGCCACGGCGGCGTCGATGGCGTTGCCGCCCTGGTTGAGGATATTCATGGCGGCCTGCGAGGCCGGTTCGCTGATGGTGGCGACAGCGCCGCCGGTGCCGGTGGCGACCGGCGTCTTGGCCCAGGCCGGCTGGGACAGTGCGATCAGGATGGAAGGTACTAGCGAGGACAGCAGGAGGGTGCGGGTCGGTGTCATGGAGGGCCGTGGTCGGTTCAGTTGACGGGGATATTACTCACCCGCAAGCTTACCCGATAATCCGGCGCGATTTCCTGCTGGGCCGGCACCGGCGGCGCGCTGTCGCCGGCCAGGGCCACGCGCAGGCCGTTGCGCCTGATGCTGTTGACGCCGTTCGGCATGTCCTGGGCCAGCACGAAGCTGGTGGACACGCCGTTGGGCTCGGTCACGGTCAGGCTGTAGCTGATGTAGCCGGCCCAGACGCACACGGCGCCGGCGCGGCAGCGGCTGTCGTTGACGCGGTCCAGGCGCAGGCTGCCGCCGCCGGGCAGGGCGGCGGCCAGCCCGGGCGCCAGCTCCACCGTGGTGTCGTAGGCCGGCGGACCTTCGGCGCGCACTCTTCCGGCGGCGCCGCAGGCATGCAGGCTGGCCAGCCCGCTCAGGACCAGCGGGACGACGATGATCTGGCGCAGGGCATGTTGCCCTATTCCTTGTTGCTGGCCTTGCTTCATGCGTGTCCTTTTAATAACAAACCTGGACAATGTAGCAAATCAAGAGGGATCGGGGCGCACGGCTAGGACGTAAAAAAACCGCCCGCAGGCGGTTTTTAGTGGGACCAGGCGCTGCTTAAAACAGCGGATTACACGTAAGCGGCCAGCGCGCCCTTCATTTTCTTGAGCGCCGCCACCTCGATCTGGCGGATGCGCTCGGCGGACACGCCAAACTCCTCGGCCAGGGTGTGCAGGGTGGCGCCGGAACCGTCGTCGTTGGCCAGCCAGCGCGACTCGATGATGCGGCGCGAACGCGGGTCCAGCTTGGACAATGCGCTTTCCAGCCCCTCCGACTGCAGACGGGTCACCTGTTCCGCTTCCAGCACCCGGGTCGGCTCGGTGGTGTCGGACGACAGGTAGGCGATGGGCGCGAATTTGTCGTCTTCGTCATCGGTAGGCGATTCCAGGGCGATGTCGCGGCCGCTCAGGCGCGTTTCCATCTCGATCACTTCCTCGCGCTTGACGTCCAGTTCCTTGGCCAGGCCGTCGATCTGGGCCGGGGTCATGGCGTCCAGGCCGGTCTTGTGGCTGCGCAGGTTGAAGAACAGCTTGCGCTGGGCCTTGGTGGTGGCCACCTTGACCAGGCGCCAGTTCTTCAGGATGTATTCATGCATCTCGGCCTTGATCCAGTGCATGGCGTACGACACCAGGCGCACGCCCTGGTCGGGGTCGAAGCGCTTCACGGCTTTCATCAGGCCGATATTGCCTTCCTGGATGAGGTCGGCGTGCGGCAGGCCATAGCCCAGGTAGCCACGGGCGATCGACACCACCAGGCGCAGGTGCGACAGCACCAGTTGCTGGGCGGCGCCCAGGTCGTTGTGTTCCTTCAGGCGCTTGCCCAGCGAGACTTCTTCTTCGTGCGACAGCATCGGCAGGCGGTTCACTGCCGAGATATAGGCGTCCAGGTTGCCCAGGTTGCCAGTGAAGCCGAGGCCCAGTGCACGGTTGGCGGCCGGTGCCAGCGCGGTCGTTGCGGACATCATGTTCATTTGTTTTCCTTCGCTCGAATTGTTGCAAGTCTCAAGATCAGACTGTGTTGAAACATATATTAGCACTCTCTGTCGATGAGTGCCAATCGCTCCAAATTTATCAGTCTGATAGTAAAAACACTATTGAGAGTTGAGATGCATTAAAGAATGCGCGATGGACCTTAGGACAGGCTTAACCTGCTTGAAACAAGGATAGGATGCCCCCAGGGGCGGCGTCGGTACGGCGCCGCACTCCGGGACGAGGATTACTTGAGGCGCGCCAGGTGGCGCTGTACGGACAGCACGGCGCCAGCCAGGCCGAGGCCGGCCGAGACGGCCAGCAGCCCGGCCATGGGCAGCGGCGCCAGCGGTATCAGCTGGAATTCGGATGCATACAGGCGGGCGAATTCGGCAATGGCCGTGTTCAGCGGCCGCAGCGCCAGGGCCACGGCGCCCAGCGCCACGCCGCCGGCGCACAGGCCCAGCAGGGCGCCGCTGTAATAGAAGGGGCGGTGGATGAAGCCGTCGGTGGCGCCGATCAGCTTGGACACCATGATTTCCTCGCGCTGTGTCATGACCTGCAGGCGGATGGTATTGAACACCACGGCCACCACCACCGTCCCCAGGGTGGCGGCCAGCAGCAGCAGGGCCAGGCGCAGCACGTTGAGCAGCGCCGCCAGGCGCTTGACCCAGGCCGAATCGACCTGCACCGTGTCCACCCCGGGCAGGGCGCGGATGTGCTCCGCCAGCTGGTCGACGTCGCCGCCGGCCTGGGCGTTGCGGAAGGCGTCCAGCTTGAGCACATAGCTGTCCGGCAGCGGGTTCTCGCCCAGGGCGCCCAGCACGTCGCTCATGCCGCTCTTTTCCTTGAGGGTGTCGAGCGCCTTTTCGCGCGGGGTGAAGATGATCTTGGCCTGCTTGTCCCTGACCGCCTGGCGCAGCTGCACGGCCAGCGCCTCGGCCTGTTCGCGCGGCGTGTCCTGCTTGAGGAAGACGCTGATTTCGGGATCGACCGACAGCTGCTCCGACATGGGCCGCACATTGTCCAGCAGGGTGACGCCGGCAAACGGCAGCGCCAGGGCAATGGCCACCACCAGGATATTGAACAGGAAACTGCCGGGCGCCCGGCGCACATGGGCCAGGGCCGCGCCCAGCGCGAACCAGTGTTGACGCAGCCAGTAGCTCATGCCGCCACCTCCGCGCCGCTGCTTTCCAGTTCGCCGGCGCGCAGGCGTATCACGCGTGCGGCGGCGTCCAGCATCTGTTCGTCGTGGCTGGAGATCAGGCAGGTCACGCCCACCGAATGGAAGGCTTTCAGCGCATCCAGTACGCGGTTGGCGCTTTCACGGTCCAGGTTGGCGGTGGGCTCGTCGGCCAGGATGATTTGCGGGCGGTTGACGATGGCGCGCGCGATCGACACGCGCTGCTGCTCGCCGCCGGACAGGGCCAGCGGGTTGGCGCCGGCCCGCCCGGCCAGCCCGACCTTGTCGAGGGCGGCGCGGGCGCGCTGCTCGGCCTGCTGGCGCGAGGCGCCCGTCACCAAGAGCGGCAGCATCACGTTGGCCAGGATGGAGCGGTCGTTCAGCAAGCGCTGCTGCTGGAAGATCAGGCCCAGGTTACGCCGCAAAAAGGGCACGGCGGCGGGCTTGATGCGGGCGATGTCCTGGCCGTTGACGATCACCTTGCCGGCGCTGGGACGCTCGATGGCGGCAATCATTTTCAGCAGGGTGGACTTGCCGGCGCCCGAGGGACCGGCCAGGAACACCAGTTCGCCCTTGCCGACCGTCAGGGAGATGTCGCGCAGCGCCGTCGCATCGGGGGAGTAGGATTTCGAGACGTGCTGGAATTCGATCATGGCGGGCAATCAGGCGAGCAGGGCTTCCACAAATTCCGCCGCCACGAAGGGCTGCAGGTCCTCGATTTTCTCGCCGATGCCGATGAAGTACACCGGCACCGGCCGGGTGCGGGCGATGGCGGCCAGCACCCCGCCCTTGGCGGTGCCGTCCAGCTTGGTGATGATCAGGCCGCTCAGCTGCAGGGCGTCGTCGAAGGCTTTCACCTGTGCCAGGGCGTTCTGGCCGGTGTTGCCGTCGATGACCAGCAGGGTTTCATGCGGGGCGCCGTCCATGCCCTTGCCGATCACGCGCTTGACCTTTTTCAGCTCTTCCATCAGGTGCAGCTGGGTCGGCAGGCGGCCGGCCGTGTCCACCATCACCACATCGGTGCCGCGCGCCTTGGCCGACTGCACCGCGTCGTAGGACACGGCGGCCGGGTCGCCCGAGGCTTGCGAGATCACGGTGACGTTGTTGCGCTGGCCCCAGACCATCAGCTGTTCGCGGGCGGCGGCGCGGAAGGTGTCGCCGGCCGCCAGCAGCACCGACTGGCCGTGCGACTGCATGTGCTTGGCCAGCTTGCCGATGGTGGTGGTCTTGCCGGCGCCGTTGACGCCGGAAATCATCATCACCAGCGGCTGGTGGCGGCCCAGCTCGAACGGTTTCTGCAGCGGAAGCAGCAGCTCGACCATCAGCTCCTTGAGGGCGGCCTTGACGGCGGCGGCGTCCAGCAGCTTGTCCTGCTTGACCCTGGCCTTGAGCGCATCCAGCAGGTATTCGGTGGCGTCCACCCCGGCGTCCGACATCAGCAGGGCCGCTTCCAGCTCCTCGTACAGCGCGTCGTCTATCTTGGCGCCGACAAACAGCAGCGACAGGTTGGAGGATGTCTTGGACAGCCCGGCTTTCAGGCGCGCCATCCATGACTGGCGCGGCGCCGGCTCTTCCAGCGGGTACAGGGCCTCGTCCTGGGGCGTGGCGGGCAGTGCCGGAGCGGGGGCTGCCGGCGTAACGGCCGGCGCGGCGGCCGGCACGGGATCGGGAACAGTAGTTTTTTTCTTGAAGAAACTAAACATGGATATGTGGGGGCAGAAGCGACTAGCCGCGCGGCCGGCGCGGCCGCGGCAGGGCATCAGCGGCTATTCTACCAGAGGGCGTTGCCAGCGGCCCGTCCGTGCTGACTGAATGACAAGCTTTCAGCCGGCAGCCGCGGCGCCGGCCTGGCGCTGGCGCCATAGCCCGATCACGCTGGCGATATCGTTCAGCTGCAGCACCCGCACATAGGCGGGCGGACGGCGCCGCAGCGCGATGCAGGCGCCGCCGGCCCACAGCTCCATGCCGGCCGGCAGGCGCTGGTGCAGCTCGGCCAGCCCATCCAGGGCTTGGCGTGGATTCATGGAAATGGAAAACGACAGCGCCACCACGTCGATGCGCTGGGCCCGGGCCGCCTCGACGATCTCCGGCACCGGCGTCTGCACGCCAAGCGACACGCACTGCGCGCCCTCGGCCACGCACAAGGCCTCGGTCATCAAGAGGCCCAGGCCGTGGCGTTCCTGCGGCAGGGTGGTGAGCAGGATGCGCGGCGCGCCCACGGCCGCCGCGCTGCCCTGCGGCATGGCAAAGATGGCGCTGCGCAGCACGGTCTTGAGCGACTCGGAGTATAGGTGCTCCTCGAACACGGCCAGGTTGCCGGCGGCCCAGGCGTCGCCCACCAGGGTGGTGAGCGGTGCCACCAGCTCGATCACGAAGCTTTTCAGGCCCATCATCAGCAGCGCCTGCGACAGCTTGCGGCGCAGGGCGTCCATCTGGTGGCTGCGGCACAGGTCCAGGTAGTCCTGCAGCTCGGGCGCGGCGACGGTTGGCCGCACCGGCACGGCCCGTTCGGCCATGCGCTGCAGCTCGGCGCTGTCCAGTTGTATCACCTTGCCGGGGCGAAAGCCGAGATCGATCAGGCGTTTGACCAGGCGCAGCTTGTGCACCTGTTCGGCGCTGTACAGGCGTTCGCCGTTGGGATCGCGCTGCGGGGTGGGGAACTCGTAGCGGCGTTCCCATACCCGCAGGGTTTCCTTGGCCACGCCAGTGTCGCGCTCAACGTCGCTGATGGTGCTGGAGACGGGTAGTGGGGAAACAGTCGTATTCATCAGGCAATCACGCCGGCACATGGTTGAGGTGGCGGCAAAACTTTGCACTACAGGTGCAAGCAAGGCGCGCTGCGGCGGACGGCAGGACGCGCTGAACATTCTACCTGCCTTTTCAGTGCGGAAGAACCGTGTTCGGCACGCTCGCCGCCATGGGCTGTTGCTGATTGCAAGCTTGTCCAAGACACACTGTTCATACCCCGAATCAAGCCCCGGATAGGCGCGTTTGCCCTCGCTTTGTCCAAGACAACATCGATGAAATAAGTGTTGCAGGATAGGCACGCAAGAAAGGTTTCCAATGTGAAGGATATTCCTGGTCTCCAGGGGAGCCCGCTGGCGGGATTGGTGGCCTTTTCGTGCTGTAGCCACGGCGTGCGCCGGCTGCAATTGCACCAATATGGCGCACATGACTGTCGGCACGCAGTCCGGAACCGGCCTTGCCAGCGCCTGCTGGTTCATTAAATCCATTCATGCTACTGCCTGTGTCGCGCCCCAAAAGGGTGCCGGCGGCGCACCGGTTTCGCCCGGATTCGGAGAAGTTGTCTCCTAATTTGTCTCCTATCTGCAACAGGTAGCAAAATATTACAAATAGAGACGTGCGTTAAGACGGACTCGTCAAAAGCCGAATTTCCCCAGCAAATGCGTGACTAGCACTATGAACAAAGTTGGAGAACCAGCTAGTTTGCGCAAAGAAACTGCCGCAGATGGGCCTGCGGTTGTTAGCTTATTCATATTGTGTCTGAAGTCGGCCGACGATAGTTCAGTATAGAATTACGTCAGAAATAGCAACATGGCTATTTCAGAACGAAGCAAAGCAGCAAAGTGTCCGCGATCCGGACCTCGGCTGGAAGCACGTGTCAGCTGGAAAACATTGGGACGCGGCAACATTGCTAACCTGGTTCTGTGACTGGAGTGTGACGCGGTTCGCCTATGTGAACTGCTTAACATGAAAGATTTTTAATCAGGACAACAGCTTGCCCGCAAGGACAAGCGCCAGTATAGTGCCGCCTCCGGTGAAAAATGCACCGTGATCAAGCCGGCAAAAGAGAAATCGGCCGCACATAAAAGTGAACGCCGTCCCGCGGGACGGCACAGTGGCAGCTGGGGAGTATGCCCTCACGCACAGACGGCGCCAGAGAGCGTGGCGTCGTGATAAGCACCGAACTAGCCGTAACTAAGCTTCAACTTTTTGCAGCAACACAACTGAGGAAAAAACGAATGAAAAAATCCCTGATCTCCATCGCCATCCTGGGCGCCCTGAGCAACGTCGCACTGGCGCAATCGAACGTCACCATCTACGGTACCGTGGATGCTGGCCTGACCAGCGAGCGTGGCGGTGCTGCTGGCAATGTGACCAAAGTAACGAGCGGTGCCGCATCGGCTTCGCGTCTGGGCTTCAAAGGCACCGAAGACCTCGGTGGTGGCCTGAGCGCCATCTTCACCCTGGAAGCCGGCGTGAAAATCGACGACGGCGCCCTGGACAACACCAACAACAAGCTGTTCAACCGCCAAGCCTTCGTCGGCCTGAAATCGACCGAAGCCGGCACCCTGACCCTGGGCCGCCAGTACACTCCGTACTACGAAACCCTGCGCGACGTCGCCGACCCGTTCGCCCTGGGCTACGCCGGCACCGCCAAGAACCTGTTCCCGGTCGCCGGCGTACAGACCCGTAACGACAACGCCATCGTGTACCGCACCCCGTCCCTGAGCGGCGTGCAGGCTGCCTTCTCGTACAGCCTGGGTGAAACCGCTGGCGACGCTTCGGCACAACGTCAACTGGGCGCCTCGCTGAACTACTCGAACGGCCCGCTGAACGCCAGCGTCGCGTACAACAGCCGCAACAACGACACCGCCACCCTGAAAACCGCCGGCATCGGCCACAACGCCCTGGTGGCAGTCAACTACGACTTCAGCGTCGCCAAAGCCTTCTTCGCCTATGGCAAAGACAAGGGCCTGAACAGCGCCGCCCTGGCCAACACCAGCAACCCCTACGGCTACACCGTGGTTCCGGTCGGCTCGCAGGACAGCAGCGACATCCTGGTTGGCGTGACCGCCCCGGTGGGTCAAGTCGGCACCTTCATGGCTTCGTTCATCCGCAAGAACGACAAAGAGCGTTTCGATCGTGACGCCGACCAGTGGGCCCTGGGCTACTCGCACGCCCTGTCGAAGCGTACCAGCACCTACGTTGCCTACGCCAAGATCAAGAACAAGAACGGCGCCAGCTACACCGTGGGTAACAACACCGAAGTCGGTAGCGGTGACAAAGCCTTCAACGTGGGCGTGAAACACTCCTTCTAATCCCTTCCGGACTTAGAAAACAGAACGGCTGCGCACTGCGCAGCCGTTTTTGCTTCTAGAATAAGGTTTTCTTTCGGAATTTTTCTCATGACACGCACCCGCGCCGCCGTGGCCACCCTGATATTGCTGGCGTCCTGCGCCGCCATCGCCGCCTCCAAACCGGCCCGCAAGGCCAGGCCCGCCGTGGACGGTGCACTGCCGCGTTACGGCATGGTGGTGTTTTCCGACCTGTGCATCAATCCCGACAGCGGCGAGTACGGCGGCCAGCGCATCACCCTGCAGCGCTTTGCCGAGGTCGATACGGTGCTGTACGAATACACGGCCGGCGGCCTGAGCTGGCCGGTGGTGGCCAGCGACGTCACCATCGATCCGCGCGGACGCCAGCTGTATTTCACGGTGGCGCCGCCGGACGAGCTGGAGCGCGTCATCAACGGCCATTTGTCCGAGGATGGCCAGACCCTGACCCTGGACGGCGGCTATTGCGAGGACGAGGCCGTACCCATGCGGCTGGCGCGCATCAGCGACTTCAGCCAGAAAGCCGGCCCCTGCAAGCCCTGTCCCGCACCCAAGCGCAAGAAGGCGAAGAGCGGGGCCGACCTGGACGCTTGAAACCTCAGGCCGTGCGCGCCGCCAGTGCGCCAGCGCGTATCGTTTCCAGCGTGGCGCCCGGCG
Organism: Duganella kummerowiae; assembly: GCF_053572355.1. Lineage (NCBI taxonomy): Bacteria > Pseudomonadati > Pseudomonadota > Betaproteobacteria > Burkholderiales > Oxalobacteraceae > Duganella > Duganella kummerowiae. The sequence goes on from NZ_JBKFEH010000009.1 coordinate 221,411, forward strand.
TGATCAGGTTGCCGTCGTAGCGCAGCTCGATCAGGGCCGGCAACTGGCGCTCGGCGGCAAAGGCCAGCGCCCGTTCGAAGGCCGGCGCGAACTGCGCCGTTTGCGTCACCACCTCGCCCTGGCCGCCGTAGGCCTGCGCCAGCGCCGCGAAATCCGGATTGTGCAGCGTGGTGCCGGACACCCGGCCCGGATAGTGGCGCTCCTGGTGCATGCGGATGGTGCCGAACATGCTGTTGTTAAACACCAGCACCACCACCCCGGCCCGGTACTGGACCGCCGTGGCCAGCTCCTGGCCGTTCATCAGGTATTCCCCATCGCCCGCGAAGGCCACCACGGTGCGCTGCGGATCGGCGACCTTGGCCGCCACGGCGGCCGGTATGCTGTAGCCCATGGCGCCGCTGGTGGGCGCCAGCTGGGTGCGCATGGCGCCATAGCAGTGGTAGCGGTGGGCCCAGGTGGCGTAATTGCCGGCGCCGTTGGTGATGATGGTGTCGGCCGGCGCGATGCGGTCCAGCTCGCGCACCAGCTGCCACAGGTCGAGCGGGGCGGCGCCGTCCGCGAAAATCGGCGGCTGGCGCTGCCAGTCGGCCAGTTCGGCGCGTGCCTCGGCCACGCTGGCGCGCCAGGCGCCGCTGTCCACCGGCTCCATGGCGGCCAGCATGGCGGCCGCCTGCGGCATGCCGCTGGCGATCATCAGCTCGCCCTGGTAGACGCTGCCCAGCTCCTCGGGGTCGGGATGGATGTGCACCAGGCGCTGGCGCGGCACCGGCGGCTCGACCAGCGTATAGCCGCTGGTGGTCATCTCGCCCAGGCGCGGACCCATGGCGATCAGCAGGTCGGCCTCGCGCACGCGCGCCGCCAGTTTCGGGTTGATGCCGATGCCGACGTCGCCCACGTAGTGCGGATGGGCGTTGTCCAGCAAGTCCTGGAAGCGGAAGGCGCAGGCCACCGGCAGGGCGTTGGCCTCGGCGAAGCGGCGCAGGTCGGCGCAAGCCTGTTCGTTCCAGGTGCCGCCGCCCAGCAGCAGCAGGGGCCGGCGCGCCTGGGCCAGCAGCTCGCGCAGGCGGGCTATCTGGGCCGCCGAGGGCGAGGCTTGCACCGGCTGGTAGCGGCGGGTGTCGGCTACGGCGGCGGTGGCGGTCAGCATGTCCTCGGGCAGGGCCAGCACCACCGGGCCGGGGCGGCCGCTGGTGGCGACCTGGAAGGCGCGCGCCAGGTATTCGGGGATGCGCTCGGCGCGGTCGATCTGGGCCACCCACTTGGCCATCTGGCCGTACATGCGGCGGTAATCCACTTCCTGGAAGGCTTCGCGGTCGATGAAGTCGTTGCCGACCTGGCCGATGAACAGGATCAGCGGGGTGGAATCCTGGTACGCCGTGTGCACGCCGATGGCGGCGTTGGTGGCGCCCGGGCCGCGCGTGACGAAGCAGACGCCGGGCTTGCCGGTCAGCTTGCCATAGGCGTCGGCCATAAAGGCGGCGCCGCCCTCCTGGCGGTTGATGATGAAGCGGATGCCGGAATCGTGCAGGGCGTCCAGCACGTCCAGGTAGCTTTCGCCGGGTACGCCGAAAGCGGTGTCGACGCCGTGGATCTGCAGGGCGTCGACCAGGATCTGGCCGCCGGTGCGGGTGGGGTGGGTCATATTGCTGGCCTTTGTGGGGTGTTGGTGCTGGCATTCTACGGCCCGGCCAGGGCTGCGGCTTTAGCATAGGCGACACCAAATTACAGATTTACAGATTTACAGACGCGGGCTGGTACAATAGCGGCCGAAGCAAGCCAGACAGCCGCTGGCCAGCGCGTAATGCCTGGCGGGAGGAAGGTCCGGACTCCATAGAGCGGGGTGACGGTTAACGGCCGTCCGCTGAAATTCCCCCAGGGGATATAAGGCGAGGAATAGGGCCACAGAGACGAGCGTATTAAGTTACGGTGAAACGCGGTAACCTCCACCTGGTGCAATTCCAAATAGGCACGCGATGATGTTGCTCGCGGAGCGTGCGGGTAGGAAGCTTGAGCGCCGGAGTAATCCGGCGCCTAGAGGAATGGCTGTCATAGCGCGGGTTCGCCTGCGCCGTAACAAAATCCGGCCTATCGGCTTGCTTCACTTAATTCATTGTGGGTGCCGATGACACACTACATACTGGCCCTGGACCAGGGCACGACCAGCTCGCGCGCCATCCTGTTCGACCACCGCGGCCAGATCGCCGGCTGCGCGTCGCAGGAGTTCCCCCAGCATTTCCCCCACACCGGCTGGGTCGAGCACGATCCCCACGAGATATGGAATTCCCAGCTGACCGTGGCGCGCCGCGTGCTGCAGGAGCAGGGCGTGGAGGCGCGCCAGGTGCGCGCCATCGGCATCGCCAACCAGCGCGAAACCACGCTGGTGTGGGACCGCAAGAGCGGTGAACCGATCGCTCCGGCCATCGTATGGCAGGACCGGCGCACGGCCGGCCTGTGCGACCGCCTGCGCGAGGCCGGCAAGCACCGCCTGATCGCCTCCAACACCGGCCTGGAGCTGGACGCCTATTTTTCCGCCACCAAGCTGCAGTGGCTGCTCGATCACGTGCCCGGCGCGCGCGAACGGGCCCGCCATGGCGCCCTGGCTTTTGGCACCGTCGATAGCTGGCTGGCGTACAAGCTGACCGGGCGCCATGTGACCGACGTCAGCAACGCTTCCCGCACCATGCTGTTCAACCTGCACCTGATGCGCTGGGACCAGGACTTGCTGGACCTGTTCGACATCCCCGCGCAGATGCTGCCGGAAGTGGTGTCCTCCAGCGAGGAAGTGGGCATGACGCGCGAGTCCCTGTTCGGCGGCGCCATTCCCGTGGCAGGCATCGCCGGCGACCAGCAGGCCGCCACCTTCGGCCAGGCTTGCCACCAGCCCGGCATGGCCAAGAATACCTACGGCACCGGCTGCTTCATGCTGATGCATGCGGGCCGCCACGCCCCGGTCTCGCACAACCGCCTGCTCAGCACCGTGGGCTGGCGTATTGATGGCGAGACCGATTATCTGATGGAGGGCGCGGTCTTCATGGGCGGCGCCATCGTCCAGTGGCTGCGCGACGGCCTGGGCATCATCCGCTCCTCGGACGAGATCGAGGCGCTGGCCGCCAGCGTGCCGGACAGCGGCGGCGTGTACCTGGCGCCGGCGTTTACAGGGCTGGGTGCGCCGCACTGGGACCCGTATGCGCGCGGCGCCATGGTGGGACTGAGCCGGGGCAGCAACCGCGCCCACATTGCGCGCGCGGCGCTGGAATCCATCGCCTACCAGAGCGCCGAACTGCTGCTGGCCATGCAGAAGGACGCCAAACTGCCCATCACCGAGCTGCGCGCCGACGGCGGTGCGGCCCGCAACAACCTGCTGATGCAATTCCAGGCCGACCTGCTGGGCGTGCCGGTGCTGCGGCCCAGGGTCACCGAGACCACGGCGCTGGGGGCGGCCTACCTGGCCGGGCTGGCGGTGGGCTATTGGGACACGCGCGAGGAAATCGCGGCCCAGTGGGCATGCGAGCGCCGCTTCGAGCCGGCCATGGCGGACGACCAGCGCGCCGCCCTGATGGCGCGCTGGGCGCGCGCCGTGGAACGCGCCCGCGCCTGGGAAGATCCTATCTAAAAGTAGCGCACCCAGGCCATGCCGGTGCGCCGCTTGAAACGGGCGAAGGCGGCGCATGGCAGATACAGCAGCGGCAGCAGCAGCGCGCCCAGCGCCCACACCATCCACAGCGATTCGAACTCGTGGCGGCCTTCATGGTTGGGGCCCAGCGCCGCGAGCAGCAACGCGCGCAGCGCCAGCAGCACATACAGGTGCAGGATGTAATAGAACATGGGCGCCCCGCCCAGGGTGGCGCAGCAGCGCAGCGGGCCGTTGTCGCGGCCATCCATCCAGGCCAGCGCCAGGCAGCCGACGCCCAGCGTCAGCAGCAGGAAGTCCAGCGAAGGCGGGTACTTGGTGTAGTTCAGGAAGGACATCAGCGTGTGCAGGCCGTCCACGCCCTGGCGCCAGGGCAGGGTTTCGCCATACAGGTTGAAGCCGCGCAGCACCACCAGCAGGGCCAGCGCCAGCGCACCGGCCAGCAGCAGCCGGCGGCGGCGCCATGCGGCAGCCGCGACGTACCAGGGACCTGCCGCATAGCCCAGCACGATCACGCCTATCCACGGCAGCAGCGGATAACTGAGCTTGATGCGCAGCGGCCCCTCGGCCACCAGCCAGCCACGCTGGTGCAGGATGGACCACAGGGAGTAGCCGGTGTCGCGCGGCGCGAAGGCGACCGGCGTCAGCACATTGTGGCCGGCCACGATCAGCAGGCCCAGCGCCACCAGTGCAGGGCGCGGCAGCCGGTGCAGCACGGCCAGCGCCATCATGGCCAAGCCGATGGCCCAGATCACCTGCAGGTAGATCACCTTGGGCGGGAAGGCGTTGCCCCAGGCCGCGCTGATCACGGTCAGTTCCAGCAGCACCAGCAGCAGGCCGCGCTTGAGCAGGAAGCCGGTGGCCGGGCGTGGTCCTGCCGGCGGATGGGCGTACAGCCAGGCCGACAGGCCGGTCAGGAACACGAACATGGGGGCGCAGAAGTGCGCCGCCAGGCGGCTGAAGAACAGCGCCGGATCGATGCTGTCCACGTCCATCGGGTCGCCCACCTGCCAGCGCAGGTAGAAGCTTTCGCGTACGTGGTCGAGCAGCATGATGGCCATCACCAGGCCGCGCATGGCGTCGATGGAAGCCAGGCGCGGGCCGCGCGCGGCCGGTAAAGTCGTGCTGGTCATGGCGTCAGAAACTGTAAGAGACTTGCACGGTGGCGCGGCGGTCCTCGCCGGCCGCCACCCAGGTCGGCTGGTAGGCGCTCGGATAATACGTGCGGTTGAACAGGTTGTCCATGTCCAGCGACAGCCGCAGGCGCCGCGTCGCCTGGTAGGACGAGACCAGTTTGGCCGTGGTGTAGGCCGGCAGCCGGAAGCTGCTGCTGACGGCCACGTCGCCATTGCGCGTGCCCACATAGTGCAGGCCGCCGCCCAGGCTGGCGCGCTTGCCGTCCACCTGCAGTTCGCGCACCAGCAGCAGGCTGGCGCCGTGGCGCGGCACATTGGCCAGGGCCGTGCCCGGCCTCAGTACGTTGTCGCGCACCACATGGGCGTCCGTGTACGCGTAGGACAGCGACAGCCGCAGGCGGCGCGCGACTTCGCCCGCCACATCCAGCTCCAGGCCCCGGCTGGCCACCTCGCCGGCCCCCAGCGAGTAATTGGTGTCGAGCGGGTTCAGGGTCAGCACGTTGCGTTTGCCGATGCGGTACAGGGCCAGGGTGCTGCTCCACTTGCCGTCCGCGCTGTCAGTCTTGACGCCAGCCTCCCAGGCCGTGCTGCGCTCGGCCGGGAAGGATTCGTTGTTGATGCCGATGCCGCTGTTGGGCCGGAACGAGCGTCCGGCCGACACGTACCAGGCCCACACCCGGTCCGGCTGGTACACCAGTCCGGCGCGCGGGCTGCTCACGTCCAACTGCTGATGGTTGGCCAGGCTGGCGCGGTTGCGGTTCACCACGGTCTGGCGGTAGCTGTCGCGCCGCAGGCCCAGCAGCGCCTTCCAGTGCGCACCGAGATCGACCTGGTCCTGGACATAGACGGCGGCCGACCACTGCTGCTCGCGGGTGTTAATGGAGGCGCCCAGCGCCGTGGGCGCCGCGCCGCCGTACAGCGGCGCCAGGATGTCGATGGCGTAGGGCGCGGCCGCGTTCGGGCTCTTGCGCAGCTGCAGGCGGTCGTCCAGGAAGCGGTAGCCGTCCACGCCGGCCAGCAGGTGGTGGCGCAGTGCGCCGGCGTTGATGCTGCCCACCAGCTCCAGCCGTCCCGACCAGTCCTGGGCCGAGAAGTCGCGGTAGCGGCGCTGGCGCCACAGGGTGCGGCCGTCGGCCTGCAGGGCCGAGGCTTCGGTGGAATAGCCGCGCATGGAACTGGCGCGGTAGGACAGCCCGCCCTGCAGGCTCCAGTCCTGCGCCAGGTCGTGCTGGATGAATAGTTGGTGGCCGGTGGAGCGCACCGTCATCGGACCGTCGCCCGGCTCGCCCAGGAAGCGCGTATTCGGCACCGCGCCCAGCACGCCGTTGACGGCCACCACGCCACGATCAAAAAAGGCGCGCTGGGCGGCGATCTCGCTCTCCAGCGATACCGTGGTGGCGTCCGACACCCGCCACAGCAGCGAGGGCGAGAGCAGGCTATGGCGCGACCACAGCGGCCCGCGCTGGCTGCCGCCCTGTTCATAGGCGCCGTTCAGGCGCCAGGCCAGCTGTTCGCCCGCAGGACCAGTGAGGTCTGCCGCGCTGCGCCGGCCCTGGTGGGTGGACAGGGACTGGCTGACACTGTAGGCCGGCTGGAACAGCGGCTTGCGGGTGGCGATGTTGATGATGCCGCCCGGCTCGCCCCGGCCATACAGGGCGGCGGCCGGACCCTTGAGGATTTCGATGCTGGCCGCGTTGGCGCTGTCGCGCTGGCCGTTGTAGCCGCGGCTGGAGCTGAAGCCGTTGACCAGGTAATCGGAGCCATAGTTGGGATCGCCGGCAAAGCCGCGCACGGCATAGCTGTCCCACACGCCGCCAAAATTGCTTTGCCTTGAAATGCCGCTGCCCAGGTCGAGCGCGTCGGCCAGGCGGGTGACGCCTGCATCGCGCAGCATGCCGGCGGTCAGCACGCGCGCGCTTTGCGGCAGGTCGCGCAAATCGGTTTCGGTCTTGGTGGCGGCGGTGGCCGACAGGCTGCGGTAGGGTTGGCGGCTGGCGGCGATTTCGACCACGTCATTGATGTCGTCGGCAGCCGCCACGCAGGGCAGGGCGGCCAGGCACAGGGCCAGCCGGGCGGGGATGGGGCGCATGGGATGTCCTTGTTAATGCAAGATAATTGCATTATAGGACTAAATGCAATTGAATTGCATTATGGGTGGCCGGCAAGGGCGGCCCTGCGCCGGAATTTTGTATAATGCGGGCTGCCTCAAACGCGTTTTGCTGCGCAGATTTGTATATACAACTTGAGAATTAGATAAGCTTTTTGTTGCATGGCAACATGGCCGCCGCGCCCCACCCCGGTGGTCCGCAAGTGCGCTGCCAGTGCGACATCGCGCCGTCCACCCCTGCCTGTAGCGTCCTGCCAGCCCATCCTCTCCAGCTTGTTTATTTGCTATCTCGATGTTGGAAAGCGGCAACTTTGTCGCGCCTTTTTTATTTTTTTCCTGCCGATGCGGCAAGTGCAGATCCCGCGCACAAGTAAGGTAGCACTTTCACTATGTTGGCTAAGTATCTAATTTCTCGAAAGATTTTTATTCTACGGGGCTTCAAGGAAGTTCGCTAAGTCCTTAATTTCATTAATAAAATCCCTGTTTTGATTGGCGCAAACCGCTTGACCGCCTATCGGGCTTACTCTAAAGTGGGGATCTGTGTGAAAAAGTGGCTTTTTGTGGGGTTTTTTGCCGGCTTAGCGGCGGCAGGAAGTGTCCAGGAAGCAACCGCTCACGCTCCGCTAACTCCACTGAGGTCTAAAAGGTACACCGTGTTTCAAGGCGCGTCCGCAATCACTCTTGATGCGAAGGGCAGGATGTCGATCCCGGCCAAGCATCGTGACGCGCTCGCGATCCAGTGCGAGGGCCGCCTCACCCTCACCAAGCATCCCGATGGCTGCGTGATGCTGTTTCCCCGTCCCGTGTGGGAATCCCACCGCCAGCAGATCGCCGCCTGGCCCATGCAGGCCCGCGCCTGGCAGCGCATCTTCCTCGGCAACGCCACCGACGTCGAACTCGACAGCGCGGGCCGCATCCTGATCTCGCCCGAGCTGCGCGCCTCGGTGGGACTGGAGCGCGAAGTCATGCTCATGGGCATGGGGTCGCATTTTGAAATCTGGGATGCCGCCAAGCTGGCCGCCAACGAGGCGGCCGCCATCGAGGCCGGCACTCCCGATGTACTCGCACATTTCTCTTTCTAAGGCGCTACCGTGACGACGACAACAACGATGCCGGAATTTCAGCATCGCACGGTGCTGCTAGATGAAGCGGTCGATGCGCTGCAATTGAGCGGCGCGCGCGCCGACGGCGTGGTGCTGGACGGTACCTTCGGCAGGGGCGGCCACAGCCGGCTGATCCTGTCGCGCCTGGGCCAGGGCGGGCGATTGATCGCCTTCGACAAGGATCCGCAAGCCATCGCCACCGCCGAAACCATCGCCGACCCGCGCTTTACCATCGTGCACGACAGCTTCGCCACCATGGGCCAGGCCCTGGCGGCGCGCGGCGTGGGCGCGGCCGACGCCATCCTGCTCGACCTGGGCATCTCCTCGCCCCAGGTGGACGACGCGGCGCGCGGCTTCAGTTTCCGCAACGACGGCCCGCTGGACATGCGCATGGATACCACGCGCGGCATCTCGGCGGCGCAGTGGCTCGCCACTGAAACCGAACAGACACTGGAAAAGGTCATCAAGGAATATGGGGAAGAACGGTTTGCTTTTCAGATTGCAAAGGCGATTGTTGCTCGCCGGGCAGTCGAGCCAATTTCAAGCACACGACAGCTTGCCGGCATCGTGGCAGGCGCGGTCAAGACTCGGGAAAAGGGCAAGGATCCGGCCACACGCACCTTTCAGGCTATCCGGATTTTCATCAATAAAGAGCTTGAAGACCTCGAGATCGGCCTGAACGCCGCCTTCGCGGCGCTGGCGCCGGGCGGCATCCTGGCCGTGATCAGCTTCCACTCGCTGGAAGACCGCATGGTCAAGCGCTTCCTGGCATCCAAGGCCAAGGTGGAGCAGCCCGACCGCCGCCTGCCCATCCGCGCCGTGGACCTGCCGCAGCCGGAACTCAAGCTGCTGGCCAAGGTCAAGCCGTCCGACGCCGAGGTGGACGCCAATCCGCGCGCCCGCTCGGCCGTGATGCGGGTGGCGCGCCGCCTGCCCATCCCCGCTGCGGAGGCGGCATGAGCGGCAAGATCAACCTGGTGCTGACCGTGCTGCTGGTGGGCTGCGGCCTGTCGCTGGTCAACGCCCAGTACCAGGCGCGCCATCTGTTCATCGAGCTGGAGCGGGCCCAGGCCCAGGCGCGCCAGCTCGACATCGAGTGGGCCCAGCTGCAGCTGGACCAGTCCACCCTGGGCAAGCACGCCCGCATCGAGCAGATCGCGCGCAATGACCTGAACATGACGCCGCTGACGGCGGCGCGTACCCAGTACCTGTCCCCGGAAGGCGACAAATAATGAGCCGCAGCGCCGCCCAAAGCTCGCGCGTGGCCGCCGCCCGTGGCGTGCCGTTCGCCAAAAGCCCTGTGCTGGCGGTGCGCCTGCCCACCTGGCGTTCGCGCGTGGTGCTGTTCGTGCTGTTTACCGCCTTTGCCGCGCTGGCGGCCAAGGCCGTGTGGCTGCAGGGCCTGACCACCCAGTTCCTGCAGAAGCAGGGCGAGATCCGCTATGCCCGCACCCTGGACCTGCCGGCCACGCGCGGCAAGATCACCGACCGCGACGGCCAGGTGCTGGCCTCCTCGGTGCCGGTCAAGGCCATCTGGGCCATCCCCGACGACGTGCAGGACGCGCCGCCGGAAAAGCTCAAGCAGCTGGCCAGGCTGCTGGAGATGAGCGACGCCGAGCTGCAGAAAAAGCTCGATTCCGACCGCGGCTTCGTCTACCTGAAACGCCAGGTCGAGCAGGACGTGGCGGACAAGATCATGAAGCTGGGCATAGACGGCGTCCAGACCCGCAAGGAATACAAGCGCTTCTACCCGCAAGGCGAGGTGGCCACCCACGTGGTGGGCTTCACCAACGTCGAGGACGTGGGCCAGGAAAGCATGGAGCTGGCGCAGCAGAAGACCCTGCAGGGCGTGCCCGGCAGCCGGCGCGTGATCAAGGACCGCCTGGGCCGCATCGTCGAGGATATCGAATCGGTGCGCGAGCCGCACGACGGCAAGGACCTGGTGCTGTCCATCGACAGCAAGATCCAGTACATCGCCTTCACCCAGGTGCGCGACGCAGTGGAGAAATTCCACGCCAAGGCCGGCGCCGCCGTGGTGCTGGACGTGCACACCGGCGAAGTGCTGGCGCTGGCCAACTGGCCCACCTACAACCCCAACGACCGCTCCAAGCTGACCGGCGAGCAGCTGCGCAACCGCGTCATGACCGACACCTTCGAGCCGGGCTCCTCGCTCAAGCCCTTCACGGTCGGCCTGGCGCTGGACACCAACCGGGTCAAGCCGCTGACCACCATCGACACCGGCAACGGCGCCATGGTGATTGCCGACCACGTGATCCACGACACCCACCCGCACTACCTGGCCACGGTGCAGGAAATCATCCAGAAATCGTCCAACATCGGCACCTCCAAGATCGCGCTCAGCATGCCGCCGCAGGAGATGTGGGAAATGTTCACCAAGGTCGGCTTCGGCCAGCAGCCCAAGTGGGGCTTCCCCGGCGCCGTGGCCGGCCGCGTGCGCCCCTACAAGTCATGGCGCCCTATCGAGCAGGCCAACATGAGCTTTGGCCAGGGCATCGCCGTATCGCTGATACAGCTGGCCCGTTCCTACATGATTTTCGCGCGCGATGGGGACATCATTCCGCTGTCGTTCCAGAAGCTGGACGAGGCCCCGCACGGCACCCAGGTGATCAGCCCCAAGACCGCGGCCGACATGCGCACCATGCTGGAAATGGTGACCCAGCCGGGCGGCTCGGCCGTCAAGGCCCAGGTGCCCGGCTACCGCGTGGGCGGGAAGACCGGCACCGCGCAGAAGTTCCTGAACGGCCGCTATTCGCAGACCAAGTACATCGGCAACTTCGTCGGCATGGCGCCGATGTCGAATCCGCGCTTCATCATCGCCGTCATGATCGACGAACCGGGCGGCCCGGTGCACGTGGGCGGCGACGTCGCCGGTCCGGTGTTCTCCGCGCTGGCCGCCAATGCGCTGCGCGCCAAGAACATCACGCCGGACGCCGACGTGACCCATATCATCATTCCTGAGAAATCCGAACAGGGGACCATGTGAGCAATAACTACCCATCCCCGCAAGCCGTGGCGCAGCATATCCGCCAGTTGGCCCCGGACGCCCAGCTGGCGTCCGACTCGCGCCGCATCCAGCCGGGCGACGTGTTTTTCGCCTATCCGGGCGACGCCGGCGACGGCCGCAACCACATCGAATCCGCCATTGCCCAGGGCGCGGCGGCCGTGGTGCTGGACCCGGCCGGCTATAGCTGGAACCCGGCCTGGAACGTGCCGCACATCGAGGTCGAACAGCTGCGCGCCGTGGCCGGCCCGATCTCGGCCGCCTTCTACCACCAGCCGGACGCCGCCATGTTTACCGTGGGCGTGACCGGCACCAACGGCAAGACCTCCAGCGCCGTGTGGCTGGGCCAGGCCCTGTCGCACGACAGCGAAACGGCCGGCGTGATCGGCACCCTGGGCGTGAGCCTGTTCCGCTCGCGCGGCGAGCCGGAATACGCCGTCACCGGCTACACCACGCCGGACGCGGTGCTGCTGTCGCGTAACCTGGCCGGGCTGCGCGACGATGGCGCCTCCTCGCTGGCGATCGAAGTGTCGTCCATCGGCCTGGAGCAGGGCCGCGTGGCCGGCATGCATTTCGACGTGGCCCTGTTTACCAACCTGACCCGCGACCACCTCGACTACCACGGCGACATGGCCGCCTACGAGGCCGCCAAGACCAAATTGTTCGACTGGCCCGGCCTGAAGACGGCCGTGATCAACCTGGACGACCCGGCAGGCCTGCGCATCCTGGCGCACACCCAGCGGCGCGCGCAGACGGGGGCCGGCGCGCTGTCGGGTGATATTCCGCTGATCGGCTACACCCTGCGCGACAGCGCGGCCCAGCCGGAGATTCCCGGCGTGCTGGTGCTGCGCGCCAGCCAGCTGCGCAGCGGCCGCAACGGCGGCACCGAATTCCACCTGGAGTCGGCGCTGGGCTCGCTCAACGTCAAGACCCGGCTGGTGGGCCACTTCAACATCAGCAATGCCTTGGGCGTGCTGGGCGCGCTGCTGGCCAAGGGCCTGGCCCTGCGCCCGGCCGTGGACGCCATCGAGGACCTGGAGCCGGCGCCGGGCCGCATGCAGCAGATCGGCGGCCAGGAAGCGCCCATGGTGGTGATCGACTACGCCCACACCCCGGACGCGCTGGAAAAAACCCTGGCCGCGCTGCGCCCGGTGGCGCAGGACCGCGGCGGCCAGCTGTGGTGCGTGTTCGGCTGCGGCGGCGACCGCGATCCGGGCAAGCGCCCGCTGATGGGCAAGGCCGCGCAGGCGGCCGACCACGTGCTGGTCACCAGCGACAATCCGCGCAGCGAGGAACCGCATGCCATCATCGAGCAGATCGTGGCCGGCATGGATCTCCAGCATCCCGGCTCGGTGGTGCAGACCCTGGACGACCGCGCGGCCGCCATCCTGTCCGCCATCAAGCACGCCGCCAAGGCCGATGTGATCCTGCTGGCCGGCAAGGGCCATGAAGCCTACCAGGAAATCAAGGGCCGCAAGATGCCGTTCTCGGACGCCGACCACGCCCAGCTGGCGCTGTCGGCCCGTTTGACCATGATGAGGCCGAATTGATGCGCGCCAGCCTGTCACAAATCGTGGCCGCCATTCCGGGCGCCACGCTGGTGAACGCCGGCGGCGCCGAGCTGTTTACGGGCGTGTCCACCGACAGCCGCACCGTGGGCCGCGACGCCCTGTTCGTGGCTCTGGTGGGCGAGACCTTCGACGCCCACGACTTCCTGCCGCAAGTGGCGCAGCAGGGCGTGGCGGCCGTGGTGGCGCAGCGCCTGCCGGACGGCTGGACCCTGCCCGCCATCGTGGTGCCGGACACGCTGGCGGCCCTGGGCCGCATCGGCCACTACTGGCGCAGCCAGTTCGACATCCCCGTGATCGGCGTCACCGGCAGCAACGGCAAGACCACGGTCAAGGAAATGATCGCCGCCATCCTGGCTGCCGCCTATGGCGAGGAAGACCGTCTGGCCACGCGCGGCAACCTGAATAACGAGATCGGCGTGCCGCTCACCCTGTTCCGCCTGTTGCCGCACCACAGCGCCGCCGTGGTGGAGATGGGCATGAACCACCCGGGCGAGATCGCGCGCCTGGCCGCCATTGCCGAACCCACCGTGGCCATGGTCAACAACGCCCAGCGCGAGCACCAGGAATTCATGCATACGGTGGAAGCGGTGGCGCGCGAAAATGGCGCCGTGCTGGCCGCGCTGCCGGCCGATGGCGTGGCCGTGTTCCCGCATGGCGACGAATACACGCCGGTGTGGGAAGAACTGGCCGGCGCGCGCCGCCGGCTGCGCTTTGGCTTGAGCAAGGAGGCGGAAGTGAGCTGCACTTTCCGCGCCGGCGATTTCGAAAGCGAGATCTTCGTCACCCTGCGTGACCCGGCGGCGGCGCCGGACGCCGAGCCGCAGCAGTTCTTCATCCGTCTGCAGGCGGCCGGCGAACACAATGTGCGCAACGCGCTGGCGGCGGCGGCCTGCACCTGGGCCGCCGGCGTGCCGCTGCACGCCATCAAGCTGGGACTGGACAGCTTCGTGCCGGTCAGCGGCCGCCTGCAGCGCAAGCAGGCCGCCAACGGCGCGCTGCTGATCGATGACAGCTACAACGCCAACCCGGACTCGGTGCGCGCCGCCATCGACGTGCTGGCCAAGGCGCCATCGCCGCGCGTCCTGGTGCTGGGCGACATGGGCGAAGTGGGGAGCCAGGGGCGCGAGTTCCACCAGGAGATAGGCGCGTACGCGCACAGCAAGGGCATCGAACAGGTGCTGGTCACCGGCGAGCTGGCCGCCCACATGCAGGGGCAGGGCGCGGCCATCCGCCATTTTGAACAATTCGGCGATTTGCTGTCCGCAGTCGATGCGGCGGTAACGCCAGTAGCAACCGTCTTAATCAAGGGCTCCCGTTTCATGAAGATGGAACGGGTCGTGCAGCATTTGATTGGTTCGCAACAAGCTAACAAGGAACACCACTAATCATGCTGCTTTGGCTTGCACAATTTTTCCAACAAGACGTAGGCCCGCTGCGGGTCTTCAACTTCATTACTTTCCGCGCCGTGTTCGCCACCATTACGGCGCTGGCCATAGGCCTGTTGGCCGGTCCGGCCGTGATACGCAAGCTGACCGCCATGAAGTACGGCCAGGCCGTGCGTACCGACGGTCCGCAAACCCACTTGAAAAAACACGGCACCCCGACCATGGGCGGCGTGCTGCTCCTGATTTCCATCGGCGTGTCCACCCTGCTGTGGTGCGACCTGTCCAACCGTTTGATCTGGCCGGTGCTGATCGTCACCATCGGCTTCGGGCTGGTGGGCTGGGTGGACGACTACCGCAAGGTGGTGTACCAGGACCCGGAAGGCATGCGCTCGCGCGAAAAATACTTCTGGCAGTCGCTGGTCGGCATCGCCGCCGCGCTGTACCTGGCGTTCTCGGTGTCGGCGCCCAACGCCACCAAGGTGTTCGAGCTGTTCTTCGCCTGGGTGCAGTCCGGCTTCTCCATGGACCTGCCGCCCAAGGCCGACCTGATCGTCCCCTTCTTCAAGACCGTCAGCTATCCGCTGGGCGTGTGGGGCTTCATCGCGCTGACCTACTGCGTCATCGTCGGCACCAGCAACGCCGTCAATTTCACCGACGGCCTGGACGGCCTGGCCATCATGCCCACCATCCTGGTCGGCGCGGCCCTGGGCCTGTTCGCCTACCTGACCGGCAGCGCCACCTATTCGCGCTACCTGTTCATCCCGCACATCCCCGGCGCGGGCGAACTGATCATCTTCACCGGCGCGCTGGCCGGCGCCGGCCTGGCCTTCCTGTGGTTTAACACCCACCCGGCCCAGGTCTTCATGGGTGATGTCGGCGCGCTGGCGCTGGGCGGCGCGCTGGGCACCATTGCCGTCATCGTGCGCCAGGAAATCGTGCTGTTCATCATGGGCGGCATCTTCGTGGCGGAGACCGTGTCGGTGATCATCCAGGTGGGCTGGTTCAAGTACACCAAGAAGCGCTACGGCGTCGGCCGCCGCGTGTTCCTGATGGCGCCGCTGCACCACCACTTTGAACAAAAAGGCTGGAAAGAGACCCAGGTCGTCGTGCGCTTCTGGATCATCACGATGATGCTGGTGCTGGTTGGTTTGTCTACCCTGAAACTGCGCTGATGAACTACGAAGGCAAAAACGCACTGGTGCTGGGGCTGGGGGAATCCGGCCTGGCGATGGCGCTCTGGCTGGCCCGCGGCGGCGCGCGCGTGCGCGTGGCCGATACCCGCGCCACGCCGGAGCGCCTGCCGGCGCTGCAGGCCGCCGTGCCCGATGCCGGCTTCGTGGCGGGCGCCTTCAACGCTGCGCTGCTGGACGGCGTGGACTTCGTGGCCGTCAGCCCCGGCCTGGCGCCCAACCGCGAACTGGCGGAGATCACCCCGGCCGCCGCCCAGCGCAACATCCCCGTATGGGGCGAGATCGAGCTGTTTGCCCAGGCCCTGGATGGACTCAAGGCCGAACGCGGCTACGCGCCCAGGGTCATCGCCATCACCGGCACCAACGGCAAGACCACCGTCACCACCCTGACCGGCCAGCTGTGCGAACGCGCCGGCAAGACGGTGCGGGTGGCCGGCAATATCAGCCCGGCCGCGCTGGACGTGCTGCGCGAGGTGCTGGATGCGCCGCAGGATAGTGTGGCCGGTTTGCCTGACGTTTGGGTGCTGGAGCTGTCCAGCTTCCAGCTGCACACCACCTACACCCTGGAGCCCCACGCGGCCACGGTGCTGAACGTGACCCAGGACCACCTGGACTGGCACGGCGACATGCCATCCTACGCGGCCGCCAAGCACCGCATCTTCGCGGCCGACACCGTGCGTGTCCTCAACCGCGACGACGGCACCGTGATGCGCATGGCCAGCGCCACCGGCCGCAACGTCAGCTTCGGCGTCGATGCGCCGGCGCGTGTGGGTGACTTCGGCCTGAACAGCGAACGCGGCGTGCTGTGGCTGGCCACCGCCATTGCCGACGAGGATGAGGAACCGAAGAAGCGCCGCAAGAACGAGCCGGCGCCGGAACAGCAGGCCATCGTCAAGAACCTGATGCCGGCCGACGCGCTGCAGATCCGCGGCGTGCACAACGCCGCCAACGCGCTGGCCGCGCTGGCCCTGTGCCGCGCCATAGACCTGCCGCTGGCGCCGCTGCTGCACGGCCTGCGCGAGTATCGCGGCCAGCCGCACCGGGTCGAGCTGGTGGGCGCCATCAACGATGTCGAATACTACGACGACAGCAAGGGCACCAACGTGGGCGCCACCGTGGCCGCGCTGACCGGCCTGGGCCAGGCCTTCACGGGCGCCAGCCAGCGCCTGGTGGTGATACTGGGCGGCGACGGCAAGGGCCAGGACTTCGCGCCGCTGGCCGCGCCGGTGGCGCGCCACGTGCGCGCCGTGCTGCTGATCGGCCGAGACGCCCCGGCCATCCGCGCCGCCTTGTCGGCCACTGGCGTGCTGCTGGAGGACTGCGGGACCGACCTGCCGCTGGCCGTCCGCCGCGCCGCCGCCCTGGCCCAGGCCGGCGACGCCGTGCTGCTGTCGCCGGCCTGCGCCAGCCTGGACATGTTCAAGAACTATGCGCAGCGCGCCCAGGTATTCATCGATACCGTGCGCGAGATCGCGCTCGACCATGGACAGGAGCTGTAATGGCCTTGCAGCTGCCCTTCCTGTTCTCCGGCAAAGCGGCGTCGCCCACGGTGGACAGCCGCGCGCGCCAGTCCAAGATGATGGAATACGACCAGCCCCTGGTCTGGGTCACGCTGCTGCTGATGCTGTTCGGAATGGTGATGGTGTATTCGGCCTCGATCTCGCTGCCGGATTCGCCCAAGTACCTGAACTATGTGCGCTGGCAGAATACCTACTTCCTGCAGCGCCAGGCCATGTTCATCGCGGTCTCGCTGCTGGTGGGGCTGTTCGTGTTCCGCATCCGCGTGGCCGACCTGCAGAAGGCGGCGCCCTACCTGTTCATCGCCACCCTGGTGATGCTGGTGCTGGTGCTGGTTCCCGGCCTCGGTTCCGTGGTCAACGGCGGGCGCCGCTGGCTGTCGCTGGTGGTGATCAAGATACAGCCGTCCGAGCTGATGAAGGTGGTGGCGGTGCTGTACGCGGCCGACTACACGGTGCGCAAGCAGCAGTACATGCACAAGCTGACCAAGGGCTTCATGCCGATGGCGGCGGCGGTCGGCTTTGTCGGCCTGCTGCTGCTGCTGGAGCCCGACCTGGGCGCCTTTGGCGTGATCGTCTGCATCGCCATGGGCATCCTGTTCCTGGGCGGTATCAACGCGATCTGGTTCGGCGGCATAGGCGCCGTGCTGGTGACCATCTTCGTGTCCATCATCGCCCTGTCCAAGTTCCGCCGCGAGCGCTACTTCGCCTACCTCAATCCGTGGGAGGAAGACAATGCGCTCAACAAGGCCTACCAGCTGACCCACTCGCTGATCGCCTTCGGCCGCGGCGAGCTGTTTGGCGTGGGCCTGGGCGGCAGCGTGGAAAAGCTGCACTACCTGCCGGAGGCGCACACCGACTTCCTGCTGGCCGTGATCGGCGAGGAACTGGGCCTGGCGGGCGTGCTGGTGGTGATCGGCATGTTCTACTGGATCGTCAAGCGCGCCTTCGACATCGGCCGCCAGGCCATTGCCATCGACCAGACCTTCGCCGGCCTGACCGCCAAGGGCATAGGCATCTGGATCGGGGTGCAAACCTTTATCAACATGGGCGTGAACCTGGGGCTGCTGCCGACCAAGGGCCTGACCCTGCCGCTGATGAGCTATGGCGGCACGGGCGTTGTGATTAACTGCGTCGGACTCGCGATCCTGCTCCGGATCGACTACGAGAACCGGGTCCTGATGCGTGGTGGCAGACTATGAAACGATTGATGATCATGGCCGCCGGCACCGGCGGCCACATCTTCCCCGGCCTGGCGATTGCGCACACCATGCGCGCGCGCGGCTGGGAAGTGAGCTGGGTCGGTACCTCGGCCGGCATGGAACAGGAACTGGTGCCCAGGCACGGCATCGCCATGGACAGCATCGACTTCACCGGCATGCGCGGCAAGGGCTTGAAGCACAGCCTGGCCGGCGCCATCAAGATGGTGGGCGCCTTCGCGGCCTGCTTCGGCTTCATCGGCCGCCGCAAGCCGGACGTGGTGCTGGGCATGGGCGGCTATGTGTGCGTGCCGGGCGGCCTGATGGCGCGCCTGCGCAAGACGCCGCTGGTGCTGGTCAACGCCGACGCGGCCCTGCTGCTGTCCAACAAGACCCTGGCGCCGTTCGCGGACAAGGTATGCTTCGGCTTCCCGGCCGACTTTGGCGCGGCCGCCGGCAAGGCGGTGGTGACCGGCAATCCGGTGCGCCAGGAGATCCTGGACATGGCTGCGCCGGCCGAGCGCTTTGCCGGCCGCCAGGGCGCGCTGCGCATCCTGGTGGTGGGCGGCAGCCTGGGCGCCAAGGCCTTGAACGACAGCCTGCCGGCCGCGCTGGCGCTGATCCCCGAGGCCGAGCGTCCGCTGGTGACCCACCAGTCGGGCAAGAAGAATATCGCCGCCCTGCATGCGGCTTACCAGCAGGCCGGGGTGCAAGCCAATGTGGTGGACTTCATCGACGACATGGCGCGCGCCTACAGCGAGGCCGACCTGGTGATCTGCCGCGCCGGCGCCATTACCGTGTCCGAGCTGACGGCGGCCGGGGTGGCCAGCGTGCTGGTGCCTTTCGTGGCCTCCACCACCAGCCACCAGCGCGACAACGCGCAATGGATGGCGGCCCAGAAGGCCTCCCTGCACGTGCCGCAGGCCGAGCTGAACCCGCAAGCCGTGGCCGCCCTGCTGCAAAAGCTGAGCCGCGAGGACTGCCTGGCCATGGCCGTGGCCGCGCGCGCGGTCGGCAAGCGCGACGCCAACGCCGCCATCGCACAAGTATTGGAACAACTCTCATGAAACACAAAGTACAGAACATCCATTTCGTCGGCATAGGCGGCAGCGGCATGAGCGGCATCGCCGAGGTGCTGGTCAACCTGGGCTATACCGTGTCCGGCTCCGACCTGGGCAGCAACGCCGTGACCCAGCGCCTGGCCGAACTGGGCGCCACCGTGTACCAGGGCCACGCGGCCGAGAACATCGGCCAGGCCGACGCCGTGGTCACCTCCACCGCCGTGCAGCAGGACAATCCGGAAGTGGTGGCGGCCCGCGCGCGCAAGATCCCCATCGTGCCGCGCGCCGTGATGCTGGGCGAACTGATGCGCCTCAAGCGCGGCATCGCCATTGCCGGCACCCACGGCAAGACCACCACCACCAGCCTGGTGGCCTCGGTGCTGGCGCAGGGCGGCCTGGATCCCACCTTCGTGATCGGCGGCCGCCTGACCAGCGCCGGCGCCAACGCCAAGCTGGGCGGCGGCGACTACCTGGTGGCCGAGGCCGACGAGTCGGACGCTTCCTTCCTGAACCTGGCGCCCATGATCGAGGTCATCACCAACATCGACGCCGATCACATGGAGACCTACGAGCACGACTTCGAAAAGCTCAAGCAGGCCTTCGTGCACTTCACCCACCGGCTGCCGTTCTACGGCCGCGCCATGCTGTGCATAGACGATCCGCACGTGCGCGCCATCCTGCCGCAGGTGACCAAGCCGGTCACCACCTACGGCTTTGCCGAGGATGCCGAAGTGCGCGCCGTGAACGCGCGCGCCGAAGGCACGCAAATGCTCTTCACCGTCCTGCAGGAAGGCTATCCCGACCTGGACGTGGTGCTCAACCAGCCGGGCCTGCACAATGTGCAGAACGCCTGCTCGGCGATTGCCATCGCGCGCGAGATCAACATCCCGGACAGCGCCACCCAGGCCGGCCTGGCCGGCTTTGCCGGCGTGGGCCGCCGCTTCACCAAATACGGCGAGGTCGCCATCCCCAGCGGTGGAACATTTACCCTGGTGGACGACTTCGGCCATCACCCGCTGGAAATGGAAGTGACCATGGCCGCCGCGCGCGCCGCCTATCCGGGCCGGCGCCTGGTGCTGGCCTTCCAGCCGCACCGCTACAGCCGCACGCGCGACCTGTTCGAGGACTTCGTCAAGGTGCTGGGCACGCCGGACGTGCTGGTGCTGGGCGAGGTGTACGCGGCCGGCGAGGCGCCGGTGGTGGCGGCCGATGGCCGCGCGCTGGCGCATGCGCTGCGCGCACGCGGCAAGACGGAACCGATATTCGTGGAGGCGATCGGCGACATGCCGGAAACCATCATGGGCGTGGTGCGCGACGGCGACGTCGTGATGACCATGGGCGCAGGCTCGATCAGCGGCGTCCCGGCCAAACTGACTAACTATCCCAAGGTCTGAGATGAAACCCCTTACTCCCGCTGAAGCACAGGCATTCGGCAAGGTCGGCGTGCTGTACGGCGGCTCGTCCGCCGAGCGCGAAGTATCCAATATGTCCGGCGCCGGCGTGCTGCAAGCCCTGCGCGCCAAGGGCATAGCCGCGCACGCCTTCGATCCGGCCCAGCGCTCGCTGGCCGAGCTGGCCGCCGAAAAATTCGACCGCGTTTTCATCGCGCTGCACGGCCGCCTGGGCGAGGATGGCAGCCTGCAGGGCGCGCTGGAACTGCTGGGTATCCCCTACACCGGCAGCGGCGTGGCCGCCAGCGCGGTCGGCATGGACAAGATCACCACCAAGATCGTGTGGCTGGCGGCCGGCCTGCCGACCCCGCGCTACGCCGTGCTGGACGCGCAATCCGACCTGGCCGGCGTGGCGGCCGACCTGGGCTTGCCGCTGATCGTCAAGCCGCCGCACGAGGGCTCGACCATAGGCATCACCAAGGTCACGGCCTTGGACGGCTTCCAGGCCGCCTACGACACCGCCGCCGCCCTGGACGATGCGGTGCTGGCAGAGGAATTCGTCAGCGGCCGTGAATTCACGGTGGCCGTCCTGGGCAGCGGCGCCGCTGCACGCGCCCTGCCGGTGGTGGAGATCGTGGCCCCGGAAGGCAATTACGACTACCAGAACAAGTACTTCACCGACGACACCCAGTACCACTGCCCGGCCGCGCTGCCGGATGAAGTGACGGCCGAGATGCAGCGCCTGGCCGTGCTGGCCTACCGCGCCATCGGCTGCGAGGGCTGGGGCCGGGTCGACTTCCTGCTGCGCGAACGCGACCAGAAGCTGTTCCTGCTGGAGGTGAACACCTCGCCCGGCATGACCGGCCATTCGCTGGTGCCGATGGCGGCGCGCGCGCTGGGCATCAGCTATGAAGACCTGTGCGTGGAAATCCTGCGCGGCGCGCGCCTGAAACTGGCGAAGAAGGGATAAGGACCGTATGTGGCATGACGCCAAAGCCTTGAACGCCACCGCCAGCGGCCTGTTCGCGCTGTCGGTGCTGGCTTGCGCGGCTGCCGGCGTGTGGTGGCTGGCCCAGCGTCCCATGTTCAACCTGCGCACCATCCGCGTGGAGAGCATGGACCGCGAGGACTTGCGCCATGTGAGCGAACTGACCCTGCGTAACAACGCGCTGGGCCGCATCAAGGGCAACTTCTTCACGGCCAACCTGGACAACGTGCGGCAAGCCTTCGAGTCCGTGCCCTGGGTGCGGCGCGCCACCGTGCGGCGCGAGTGGCCCGACCAGCTGATCATCACGCTGGAGGAGCACGAGGCGCTGGGCACCTGGGGCGAGGATGGCCGCCTGCTGTCGACCAAGGGCGACGTGTTTACCGCCAACCTGGCCGAGGCCGAGGAAGACCACACGCTGCCGGAATTCGACGGGCCGGACGGCAGCGAGAAGGAAGTGCTGTCGCGCTACGACGAGCTGCGCACCTGGTTCGCGCCGCTCAAGCTGGTGCCGCAGGCGCTGTCGCTGTCGGGCCGCTACGCCTGGACCGTCAAGCTGGACAACGGTATGAGCGTGGAGCTGGGCCGCGAGCAGACCGCCACCACCCTGAAGGAAAGGGTGGACCGCCTGCTCAGCATTTATCCGCAGCTGGTGACGCATTTGCAGAACATCGAGACCATCGACATGCGCTACCAGAACGGCCTGGCCCTGAGCGCGGCAGGCTTGAAGATCCCGGCCGAAGGCGCGAAACCGAAGTCGCTGGTAAAAAAACAAACGGGCGCGAGCCCCATCAAGCACACACAGTAGGGTAGGCGAAAGACATGACAAAAGACGCGAAAAACCTGATCGTCGGCCTCGACATCGGCACCTCCAAGGTGGTGGCGGTGGTGGCCGAAGTGATGTCCGACGGGCGCCACGAGGTGATCGGGCTGGGCCAGCATGAATCCAAGGGCCTGAAGAAAGGCGTGGTGGTCAACATCGAAGCCACCGTCGAGTCCATCCAGCGCGCGCTGGAGGAAGCCGAGCTGATGGCCGACTGCAAGATCCGCAATGTCTACGCCGGCATCGCGGGCAGCCATATCCGCAGCTTCAATTCCAGCGGCATGGTGGCCATCAAGGACAAGGAAGTGACGGCCACCGACGTGGCGCGCGTCATCGAAACGGCGAAAGCGGTTAACATCCCGACCGACCAGCAATTGCTGCACACGGTGCCGCAGGAATTCATCGTCGACAGCCAGGAAGATGTGCGCGAACCGATCGGTATGAGCGGGATCCGCCTGGAAGTGAAAGTGCACATCGTGACCGGCGCCGTGTCGGCGGTGCAGAACATCGTCAAGTGCGTGCGCCGCTGCGGGCTGGAAGTGTCGGACCTGATCCTGCAGCCCATGGCCTCGGCCGACGCGGTGCTGACCCCGGATGAGAAGGAACTGGGCGTGGTGCTGATCGATATCGGCGGCGGCACGACGGACGTGGCGGTGTTCTCGGACGGCGCCATCCGCCACACGGCCGTGATCCCGATCGCGGGCGACCAGATCACCAACGACATCGCCATGGCGCTGCGCACCCCGACCACCGAGGCCGAGGAAATCAAGATCCGCTACGGCGTGGCCAAGCAGGTGCTGGCCGATCCGGGCGAGTCGCTGGAAGTGCCGGGCCTGGGCGACCGCGGCCCGCGCAACCTGTCGCGCCAGGCGCTGGCCGCCGTGGTCGAGCCGCGTGTCGAGGAGCTGTTCGCCATGGTGCACCAGGTGGTGCGCGAATCGGGTTACGAAGGCGTGCTGTCGTCCGGCATCGTGCTCACCGGCGGCACCTCCATCATGCCCGGCATGGTGGAGATGGCCGAGGATATCTTTTTGAAGCCGGCGCGCCTGGGCACGCCGGACTACCGTGGCCAGCTGGCCGACGTGGTGCGCAGCCCGCGCTACGCCACCGTGCTGGGCCTGTTGTTGGAAGCGAAAAAGCAGTACCTGCGTGGGCATATCGTGACGCGCCAGGATGGGTCGGTCAAGGCAGTGTGGCAGCGCATGAAGGAATGGTTCCTGGGTAACTTCTAGGCCGGGCAGGGGAAGAATTTTATACATCAATGTAATCAACCGCGGTTTTCAATCCCCAGTTCTCCTACCGATATGAGGACTGGCGCTTGAAAACGGCATACTGATAGGGAGCAAATCATGGAGTTCGATATGGTCGATAACGCAGCTTTGGGTACCGTGATCAAGGTCGTCGGGGTAGGCGGTGCTGGTGGCAACGCGGTGCAGCACATGATCAACAAGGGCATGTCCGGCGTGGAGTTCATCGCCGCCAACACCGATGCCCAGGCCCTGTCCGCGTCCAAGGCCCACAACATCATCCAGATCGGCGAAACCGGGCTGGGCGCCGGCATGAAGCCGGACGTGGGCCGCAAGCTGGCCGAGGAATCGCGCGCCCGCATCGAGGATGCGCTGCGCGGCGCCCACATGGTGTTCATCGCGGCCGGCATGGGCGGCGGCACCGGCACCGGCGCCGCTCCCATCGTGGCCGAAGTGGCCAAGAACCTGGGCGCGCTGACCGTGGCCGTGGTGTCCAAGCCGTTCTCGCACGAAGGCCAGAAGTGCATGGACATCGCCGACGAGGGCCTGGAGCAGCTGTCGGCCAACGTCGATTCGCTGATCGTGATCCTGAACGAGAAGCTGGAAGAGATCTACGAGGACGAGTCGCTGATCGAGTGGCTGCAGCACGCCGACGATGTGCTGAATAATGCTGTGGCGGGCATTGCCGAGATCATCAACGTGCCGGGCCACATCAACGTCGACTTCAACGACGTCAAGACCATCATGGGCGAGCAGGGCAAGGCCATGATGGGCACCGCCACCGCGTCCGGCATCGACCGCGCCCGCATCGCGGCCGAGCAGGCCGTGGCCTCGCCGCTGCTGGACGGCGTCGACCTGTCCGGTGCGCGCGGCGTGCTGGTCAACGTGACCGCCTCGCGCAGCCTGAAGGGCAAGGAAATCAAGGAAGTCATGGCCGCCGTGCGCGCCTTTGCCGCACCGGACGCGTCCATCGCCCAGGGCATCGCCTACGACGACGAGATGGGCGATTCCATCCGCGTGACCGTGGTCGCCACCGGCCTGGGCAAGGCCAAGAAGCACGTGCAGCTGGTGCCGCAGCAAATGCTGCGTACTGGTACCCACAATGGTCCGCTGATGCCCTCGGCATCGATGGGCGGCGCGGCCGCTTCCGTGTCCATGGGCGCTACCGGCGGCCTGGGCGGCGGCGCGGCGCAAGCCTTCGACGGCATGAAGGCGCCGGCCGTGTGGCGTCGCGAGACCGCTTCCGAGCAGGTGCGCGCCATGGAAAAGAACGGCATGGAGACTTACGACATTCCCGCCTTCCTGCGCAAGCAGGCCGACTAGAGCCCGCTCAAAAAGACCGTGGCGTCGTTGCGGCGCCTCGCCGTGCAGTCGCACTGCCTTCGGCGCCGCGCCTAGCCACGCTCATTTTGAAGCGCGCTCTGGCCAGTCGGCACAAACCCGCCGCTTCAGGCATACTGTGTAAGATGCCTGGGGCGCGACCGCGCTCCGGCGCGGTTTTTTTTCATCCGTTCTTTATCCATACACAAGGAGTCATGATGACCATTAAAATTGGCGACACCCTGCCGGAAGGCAGCCTGTCCGAGTTCATCGAAGTCGAAACCGAAGGCTGCAGCCTGGGCCCGAACACCTTCAAGGTGCAGGACCTGGTCAAGGGCAAGAAGATCGCCATCTTCGGCCTGCCGGGCGCCTACACCCCGACCTGCTCGGCCAAGCACGTGCCGGGCTATGTGGAACACGCGGCCGAGTTCAAGGCCAAGGGTGTGGATGAGATCTGGTGCATCTCGGTCAACGACGCCTTCGTGATGGGCGCCTGGGGCCGCGACCAGAAAGCCACCGGCGTGGTGCGCATGTTCGCCGACGGCAATGCCGACTACAGCAAGGCGCTGGGCCTGGATGCCGACTTCAGCAAATTCGGCATGGGCACCCGCTCGCAGCGCTATTCCATGCTGGTGGAAGACGGCGTGGTCAAGCAGCTCAACGTCGAGCAGGGCGGCAAGTTCGAAGTCTCGAACGCCGAAACGCTGCTGGGCCAGCTGTAAGCAAAAACAAACGGCGCCGCGGCGCCGTTTTGTTTTATGTCGAGGCCTGTCATGAAAAATACCGTTACGCTGGATGAGCTGCGCGCGCTGCTGGTCAACGATACGCCGCCTGCCGCCACGATACATTTTGACGGCGCCGCCTATGCGGTGCTGTTACAGGGCAGGGGCGATGCCATGTCCTTGATCTCCGGGCAGGGCGAGACGCTGCGATTTTCCCATCCCACGGAGGCTGATATGCTACTCAGGCAATACGGAGTGCAAGACGTTCAGGAATCGTATGATGCCTGGTTCGCGCGCAAGGTCCACAGCGCGCTCGATGGCCTGGCCGACGGCAGCAATCCAGTTATCCCGGAAGACGAGTGGGCACGCCTGGTCGCAGCAAAGAAGGCTGAACGCGATGCGTCATGAAGCGCGTGCTGAGAACGGCCACTTATCTGGCCGAACTGCAGGCGATAGCCGCCCATGTCGCGCGCTTCAGCCCCCGCGCGGCCGCTGAGCTTTGGCTGCACATAGACAGCCAGGTGGGCAAACTGGCCGATCCGAATTTTCCTCGCAGGACGGGCAGGGTGCCCGGCACGATAGAGCTGGCTGCGCACCGCAACTATATCGTCGTCCTGCGCGAGGATCAGGTAACGGTGACTGCCTTGCCCGTGCTTCACGCCCGGCGTAAGTATCCCTGATCAGGCCGTCAGCTCGGCCAGCGCCGCCACCAAGTGGCCGCATTCGGCGTCGGTGCCGATCGAGATGCGCAGGAACTGGTCGATGCGCGGCGCCTTGAAGTGGCGTACCAGGATGGCGCGCTCGCGCAGCGCGGCCGCCAGCCGGGCGCCGTCGTGGCGCGGGTGGCGGGCGAACACGAAGTTGGCTTTCGACGGCAGCACGTCAAACCCCAGGCTTTTCAGTTCCAGCGCCAGGCGCTCGCGCGTGGCGACGATGGCGTCGCGGGTGCGCTCGAAGTAGGCGCGGTCTTCGATGGCCGCCACCGCGCCGGCCAGCGCCACCTGACCCAGCGGGTAGCAGTTGAAGCTGTTCTTGACCCGCTCCAGGCCGGCGATCAGGTCGGCATGGCCGAGCGCGAAGCCGACCCGCAGCCCCGCCAGCGAGCGCGATTTGGAAAAGGTCTGTATCACCAGCAGGTTATCGTAGCGGTCGACCAGCGTGGCCGCGCTCTCGGCGCCAAAATCCACATAGGCTTCGTCCACCACCACCACCTGTTCCGGATGCGCGCGCAGCAGCGCTTCGATGCGCTCCAGTGGCAGGGCGTGGCCGGTCGGCGCGTTCGGATTGGCCAGGATGATGGCGCCGCAGGGCTGGTCGTAATCCTCCACATCGATCTCGAAGGCGTCGTTGAGCGGCACCGTGCGGTGATCAATGCCGTACAGGCTGCAGTAGGTCGGGTAAAAGCTGTAGCTGATGTCCGGCGACAGCAGCGGCAGTTCATGCTTGAGCAGGGCCTGGAAGGTATGGGCCAGCACCTCGTCCGAGCTGTTGCCGACGAAGACTTGTTCGCGGCGCAGGCCGTGCAGTTGCGCCAGGGCGTCCTTGAGCGCGGTCCCGTTCGGGTCGGGATACTTGCGCAGGGTGTCGCCGGCGGCCTGGCGCATGGCTGCCACTGCCATGGGCGAGGGGCCGTACGGATTTTCGTTGGTGTTCAGTTTGATCAGGTTGGGGATCTGCACCTGTTCGCCCGGGGTGTAGGGGGTCAGGCTGTGGACGACGGGACTCCAGTAACGGCTCATTGCTAGGCTCTTGCGGTGGTTGGCGTACGGCCTGCCATGATACCGCGAATCGGCCCGTCGCCCCAGGGACGGGCCGCCGCGCGGCGGGCTTACGGTTGCAGGATATCCTCGGCAGCCGCCTCGAACAGGGTGGAGTCGATGGTGAAGGAGCCGTCCGGCTGCACGCGGAAGTAGCGCTGTGCTTCCTCCGGCGCGCTGTCCCACAGGCTGAGTATGGCCGCCACCCGCCCGGGCGGGGTGCGCATGCGCGCCACCCAGTCGCCGAACACCATCTCCAGCTTCCAGCTGCCGCGCTGGACGTGGTACAAGCCGGCCTGGGCCAGCATGGCGCACCATTCGGACGGGCGGTAGTCGCGTACATGCGAGCCGTCGCGCAGCAGCTCCACCGCTTGCAGCGTGGTGTCGTACAGCGGCTGTTCCGGCGCGGTGATGTCGATGATGTAGCAGCGGCCGCCTGGCGCCAGCACGCGCCGCACCTCGTTCAGGGCGGCCGGCACGTCCAGCCAGTGGTGGGCGGAAAAGCGCGTCACCACCATGTCGAAGCTGGCGCCGGCAAAGGGCAGGGCGGCGGCGTTGCCCTGGCGGGTCTCAATGTTGGCCAGGCCGCGCTCGCGCGCGGCTGCGGCCACCACGTCCAGCATGGGCTGGACCAGGTCGTAGGCCACCACGCTGGCGGCGGCCGGCGCCACGGCGAAACTGGCGTGGCCGGCGCCGCAGCCCAGGTCCAGCACGCGCGGCCGGCCCAGCGCGGCGGCGGCCTCTTTCAAGCGCGCCAGGTCGGCCCCTTGCGCATGCACGGCGCTGCTCAGGTAGGCGCTGGCGGTGTTGCCGAATTGTTGTGCGACGACGGCTTGCTGCTGCATGGTGTTCTCCTTGTTGGGCTGGGATGCCTCAGAATAGGCAGCTATCCATCCTGTAACAAGACCAGTACTGATACTGGTATAAGGACTACCATGCACGACAAGATAGGAGCATTCATCCGCACCCACCGCGAGCGTGTCAGCCCGGCTGCCGCCGGCTTGCCTGCTGGCGGCAGGCGGCGCACGCCGGGGCTGCGGCGCGAGGAGCTGGCGCAGCTGTGCGGCGTGAGTCCGACGTGGCTGACCTGGCTGGAGCAGGGACGGGAGGTGTCTCCTTCGGCGGCCCTGCTGGCACGGCTGGCCGAGGTGCTGCAGCTGACGGCGGCCGAACGCGCCTACCTGTTCACCCTGGCCGAACGGCTGGACCCGCGCGAGGACAAGGGCGATGGCGGGGCCGAAGGCCTGGAGGCCATCGTGGCGGCCATTCATGCGCCGGCCTACATCCTGGACCGCCAGTGGGATGCGCTGGCCTGGAACGGCCAGGCTGCCGAACTGTTCACGGGGTGGCTGGACGGGCAGGGAGGACGCCCCAACCTGCTGTGCTACATGTTCGGCGCAGCGGGCGCACGCCAGCTGATCGCCGACTGGCCGGAACGTGCGCACCGGCTGGTGGCCGAGTTCCGGGCCGACGCCGGCAAGCATGCCGCGCAGCCGCCCTTGTCCGATCTGGTGGGTGAGCTGGAGCGCAGCAGCGCCGACTTCGCCGCCCTGTGGACGCGCCAGGAAGTGGCCGCCCGAGAAGGCGGCCTGCGCCGCTTCCACCATCCACGGCGTGGCACGCTGGCCTACCAGCAGGCCACTCTGCGCCTGGCCCACCGCCCCGACCTCAAGCTGGTGATGCTGCTGCCGGCGGGCTAGCGGTTCCAGCCGCTGTGGAAGGTTGCTATAATCTTTGGTCCTGGCTCTGGACGTCGCCAACATGGACGTTCCCCCGGCCGCCTTGGCCGCCCGCAAGGAGCTTGCCCTGTCCTCCCGTAAAGAAAACCTGCGCGCCATCTACGCGATGCTGGCCGCCGTCGCCCTGTTCTCCGTCATGGACACGTCCATGAAAGTGCTGTCCGCCCACTACCCGGCTACCCAGGTCACGGCCCTGCGCGCGCTGTGCGCGCTGCCGCTGCTGTGCGCTTACATGGCCAGTCGCGGCGCCTTCCGCAGCATCCACCGCATCCGCTGGGGCATGCATTTGTTCCGCGCCGTGCTGGGCACCGGCATGCTGACCACCTTCGCCTATGGCTTGAGCCAGCTGTCGCTGGCCGAAGCCTATTCCATCTTCTTCATCGCGCCGGCCCTGATCACCGCGCTGTCCGTGTTCATCCTGAAGGAGAGGGTGGACAAGGCGCAGTGGTGCGCCATCGTGGTCGGGCTGATGGGCGTGCTGGTGGTGCTGCGGCCGGAAGGCGCCGGCATGCTGACCATGGGCGGCCTGGCCATCCTGGGCGCGGCGGCCTGCTACGCCGTCTCGGCCATCGCCAGCCGCATCCTGGCCCGCACCGACAGCCACGAATCCATGATGTTCTGGTACCTGGTGATCATGGCGGTGTTCGGTTCCGTGATGTCGGCCAGGGTGTGGACGCCGGTGCGCGCCGCAGACCTGCTGCCGCTGGCGGTGCTGGCCGTCAGCGGCTTCCTGGGTCAGATCGCCATCACGCGCGCCTTCAGCATGGGCAAGGCCTCCATCGTGGCGCCCTTCGAGTACACCGCCCTGGCCTGGGGCGTGGGGCTGGACTGGCTGCTGTGGCAGACCCTGCCGGATGGCTACACCCTGCTGGGCGCCGCCATCATCATTGCCAGCGGTGTTTACCTGGTGCGGCGCGAATCGGTCCACAGCGAGGCCGAGCACCCTTAGAACCCGTTTCAAAATGAGCATGGCGTCGTTACGGCTCCTAGCCGTGCAGTCGCACTGTCTTCGTCGCCGTGCCTAGCCCTGCTCATTTTGAAACGGGTTCTTAAAATGAGCATGGCGTCGTTGCAGCTCCTCGCCGTGCAGCCGCACTGTCTTCGGAGCCGCGCCTAGCCACGTTCATGTTGAAACGTCCTCTTGGAGGCAAGGCCGCGCCGGGCGCGGCTGTCGCAACTTCGCTATAATCGGCCATCATGCTAAAACAACGCACCATCAAAGAACTGGTCCGCACTACCGGCGTGGGACTGCACTCCGGCACCAAGGTCGAGCTGACCCTGCGTCCGGCCGCGCCCGACACCGGCATCGTGTTCCGCCGCGTCGACCTCAGCCCCATCGTGGAATTCCCGGCCAGCGCCATGGCCGTGGGCGACACCCGCATGGCCTCGGTGCTGGTGCGCGAGGGCGCCCGCGTGTCCACCGTGGAGCACCTGATGTCGGCCTGCGCCGGCCTCGGGCTGGATAATCTGTACATCGACGTCAGCGCCGAGGAAATCCCCATCATGGATGGCTCGGCCTCGTCCTTCGTGTTCCTGCTGCAGCAGGCCGGCGTGGAAGAACAGCCGGCCGCCAAGAAGTTCATCCGCGTGCTGAAACCGGTGGAAATCCGCGAAGGCACGGGCGACAGGGAAAAATGGGCCCGGCTGAGCCCCTACAATGGCTTCAGGCTGGACTTCTTCATCGAATTCAACCACCCGGCCGTGGATGGCACCACCCAGCGCGCCAAGGTCGATTTCGGCGACGTCTCCTATGTGCACGACGTGGCCCGCGCCCGCACCTTCGGCTTCATGCAGGACGTGGAAATGCTGCGCGGCATAGGCCTGGCGCGCGGCGGCTCGATGGAAAACGCCATCGTCATGGATGAATACCGCATCCTCAATTCGGACGGCCTGCGCTACGAGGACGAGTTCGTGCGCCACAAGATCCTGGACGCCATCGGCGACCTGTACCTGGTCGGGCACCCGCTGCTGGCCAGCTACGAGGCGCACAAGTCCGGCCACGGCTTGAACAACCAGCTGCTGCTGGAGCTGCTCAAGCATCCGGATGCATATGAGATCGTGTCCTTCGACAGCCTGGAGGTGGCGCCACCGTCGTATGTACGGCAGATGGCCCGAGAGTGGGCACTTACTTGAGCTAGCCCCCAGAGTCAGCCCAACCCCTGACGCCGCTTGGCCACCATGGCCTTGACGGCGGCAATCAGCGCCGAGTTCTGCGGCGTTTCTTCCAGCGTATTGCCGAGTTCGTCGAATGCTTCGACCGCCTTGTCCGGCAGCGACAGGGCGCGCATCTGCGGCTTGATCTCGGCCGCCTTCACCATCTGCACCCGCAATTTCACGCTCTCGACCTGCCAGCCGCGCTGGGCCAGGGCCGCACTCAGCTGAGGGACTTGCTGCTTGAGCTTGGCCGCGACCGCCGCATTGGGCGTGGACAGCAGCAGCACGCCCTTATCGAAGGACAGGATCTCGCACAGCCGGAACATGGCGGGCAGGGCCTCGGCGCAATCGCGCTGCAGGCGCGCCATGCGCTCGATGGCCGGCAGCAGGGCCGCCATCTTGTCGTCGCGGCGCAGGAAGTCGGTGGCGCCGACAGCGGTGGGACGCTTCAGTGAGATGTTGGAAGAATTGAATCGCATGGCCCCGGTATTATCCCATGGCGCGCTGCCGCACGCACCGCCGACCATCCTTGCGATAAAATATATTGATTTTGTGTCATTGTTAAACCCGGTGCCATTGTTATATATGGCTATGTCCCAACCTTGGCCGCGTCGCATGCTAAAATCAGCGACTTTTGCCATAGTTGAACTCCGTGCGGTAAGGCGTTGACACCTACAGGGCTTTTTTTAAACGGCGTTTTTTCAAGAATTCAAGCATGTCCTTTCTGACCAAGATTTTCGGCAGCCGCAACCAGCGCCTGCTTAAGCAATACCAAAAAACGGTACGCGAGATCAATGCGCTCGAACCGGCCATGGAAAAACTGTCGGATGCCGAGCTGCAAGCCAAGACGCCTGCTTTCAAGGAACGCATCGCCAATGGCGAGACGCTGGACGCCATCCTGCCGGAAGCATTCGCCGTCTGCCGCGAAGCCAGCAAGCGCGTGTTCAAGATGCGCCACTTCGACGTGCAGCTGCTCGGCGGCATGGTCCTGCACTATGGCAAAATCGCCGAAATGGGCACGGGCGAGGGCAAGACCCTGACCGCGACCCTGCCGGCCTACCTGAATGCGCTGTCAGGCAAGGGCGTGCACATCGTGACGGTCAACGATTACCTGGCCCAGCGCGACGCCGAAACCATGGCCAAGCTGTACGGCTGGCTGGGCCTGACCACCGGCATCAACCTGTCGCAAATGGAGCACTCGGCCAAGCAGGCCGCCTACGCCTCGGACATCACCTACGGCACCAACAACGAATTCGGCTTCGACTACCTGCGCGACAACATGGTGTTCGACAAGCGCGACCGCGTGCAGCGCGCGCTCAACTTCGGCATCGTGGACGAGGTGGACTCCATCCTGATCGACGAAGCCCGCACCCCGCTGATCATCTCGGGCCAGGCCGAGAACCACACCGACCTGTACTACAAGATCAATGAAGTGCCCAAGATGCTGACCTTGCAGGTCGGCGAGGAAACCCCGGACGGCAAGGGCAAGGTCGAAGTCCCGGGCGACTACACCAAGGACGAGAAAGCGCACCAGGTGCTGCTGACCGAGGCCGGCCACGAGAAGGCCGAAGCCATCCTGACCAAGATGGGCCTGCTGCCGGAAGGCGCCTCGCTGTACGATTCCGCCAACATCACCCTGGTGCACCACCTGTACGCGGCGCTGCGCGCGCACGCGCTGTACTTCAAGGACCAGCATTACGTGGTGCAGAATGGCGAAGTGACCATCGTCGACGAATTCACCGGCCGCCTGATGACGGGCCGGCGCTGGTCGGACGGCCTGCACCAGGCCGTCGAAGCGAAAGAGGGCGTGAAGATCCAGAACGAGAACCAGACCCTGGCCTCGATCACCTTCCAGAACTACTTCCGCATGTACAGCAAGCTGGCCGGCATGACCGGCACGGCCGATACCGAAGCCTACGAATTCCAGGAAATCTACGGCCTGGAAACCGTGGTGATCCCGCCCAACCGTCCATCGCAGCGCAAGGACCGCCACGACCAGGTCTACAAGTCGGCCGCCGAGAAGTACAAGGCCATGATGTTGGAGATCAAGGATTGCTACGAGCGCGGCCAGCCGGTGCTGGTCGGCACCACCTCGATCGAGAATTCCGAGCTGCTGTCCGGCATCCTGACCAAGGGCGGCCTGCCGCACAATGTGCTGAACGCCAAGCAGCACGCCCGCGAGGCGGAAATCATCGCCCAGGCCGGCAGCCCGAAAGCCATCACCATCGCCACCAACATGGCCGGCCGCGGCACCGACATTGTCCTCGGCGGCAATGTCGAGAAACAGATCCAGTTCATCGAGGCCAACGACAGCCTGAGCGAGGCCGACAAGGCGGCCCAGGCCCAGGCCCTGCGCGACGGTTGGCAAGCCCTGCACGAGCAGGTGGTGGCGGCCGGCGGCCTGCACATCATCGGCACCGAGCGCCATGAGTCGCGCCGGGTCGACAACCAGCTGCGCGGCCGCGCCGCGCGCCAGGGCGACCCGGGTTCCTCGCGCTTCTTCCTGTCGCTGGATGATCCGCTGCTGCGCATCTTCGCCGGCGACCGCGTGCGCGCCATCATGGACCGCCTGAAGATGCCGG
The DNA here is from genome assembly GCF_053572355.1 of Duganella kummerowiae. NCBI lineage: Bacteria > Pseudomonadati > Pseudomonadota > Betaproteobacteria > Burkholderiales > Oxalobacteraceae > Duganella > Duganella kummerowiae. The sequence continues at coordinate 255,053 of NZ_JBKFEH010000009.1, forward strand.
AAGGCGAACCGATCGAGGCCGGCATCGTGTCGCGCTCCATCGAATCGGCCCAGCGCAAGGTCGAGGCGCGCAACTTCGACATCCGCAAGCAGCTGCTGGAATACGACGACGTCGCCAACGACCAGCGCAAGGTGATCTACCAGCAGCGCAACGAGCTGCTGGAAACCACCGACATCTCGGAACTGATCGAATCGCTGCGCCACGGCGCCTTTACCGACCTGGTGCGCGAGTACGTGCCCGAGGAATCGGTGGAAGAGCAATGGAACATCAAGGGCCTGGAGGCGGCGCTGGCGGCCGAATGGCAGATCGACGTGCCGCTGCGCGCCATGCTGGAATCCGAGCCCAACCTGACCGACGAGGACATCCTGGAGCGCGTGCTGGCCGCGGCCGACAAGCTGTACCAGTCGAAGATCGATATCGTCGGCAAGGAATCGTTTGGCGGCTTCGAGCGCAACGTCATGCTGCAAAGCGTGGACAGCCACTGGCGCGAGCACCTGGCCGCGCTGGATCACCTGCGCCAGGGCATCCACCTGCGCGGCTATGCGCAGAAGAATCCCAAGCAGGAATACAAGCGCGAAGCCTTCGAGCTGTTCGGCCAGATGCTGGACATGATCAAGAACGAAGTGGTCAAGCTGATCATGACGGTGCGCATCCAGTCGCGCGAGGAAATCGACGCGGCCGAGGCGGCCATGCAGCAGTCGCACGTGGAAAACGTCAGCTACCAGCACGCCGCCTTCAACCCGAACGCGGCGCCGGAAGAACTGCTGGCCCCGGCGGCCGGCGGCCTGCCCAACCTGGCCGGCCTGCCGCCCGAGCTGCAGGGCCTGAGCGGCGAGGAGCTGCTCAACATGGGCCTCAAAGTCGGCCGCAACGACCCCTGCCCCTGCGGCAGCGGCAAGAAGTACAAGGCTTGCCACGGCAAGCTGGCATAACAAAAAAACCGGAGCCCAGCGCTCCGGTTTTTCGTTCGGGGTCAGATCTGCCATTGGTACATGAGGCTGCTATTTGCGGGGCGGCTGAGCGGGCTCAAGCCATACTGTCCCCCCCCGGTGTCAGGTCTGCCATTGGTACATGAGGCCGCTATTTGCTTGGCGCCTGAGCAGGCTCAAACCGTTCGGCCGTGACCGGCTTACGCTGGCGCGATGACCAGACCATTACGCTTGCAATTTCCCGGCGCGCTCTATCATGTGACTGCGCGTGGCGATCGCCGACTAGCCATCTATGGCGATGAGCTCGATCGCGTGCGCTGGCTTGATATCTTGGGACATGTCTGTCACCGGCATCATTTCATTGTGTACAGCTACTGCCAGATGAGTAACCACTTCCACCTCTTGGTGGAAACCCCGGAGGCCAATCTGGCCCGCGGCATGCAGCACTTGAATGGGGCGTACACGCGGCATTTCAACCGGCGGCACGGTCTCGCTGGCCATCTGTTCCAGGGCCGCTATCACGCGGTGCTGGTGCAAAAACAAAGGTATCTGCTGGCATTGTGCCGTTATATCGCACTCAACCCATTACGCGCGGGGATGGTCGAGGCTGCCGAGCAGTGGCCCTGGAGCAGTCATGCGCTGCTGCTGCGCCGACTGCCGTGTCCGCCATGGTTGGACTCAGGCTGGCTGCTGTCCCAGTTTGACGGCATAGGCAGCGCAGCGCTGCAGCGTTATGCCGAGTTTGTGCGTGGCGGCGTCGGGCTTCCCAGTCCGCTGTACGATACGCGCCACCAGGTGTTGCTGGGCGACGAAGGTTTTGTAGCGTCGTACAGGAAGCCTGACAGGGCGCAACAGTGTCGCGAGATCGTACGCGAGCAGCGCCGGGCGCTGGCTTTGTCGCTGGAGGAATACCAGGCGCGGTTTGCTACCCGGCAGGAGGCCATTGCGCAAGCCTATCGCTCCACGGCGTACTCCATGCGCGAGATTGCCTCGCACTTTGGCGTGTCGTACCGGACGGTGAGCCGCATTGTTGCCAAGCATGATGCTTGAGCAGCAGTAGCGCACGCCGTTAGGCGGACTCATGTACCAATGGCAGACCTGACACCGAGGGGTGTTGCCGAAGGGGGCACCGAAGGGTGGACACCGAGGGGTGGACGCCGTCAAGGCGCGCTCTCGGCCGCTTCCAGCTCCGGCATGGCCAGGCGGGCCCGGTTGCGGCCCTGGGCCTTGGCCTGGTACAGGGCGTGGTCGGCCGCGCGCACCAGCATGTCCGGCGTGGCGTCCTCGCTGGGCACCAGCACCGCCACCCCGACCGACAGCGTGACGATGCCGAATGGCGAGGCGGCGTGCGGCAGGCGCAGCTGCGCCAGCGCGGCGCAGATGTCCTGCGCCACGGCGTAGGCGTCGGTGGCGTCGGTGGCGGCCGCCAGCAGGGCGAATTCCTCGCCGCCGTAGCGCGCCACCAGGTCGCTGGTGCGGCGCCCGTGTTCATTGATCAGCCCGGCCACGGTGCGCAGGGTGGCGTCGCCGGCCAGGTGGCCGTAGTGGTCGTTGTATTTCTTGAAGTAGTCGACGTCCAGCATGCACAGCGCCAGCGCCTGGCCGGTGCGCGCGGCGCGCCGCCATTCCGCTTCCAGCGCCAGGTCGAAGCCGCGCCGGTTGCCGACCCCGGTCAGGCCGTCGGTGGTGCTGAGCGCGGCCAGCTTGCGGTTGGATTCCTCCAGCTCGGCCGTACGGGCCGCCACCAGCGCTTCCAGTTCGGCCTGGCGCCGGGAGAGGCTGGCCACGCGCCAGCGGTGGGTGCCCAGCAGGGCGCCTGCCACCAGCAGGAACATGCCGACCCGGAACCACCAGGTTTGCCAGAACGGCGGCGTGATGGTGATGTGCAGGGTGGCCGCCTCCGGATTCCACACGCCCAAGTGGTTGGCGGCCTTGACCTTGAACACGTACTTGCCGGGATTGAGGTTGGTGTAGCTGGCGCTGCGGTGGCTGGCGTCGGTCTCGACCCAGTCGCGATCGAAGCCCAGCAGCTGGTAGGCGTAGCGGTTCTCGCCCGGTTCGGTGTAGTGCAGGGCGGCGAATTCCAGCGAGAATACCGAGGCTTGCGAGGACAGGGTGAGCGCGGTGGGCGCCGTTACCGGCCCGCTGGCCTGGACTTCGTCGCCATGCTTGCCCTCCTGCAGGGAGTGGTTGAACACGCTGATGTCGGTGATGGCCACCTGCGGCGGCACCGAGCTGCTGCGCACGGCCGAAGGGGTGACGGCGGTCATGCCGTGCACGCCGCCGAAGTACAGTTGGCCGTTCTCGGCCGTGGCATTGGAATTGATCGTGAAACCCTCGGTCAGGCCGTCCGAGGCGGTGAAATGGGTGACCTTGCCACTGTCCGGATCGAGCCGGTACAGGCCGGCGATGGTGCTGCACCAGATCTTGCCGTCCTGGTCGCTGGTGATGGCCAGGATCTTGGGCGCGCGCATGGCGGCCGCGTAGGAGCGGAAGCTGAGCGTACCGTTGGGGCCGAACTGCACCAGGTTCAGGCCCTTGCTGGTGCCGACCCAGATCCGGCCCTGGGCGTCCTCGTGCAGGCTGGCCACGTTGTCGTCCGACAGGCTGGTGGTGTCATTGGCGCGGTGGCGGTAGTGGCGGAACTTGCCAGTCGCCGGGTCCAGCAGGTCGAGGCCGCCGCCATTCCACTCCGAGCCCACCCAGACCCGGCCGGCGTGGTCTTCCAGCACGGCCGAGCTGCCGTTCACGCCGCGGCTGCTGTCGTCCTGCGGATCGTTGTAGTAGATGCGCCGCGCATCGGTCTTGCTGTCGTAGCGTATCAGGCTGTTGCCGGTGCCCAGCCACAGCACGCCGTTGGCGCCGGGGGCGATGATGTTGATGTAGTCGCTGGCGGTGTTACCGAAGTGGATGGCCTGGATGGGGCCGTCCGGATGGTCCATGCGGTTCAGGCCGTTCGAGGTGCCCAGCCACAGCGGCCCCTTGCCCTCGGGGTCCTGATACATGGTGTAGACGATGTTGTGGCTCAGCGAGCCGGGCTTCCTGTCGTCGGCGCGCCAGCTTTTCAGCACGGCGCCGTTGGCCGGGTCGTACAGGCTGAAGCCGACATTGCCGCCCAGCCAGAGCTTGCCGCCCGGCGCCCGCGCCAGGCTCAGGAGCGCATTGCTGGCCGGGGCCGAGCGGCTGTCGATGCGGAATGGCACGTGGCGCTGGAAGCCTTCGCTGCTCAGGTTGGCGAGGCTGATGCCGTCCGTGAAGGAGGCGATCCACAGCATGCCGCCGCGGTCCTGCATCACGGCGCGCAGATTGTCGCCCGGCAGGCTGTAAGGATCGTCGGCCGCGTGCACGTACTGGTCGAACTTGCCGGCCGCCTCGTCCCAGCGCAGCAGGCCCGCCGACAGGGTGGTGCACCACAGGGTGCCCTTGCTGTCCAGGTTGAAGCTGGTGATGCGGCTGTAGGGCGAGGGCACCACCTTGCGGGTGTCCCAGGCGCTCTTGCTGTCCCAACGGATGACGTTCGATTCGGTGCCTATCCACAGCGCCCCGCTGCGGTCGAACTGCAGCGCGCGCACGATGTTGATGCGGGCGTCCGGCACGGCGGCGGGGTCGACCTGGTGGTGGCGGAAACTCGTTGAGCCCGGCGCCAGGTAGTCCAGGCCGCCGGGCCAGGTGGCGGCCCACAGCCCGCCTTTGGCGTCCAGCGCCAGGCCGTTCAGGTCGTTGCTGGCCAGGCTGTCGGGACGGGCGTCGTCGTGGGCGTAGACGGTGAACTTGCCGCTGTCCGGATCGAAGTGCTGCAGGCCGCCCCAGCTGCCCACCCACATGCCGTTGCTGCCGTCCGAAATGATGTTCTTGATGATGCGGTGGTTCTTGGGCGCCCTGGGCGGGGCGAACACGGTGAAGTCGTTGGTTTCGGGGTTGTAGCGCGCCAGGCCGTTCTGGGTGCCGGCCCAGATGCGGCCCTGGCGGTCCTCATAGATGGCGGACACGCGGTCGTGCGGCAGGCTGCGCGGATCGGCAGGATTGTTGATGTACTTGACGGCCTGGTAGCCGTTGTAGCGGTACAGCCCGTTGGTATGCGTGCCGACCCAGATGAAGCCCTTGCGGTCCTGCATCAAGGCCAGCATGGACGGCTCGTCGCCGCCCAGCGGCCCCAGCTTCTTGAAGCGCAGCGACAGGGCCGGCGCCGCGCCGGCCTGGCCGGCCAGCAGGGCCAGCACGGCCAGGAGCAAACACAGCGGCAACAGGAAATGCAGGCTGCGCTGGCGGGCAGCCGTTAGGTGCGAGGGCATGGGGAGGCGTCTTGGTTTATATTCTGTACAGAAAAATCATTATATATGCCATTGATGCAATAGTTTCATCTTAAAAGTGGTGTTGTTGCGCGCGCTGGACGGAAAGTAGGGTATAGTTTACGGTTCTGAAATTGTGTCCACCTTTGCGCGGGCATCACCGAATCCATTATGTCCGAACACCCGAACACCTCCCCAGAAGCCGCGCCCGTACGTTTTGCCGACTTCGGCCTGTCGCCATTGATACTCAAGGCGCTTGACGACCAGGGCTACCAGCATCCGACCCCTATCCAGGCCCAGGCCATCCCCGTGCTGCTGCAGGGGCGCGACGTGATGGGCGCGGCCCAGACCGGCACCGGCAAGACCGCCAGTTTCTCGCTGCCCATCATCCAGATGCTGCTGCCGCACGCCAGCGCCAGCACCTCGCCGGCGCGCCACCCGGTGCGGGCCCTGATCCTGACCCCGACACGCGAACTGGCGGTGCAGGTGGCCGACAACGTCAAGGCCTACGCCCAGCACACTCCGCTGCGTTCCACCGTGGTGTTCGGCGGCATGGACATGAAGGGCCAGACCGTGGTGCTCAAGGCCGGCGTGGAAATCGTGATCGCCACCCCGGGCCGGCTGCTGGACCACATCGAGCAGAAGAACATCTCGCTGGGCCAGGTGCAGATGCTGGTGATGGACGAGGCCGACCGCATGCTGGACATGGGCTTCCTGCCCGACCTGCAGCGCATCATCAACCTGCTGCCCAAGCAGCGCCAGAACCTGATGTTCTCGGCCACCTTCTCGCCCGAGATCAAGAAGCTGGCCAATACTTTCCTGAACAACCCGCTCACCATCGAAGTCGCACGCAGCAACCAGACCGCCGACAAGGTGACCCAGGTGGTGTACAAGGTCGAGGAAGGCCAGAAGCACAGCCTGATCGCGCATTTGCTGCGCCAGCGCGACCTGAAGCAGGTGATCGTGTTCTCCAACACCAAGATCGGCGCCTCCCGCCTGGCGCGGGCGCTGGAGCAGGAAGGCATGCGCGCCACCGCCATCCACGGCGACAAGTCCCAGCAGGAGCGCATGGCGGCGCTGGAGGCCTTCAAGAAGGGCGAGACCGACGTGCTGGTGGCCACCGACGTGGCGGCGCGCGGCCTGGACATTTCCGACCTGCCGTGCGTGATCAACTACGACCTGCCCTACAACGCCGAGGACTATGTGCACCGCATCGGCCGCACCGGCCGCGCCGGCGCCTCGGGCGACGCCATTTCGCTGTATTCGGACAAGGATGAGCGCCTGCTGGCCGACATCGAAAAGCTGATCAAGCAAACCATCACGCGCGGCGACCTGGGCGGCTTCGTGCCCAGCGCCGGACGCGATGAGCGCCGTCCGCGCCGCGATGCGCCGCCAGCGCGGGGCGCCGAACGCGGTGAACGCGGCCCCGACCGCGCCCCGCGCCCCGCGGCCGCCTACGGCGGCTCCGCGCCGCGCCGCGAGAAAGTCGATCCCTGGTTCCTCAAGCCCTACGAGCCGGCCAAGGCAGCCGTTCCGGCTCCGGCCGCCAGCGGCCCGGCCGCTGCCGCCAAGGCCAAGCCGCGCCTGGCGGCCCTGCTGGGCGGCCTGCCCAAGTAAGGTGTGCATCCGGGCGGCAGCGGCGCGCCCGGGCCTTACCCTTGCCTTACCGGGGTCTTACAATATCTTACAAACTGTGTAATTTGCTGGCTGGCCGATATTGTCTGTAGGGTCAGGGCCCTCGGTTATAATGCGAAGGTTTTGGTCTTACTTTTTTCGCATTTTTCTATGGGGTTCATGTTGCAGAATAACGTAGCGCGCACGCGCGCAGGGTGGGGCGCGTGAGCACGCCGCCGCTGATCGTCGACCTCGATGGCACCTTGATCCACACCGACATGCTGCACGAATCGGCGTTGCGGGTGTCGCGCGACAGCCCGCTGGACGTGCTGCGCATTCCGTTCTGGCTGGCCCGGGGCAAGGCCGTGCTCAAGCAGAAGCTGGCCGGCCGCAGTTCCTTCGACCCCAGTTCGCTGCCCTATAACGAAAGCCTGCTGGACTGGCTGCGCGAACAGCGCGCGGCCGGCCGCCGCCTGGTGCTGTGCACCGCTTCCGACCGTTCCATCGCCGACGCCGTGGCCGCCCACCTGGGCGTGTTCGACGAAGTCATGGCCAGCGACGGCGCCGTCAACCTGGCCGGCCACCACAAGGCCGAGGCGCTCGAGCGCCGCTATGGCCATGGCGGCTTCGACTACGCCGGCAATTCCTCCGCCGACCTCAAGGTGTGGCGCCGCGCGCGCCACGCCATCGTGGTCAATGGCGGCGCCGGACTGGCCGGGCGCGCCGCCGCCCTGTGCAAGGTGGAGCGCGAATTCCCGGCCCCGGCGCGCGGCCTGAAGGCTTGGCGCAAGGTGCTGCGCGTGCACCAGTGGCTGAAAAACCTGCTGCTGTTCGTGCCCATGCTGGCGGCGCACCAGATCATGGAACCGGCCAACTGGCTGACCCTGCTGCTGGCCTTCGTCTCGTTCAGCCTGTGCGCCTCCACGGTCTACATCGCCAACGACCTGCTGGACCTGGAAAGCGACCGCGCCCACCCGCGCAAGCGCCTGCGCCCGTTTGCCTCGGGCGCCGTGCCGGCCTGGATGGGCGTGCTGCTGGCACCTGTGCTGCTGGGCGCCAGCGTCGTGCTGGCCTGGTACGTGGGCGGCGCCTTCCTGCCCTGGCTGGCCTTCTATTTCCTGCTTACCTGCGTGTATTCCTGGGGCCTGAAGCGCCTGATCCTGGTGGACTGCGTGGCGCTGGCCATGCTGTACACGCTGCGCATCATCGCCGGCGCGGCCGCGCTGGCCATCCCGCTGTCGTTCTGGCTGCTGGCGTTCTCGGTGTTCCTGTTCCTGTCGCTGGCCTTCGTCAAGCGCTACGCCGAACTGCAGACCCAGGCCCTGGCCGGCAAGAACAAGGCCCACGGGCGCGGCTACTACACCAGCGATGCCTCGCTGGTGCAAATGCTGGGCGTGACGGCCGGCTATGCGGCTGCCGTGGTGCTGTCGCTGTACCTGAACAGCGACGCGGTGGTCATGCTGTACGCCAGCCCGGAAGCCGTATGGGGCGCGGTGCCGGTACTGCTGTTATGGGTCAGCTGGATCTGGATGCAGGCCCATCGCGGCCACATGCACGACGACCCGCTGGTGTTCGCCGTCAAGGACAAGGCCAGCCTGGCTGCCGGCCTGGCCTTCGCCGTGGCGCTCACGGTGGGCGCCGTGGGCTGGCCCTGGTAGGGAAGGCGCATACACGGGGCGCCGCCGGGGGGGGCGCAACAGCCCCCCGTTGAAACAGCCTCTTACTGCAGCGTCACACCTTGCAGGAAGTAAGCCAGCGTGCGCGTGTCGCCATTGCCGGCAATGCGCGGCGACTCATGGCGCAGTTCGATGTGCAACACGCCGTCTGCCCGCAGCGCCTGCTTGGGCAGGCTCAGCTCATGGGGCATGTCGAGCACTGCCCAGCCCAGATCGACCCCGTTGACCAGCACCCGGGTGCGCTGGTTGCCATCGAAGTAGTGCCCTTGCAGCAATAGTTGCTGTGGTGCCGATTGCGGCGGCACGGCCACCACGATCTGCGAGCGCTCGCCCACGCTCCAGGCGCCGTCCCAGATGCCGCCGCCGCTCTCCGGTGCACTCCAGCCTGACGCCAGCTGCAGCTTGCCGCCGGGCTGCATGTCGGCCCGCCCCAGCTGGATCGGTTGGCGGTGGTCGACCTCGCAGTGCAGGTCGGTGTCGATATAGCGCCAGCCGCGCGAGCTCTCCGTCACGGCGGCCTGCGGTCCAGGCCGCATGCCGGGGCCACACAGGCGCGCGTCCATACCCGGCTGCGGGTAGAACAGCCATTTGATCGGCTTGCCCTGCAGCGGGTACACATACACCTTGCTGTGGTCCAGGTTGTCTTCGTTCCCGCTGCTGCGCTCGGAAAAGATTTCCGGCTCCGGGTGATACCAGGCCGGCGCGACCTTCAGCGCCTGCAAGGCCAGCGGGCTCAGTTGGGTGTGCCCATATTTGGATGCGTGCACCATGCAGGCCAGCTGCAGCAGGCCGGCGGCGGCCAGCGGCATGGCCGGCCAGCGCGGCAGCAGGCTCAGGCGCCAGTACAGCACCAATAGCAGCGGCATCGCGGACCAGGCCACATAGCGCATGATGCCGGCCGCCGCGGAATTCCAGTTGGTCACCGCCAGCGCCGGTACGGCCAGCGCCAAGAGGAACAGCAGGGCCACCGCCAGCACCAGCCGGGCACGCCCGCGCTGCGGCGCGGGCAGCGCCAGCAGGGCCAGGACCAGGCCCGGCACGGCGATCACCATGCCCTGGTTCAAGTCAAAGAAGAAGGACAGGAACCGGTCCATGGTGATCAGACGATGGTCCGAGAAGTTCTGGAGGATGACGTTGGGGGCGCCGTACTGGTACATGTTGAAGGCCGGCGGCAGGGCGATCAGCACCAGGCCCAGCGCCAGGCCGAGCAGGGCGCGGCGGTCCAGCTGGCGGCGCAGGTTGGCCACCAGTCCCTGTTCGGGCTGATACTCCATCACCAGCTTGAGCAGCGGCGCGAAGCCGAAGAAGAACAGGATGGTGGGGTTTTGCAGGGCCGCCACGCCGCCCAGCAGGCCGCCGCGCAGCGGCGCGCCGGTGACATAGAACAGCATGCCGGCCAGCAGCCCGGCGGCGCTCAGGGTTTCCGGGCTGCACCAGGTCCAGTACAGCGCGCCGCCACAGGCCATGAAGGCGAGCAGGCCGACACTGGCCCGGGAGGCCGAGCCGAACAGCCGGAACAGGGCCAGTCCCAGCACCAGCACCATGGACAGGTTCACCACCTGGAAGCAGAGGTAGGGATCGAGGCCGGCCTTTTGCAGCAGCTTGTAGGGCAGGGCCGCCAGCATCGCGTAGCCGAAGAAATGAATCGCATAGACCTTGCCTTCGCGCCCGCGCACGAAGGCGTTCGTCACGAAGGCGTTGGGCACGTAGGGCTGGTTGGCCCGCATGGCGTTTTCCAGCGGATCATAGGCCCCGGCCTGTTGCGGCAGGAGCTGCTTGATGGTGGCGATGTCGTCGAGGCGGATATCGGCCGTGCGGTGGTTGGCGATGGCCCCGACTTGCAGCGTATATTCTGGAAAATCGCCGGCGTAGTTGACAGGTTTGAAGCAGGCCATCAGGACCAGCATGGCTGCCAACAGCGACAGGAAAAATGACCGTGCCGCGCGGCTGGTCAGCGAGAAGGAAGGAACTACCAATGCATGCTCCAGGTTGGCACAATATAAACACGCATTATAGGGCCATTCGTTCCTGCTGAGAACATCAGCGGGTGAGCAGCCAGGCTCCCATGGCCAGCAGCGCCATGCCGCCGAGCTTGACCGGTGTCAGGCTCTCGCCCAGCAGCAGCCAGCCGGTGCATGCCACCAGCAGCATGGTAAATCCGGTCATCACCGGATAGGCCACGCTGATCTGCATCCGCTGCAGGGCCAGCGCATAACAGGCGAAGCCGAGCGCATAGCTGCCGCCGGCGCCGGCCAGCCAGGCCAGCCGCACCAAATTCCATTCCGCGCCGCCCATGGCGCGCTTGATCAGATAGGTGGCCGCCGCGCTGAACACGGAAGACAGCAGGCACCAGGCATAACCGGAGTAGGCAGGATTCATGGTTGTTTTTGAGTGTGGGTTGTGGTCAGGAACAGGCCGAGCTCACGCGCATTGTCGGCCCAGGTGCGCCACGGCATGCCCTGCGATTGCGGCGCCTGGCCGGTCGCGTGCAGGCGCAGCCAGGCTTCGATTGCCGCCGCCAGCGCGGCGCCGTCGCCGCTGTAGTAGTGGGCGTGCGCGCCCGCCACCTCGCGGAACACCGGGATGTCGCGCGCCAGCAGCGGGATGCCGTGGCGCGCCGCCTCGATCAGCGGCAGGCCGAAGCCTTCCCCTTCGCTGGGCGCCAGCAGGCACACGCTGGCCTGGTACACGCGGTCCAGGTATTCGTCGCTGATGCCGTGCAGCCAGTGCAGGCGGCGTCCCAGTTCGGGATGGCCACGCAGGCGCCGCATGATGGCCGGGATGGTGCGGCGCTGCTCTTCCGGCAGGCCCTTCCAGCCTTCGCCGCCCACGATCACCAGGCGCACGTCGGCGCCGGCTGACCACAGCCGGTCGAACGCGTCCAGGGCATCGGCCACGCCCTTGCGCGGCTCCACCGTGCCCACCATCAGGAAGGCCGGCGCGCTGGCGATGTCGTCCAGCACCGCCTGGGCGCCGTCCGGCAGCCCGGTGCTGGGGCTGGAGGCGCTGATGTCGGCGCCGTGGTGCAGCACTCGCAGCGGCGGCGCCTGCAGCTGGCGGCCGGCCAGCCAGGCCGCCGTGTCGTCGGCCACCGCCTGGCTGATGCACACCAGGCTGTCGCCGTTGGCGGCAATGGCGCGCAGCCAATCGCCGAAGCCGGCGTCGGTCCCGGGCGGGAAGAATTCGGGCCGCAGCACGGGCAGGATGTCGTGCACCAGGAAGTGCACCCGCACCCCGGCCTCGCGCCAGCGCGCGTACACGCCGGCCTTGGCCGCTTCCACCGTGGGGCCGGGGAAGAAGTCCGGCGCGTAGAACAGGTCGCCGGCGTGGACGTGCACGATTTCTTCCTGCACCCCGTCGCCATTGGTGCCGGCCAGGGCGTGCAGGTACTGGCGCGCATAGCGGTAGTGCCAATAGCCGCCCTCGTCGGTCAGGTACACCGGCAGCACCTGGAACTGGCGCCCTTGCAGGCGCAGCAGCTCCATCAGCTGGGCGCGCACCACGCGCTGGATACCGGTGCGCAGGTCCTCGCGCACCACGGCCGACACGTCCACCAGCAGCTGCGGGGTGACGCCGTCGGCCGCATAGCTGCCGTGGCTGCGGCCGTACACGGTGGCGTCCAGCAGCTGGTGCGCGCTTTGCTCCCAGGTCAGCCACGGCATGCCGGACGAAGGCGGCGCCTTGCCCTGCGCGTGCAGCGTCAGCCAGGATTCGATGGCTGCCGCCAGCTCCTGCGGCGTATGGCCGTCGAAGTAATAGGCGTGCTCGCCGGCCACCTCGCGGAACACCGGGATGCCGCGCGCGATGATGGGCAGGCCGTGCTGGGCCGCCTCGATCAGCGGCAGGCCGAAGCCCTCGCCTTCGGAGGCCGCCAGCAGCGCGGCGCTGTGTTCATACAGCTTGAGCAGCATTTCATCGGACAATCCGGACAGCCAGAACAGGCGCTGCTCGCGCAGCGGATGCTGTTCCAGGCGCTGCGCCAGGCCGTCCACCAGCCAGCCGTTCTTGCCGACGATGACCAGGTTGACGGCGACGCCTTTTTCCCACAGCAGTTCGCAGGCGGCCAGCGCCTGGGCCTGGCCCTTGCGCGGTTCCAGGGTGCCGACCATCAGCAGCGTGGGCGCCTCGCGCAGGGCCTGCAGCACGCGCTCGGCATTGGCCGGCAGGCCGCGGGTGGGGGCGCTGGCGTCGATGTCGGCGCCCAGGTGGAAGTGGCTCAGCTGCAGCGGCGCCAGGCGCCGGTTGGGGCGCTGCGCCAGCCAGGCCGCCAGCTCGTCGGACACGGCGCGCGAAATGGCGGCGATGCCGTCCGAGACCAGGGCGATGGTGTCGATGAAATCGCCGAAGTACTTTTCGGCGCCGAACGGGAAGCAGTCCGGCCGCAGCAGCGGCAGCAGGTCGTACACCACGAACCAGATCGACACGCCGCGGCGGCGCATGGCCAGCAATTGCGGCTGGTTCTGGGTGGTGATGTTGGTGGCCAGGTCCAGGCCCAGGAACAGGTCGCCGGGACGGGCCTCGATGGGCGCATCCTCCAGCGCCGGCGGGGCCACCCCCAGCAGGCCGCAGGTGTAGCGCCGCGCGTAGCGGTAAGGACGGTTGCCGCCATCGCTGTACACCGGCTCGACCCGGTAGCCGGGCGGCGGATTCTTCAGGTACAGCAGCAGGATGCTGCGCACCACGCGCTGGATGCCGGTCTTGGGATCGTGCTGTACCAGGGCCGAGATGTCGACCAGCAGCTGGCGCGGCGCGCTGGCCGGCTGGTTGAGGGCGATGGCGGACGCCACCGTGGCCAGCGCGGCCTGGTCCGGATCGCCAGGCAGCGCGCCCAGCGCGGCCACCATGCGGCCGTAGTGGGCCTGCGGGCTGGTGCGGGCAAAGTGTTCCAGCGCGTCGCGGTACTGGCGGCCGACGGCGGCCGGCGCATGGTGTTCGCGCACATGGGCGCGGGCCCGCTGCGACAGTTCGGCGCGGCGCGCCGGGTCGTGGTACAGCGCCGCCAGGGCGCCGGCCAGCTGGGCGTCCTCGAACAGGTCGGGCAGCATCACCAGCACGTCTTCCGGCAGGGAGGCGGCGGCGCCGTGGGCGTTGATGATGGTGGGGATGCCATGCAGCAGGCAGTCCAGCACCGAGGCCGAGGTTTCGCCACGGGTCTGGGTGCGCAGCTGCACGGCGGCGTCGCTGGCGGCCAGGTAGTGGCGGTAGTCCTCGGCGCTGGCGAAGCCGGTGATGCGGATGCGGCCGGCGGCCGGGCTGGCGGAGATGCGGGCCAGAAGTTCGGCGCCATATTGTCCGCCTTCGTTTTCACCGACGAACACCAGCAGGCAGTTGGGCAGCTGCGCCAGCGGCGAGGCCAGGAAGGCGTCCAGCAGGCGGTGATTGAGCTTGGTCGGACCCAGCATGCCGAAGCTGCTGACCAGGAAATCCTCGTCCTTCAGGCCCAGCGCCCGGCGCGCGGCCGCGCGCGCCTGTTCGGGCGCCTCGCTGTCGGCCTGGCCGCGCAGCAGCGGCAGCACGCGCCAGCCGTCGGCGCTGCCGGGCCCGTACCACTGTTCGGCCAGGGTGCGCGAGAATTCCGCATGCACGATCACGCCCGCCGCCTGGTCCAGCACCGGCTTGTTGCAGGGGTAGGCCCAGATGGAGGGATTGCGGCCCTGCTGCTGGTGCGCATGCAGGCCGGCGTGGCCGTGCGAGGCATACAGCGCCTGCAGGAAGGCTTGCTCCTGCACGCCGTCGCGCTCCATGTTGTCCAGCACGCCGCTGAGGAAGAAGTCGTGCAGCACCACCACGCCGGGATGGCGCTCCAGCAGCGGGAACATGTACTGGTGGGCGTTGGAATTGCCGAAGTGGTACAGCAGGTGGCGGTAGCTGCCGGCGCGCGCCTCGAACTGGGCCGGGTCCAGCAGCGGCAGGCGCCGTCCCAGTCCGGTGGCGGCGATCTCGTCCATGCTGTCGGCCGCCACCACCAGCTCGATCTCGTAATATGCTTCCAGCTCGGCGATCACCTCGGCGCTGTAGTCGGCGATGCCGGACTTCTGTGGCGGCAGCGGCGAGATGTAAGCCAGGCGCGGGCGCGCGCCGGCGCCGTCCCCGGCCGCTGGCGTGCGGGCCGCATGCAGTTCCTCCAGCTGGCGCCACAGCTGGGCGGCCAGGGCGTCGGCGGCCGTCTCTTCCAGCGCCTCGGGCAAGGCCAGCACCAAGGCCGCTGCTTCCAGGTGCGGATGGCGCGGCTCGCGCGCAGCCTGCGCGGCTTCGCTGTAGACCATCAGCGCGCCTTGCGGGCCGGGGCCGCACACGGTATCGGCAATATCCATGTCCAGCAGGCCGGGCGCGAACACGGCGTCCGGATTGAGGCTGGCCAGGAAGCCGTCGCGCACCAGGGCGGCGGCCTGGCGCGGCCAGCCGGCCGTGGCCGGGGTGGCGTAGGCGAGCATCTGCGATGGCGGCAGCAGGCCGTCGAAGGCGTGGCGCAGGGCGTCCATGCGCGCCTGGTGGTTGCTGGACAGGACGATCAATACGGTGTGCGCGGGCGTGCGCAGCGCCGCGCCGCGCACCAGCGCGCGTGACAGGGCCAGCACCGCCTGCGGCGCCTGGGCCGCGCCGTTCTGGCAGGATAGTAGGTCGATGACAAGACGCATGGTTATTCGTGGTGGGAGTGGCGGGCGCGCTGCAGGTCGTCCAGCACCTTGCGCGCGGATTGCGGCAGTTCACGCAGCTGGTAGGGCACCTCGGCGGCGCCGGCGGCCGGCGCGGTGCCAGCCCGCACCGCGTGCAGCGAACGGTGCACCAGGCCCTGCAGCAGCGGCGAGCGGGCGATCAGCGGCAGCAGGGCGCGCCGCATCCACTGGCGCGAAGTGAGCCAGCGGGCGCCGTCGCGCAGCGCCGCATGCGTGCCGCGCCGGGCGCGGTTGGCCAGGCTGTCCTCGCCGCGCCGCATGATGGCGCGCATCGGTTCGGTGATGCGCCACGAGGTGCTGGCGTACACCGCCAGCAGGCGCTGTTCCAGCTCGCTGCCCCAGGCCGCGGCCTGGTGCATGCGGTCCTCGAACTGCCGCGCTTCGGCTTCTGCCTGGCGCAGTTCGGCTTCCAGTTGCTGCACCTGGGCATGGCGCTGGCGCAGGTCCTGGTCGCGTTGCAGCAGGGTCTGTTGTTGGCGGGATAGCTGCTGTTCCCGCTCGGCCAGCAACTGCTCGCGATCTGCCAGCGCACGGTCGAGCCGCGCCAGGGTAAGGTCGCGCTCGGCGATGGCCTGGTCGCGCTCGGCCAGCAGCCGGTCGCGCTCCACCAGTTGCTTGTCCTGCTCGGCCAGCAGCTGGTTGCGTTCGATGAGTTGCTGGTCGTGTTCGGCCAGGGTCTGGTTCAGGCTGGCCAGCAGCTTTTCGCGTTCCATGAGCAGCTGGTCGTGTTCGGCCAAGGTCTGGTTCAGGCTGGTCAGCAGCTGTTCGCGCTCGGCCAGGGTCTGGTCGCGCTGGGCCAGGGTGCGGTCCAGTTCGGCCAGCAGCTGGTTGCGTTGGCCCAGTTCCTGTTCCAGTTCGGCCTGGCGCTGGCCCAGCTGGCGCAGGCGCGCGTCCTGCTCGCTGGCCAGGCGGCCATCGGCCTCGACCTGTTTGGCCAGTTGCGCGCTGCGGCGCCAGGCCTTGTCCAGGTGGTGCGGGATGAATTCGTCGAACACGTTGGGCTGCAGCTGCAGCGCGGCCGCCAGGTGCGACTGCTCGTCCGCCACGTAGTAGCGGTTCAGGCCGTCGAACCAGGCGTACTGGTAGCCGTGCGCCGTGACCAGCGCTTCCCAGTCCCCGTGGTTGCTGTCGCGGCTGTTGGGCAGGATGGCTTCCACCACCACGATCCAGGGCCGGCACAGGCTGAAGTCCATGCCGCGCAGCACCTCGGCTTCATGGCCTTCGACGTCGATCTTGAGGAAGTGCACCGGGCCGCGCACATGCTGGCGGCAGATCTCGGCCAGCGTCATCAGCGGCACCGTGTGCTCGACCACGGCATGGCCGTGGGCGCGGTGGCCTTCCGCTACGCTGGTGTCGGTGGAGGCCCAGCCGTTCACCTCGGGCACGTCGAACAGGGTGATGCTGCCGTTGGCGGCGCCGGCCGCCACGTTCAGGTTGATGTCGCGCGGACGCTGCTCGGCGAAGGCGGCGCCGTAGGACGGCATCGGCTCGATATTGATGCCGGACCAGCCATGGTCGTAGAAGGCCTTGGTCACCGAGTGCAGCTCGGGGTCGTTGGCGCCGACATCGATATAAAAGCCGGTCGGCACGTCCTTGAGGGCGCGCCACAGCAGCACGTCCTCGAAGTTCTGGGCATAGGTCAGGAAGGTCATGGCAGGCTGGCCTCGGGAATGTACAGGGCGGCGTACTCGGCGCCGGCGCGCGCGGCCAGGGCGGCCGCCAGCGAAGGCTTGCCGTACACCAGCCAGGCGATGGCGGCCTGCGCCAGCAGGGCGCGCGCGTCCAGCTGCGCGGGGCGCTTGTAGAAAATGGCGTCGCCCCAGCCGAGCCGGTCGCGCGCGCCGGTATCGGGGCCGTGGCAGGCGTAGCGACAGCTGCTGGACAGGTCGATGAAGTCGAAGCCGTGCGCACGCAGCAGCGGCTCGATGTCGGAGAACAGGCCCTGGCCGGCGTAGATCTCGGCAAACGACACCTCGCAGTGGACCACGCTGGTGCGCGCCAGCACCTGGGTGGCGTGGCGCAGGGCCGGCAGCTCGAAGCCCTGGATGTCGAGCTTGAGGAAATCGATGGCGGCGCCGTCGTCCAGCACGCCGTCCAGGGTGCTGGTGGCCACTTCCTCGCGGCGCACGGTCTGTAGCTGGCTCAGGTCCACCAGCTGCGCGGTCAGCTCGCGGTTGAAAGGCAGCAGCGAGGAGGTGGCGTCCGGCGCGTTGATGTGGAAGGTGTGGCGGCCGCCGTCGCCGATGAAGTTGGGGTACATGCGCACGCTGCCGGCGCCGTCCTGGCGCTGGCGCTGCACCAGCTTGTCCTCCAGCGGTTCGAAGCCGACCACGTCGCAGGCCAGCCCGTGTTCGGCCAGCGGCGTGTAGACGTGCTGCTCGTCATCCAGGATCTGGGCGCCGACATCGACGATGCGCAGCGGGGCGGCGGCAAACAGCGGCCGCACCCGCTCCAGGAAGCGCGCGCGGGCGCCGTCGCGGGTCCGGGCGGCGCCGCTGCGCACGCGGTATTCCTCGCTGGCGGCCAGGGCGGCGGCCAGCTGGTCGAGCGTGGCGCTGCCGTCGCCCAGCACGGCGCACCAGTGGCGCAGTGCGGCCGGGTCGGCCTCGCGGCCCAGCAGGGCGCGGTACAGGCCGTGCACCAGTTCGGCGGCCTCGGTGGCGGTGTGGATAGCCATGGGTGTCCTCTGTTAGTCCATGCGTCAGGCGGCCGGCAGCCGGTCGACCACCAGGCGCGGCGCCAGGTTGGCCATGCCGGACCAGGTGATGGCCCCGCTGTTGGGCAGCACCACGAAGCCGCTGACCTCGTGCAGGTAGTTCAGCACTTCGCGGAAGCTGTCCTTGTCGTAGCCGCCGTTGCCCAGGCCCACGGTGACCGTGTATTCCTCGGGCGCCAGCGCCATGGTGAAATGGAAGGTGGCCGACAGCAGGCTGCCGGCGCGCGCCGCGCCGGGCCGCTCGTGCATGCAGTAGCTGTTGGTCTCGAACAGCACCACGCCGTGGCGGTTGCGTATCTTGAAGCCGATGTGCGGATCATCGAGGTCGCGCAGGACGCGGTAGTCGATGCGCAGCCGCACCGCCTGGTCGGCGATGATGGTGGCCTGCGGCGCGCCGTCGGCCTGCACGAAGGCCACGCCGATGCAGTCGGCGGCGTCCGTGGTGATGCTGCCCTCGCTGCCGGCCAGGGCCGGAGCATGGCGCAGGCGCTCGGCCTCGGGCACGGCGGCCGCCGCGGCGCCGTGCGCGGCCGGTTCATGGCCCAGCAGCTCGGCCTGGAAGCGGTCGGCGGCGGTGCGCGGGGCGCCGTCGAAGGCCAGCACGCCCTGGCGGATGTACAGGGCCCGGTCGCAGATGTTCATCACCGTGCCCATGCTGTGCGAGACGAACAGCAGGGTGGTGCCGCTGTCGGTGAACGAGCGGATGCGGTCGAAGCACTTCTGTTGGAAGAACACGTCGCCCACCGCCAGCGCCTCGTCCACGATCAGGATGTCGGGCCGCACGCAGGTGGCCACGCTGAAGGCCAGACGCATCTGCATCCCGCTGGAATACACGCGCACCGGCTGGTCGATGTACTCGCCGATGTCGGCGAAGGCTTCGATCTCCGGCATCAGGGCGCTGATGCGCTCTGCGTCCAGCCCCATCAGCTGGCCCGCCATGTAGACGTTCTGGCGCCCGCTGAAGTCGGGGTGGAAGCCCATGCCCAGCTCCAGCAGGGCGGCCACGCTGCCCTCGATGTGGACGTTGCCGGTGCTGGCCTGGGTGGTGCCGGTAATGAGCTTGAGCAGGGTGCTCTTGCCGGCGCCGTTGACGCCGATCAGGGCCACGGCCTCGCCCGGGCGGATGTGGAAATTAATGTCACGCAAAATCCACTTGAGCTGGTGGCGCGGCCCCAGGAAGGGCAGCATCCATTCGCGCAGGCGCGACCAGCGGGTGGGATATTGTTTGTAGGCCTTGCCCAGGTTGTTGACTGCAATCGTGCCCATCAGAGTTCATCCACCATTTCGCCGGAGCGCTTGCGGAACAGCCGCAAGCCCAGGGTGCACAGCAGCAGCGCCAGCACGGCGGCCGGCAGCAGGCTGTTCCAGTCGGGTTCGGCGCCGTGCAGCAGGATGGCCTGGCAGGCCTGGATCACGGCCGCCATCGGGTTCCAGTCCAGCAGCGGGCGGGCCTCCGGCGGCAGGATGCTGGCCGGATAGACGATGGGGGTGAGCCAGAACCAGAACTGGATCAAAATGCCGGACAGCTGGCCGACGTCGCGGAAAAAGACGTTCAGCACGCCCAGCACCAGGCCCAGGCCGATGGCGAACAGCACCAGCAGCGCCAGCACCGGGACTAGCAGCAGGAACACGGCGCCCGGGAACTGGCCCGAGGCCAGCAGGAACACGGTAAACAGGCCGAAGATGATGCCGAAGTTGACCAGGGCGTTGAGCACCACGATTACCGGCAGGCAGATGCGCGGGAAGCTGATTTTCTTGAGCAGGTTGGCCTGCTCCAGGAACATGCCCTGGGCGCGGGTGACGATTTCCGAGAACAAGCCCCAGCTGAGGATGCCGGCGCACAGGTAGATGCTGTAGCCGTACTCGCTGACGTCGCCCGGCAGCTTGCTGCGCATCACCTGGGAAAAGATCAGGGTGTAGACCAGTATCATGGCCAGCGGACTGAGCACCGTCCACGCCGCGCCCAGCATGGTATTGCGGTACTTGGCCTGGAATTCGCGCTTGACGCTGCCGGCGACGAAACCGCGGTAGTTCCACAGGCCGCGCAGCATAAGGGGAGAAATCATGGGCGCCTCCGCGCTGCGGCGGCGGCCCGGTACGGACAGTTGGTTATCATGGAAGGAAACGGGGCTGCGACAGCCGGCAATATAAGGCGGCGATTATAGCAAAACGGCATGATCAAGGATGTAACAGGTTGTCACCAGGAACCGCTTCCAGGCACATCACGACGATTGCACAAGTTTCTGCAATTCGTCAGGACGCAGGATGATCAGGCGGTGCGCATCCTTCTGCACGATGCCTTGCTGGGCCAGGCTGAGCAGCGCGCGGGTCACGGTCTCGCGGCTGGTGTTGATCATGTTGGCGATATCCTGGTGGGTGGGCAGGTTTTCCACCACGGTACCGTCCGGGTTCTTCTTCTGGTGCAGCATCAGGAAAGAATAGATGCGCTTGACCGTGTTATTAATGGACAGCAGGGCCCGGAATTCGGAATCGCGCTGTATCTTCTGCGCCAGGTGCTGCAGCATCTGCTTGGCGACCGAGGGCGAGTGCGAAAACAGGTGCATGGCGGTGGCGGCCGGCAGGAAGGCCACCAGGGCGTCGGTCATGGCCACCACCGAGGCCGAGCGGGTGGAATTGTTGATCAGGGCGATCTCGCCGAAGAAGTCGCCCGGCACCAGCATGCGCAGGCCGATGGCGCGCCCGTCCTCGGTCACGTCGATCACCTGCAGCTGGCCGCCCAGCAGGAACAGCAGGCCGTCGCCGCTGCCGCCCTTGTGCAGCACCACGTCGCGCTTGGCGTACTGGCGCAGGCGGAACTCTCCCTTGATGCTCAGCACTTCCTCGTCGCTGAGTTCAGACAACAAGGGAATCTTGCGCAGGTGGATTTGCAGGTTGCGCTCTTCCGGTGCGCCTGGCGTACCGGGCGCCGCCGGGGCATCGGTGATGATTTTGTTTATGGACTTCATGCGTGGCGTCTGAGGGAGCAGCATTCATTCTACCCTAGATGGTAGCAAAAACCGCCCAGCACAAGGCTGCCGCGGCGACCCCGGCGGCGTTGGCGGCCTGGTCGCGCCAGGAGAAGCGCCGGTCCGGCACCAATTGCTGCAGGCATTCGATCAGCCAGCCGGCCAGCAGCAGGCCGGCCAGCGCCAGCACCGCCTGGCGCCAGCCGTGGGTCAGTGGCAGGGCCAGCAGGGTCAGCACGGCAAACGCCAGGAAGTGCAGCAGTTTGTCGTTCGGCATGGAGGGCGGCAGCCAGCGGTTGGGCAGCAGGCAGCCCAGCAGCAGGCACAGGCCGGCCAGGATAAGGAGGATCAGGTTCCACATGGTGTTGTTCGCCGCCGCCGCGCGCTGCCGACGGCCTCACCGTTTACAGACCCTGCCACTGCCAGCTCAATTGCAATTGGCGGTTATTGTACTGAAAGATGGGAATGTTTTCCTGATTTCTGACCTGGCGCGCCTCCAGCGTCAGGCTCTGGTTGCGGTCCAGCGCATAGCTGACGGTGGCCCGCAGCACATGGGTGGCCTGCTCGCGCACCTGCTCGATCACGCCTGGCGAATAGGGCAGGGCGCTGTGCCAGGTTTGCCAGCTGTAGCCTAGGTCGGCCGTGAAACCGCTGTCGTAGCGGCGCCGCCACTGCAGGCTGGCCTGCAGCCCATGCCGGTTGCCGCCCGGGCGGCTGCCTACGGCGCGGTCATCCAGCGCGCCCAGGTTGGCGTTCACCACGGCCTCGCCGCTGCGGCGGCTGAACTGGGCGCGCAGCTCGCCGGTGGTGGAGTCGAAGTTCTCCAGCGTGACGTATTGCACCTTGGTCAGGCTGGCGAGCACATTGAGCTGTATCGCGGAGGGCAGCTGCAGCGGCGGGCCGATCCGCAACTGGCCCTGCAGCTGGCGCTGGTAGTAGCGGCCGCCCAGGGTGATGAAGCCGGCCATGCCGGTGCCGCGCACGGCCCATTTGCCGAAGCGCCACGGTGTTTCGACCCCGGCAAACAGCGACTGGCTGTCGTACTGGCTGTAATGGTCGTTGCGCCGGCCCTGGTACTGGGCGAAGCCCAGCGTGCCGTTGGGGCTGAGGTCGCGCAGGTATTCGCCGGAGACCATGGTGTACTGGTCATGGCGCGGGCGGAAGTCGGGCGACAGCTCGTACTCGGTCTGCACGCCCAAGGCGTCGACCGTGTAGTTGCCGCGGCTGCCCTGATTGACGTTCTGGTCTATGCCGCGCCCTATGCCTAGGCTGTACTGGCTGAGCGGGGTCCAATTGTCACAGCCGTCGCGGCGCGCTTCCGCAATCAGCTGCAGGATGCCCGGCGAGGGCTTGAAACGCTGCTCGATCACCACGAACAAGCGCTCGGCCTCGGCCTGGTGGCCCAGGGCGCACTGCATCAGGCCCAGGTCCAGCCAGGCGCCCGCATGCAGCGGCTCACGTTCGATCACCCGCTGCAGGGTTTCGCTGGCGTCGTTCTTGCGGCCTTCGGCGATCGATTGCAGGGCATCCTGGTACATGTCCTGGGCCACCGAGCGCGGCGGCTCCGC
This sequence comes from Duganella kummerowiae, assembly GCF_053572355.1. Taxonomy (NCBI): domain Bacteria; kingdom Pseudomonadati; phylum Pseudomonadota; class Betaproteobacteria; order Burkholderiales; family Oxalobacteraceae; genus Duganella; species Duganella kummerowiae. Next base: position 277,488 of record NZ_JBKFEH010000009.1, read on the forward strand.
CGGGGCGCCTGCCTCGGGGCCGCATTCCGGTGCGGGGGCGGCCGCAGCCTTGGCCGCCGGAGCGCCGGCCGCCGGAGCGCCGGCCGCCGGTTCGCCGGCCGTTGGGGCTTTTGCAGCGGCGCCAGCCGCCGGGCCGCAGGCAGCAGGAGCGCCAGCAGCGCCTGCCACCGAAGCGCCGGCCGTGGGAGCGCCTACCGCCGGTTCGCCGGCCGCCGGTTCGCCGGTCGGCAGGTTCTGGGCGTGCAATATCCCGGCGGCCAGCAGGGCCGCGAGGGCAATGGCGCTACGAGGCGGCCTCACGCGGCCGCCTCGCGCAGCGATGGGGCGGGGCTGGGTTGCAGGGTATACAAGGTGGTGCGTTTTTCCTTTCCGCGCAGTTGGCGCTCGCCCAGCAGCAGGAAGTGGTGGCGGCGGGCGCGCGCCACCGTGCCTGCGCCTATGATGATGTCATGCGGCAGGTCGCGCGCCGCCTGCTCCAGCCGGGAGGCGGTGTTGACGCTGTCGCCGACCGCAGTATAAATGCTGCGGAAGGCGGTGCCAAAATCGCCCGCGAATGCCGGCCCGCTGTCTATGCCTATGCGCACCCGCAAGCGCGCCTTGCCGGACTCCTCGCGCGCCGCGCTGTATAGGCGCACCCGCTCGACGATGGCGGCGGCTGCCTCCAGCGCCAGGTCGGCATGGTCGGGGTTGGGCAGGGGCGCGCCCCAGAACGCCACCAGACCGTCGCCCGTGTATTTGTCGAGTGTGCCGCCGGCCGCGATCACCGGTCCGGTCAGGCATTCCAGGAAGCCGCGTGTGAGTTCCGCCGCCTCGGCCACCGGCAGCGCCTCGACCTGGGTGGTGTAGCCCTCCATGTCGGCGATCAGGGTGGTGACCTCCAGCTGGCGCGGCGCCAGCGGGTCGTCCAGGCCGCTGTTCAGCAATTCGTCGACCACGGCCGGAGCCACATACTGGCGCAGGGTGTCGAGCAGCTGGCGTGAGTTGCGCTGGCTTAGCTGCCAGTGGTAGGGCACGGCCACGGCCAGCAGGAAAGCCAGGGTGGCCAGCGGCCCGGTGGTGGAAAAGCCGGGGTCGTGCAGGCTGGTCAGGTAAGCCAGACCCAGCCAGACCAGCGCCAACCCGCCCAGCAGCGAGGTGCTGAGCACAGCCGACAGGCGCGGCATGGCGTAGCTGGCCAGCAGCACGCAGGCCAGGGCGTAGCCGCTCACGATCAGGCCGCCCGGCCAGCGGCTGGCTTCCTTGCCCTGCTGGCGGTCAAGCAGGGTCGACAGCATGGCCGCCTGCACGCCCAGGCCGGGCCGGCTGGTGCCCAGCGGGGTGTTGACGCGGTCTGCCAGGGTCATCGATGAGGATCCAACCACCACCAGCCGCCCGGCGGCGCTGGCCGGCGCGATGCGCTGGGCCAGGATGTCGGCGGCCGACACCACGGTATAGGCTTCCCAGTCGCGCCGCTGCCACACCCGCTGCACAGGCGGCCCGGGATCGGCCAAGCCGCCGCCGCAGCATTGCAGCAGGGCCAGGCTGAGGGCGGGATACAGCCGGCCCTGGTAAGCGCTGTACAAGGGCAGGCGGCGCAGGGTGCCGTCGCTGTCGGGGATGAAGCCGATGTTGCCTGCGTGCGGAACGTCGGCCCAGGCCGGCTGGCTGCCGATGTAGCCTGCCGCCTCGGGGGCCCCGGCCAGCTGGCCGGGACGGCCGCCCACCAGCACGCCTTCGCGTAGCGGCCGCTCGCGGCCGACGTTGTAATCGAGCGCCTGGGCCAGCACCAGCGGCCCATTGCGGGCAAGCAAGCCCAGGCGCATGTCGCCCTCGGGATCGGCTGCGGCCGGCAGGACGATATCCAGCGCCACCCCGCGCGCAGCGTAGGTGGTCAGCAGGATTTCCACCAGGTCAGCCAGGCGCGCGCGCGGCCAGGGCCAGCCGCCCAGCTCGCTCATACTGGCCTCGTCCACATCCACCACCAGCACGCGTGGTTCCTCGGCGCTGCTGCGCTGCAGGCGGATAAACCGGTCGCGCAGCCATTCGTTGGCGAAATGCGACTCGCCGGGAGGCGCCCACCACTGCATCCATAGGGCCAGGGCCAGCCCCACCAGCGCGATGGTTGCGCGCACCAGTCCGGCGGGCAGGGCCGGTGGGCGCCAGACGGGTAATCTCATCGCGTCGCTCTAGTGATGTTGTTGTTGGCAAGAATCTGACAGTATAGCGGTTGTAGGGCGGGCGCGACACCGGGGCCGGTCTTTTGCTACAAAGTGTAAAGTTGACTGCAGGATAGACAGCGCTGCGTAGAATGCATGTGATAGCTATCACGGAAACTTATCCTGGACCCGGGATAATGGCCAAAAAAGGGGAAATACCATGTTGCGTCAACTATTCGCCGCCGTGGCCGTCCTGGCCATGCCGCTGGTGCACGCCGCCGAGGCGGGCAAAATCATCTTCGCCACCGGCAAGGCCCAGGTGGCCGAGCGCGCCGCCGCGCTGGACGACGCGGTTCAGGAAGGCGAACTGCTCACCACCGGCGCTGATGGCTATATATATATACGCACGGTCGACAAGGGCCTGTTCATCCTGCGCCCCAACACCAGGGCGCGCATCGCCACCTACCACATTGATGCCAAGAATCCCGCCAACACCCGCATCAAGCTGGAATTGCTGAGCGGCGTGGCGCGCAGCCAGTCGGGCGACGCCGTCAAGCTGGCGCGCCAGAATTTCCGTTTCAATACCCCGGTGGCCGCCATCGGCGTGCGCGGCACGGACTTCACCGTGTTTACCGATCAGGACACCTCGCGCGTCACCGTGCTGTCGGGTGGCATTACCATCAGCGGCTTCGGCGGCGCCTGCCAGCCGCAGGGCATAGGTCCCTGCGACGGCACCGCCGCACGCGACCTGAGCGCCGCCCAGAAAGGCCAGCTGCTGCAGGTGCAGCGCGGCCAGGCCACGCCCCAGTTGTTGCCAAGCACTATCACCCTGGCCCCGGACGTGGTGGCGCCGCCGCGCTCCGATGAACCTATCAAGACCGCCACCACCACGACCACGACCACCGCCGTGCAACCCATCCTGGATGCGCAGAAGACTGTTACCTTGCAGCAGCAGGTGGCTTCCGCCGGGCTGACCAATGGCGGCAAGACCACGACCACTGAGCCGCCCGCGCCCATCGTGACCGTGCCGCCGGTTACGGAGACCCCGACCACGCCGACGACGCCAAGCACGCCGACCACGCCGACGACCCCGGACACGTCGACCAAGCCAAGCACACCGACCACGCCGACCACGCCGACGACCCCGGAAACGCCAACGACGCCGACCACGCCGACGACCCCGGACACGTCGACCAAGCCAAGCACGCCGACCACGCCGACGACCCCGGAAACGCCGACCACGCCGACCACGCCCACCACGCCGGTGACCCCGGTTGATCCGGTGGTGACCACGCCCGCCGAGCCGGAGCGCCAGATCGTCTGGGGCCGCTGGCAAAAAGTGGCGGACCTGCCGGTCAATGTGGACCTGATCACCCAGTTGCGCAGTGGTTCCGAGCTGATCCGCACGAATGCCGACTTCGCCCTGTTCCGCACCGCCGGCAAGGATTATGTGGCGCCGGAGCGCGGTTCGGTGGCGTTCACCCTGCAACAGAGCGAGGCCTATGTTCATTATGATAATACGGCTATCGCCACCACGGCCGCCAAAGTGGAAAACGGGCTGCTGAGCTTCAATTTTGACAAGAGCACCTTCGCGACCAGCCTGGACCTGGTGGTCAGCAGCACCGAGCGCATCGGCCTGGCTTCCACCGGGGTGGTGGCGGCCAACGGCCGTTTCGAGGGCGGCAGCATAGGCATTCCGGGCAACACCATGGTGGTGGGCGGTGTGCTGAGCTCGGATAACGGCGGCACTGCCGCTTACCTGTTCGATGCGCGCCTGAGCAAGGACCGCACGGTGTACGGCGCCACCCTGTGGGGCAAGCCGGTCAGCACCACCCCCACCAAGTAGCCGCAGCGCACCCCTCCTGCAGCCCCGGGCCGCCGCCGCGTCCCCGGGGCTGTTGTTTTATGGCGGCGCCGCCGCCGCACCTGTTGCGGCCACGCCGCAGTCCTTACATTTCTTTACTAAATTTTCCCGCATGTTTGCGATAAGGTTTCACTTAATATTTTATTAATTGTAAACCGGCCTGGAGCAGCAGCCGCAGCGCCAAAACGGTGCTTCTCCGCTGTGGCAGAGGGGTAAGTTGCACGGATGGGCGAAACTTGCACTGGCAACGATTCTCAATAATAATGAGCCTCCGTATTAATGTTGGTGAATAAACTATTAATATTCGGAGGATATTGTTCATTTTTGTGATGCCCATCACATTAAGCGGTCAATACCTTCTGACATTATTCGGTACGTTAGGTTGAAGCTGGCGTGAGCCACTCAAATAACTTTAACTTTCACATCCTCTTAGGAGCTTTACAATGGCCATTACCTCCATTGACTTGCAGAATTTGTATGTCGCCTACTTCAACCGCCCTGCTGACCCGGCAGGTCTGGCCTACTACCTGCAGGTTGTGAACAGCAATCAACTGACCCTGGCGCAAGTCGGCGCCCAGTTCGCTACCTCGGCAGAGTACACCTCGATCTTCACCGGCCTGGACACCATCGGTGTCATCAACAAGATCTACCAAAACCTGTTCGGCCACGCTGCCGACAACACCGGCGCGCTGTACTGGGCCAACCTGATCAACACCGGCAAACTGTCCCTGAGCGCTGCCGTGACCGCCATCGCCGGCGGCGCGCAAGGCACCGACAAGACCGCGTACGCCGATAAAGTGCTGGCCGCCGACGCCTTCACCACCAAGCTGAACAGCACCGAAGGCGGCGTGGCCGCTTACTCGGGCGCCGCCGCCCTGGCCGTTGCCAAGGCCTACATCAGCAGCGTGATCGACGACACCACCCTGAAAGCCGCGATCGACCCGGCCAACCTGTCCAACACCATCGACAGCCTGTCCGCCCAGAGCGATCCGCTGGCCTACGCTTCGAACCAGGCCAAACTGGCCGCCATCGCCGCTAACACCGACGCGACCGCCAAAGTTATCGCCGCCACCAACGCCAACACGGCACTGGCCGATGCGCAAACCGCCAAAACCAAGGCTGACGCCGCCGCCGCCACCGCCGACGTGGCTGGCAAGCAAGCCGCCCTGAACACCGCCACCGCGACCGCTGCCGACGCTGTTACCGCCAAGACCGCCGCCGATGGCGACCTGCTGGCCGCCCAGCAAGCCAAGGCTGCCGCCCTGGCCGCTGGCGATGTCAACGGCGTGTCCCTGGCCAACGCCCAGATCGAAGTTGCCCTGGCCAAGCAAAGCGCCGCTGCCGCCGTGGTCACCTCGACCGCCGCTGCCGTCACCAAGGCCGCCGGTGACCTGAAAGCCGCCCAGGACCTGGTTACCGCCGCAACCACTGCTGGCACCACCCTGACCAAGGCCGCCGCCGACGCCGACAGCGCCGCCGCCGCCGCCATCTCGGCTGCCAACACCGCGAAGAACGCCACCGACGCCTTCACCGCCGCCGCTGCCAAAACCGCCACCGCCACCGACGACAGCGCTGCTGCCGCCGCTGCCAGCACCTCGGCCGCCAACGTCAAAGCCGCTGCTGACGCCGCCGGCACCCTGGCCGTAGCCAAGACCTCGGTGACCGCCAGCGCCGCCCTCAACACCGCGACTATCGACGCCTCCGCCGTGACCAGCGCTTCCAGCGACTACGCCAACGCCCTGGCCGCCGTGAGCAGCGCCACCACCGCCCAGGCCGCCATCACCGCCGCCACCGCGGAAGTGACCGCCGCCACCAAGGCCAAGGCATCGGCCGACGAAGCCCTGAAGCAAGCCACCGCCTACCAGACCGCCACCGCGTCGACCATCACCACCGCTGATGACGCCGCCGGCACCAAAGCCCTGACCGACGCGCAAGCCGCAGTGACCGCTGCCGCCACCGCACTGGCCACCGCCAACGCGCACCTGAACGCCGCCAATGCCCTGCCGGCCCTGTACGTGCCGAAGACCTTCACCCTGACCTCGGGTGTGGACACCGTCAGCAACTTCACCGGCGGCGCCGGCAATGACGTGTTCAACGCAGGCGCGCTGAACTCGCTGAGCGCCTTCGACAGCATCGACGGCGGCGCCGGCAGCGACTCCCTGGTCGCCCTGCTGAGCGGCTCCTCGCTGCCTGGCCAGATCTCGATCAAGAACGTCGAGACCATCACCCTGAACTCGACCAGCAACACCGGCTTCACCGTGGACGCCACCGGCTTCACCGGCGTGACCAACCTGGCCGTGACCGACTCCGACGTGGGCCTGGTTGACGTGACCGCCGCCACCACCACCAACGTGGCCGTGTCCACCACCGGCAACACCTCCGGCGCCAAAGTGACCGGCGGCGCCAACGTGAGCATCGCCACCGGCGCTGCCGTGACCGTGGCCGGCGCCACCGGCACCGTGTCCGCCACCTCGGCCGCCCTGGCTGCCGGCAACACCGTGATCAACGGCGGCACCTCGGTCAACTACACCGCCAACGGCGTGACCACCGGTTCCATCACCGTCGGCACCACCACCGCCCCCACCGGCGCCGTGGTCGTGAACAGCACCATCGCCGCTGGCAGCAGCGCCGGCGCCATCACCGTCAAGGGCGGCAGCTCGGTGACCGTGACCGAAACCACCAGCGCCAACAGCACCACCGGCACCTCGTCGGTACAAGGCGCCGTGACCGTGACCGGCACCACCGCCACCACCTCGGTGTCGGTGAGCCAGACCGCCGCGACCGCCTCGACCAAGGAAGTGTTCACCGGCACCTTCAGCGGCGCCCTGACCGCTGGCGATACCGTGGCCTTCGACGGCTACACCTTCACCTCCGCCGGCAACGCCACCGCCACCGCTGCGGCCACCGCCTTCGTGACCGGCTACAACGCAGCCAACGGCACCAACTACACTGCTTCCGCCAGCAACGGCGTGGTGACCTTCACCGCCAAAGTGGCAGGCTCGACCGCTGATGCCAGCGCCTCGTCCTTCACCGTCGCATCCGGCGCGGCTGGCGTACGTGTGAACAACGTGAGCGTGGGCACCCAAGGCGTCACCCAAGTGAAAGAAGTGTTCACCGCCAACATCACCGGCGGCCTGAGCGCCGGCGACACCGTGGCCTTCGACGGCGTCACCTACACCGCGCCTGCCGCCGGCACCGCCGACGCAGCCGCTTCGGCAGCCGCCTTCGTCACCGCCTACAACGCGGTCAACGGCGCCAACTACGTCGCCACCTCCAGCGGCGGCACCATCACCTTCACCGCCAAGAACTTCGGCGTGATGGTCGACGCCACCAATGCCTCGTTCACCGTGACCCAAGGCGCACGCGTGAACACCACCACCGTGACCACCCAGGGCGTGAACGAAACCGCGACGGTAACTTTCCAAAGCGCTGTTCCGACCTCCGACTCGATTGTCATTGACGGCTACACCTTCACTCCGCTTGTTAACGGCGCAGATGCTGCCTCTAGCGCCGCGGCGTTCGTCGCCGGTTACAACTTAGCCGGTGGCACCAACTACACCGCAAGTGCAGTTGGCGCCGTGGTTACTTTTGTTGCTAAGACTGCTGGCAACAAAACCGATCTGGTCATTACTTCCGATTCGGGTAGCCACCTGAGTGCTCTGGCTGTCACCGCCCAAGGCGGCACCACTGCCGAAGTGTTCCAGACCAACTTCGCAGGCGGCCTGGCTGCTGGCGCCACCGTGACCTTCGACGGCTACACCTACACCGCGGCTTCCGCCACCGGCAGCGCGGCAGCGACCGCCCAGGCGTTCGCCACCGGCTACAACCTGGCCAGCGGCACCAAGTACACCGCCAATGCCGTCAACGGCACCGTGTTCTTCACCCAGAAAGTGGCTGGTGCAATCACCGACGCCACCGACGGTTCCTTCACCGGTGCCGGCGCCAGCACCGTGAACGGCGTGACGGTGACCACCCAGGGTGTGACCGGTGTTGCTGAAGTCTTCAGCGCCACCTTCACCTCCGCCCTGCAGGTTGGCGCCAGCGTGACCTTCGACGGCTTCACCTACACCACCCTCACCGGTACCGCCGATGCGAATGCCAGCGCCACCGCGTTCGTTAACGCCTACAACGCCGCCACCGGCACCAACTACACTGCTGTCAACAACAACGGCACGGTGACCTTCACCGCCAAGGCCACCGGTGTCATGACCGACGCCACCTCGGCCAGCTTCACCGGCGCCACCGCCGGCAGCGTGTCGGCTGTCAACGTGACCACCCAGGGTACCTCGGTGGTGAACGGCGACGTCACCATCACCGATGTGAACGCCGCTTCGGCCACCGCAGCCGGCAAGATCGACACCGTGACCCTGAGCAGCTTCGGCAACGCCACCGTGAACTCGGGCGCGCTGGCCAACCTGAACCTGTCCGGCACCGGCACCTCGGTGAACGCAGGCACCTCGGGCGTGCTGACCACCCCGGCCGTGAGCACCCTGAACCTGAACCTGAAAGGCGCGACCATCACCGGCGCCGTCACCCTGGACACCGACGTCAAGACGCTGAAGATCGCCACCTCGGATGCCGCCACCACCATCGGCAGCCTGTCGGCCACCGGCGCCACCACGGTCTCGATCAGCGGTAACCAGAACCTGGTCCTGACGGCTGACACCTTCGCCGCCACCGCTGCCATCACCAGCACCAGCACCGGCAACGTGACCCTGGGCACCGACCTGCTGACCGGCCAGTCGTACACCGGCGGTTCGGGTGTGGACACCATCACCGTGTCGGCTGGCGGCACCGCCGCCATCAGCACCGGCGCTGGCGACGACGTCATCACCTACAAGGGCGCCCTGGCAGCTGGCGGTTCGATCGACGCCGGCGCAGGCACCGACACCATCCAGATGACCCGTGGCATCGCGCAGACCGCGACCGCGAACGGCACCTTCGCCAACACCGTGGCCAACTTCGAAGTGCTGAAGCTGTCCGACACCGCCAACGCGGCCACCATCAACATGGCCAATGCTGACGGCATCAACAGCCTGATCAGCGCCGGTTCCACCGGTGGCGGCCTGACCGTGACCAACGCTGCGGCGAACTTCACCTTCACCCAGACCGGCGCAACCGATAACGCCAGCGCAAGCAGCATCGCCCTGGCCAACTCCACCGGTACGTCGGACACCGTCAACCTGGTCTACACGGCTGCCACCGGCTTCACCAGCGCTGGCGCCCTGACCATCAATGGCGTGGAAAACCTGAAGATCACCACCCTGGATACCGATGCGACCGCGGCCACCAGCGTGTTCGTCAGCCCGATCTCGGCTGACTCGGTGAAGAGCGTGACCATCTCGGGCAACATCGGCTTTGACGCCACCGGCCTGACCTCCAGCACCCTGACCTCGCTGGACGCCTCCGGCCTGACCCTGTCGGGCGCCGCTGGCGGCCTGACCTGGACCGCTGGTACCCTGGCTGCTTCGTCGGTGATCAAGGGTTCGGCTGCTGGCACCAACACCATCGGCCTGAACTTGGCCACCACCGCCTCGACCTTCGTCACCTACACCGGCGGCACGGGCAACGACGTGATTGTCAGCACCAACAACAACAACAACGTCTTCACCCTGGGCAACGGTAACAACTCGATCAACACCGGTGCTGCCGCCGGCGACGGTAACAACACCGTGACCGCAGGCACCGGCGCTGACACGATCAAGCTGGGCAACGGTAACAACAGCATCGACGTGGGTACCGGCAACAACACCGTGGTCGTTGGCAATGGTAACAACACCATCACCGCCGGCACCGGTGTGCAGAACATCACCGTCGGCAGCGGCGCCAACACCATCACCATCGCCAGCGACACCGGCGACATTGACGTGATCACCTTCGGTTCGACCGCCACGGCCAATACCTACTCGACCGTGACCGGCCTGGCCACCGGCGACCAGCTGAACTTTGCTGACCAGGGTACCGAGGTGTGGGGCAACTACACCGGTGCTGGCGCCGCTTCGGCTGCTTCCGCGAAGATCGTGCTGAACAGCGGCACCGCCCTGTTCGCCGACTACGTGGCTGCCGCCACCGCCAGCGCCACGACCCAAACCGGCGGCGTTACCAACGGTGTCTTCTCGTGGTTCCAGTTCGGTGGTAACACCTACATCGTGGAAGACCGTTCGCTCAGCACCGGCTTCGTCAACGGTACCGACGTGATCGTCAAGCTGACCGGCCTGGTCGACCTGACCGCCTCCGGCACCAACGGCGCCGCCGCTGTGCTGGGCGACCACGTCATCACCCTGTAATACCGGCCTGAACGCGGCGGACTCCGGTCCGCCGCCGACCAGTGCAAAACACCCCGCCTCGGCGGGGTGTTTTTTTTAGTGCGTGGCCGGGATGCATTACAATCCCTGCAACCATCAGCCTGTTCTATCAACTCAAGGGAGTCGCACGCATGGATTGGACGTCGGGATATGCATCGGATATTGAATACACGGCCGGCTTTTATGTGGAGCAGAGTCCGCACCACCTGAATGTCGTGTGCGCCCTGAATGGCGTCGAGCCGCTACCCCTGGAGCGCGGCTTCGATTACTGCGAGCTCGGCTTCGGACGCGGGCTGACCGTCAACCTGCTGGCCGCCAGCTATCCCCAGGGCCGCTTCTACGCGGCCGATTTCAATCCTGCCCACGTGGCCGGGGCGCGCGAGCTGGCCGCAGCCGCCGAGCTGCCCAACCTGACCCTGCTGGAGCACAGCTTCGCGGAACTGGCCGCCGGCGCCGCCGGCGGCCTGCCGCAGTTCGACTTCATCACGCTGCATGGCATTTACACCTGGGTCACGGCCGAAAACCGGGCCCATATCGCCGCCTTCATCGCGCGCTACCTGAAGCCGGGCGGGGTGGCCTACGTCAGCTACAACGCCATGCCGGGCTGGACGTCCAGCCTGCCGCTGCAGCGGCTGCTGGTGGAGTGGGGCGACGCCCACCCTGGGCGCAGCGACCAGCAACTGGCTGGCGCGGCCGCTTTCGTGCAGGAACTGGCCGGCCAGAACGCCGCCTATTTCAGCCAGCATCCGGGCTGCAAGCCGCGCCTGGAAGGATTGCAGACGCATAACCGCAATTACCTGGTGCATGAATACATGCACCGCCACTGGCAACCCCTGTATCACGCCGACGTGGCGCGCGATCTGGCCGGCGCCAAGCTCGAATTCGCCGGCTCGGCCGACCTGGCCGGCGCCTACACCCGTTTGTATCTGGATGAGGCGCGCGAGGCCCTGGTCCAGCGCCTGCCCGACCCTGCCATGCGGGAGACCCTCAAGGACTATTTCCTCAACACCAGCTTCCGCAAGGATGTGTTCGTCCGCGGACTGCGCCGCATGGCGCCGCTGCAGCGCCGCCAGTGGCTGGGCCAGTGCGTGGTAGTGCTGGTCGCGGCGCCGGAGGCGCTCAGCTTCAAGCTCAAGCTGTCGTTCGGCGAGGTGGACGCCGTACCCGCCATCTTCGATCCGGTGTGCACGGCGCTGAGCCAGCGGCCGCACACGGTGGCCGAGCTGGCCGCCTTGCCGGCCTTGGCCGGCCAGCCGTTTGAAAATGTGGTGCAGACCGTGGCCCTGCTCAGCGCCAGCGGCCAGGGCCTGCTGTGCCCGGCTGGCGGCGACACCGTGCCGGCAGCTGCGGCCCAGCGCATGAACCGCGCGCTGGCGGGCCGGCTGCGCTATGCCGACGACTACCAAGCGCTGTGCTCGCCCCTGCTGGGCAATTGCCTGGGGATGAGCTACGTGGAACGCTTGCTGTACTGGCTGCTGGCGCAGCATCCGGGCGAACGCGATCCGCAGGTCCTGGCCGCGGCGGGCTGGGAAATCATGCGCTCCCAGGACCGCCGCCTGCTCAAGGACGGCCAGCCGATCGCCTCGCCCGAGGAAAACCTGGCCTCGCTGCGCGCACAGATCGGACTGCTGCTGCGTGATAAACTGCCGCGCTGGGAGCAGTGGCGCCTGTGATGCGCTCAAGCATCGGTGTGATATAAATCACACGGACTTCAGTTTTTTCAGCATAAATGTGACCCATATCACATTTTCTGCCGGAAATCGGCGATAATGTCACGTCTTTACAAAAATTTGAACCTCGCATCCCCGAGGTTCAAGGCCGTGCGGCGACCCGGATGACGGGCCGCCGCGCGTTGCGTGCCCATACCGCCGGATCTAGCCTGCACAACCATGAAAAAACTATTGAATCCAAAAAATGAAATTGAGCAGGTCCTGCTCACTTTCAAGAGCACGTTCTACACGGTGGGCGCGTTCAGCGCCATCACCAACATGCTGATGCTGGCGCCTTCGCTGTACATGCTGCAGATTTACGATCGCGTGCTGCAAAGCCGCAACGAAATCACCCTGCTGATGCTGACCCTCATGATACTGGGCGCCTACCTGCTGCTGTCGGCACTGGAACTGATACGCAGCTTCGTGCTGGTGCGGGTGGGGGCCAGGTTCGACATGGCGCTCAACCGGCGCGTCTATACCGCCACCTTCGAACAAAACCTCAAGCAGGGCGGCGGCAATGCCGGCCAGGCCCTGATGGACTTGACCAACCTGCGTCAATTCCTTACCGGTAACGCGCTGTTTGCCTTTTTCGATGCGCCCTGGTTCCCGGTCTATCTGATCGTCATCTTCATTTTCGAGCCGTCGCTGGGCCTCTTCGCCCTGTGCGGCACCATCGTGCTGGTGGTGCTGGCCGTGGTGAATGAAAAAGTCACCAAGACTCCGCTGGCCGAAGCCAATACCATGGCCATCACGGCCAGCAACCAGGCCAGCAGCAACCTGCGCAATGCCCAGGTGATCGAGGCCATGGGCATGCTGCCCAACCTGATGGGACGCTGGTACAAGCTGCATGGCCTGTTCCTGCACCTGCAGGGCGAGGCCAGCGAAAAGGCCGGCCTGATCGGCGCCGTCACCAAGTTCGTGCAGACCTCGCTGCAGTCGCTGGTGCTGGGCTTTGGCGCGCTGCTGGTGCTGGATAACAAGATCACCCCCGGCATGATGATCGCCGCCTCCATCCTGGTGGGCCGCGCCCTGGCGCCGGTGCAGCAGGTGATCGGCGTGTGGAAAAGCTGGGCCTCGACGCGCAGCTCCTACGAGCGCCTGACCGCCCTGCTGGAACATAATCCCGAGCGCCCCTCGGGCATGCCGCTGCCGGTACCGACCGGCAAGCTGTCGGTGGAAGGCGTGGTGGCCGCGCCGCCTGGCGCCAAGGCCGCGCTGCTGAAAAATCTGAGCTTCGCCATCCAGCCCGGCGACGTGCTGGGCATCATCGGCCCCAGCGGCTCGGGTAAATCGACCCTGGCGCGCCTGCTGGTGGGGATCTGGCCGGCCCAGGGCGGCAAGGTGCGCCTGGACGGCGCCGACATTTTCCAGTGGAACAAAGCCGAGCTGGGCCCCCACCTGGGCTACCTGCCGCAGGATATCGAACTGTTCGCCGGCACCATCAGTGAAAACATCGCCCGCTTCGGCGAGCTGGACGCTGACAAGGTGGTGCAGGCCGCCAAGCGCGCCGGCGTGCATGAAATGATATTGCACATGCCGGAAGGCTATGACACCAAGCTGGGCGAGGGCGGCGCCGGCCTGTCCGGCGGCCAGCGCCAGCGGCTCGGCCTGGCGCGCGCCATGTATGGCGACCCGGCCCTGCTGGTCCTCGATGAACCCAATTCCAACCTGGATGACGTCGGTGAGCAGGCCTTGCTGGCCGCCGTGGCCGATCTGCGCAGCCAGGGCAAGACCATCGTGCTGATCACGCACCGCACCAGCGCCATCGGCATCACCAGCAAGCTGTTGCTGCTGCGCGAAGGCGTGGCCGAAATGTTCGGCCCGACCGACCAGGTACTGGCTGCGCTGCAGCAGAATGCACAGAAAAATGCCTTGGCCCAGCAGCAGGCGGCCCAGGCGCGCGCCGCGCAGCCTGGCCAGGCGCCGTCCGCCCCGGCCGCCGGTGCGGCCCAGTAAGAGGAGTACGTATGAAACTGATAGATACCAAGGCGCTTGCCACCGACGTCACCACGCACGACGTGACGCCCATGACGGTCAACACCGACGCCAGCGCGTATAGCCGGCTGGGCTGGCTGATCGTCATCGTGGGCGTGATCGGCTTCCTGGTGTGGGCTTGCTTCGCCCCGCTGGACAAGGGCGTGCCCATGCAGGGCAACGTGGCCAAGGAAGGCAACCGCAAGGCCATCCAGCACGTGTCCGGCGGCACCGTGGAGGCCATCCTGGTCAAGGATGGCGACCTGGTCAAGAAAGGCCAGGTGCTGGTGCGCATGAACGGCATCAACGCCACCGCCCAGTCGCAGGTCACCACGGTGCAGCTGATCGCCTCGCTGGCGGCCCAGGGACGGCTGCTGGCCGAGCGTGACGGCAAGCCCACCGCCGTCCACATGCCCGAACTGGACCGCTTCAAGAACGATCCGCGCGTGGCCGAGAACCTGGCCCTGCAGCAGCAATTGCTGACCTCGCGCCAGACCAGCCTGCAAAGCGAGCTGGCCGCCGCCGAGGAGTCGGTCGCCGGCCTGAAGATGCAGCTGGACGGCTTGCTGGCGTCGCGCCAGGCCAGGAAGGAGCAGCTGGACATGCTGAAGGAGCAGGTCGGCAATCTGCGCGACCTGGAGCGCGACGGCTATGTAGCGCGCAGCAAGCTGCTGGAAGTGGAGCGCGCCTATTCCCAGACCAATGCCTCGATTTTCGAGGATACCGGCAATATCGGCCGCATCCAGCGCCAGATCGCCGAACTCAATCTGAAGCGCGCCCAGCGCCAGCAGGAGTACCAGAAGGAAGTGCGCAGCCAGCTGGCCGACGCCCAGAAGGAAGGCGAGGCCCTGGCCAGCCGCCTGGTGGCCGAGGAATACGCGGTCAGCAACATCGAGGTCAAGTCGCCGGTGGATGGCGTGGTGCAGGGCATGGCCGTGTTCACCCAGGGCGGCGTGGTGCAGCCAGGGTTCCGCATGATGGACGTGGTGCCCATCAACGACGGCATGGTGGTGGAAGGGCGCCTGCCGATCAACCTGGTGGACAAGGTGCACCCGGGCCTGCCGGCCGAGCTGATCTTCTCCGCCTTTAACAGCAACACCACGCCCCACATCAAGGGCGAGGTGACCACGGTGTCGCCGGACCGCCTGATCGACGATAAAACCGGACAGCCGTATTACAGCGTGCAGGCCAAGGTGCTGCCGGAAGGCGTCAAGCTGATGCAGGCCAAGCATATGGATGTGCGTCCCGGCATGCCGGTGGAACTGTTCGTCAAGACGGGCGAGCGCACCATGATGAGCTACCTGCTCAAGCCGGTGTTCGACCGCGCCAAGACCTCGATGGCGGAGGACTGATGGCCATGCGCAACCTGACCACGACGCTGCGCGCGGCCGCGGCGGCTGCCCTGCTGGCGTGCGGCGCGGCCGGCGCCATGGACCTGAA
Source organism: Duganella kummerowiae (assembly GCF_053572355.1). Classification (NCBI taxonomy): domain Bacteria; kingdom Pseudomonadati; phylum Pseudomonadota; class Betaproteobacteria; order Burkholderiales; family Oxalobacteraceae; genus Duganella; species Duganella kummerowiae. The sequence continues at coordinate 292,918 of NZ_JBKFEH010000009.1, forward strand.
CCAGGTCTATGAGGCAGCCCTGAAAAATGACGCGGCTTACCGCGCGGCGTTCTACGCCAACGAGGGCGGCAAGGAAAACCGCATCCTGGGCCGTTCCAACCTGCTGCCCCAGCTGTCGGGCAGCTATTCGGGCGGCAAATCGCACAGCGACATCACCACCGGCAGCGCCGCTGCCCGCCATGAGGACTACAATACCAAGTCGGCCGTGCTGCAGCTGCGCCAACCCCTGTTCAGCCTGGAAGCGCTGGCGCGCTACAAGCAGGGCGGGCTACAGGCCGACCAGAGCGAGGCCGCCTTCCTCAGCGAGACGCAGCAGGTGGCGATCCGCGCCGTGGGCGCCTATGTGGAAGTGCTGTTCAAGCAGGACCAGCTGGCCCTGGCGCGGATCGAGCGCGATACCTACCTGGAGCGCATGAAGGTCAATGACCGCATGTTCGACAAGGGCGAAGGCACCCGCACCGACATGCTGGAAACGCGGGCCCGGCTGGACGTGGCCGAGGCCGCGCTGGTGGAGGCCGAGGACAACCTGGCCGCCACCCGCACCACGCTCGAGAGCGTGGTGGGCGGCGAGGTCGGAGAACTCAAGCCGCTGTCGCCCAGCTTCCTGCCGACCGCGGCCGAGACGCTGAGCTTCGACGCCTGGCGCAATGTGATGATGGAAAAGAATCCCGACCTCAAGGCGCGCGCCCTGAACGTGGCGCTGAGCCAGCAGGAGGTCAACAAGGCGCGTGCCGGCCACACGCCGCGGGTGGATTTCGTGGCCAGCTACAGCAAGAGCAAATCCGACTCCATCAACACCATCGACCAGGACTACACCACCCGGTCGATCGGCTTCCAGATCAATATTCCGCTGTACTCCGGCGGCGCGGTCAGCGCCTCCACGCGCCAGGCCGTGGCCAACACGGAAAAGGCCAGGGCCGAGCTGCAGTCCGAAACCGACAAGGCGCTGCTGGAACTGCGCCGCGATTACGACTCGGTGGTCAGCAGCGCCAAGCGCATCCAGGCCATGGCCAAGGCGGCCGAGTCGGGCGAGCTGCTGGTCAAGGCCACCGAGCAAAGCATCAAGGGCGGGGTCCGCATCAACCTCGACCTGCTCGATGCCCAGCGCCAGCTGAGCCAGACCCGGCGCGACCTGGCGCAGGCCCGCTATACCTATGTGATGTCCTATCTCAAGCTGCGGGCGGCGGCGGGCGTCCTGTCGGGCGGCGACGTGCGCGAGCTGGCCGCCAATTTCCGCTAGGAGCTGCCGTGGAACCGGACAAGGAGCTGGAAGTCACCGTGAGCGGGGTCACCTACAAGGTGGCGGAATTGAGCGCCGAGGCGCAGGCCCAGGTCCATAACCTGCAGTTCGTGGAGGGCGAGATCGCGCGCCTCAACGCCAAGCTGGCGGTGTACACCACCGCCAGGATCGCCTACGAGCATGCGCTGCGGGAAGCCCTGCCGCGCTCCCTTCAATAGCAAAACGGCCGCTCTTGCAGCGGCCGTTTTTTTGTGGCAGCGGGCTGCGGGCGGCCTCAGGCCTGTGCAGAATGCCGGCCGTGGCAGTGCGGGCACGACACACCGTACACATACTGCGGCGACAGCTGCTGGCGCGGGGTGACCACGGCGCGGCAGGCGAAGCACTGCACGGTCTCGGTCGGCTCCAGCTTGGGGTTGAGGGCGGTACGGTAGTCGAACACGAAGCAGTCGCCCGTGTAGTGGGCGCCGCCCACTTCCTCGAAGTATTTCAGGATGCCGCCTTCCAGCTGGTAGACGTTGTCGTAGCCGATGTTCTGCATGTGGATGGCGGCCTTCTCGCAGCGGATGCCGCCGGTGCAGAAGGTGACCACGGTCTTGCCGTCGAAGTCGGCCTTGTGCTCCGCGATCACCTGCGGGAATTCGGTGAACTTGCTGATGCGGTAGTCGACCGTGTTGTCGAAGGTGCCCACGTCCACCTCGAAGTCGTTGCGGGTGTCCACCATCACCACCGGCTTGCCCTGGTCGTCGTGGCCCTGGTCCAGCCAGCGCTTCAAGGTATGGGCGTCCACGGCCGGGGCGCGGCCGTCTTCCGGCTTGATCAGCGGCATGCGCATGGTGATGATTTCCTTCTTGATCTTCACCAGCATGCGCTTGTGCGACTGCTCGGCCGACAGGCTTTCCTTCACTTCCAGGTCGGCGAAACGGGCGTCGCTGCGCACCCAGGCCAGGAACTGGTCGATGCTGGCGCGCGGTCCGGACAGGAACATATTGATGCCCTCGGGTGTGAGCAGCACCGTGCCCTTCAGGCCCAGCTCGTTGCAGATGGCCTGGTACCGCGGACGCATTTCCTCGGTGTTGTCGAAGGTGATGAACTTGTAGGCGGCGATATTGACATGGGGCGCCGCAGCGGCGGCCGGCGCGGCCGCGCTGGAAATCTGAGCTTGCATGGTACGGGGATGTAAAAGCGGAACAGCCGGACATTATACGCCCGGGCGCCGCGCACAGGCCATGTTTGCCCACATAACAGGCATCGCGACACGGTGACAGGCTGGTGAAGCGCGCCCGCGCCGCACGATTGAAAAAGCGCCGCTGGCGTCAACTCCGTACAATGGAGCTGTACAGGCGAACAGATCGGTTCGCCTGAGGTCCGGTGGACGGGGCATGACGTCGGCGGACGCCGGGGATTGTGCCATTCTTCAGGTGCTTCCCATGCACGATCATGACGCAGAGATGGCGGCCCTGCGCCGCGACATCACACACACATTGCAGCGCCTCGAACAAGAGGTACAGGCGTGGCTCACGGGTTCGCCGGCGGCCTGGGACCGGCGCTCCCACCCCTTCATCCGGCAATACCTGGTCGATATGCGCGAGTGCTGGTTGAGCATGGAAGAGGGCATACGGGTCTCGCCCACCGTGATCGTGGTGGCGGCCGAGCGTCTCGGCGCCCGGGTGGGGGACACCGCCATCCTGGCGCTGATCGCCGTGCTGCGCCAGCTGCTGCAGGACTACCTGCGGCTGCGCGAAGAGGATGGCTGAGTAGCCGGTCCGGCCGCCATCGCCGCCATCGCGGCCATCGCCGCATTGCCGCATTGCCGCAGCGGCCGCCATCGCGCAACAGCCAGCAACAGCCGCAACAGCCGCAACAGCCTCAGCGCTTGCCGCGCTTCAGCAGCCAGTATCCGACCCCGACCACCGCAGCACCGATGGCCGCCTTGCGCACCACGCCGCGCGCGTCATGGCGCCAGGCCGCGCGCAGGCCCAGTTCCTCGACCAGGTTGGGCAGGTGGCCATGGCGCAGGTCGTCGCCCACGCCTTCCACCGCGTCGACCCGGTCGGCCAGCATCAGCAGCAGCCAGTGGCGCAGGTCGTTTTCGGTCTGGCGGAAGGCGTAGCGCCGCAGCTGGCCGCTCAGGCCGCGCGGCGGCGCGCTGGTGCCGTACAGCGGCGTGATGCCGGGACGCTCGGTCGAGACCAGGATTTCGGTGTGGCTGTGCTGCTGGGCCGGCGGCTCCAGCGGGCCGTCCAGGCGGGCCGGCATGCGCTCCATGGGCACGGCCGGTCGATTGGCGCGGTCCAGGTCGCTGCCCCAGCCGGGGATGTCGGGGCGCCGGGCGGAAGGCTGGGCGCCAGGAAGGGTGTTTTCAGCCATGCTGGCCTCCCGGTATCAATACGGTCTTGATGCAGTTGTCCAGCTTGCTGGAAAAAATCTGGTAGGCGTCCGCCACGTCGGCCAGCGGCACCCGGTGCGTGATGATCTGCTTGGGATCGATGTGGCCGGCGCGGATGTGCTCGATCAGGCGCGGCAAATGGCGCTTGACGCTGGCCTGGTTCATGCGCAGGGTCAACCCCTTGTTGACGGCGTTGCCGATCGGTACCGCGTTGAAGGTGGGGCCGTACACGCCGACGATGGAGACATTGCCGCCCTTGCGCACCGAGTTGATGGCCCAGTGCAGTACGGTGGCCGAGCCGGCCTGCAGCATGGTGGTGCGCCCGGTCAGGGTCTGCAGCGCGTTGCCGGCCGCCTCGCAGCCGACCGCGTCTATGCAGACATCGGCGCCCAGCCAGTCCGTCATTTTCTTGATGTGCAGGGCCATGTCGTCCACCTCGCGGAAGTTGATCACTTCGCACTGGGCGTAGCGGCGCACGAAGTCCAGCCGGTACTCGACGTGGTCGACCACGATCACGCGCCCGGCGCCCATCAGCCAGGCCGACTTGGCGGCGAAGATGCCGACCGGGCCGGCGCCGAACACCACCACCGTGTCGCCCTCGGCGATGTCGCCCATCTCGGCGGCCTGGTAGCCGGTGGGCAGGGCGTCGGTCAGCAGTACGGCGTCGTCTTCATCGATATCGGGCGGGATCACCATGGGCCCGACGTCGGCCATGGGCACGCGCACGTACTCGGCCTGGCCGCCGTCGTAGCCGCCGGTGGTGTGCGAATAACCATAGATGCCGCCCACGGCCGAGGCTTCCGGGTTGACGTTGTGGCAATTGCTGTACAGCTCGCGTTCGCAGAAATAGCAGCTGCCGCAAAAGATATTGAAGGGCACCAGCACGCGGTCGCCGACCTTCAGCTTGCGCACGGCCGGGCCGACGTCGACCACCTCGCCGACGAATTCGTGGCCAAAGGTGGAGCCGACCCGGGTGTCGGGCACCAGGCCATGGTAGAGGTGCAGGTCGGAGCCGCAGATGCAGGAGCGGGTGACGCGCACGATGGCGTCGCCCGGATGTTCGATCTCCGGATCGGGCTTGTGGGCGGCGCGGATACGGTAGGGACCGCGATAATTCATGGCCAGCATGGTCGCTCCTCGGTGAACAAAAGGCCATGATGCACGCCGCCCGGCCGCGGTCTTGTAGGTGCGGGTTGGCATGCCGTGTAGGACGATAGCGCTGCGGGTTTGCGGCGTGTCAGAACTGCTATCGCGTGCCAGCCTAGTATGACTTTCGGTCTTGCCGCTGCAGCGGCCGCGCAGTGCGCCGTGACCACACGCGCTGCTTCAGCATCGTCCATGGAGGCGTGTATGATGTCCCGAGAGGATGGCAAAGCCATACGCTCATTGGAGAGACAGATCGAGAAACACGAGCGCAAGCTGGCAGACTTCAAAAGCAATCCCACCGTCAGGTCTGGAATGGAACATCTGCCGCAAGACGTGATCGACGCCCAGCGTGCGGCCCGAATCCGGCACCTGGAGGCCGAAATCCGTACTCTGCGGGGCAACATCGAAAAAATCCGCAACCGTCCGTAGGCAGGGAGGAACCATGCGCGCTTGCGACTTGAATATAGTCGGCTTGAATGAAGGCCTGGATGCCGCCAACTGGACAGCGATGCCGACCGTTGCCTTGCTGCTGTTGTCCCGGCATCCTGAGCGTTTGGCACTGGCGCGCGTGGTGAGCGGCGCGCTGGCGGCCGGAACCATACTGTTCGCCGCATATGGCCCGTTGGCGGGCATTATCGAGGAAGAGATCGATGCTTTGCTGGAAGACGAAGGCCGGTTCGACGTCGTTACCACTTCCCACTACGGAGAAACGGTGGAAGACGTCGCCAATTTCGTACTCCACGCCGCCTGCCCCAAGGAAGAGCGCTTTCGCTGCCTGGTCATCCTCGACCAGCCGACCCCGGAGAGCGAGCAACTGCTGAGAGAGCTGGAAAGATAGGCCGCCGCGCCGCAGGTTAAAATAGGCGGTTATTGAATCAGCAGCGGGCGGCACATGAACATGGTAGCAAACGAACAAGAAAACGCGGCGGTGGCGGCTCCGGTGGGGCCCGGCTTCGTGCACCTGCGGGTGCACTCGGAATACTCCATCGTGGACGGCCTGGTGCGCATCGACGACCTGGTCGGCGCCGCCGCCAAGGACAAGCAGGGCGCCCTGGCGGTGACCGACCTGGCCAATATGTTCGGCATGGTCAAGTTCTACAAGGCCGCGCGCGGCAAGGGCATCAAGCCGGTGGTCGGGGTGGACTGCTGGATCACCAATGACGACAACCGCGACAAGCCCTCGCGCCTGATGCTGTACGCGAAAAACCGCATGGGCTATCTGCAGCTGTGCGAACTGCTGTCGCTGGCCTGGCTGACCAACACCTACAAGGGCCGCGCCGAAATCCGCACCGAATGGCTGGGCGAGCTGCCCAACAAGACCTACGCCCTGCTGCCGGACCAGGACCCGTCCAACGGCCTGATCGCCCTGTCCGGCGCCCACTTCGGCGACGTCGGCATGGCCATCGAGAACGGCAATCCGGCCCTGGCCGAGCAGCACGCGCGCAAGTGGGCGTCCATTTTCCCCGGCCATTTCTATATCGAGATCCAGCGCGCCGGCCAGCCCAACCAGGAAATGCAGGTGCGCCACTCGGTGGCGCTGGCCGCCAAGCTGGGCCTGCCGGTGGTGGCCACCCATCCGGTGCAGTTCATGCGCGACGCCGAGTTCATCGCGCACGAGGCCCGCATCTGTATCGCCGAGGGCGAGATGCTGGCCAACGCCAAGCGTGTGCGCCGCTTCAACGAGCAGATGCGCTTCAAGACCCAGGCCGAGATGCAGGCGCTGTTCCACGACCTGCCGGCCGCGCTGGCCAACTCGGTGGAAATCGCCAAGCGCTGCAACCTGACCCTCACGCTGGGCAAGCCGCAGCTGCCCAACTTCCCCACGCCCGGCATGACCATCGATGAATACCTGGTGGCGGAAACCAAGAAGGGCCTGGAGGAGCGGCTGCTGCAGCTGTTCCCCGATCCCGCCCGTCGCGAACAGGAACGCCCGCGCTACGAGGCGCGCCTGGAGTTCGAGAACAACACCATCATCAAGATGAAGTTCCCGGGCTATTTCCTGATCGTGGCGGAGTTCATCCAGTGGGGCAAGAACAATGGCGTGCCCATCGGCCCGGGACGGGGTTCGGGCGCCGGTTCGCTGGTGGCCTATGCGCTCAAGATCACCGACCTCGATCCGCTCAAGTACAACCTGCTGTTCGAGCGCTTCCTGAACCCCGAGCGGGTCTCCATGCCCGACTTCGACATCGACTTCTGCCAGGAAAAGCGCGAACTGGTGATCCAGCACGTGAAGGACCTGTACGGGCGCGACGCCGTGTCGCAGATCGCCACCTTCGGCACCATGGCGGCCAAGGGCGCCATCCGCGACGTCGGCCGGGTGATGGACTTCGGCTACAACTTCTGCGACGGCGTGTCCAAGCTGATCCCGTTCAAGCCGGGCAAGCCGGTCTCGATTGCCGAGGCCATCGAGGAAGAGCCCATGCTCAAGGAGCGCCAGCAGAACGAGGAGGAAGTGGCGCAGCTGCTGGACCTGGCGCAGCAGGTGGAAGGCATCACCCGCAACATCGGCATGCACGCCGGCGGCGTGCTGATCGCGCCCGGCAAGCTGACCGACTTCTGCCCGCTGTACACCCAGTCCGGCGACACCGGCGTGGTGTCGCAGTACGACAAGGACGACGTGGAGGCGGTCGGCCTGGTGAAGTTCGACTTCCTGGGCCTGACCACCCTGACCATCCTGGACCGCGCGGTACGCTACATCAAGGACCTCGATCCCAGGGACGCCGATTTCGACCTGGCCAAGCTGCCCCTGAACGACCGCGCCTCCTATGAGCTGCTGACCAAGGCCAAGACCGTGGCCGTGTTCCAGCTGGAGTCGCGCGGCATGCAGGGCATGCTCAAGGATGCGCGTCCCGACCGCTTCGAGGACATCATCGCGCTGGTGGCGCTGTACCGCCCGGGCCCGATGGACCTGATTCCCGACTTCTGCAAGCGCAAGCACGGCGAGAAGTTCGACTATCCCGATCCGCGCACCGAGTCCATCCTGTCCGAAACCTACGGCATCATGGTGTACCAGGAGCAGGTGATGCAGATGGCGCAGATCGTCGGCGGCTACTCGCTGGGCGGCGCCGACATGCTGCGCCGCGCCATGGGCAAGAAGAAGGCCGAGGAAATGGCCGAGCACCGCGCCATCTTCCGCGCCGGCGCCGCCAAGGACGGCCTGTCGACCGAAAAGGCCGACGAGATCTTCGACTTGATGGAAAAGTTCGCCGGCTACGGCTTCAACAAGTCGCACGCGGCCGCCTACGCGCTGCTGTCCTACCACACCGCCTACCTGAAGGCGCACCACCCTGCCGCGTTCATGGCAGCCAACATGTCGCTGGCCATGGAGGACACCGAAAAGGTCAAGATCCTGGTCGAGGATGCGATCGATGTGTGCGGCCTGGCCATCCTGCCGCCGGACATCAACAAGTCGCAATTCCGCTTCGTGCCGGACGGCCCGCCGCCCTCGGTCACGGGCAAGAAGGTCACCCAGATCCGCTACGGCCTGGGCGCCGTCAAGGGCGCCGGCCAGAACGCCATCGAAGCCATCATCGCGGCGCGCGAGGCCGGCGGCCCGTTCACCAGCCTGTTCGACTTCTGCAAGCGGGTGGACAAGAAGCAGATCAACCGCCGCACCATCGAATCGCTGATACGATCCGGCGCCTTCGACTGCCTGGGCGTGGACCGCGCCATCCTGCTGGCCTCGGTGGGCTTCGCCATGGAGTGCGCCGACCAGGAAGCCCGGTCCGCCAACCAGGTCAGCCTGTTCGGCGGCGACGATGCCGACCTGGTGGCCCCGCCCGAGTACGTGAAGGCGGCGCCCTTCACCGAGCGCCAGAAGCTGTCCGAGGAAAAGACCGCGCTGGGCTTCTACCTGTCCGGCCACATGTTCGACTCCTACGCGCCGGAGGCGCGCCGCTTCGCCCGCACCAAGCTGTCCGAGCTGGAGCCCTCGCGCGAGCCGCGCATGCTGTGCGGCGTCATCACCGGCATCCGCCCGCAGATGACCCAGCGCGGCAAGATCTACATCATCAGCCTGGACGACAAGAGCGCGGTGGTGGAGGTGACCGTGTTCAGCGAGCTGTTCGAAGAGAACAAGAAGATGTTCAAGGATGATGAATTCCTGGCCGTGGTGGGCAAGGTGTCCGAGGACCGCTTCTCGGGCGGGCTGCGGATTTCAGCCGAGAAGGTGTACGACATCATCGCGGCCCGCATCCAGTTCGGCCGCCAGCTGTCCATGACCCTGCCTGCCACGGTGGACAGCCGCAAGATGGCCGAGCTGCTCGCGCCCTACCGCGACCAGTACGGCATGCCGGTGTCGCTGCGGGTGGCGCCGCAGGGCGTGGGTTGCGTGCTGCAGCTGGGAGATTCATGGAGTGTGGCGCCGTCCGACGACTTGCGCCTGGCGCTACAGCAGCAGCTGGGCGCCACCGAGGTGGCGATTGAGTATTGAGCCGCCCTTGAAAGTCCTGTTTTTCTCGCAGGACGGCAAGCTGGGCGACGCCGTGGTCAACACCGCCTTCGTGGCGGCGCTGCGGCGGGCCGCGCCGGACTGCGAAATCCACGCCACCGTGGCCGGCGCCACCGCCGCCTTCTGGGGCGCCGACCCCCGCATAGGGAAACTATGGAGCTTGTGGCGTCCCGGCTGGGGCGACACCGTGCGCGCCGGCCTGGCCATGCGGCGCGAGCGTTACGACTACATCGTCACCTGGCAGCGCCTGCGCAAGGAAAAGAACAAGCTGCTGCTGTGGCTGGCCAACCCCGGCAAGGTGATCGACCTGCGCGCCTATAACGCCGGACCCTTGCAGCACAAGGTGACGGCCTGCGCTGCCGTGCTGCGCGAGATGGGGCTGCCGTGCGAGGACGAACCGGCCTACGAGATCGGCATGCCGGCCTGCTGCGCAGAGATCGACGCCCAGCTGCCGCCGGGCCGGGAAGTGGTGCTATTGAACCTGTTCGCGGCCGACCCGGAGCGCAACGTGCCGCAGGCCCAGGCGGTGGCGCTGGTACGCGGGCTGCGTGCGCAGGCGGCCGAGGCACGGCTATGCCTGGTCTGCACCAAGGCCACCGAAGCGCAGGCGCGCGCCGTGGCCGATGCCAGCGCTGCCGGCGCGGAAGTCGTCAACTGCGACGGCAACCTGCCACGCCTGCTGCGGCTGTGCCAGCGCGCCGACCTGACCATCAGCCCGGATACGGCCCTGGTGCACATATCATCCGCCTATGGGCGGGCCGTGATCGGCATCTACCAGAACAATGGCGTCAAGGCGGTGCAATGGGGGCCGCGCACGGCGCTGGCGGCGCGCGTGCTGTCCACCAGTGCGGACAGCATTGCCGGCTTTGCCGTGGACGAGGTGCTGGACCAGGCGGCGGCGCTGCGCGCCGCCTATGCCCGGCCTAGTGCAGTTCTTTCAGCGAGGTGATGGCGTAGCCCTTGTCGCTGATCTGGGCCAGGGGCTGGTCGATATGGTAGCCGGGCAGCTGGTCGTGGCTTTCGTCCACCTCGACCTGCTGGGCTTCCGGCTCCCAATCGGTATTGGTGGCTTCTTCGGGAATTCGCTTGCCTTCAGGCACTGCGAGATAGGAAAACTGGCCTTCGTGTTCCGCTCGGCGGTAAATATCGACGCGCATGGCTACCCTCCTGTGGACGAAAAGTTCATGGTAGCGCAATTCGGCGCAGCCCGCCGCCCGAATAAAACCGGGGCCAGAGCCAACATCCGTACACGAGCTCATGTACGAATGTCGGCCCTGACCCGAGCTTATTCCTCGTCCTGGGGATCGCGGGGAGGGGCGGCGGGAATCGTGTATTTTTCCTCGGCCCAAGCGCCCAGGTCGATTTTCTTGCAGCGCTCTGAACAGAACGGGCGGTATTTATTTTCCGGCTTCCACTCCACTTTTTTGGAGCAGGTCGGGCAGTCAACTACAGTAGCCATGGCAAACCATTAGAAATTACAAAGCGTAAGCTCGAATGGTACATCTTCTTCCAGATGCTTGGGTTTCAAATCACCGCCCTGGGTGGTGAAGCGGACCCATAGCATGTATTTGTTGGCCGAAATCTCGGGAATGGCGCCCATGGTTTCATCCAGGGTCAGGCGCAGCATCTGGTAGACCTTGCCCTGAAGCATCTGCTGGTAGCTGCCGGACGAGGCGATCATCTTGACCGGGGCGCCGGAGTCGCGCAGCAGGCGCAGCACCAGGCCCAGGGCGTCGAACAGGGGCGCCAGCGGGGCGAACCAGTTGGCGATGTCGGCAAAGCGCTGCTCGGCGCTGCGCTGCTGCCAGGCGTAGTAGGAGGGCAGGTCGAATTCGCAGGCGCCGCCGGGGATGATGGTGCGGCCGCGTATGCTCATCAGCCATTCATTGTCGCGCACGTTCTGGCCGGTCTTGCCTTGCGCCGCCACCAGGGCGCTGCTGACGGCGTCCAGCTCGGACAGCACGGCGTCCAGCATCTCGGCCTGCACGTTGGGGTTCATGCGGTAGCCCAGCAGCGACTGGCGCTGGCGCTCCAGCTCCTGCAGCAGGTCCGATTTCAGGTCGGCGCGGCCAGCCACTTCCAGCATGTCGAAAATGGTGGACAGGGCGACATGGTGCTGCATCGGATGTTCTTGATGCACGAAAAACTTGAATTTCTCGTACAAATCCTCCAACCGCAGCAAGGTGCGTATGCGCTCGTTGAAAGGATATTCGTAGACAATCAAAATAACATCCTCTAAGGTGGACCCGCAAATAATTCGTGATTTTGAAGCAAGCCAAGCAAAATTACAAACGCTGCGACGGTATTGTGCCCCTTCCCCGCGAAAATGCCAGATATATATCGTGCAAGCGGTCGATTTGTGGGGGGAGGGCGTCCAACCCGGCCTCGTTCACGACCACGTCGTCGGCCGCCGCCAGGCGCTGGGCGCGGGTGGCCTGGCTGGCCATGATGGCGCGCACCTGGGTTTCCGGCAGCTGGCTGCGGGCCAGCACGCGCTTCAGCTGCAGCTCTTCGGGGCAGTCCACCACCAGGATGCGGTCCACCCGCTCGCGCCAGTTGCCTGCTTCGACCAGCAGCGGCACGTCGTAGATCACGTAGCTGCCGCCGGCCGCCATGCCCTCCGCCGCGGCCGCCGCCCGTATGGCCGGATGCAATATGCCTTCCAGCCGCGCCTTGGCCTGCGGGTCGGCAAACACCAGGGCGCGCATGCGGGCCCGGTCCAGCGCACCGTCGGCTGCCACGAATTCCTGGCCGAACTCGCTGGCGATGGCCGCCATGGCCGGGCCGTGCGGCGCCGTCATGGCGTGGGCGATGCGGTCGGTGTCGACGATGGTGGCGCCGCGCGCCGCGAACAGGGCCGAGACCGTGCTCTTGCCGCTGCCTATGCCGCCCGTCAGGCCGATGGAAAACGGCGCGCTCATGGCAGGATGGGATACAGCACGCCGGTGAAGGCCGCGATCGGTTCGCGGTACAGGAAGCAGGCCAGGCCGGCGGCCGCCAGGTAGGGCCCGAACGGAATCCTGTATTCCAGCCCGCCGCGGTTGACCAGCATCAGCACGATGCCGGCCACGGCGCCCACCAGCGAGGACATCAGCACGATGGCCGGCAGCATGGTCCAGCCCATCCAGGCGCCCAGCGCGGCCAGCAGCTTGAAGTCGCCGTTGCCCATGCCGTCCCGGCGCCGCACCAGCTTGTACAGGGCGTTGACCGACCACAGCGACAGGTAGCCTGCCACGGCGCCGATCACGGCCTGGCGCAGGCCGACGAAGGTGCCGTCCAGGTTCATGATCAGCCCCAGCCACAGCAGCGGGTAGGTAAGGTCGTCCGGCAGCAGCTGGGTGTCGGCGTCGATGAAGGTCATGGCCACCAGCAAATACAGGAACACCAGCCCGGACAGCCCGGCCCAGCCCGATCCCAGCCGCCACACCACCAGGAAGGACAGCGCCGCCGTCAGCAGCTCCACGGCCGGATAGCGCGCCGAGATGCGGGCCCGGCACTGGCTGCACTTGCCGCGCAGGACCAGCCAGCTGACGACGGGGATGTTTTCCAGCGCCGTGATCTGGTGCCCGCAGCAGGGGCAGGCCGAGCGCGGTACGACCAGGTCGTAGCGCTCCGTGTGCGGCTCCGGCTTGCCGCTTTCGCTGGCGACGTAGTTGTCGAACTCGCGCTGCATCATGATGGGCAGGCGGTGGATGACCACGTTCAGGAAGCTGCCGATCAGCAGCCCGAACAGGGCGGCCAGCAGGCTGATGGCCAGGTCGGCGGGGGCGGCGTGCAGCAGGGAGTCTGGCGGCATGGAGGAGGGCCCGGCGCGGGGCGTCAGTCTGTCACGCGGCCATCTTAAAGCATTTTCCGCCCCCCTCCAAAGGGGAATAGGCGCGAAGTTGAGCTTGTGGCAAGGTGGGGGCATGATTGCCCCCCGCTTCAAGAAATGGAAACAGGTTTGGCCCTTGTTGCTGGCGTTGGCCGCCGCGCCGGCCAGCCGGGCGCTGGACAGCGGTGTGCCGCTGCAGGATTATCACCACGATATCTGGACCGCCAAGGATGGCGCCCCCGGCGAAATCACCACCATGGCCCAGACCCGCGACGGCTGGCTGTGGCTGGGCACGGCTTCCGGCCTGTACCGCTTCGACGGCGTGCGTTTCGAGAAATACACCGGCAGCCCGGGCGTGCCGGTGATGGGCGACGCCATTTCCAACGTCTGGGCCGGGCCGGACGGGGCGCTGTGGATAGGCTACCTGGGCGGCGGCATGTCGGTGCTGCGCGATGGCACACTGCGCCATATCGCCACCGCCGCCACCCAGCCCGCCATCGGCGCCACCTTCATGATGGATGCCGACCTGGATGGCGCCATGTGGGTGGCCACCACCACTGGCCTGCGGCGTTACGCCCGGGGCCGCTGGCAGGCCGTGGGCGCCGAGGCCGGCTTCCCCGGTGGCCATGCCGACCACGTGGCGCGCGACCACTATGGCCAGCTGTGGGCCAGCAACAGCAGCCAGCTGTACCGGCTGGACCGGGCCAGCGGACGCTTCGTCGCCAGCGGCCCGCCTGGGCCGACCAGCAACATCGCCGAGGCCGGCGACGGCCGGGTATGGGTCGGCGCCATGGGCCGCTGGCGCCAGGCCGAGGGACCTTACCAGGACCGGCTGCGGCCGCCGCCGGTCCCTTACCGCCGTCCCACCGGCGGCACCGACGGCATCTTCGACCGCGACGGCAACCTGTGGGGCCTGGGCTGCCCTGCCGGGCTGTGCCGCCTGACGCCGGCGGAATTGCGCGGGGTGCAGGTCTTCGAGCTGGGCAAGCTGGCGCGCGACAAGCTGGACCAGGCCTGGCAGCTCAGCAGCCTGACCACCAACGTGGCGCTGGAGGATGCCGAGGGCAATGTCTGGGTGGCCACCCAGGCCGGGCTGGAGCGATTCCGGCACAACCGCCTGCGCGCGGCCCGGCTGCCGGCCGGCGAGCGCTATTTCCATATCGCGAAGGATACCGAACGGCGGCTGTGGGTGTCGACCGAACCCGGCGGCCTGGTGTTCCAGCTGGACCGCGATGGCCTTCCCGGCCCGGCGGCAGGCGGACGCGGCGGCAACCTGCGCCTGTCGCAGGCAACGGACGGCAGCTGGCTGGCGGCGGACGGCTTTCGGGTGGAGCGCCGTGGCGGCGGCGCGCGCAGTGTGTCGGTGGCGCTGCCGCCCGCGCCGCTGGGCGGGCAGGCGCCGCAGCACGTGGTCGCCCTGTGCGGCGACGCCGGCAATATCTGGATCGCGCTGGCCTTCCGCGGCGTGTACCGCTACGCGGACGGCAGCTGGCGCGCCGACACTGAACTGGGCTTGCCCCGGGGCGGGCGCTACCTGGCCATGGCGGCCGACGGCGCCCTGTGGCTGGGCCTGCGCGACGGCCGCGTGCTGCGCTACCACCAGGGCGTGGCGCGCGACGTCACGCCGCGCGGCGCCGACGCGGTGGGCGCCATCACCCTGCTGGACACCGAACACGGCGTGGTCCTGGGCGGCGACCGCGGCCTGGCGGTGCTGCGCCAGGGCCGCTTCCGGCGCCTGGCGGCGGATGGCGACGATGCGCTGGCCTCCATCAGCGGCCAGGTGGTGACGGCCAACGGCGACCGCTGGCTCAATGGCGCGCACGGCGTGCTGCACGTGGCGGCCGCCGACTGGGCAGCCGTCCAGGACGGAGCGCAGGACGGCAAGGCGGCGCCGCTGCGCCACGAGCGTTTCGATGCGCTGGACGGCTACACCGGCGCCGCCATGACCACGGTGGCCCGCAACAGCGCGGCCGAGGCCCACGGCCGGCTGTGGTTCGTGACCACGGCCGGCATCGTGTCGCTGGACCCGGCGCGCCTGGTGCGCAACACGCTCCCGCCGCCGGTGCTGATACGCGGATTGGAGACGGCCGGCCAGCCCTATCTGCCGGCCGCCCCCAGCCTGACCCTGCCGCCCGGCGGCGGCAACCTGCGCATCGACTACACGGCGCTCAGCTACGTGATGCCGGAGCGGGTGCGCTTCCGCTACCGGCTGGACGGCGTGGACCAGGACTGGCAGGAGGCCGGCACCCGGCGCGCCGCCTACTACACCCAGCTGCGGCCGGGCAGGTACCGCTTTCACGTCAGCGCCATCAACGAGGATGGCGTGTCCAGCGCCGGCGCCGCCAGCATGGACGTGGTGCTGCAGCCGACCTTCGTGCAGACGCCGCTGTTCCTGCTGCTGTGCGTGATGGCCGGCGGCGGCCTGCTGTACGCGCTGTACCGGCTGCGCATGGAGCAGGTGACGCGCCGCTACGGCGAGCGCCTGCAGGTACGCCTGGCCGAACGCGAGCGCATCGCCCGCACCCTGCATGACACCCTGCTGCAAAGCATGCAGGGCCTGATACTGCGCTTCCAGAGCGTGAGCCGGCGCCTGCCGGTCGATGGCGAGGCGCGCGCCACCATGGAAACCATCCTGGACCAGGCCGACGGCGTCATGGTGGAGGGCCGCAAGCAGATCATGGCATTGCGCGCCAGCGCCTACGGCGACAACCTGAGCCAGGCCCTGGCCGAGGTGGGCCAGGCGCTGCAGGAGACCTTCCACACCCCCTTCCACATGGCGGTGGACGGCGACCTGTCGCCGCTGGACAGCGCCCAGGGCGAGGAGCTGTACCACATCGGCCGCGAAGCCCTGTTCAACGCCTTCCAGCACGCGGGAGCGGACAGCGTGGAGCTGGAGCTGGTGTATGGCTGCGACCATTTCGTGCTGTACGTGCGCGACGACGGCCGCGGCATGAGCGGCGAGCTGCGCCAGGTAGGCCGGCCCGGCCACTGGGGCCTGAAAGGCATGCGCGAGCGGGCGGCGGCAATCGGCGCCAGCCTGGACCTGCGGAGCCAGCCGGGGCGGGGCACGGAAGTGGTGCTCAAGCTGCCGGCCGAACTGGCCTACCGCCCGCGCCGCCGCCCCGGCTGGCGCCGCCGCCTGGCCGCCTGGCTGGGCCGCGCCGAGGCGGCCGGCTGAGCCGGGTTTTGGCTACACCACCGAGCCGAGCTTGAAGATGGGCAGGTACATGGCGATCACCAGGCCGCCGATCAGTACGCCCAGGATCACCATGATCATCGGTTCCATCAGACTGGACAGCGAGGACACGGCCTCGTCCACTTCCTGTTCGTAGAAGTCGGCCACCTTGCCCAGCATGGCGTCCAGGGCGCCCGATTCCTCGCCGATGGCCGCCATCTGCGTCACCATGTTGGGAAAGACTTCGGCGTTCTGCATGGCCACCGTCAGGCTGGTGCCGGTGCTGACCTCGGTCTGGATGCGGCGCGTGGCGTCCTGGTAGACGGCGTTGCCAGACGCCCCGCCCACCGAGTCCAGCGATTCCACCAGCGGCACCCCGGCCGCGAACATGGTGGACAGCGTCCTGGTCCAGCGCGCGATGGTGGCCTTGCGCACCACCTCGCCCAGCACCGGCAGGCGCAGCACGATCACGTCCATGGCGCGCTGCAGCGGCGGGTAGCACCGCCACGCGCGCAGGAACAGCGCCACGCCGGCCGCCAGGGCGCCCACGATGATACAGCCATATTCGACCACGAATTCCGACACTGCCATCACCGCCAGCGTGGGCGCCGGCAGGCTGGCGCCAAAGCTCTTGAACACTTCCTTGAAGGCGGGCACCACCCAGATCATGATCACGGCCGTCACTACGAAGGCCACCGCCAGGATGGCTACCGGATAGGCCAGGGCCGAGCGTATCCTGGCTTTCATGGCCTGCGTCTTTTCCTGGTACACGGCCAGCCTGGCCAGTATCTCCTCGAGGATGCCGGCCTGTTCTCCGGCCGCCACCAGGTGGCAGAACAGGGGATCGAAGTACAGCGGGAACTTGCGGAAGGCCTGGTTCAGGCTGGTGCCCGTTTCTATGTCGCTACGCAAGTCCATCACCAGGCGGGACATGGAGGGGGAGTCGTGGCCCTTGCCGATGATGTCGAAGGCCTGCAGCAGTGGCACCCCGGCCTTCATCATGGTGGCCAGCTGGCGCGTGAACAGGGTGATGTGCTTGTCGCTGATGCGCTTGCCGCTGCGGTAGGCTGTCCTGCGCACCCGGGTGACCACGATGCCCTGCCGCCGCAGGGTGACGTTGACCACCGCCACGCCGCCGGCACGCAGCTCGCCGCGCACCGTCTTGCCGCTCTTGTCCCTGCCTTCCCAGGCGAAGATGGATTCCCTGACCTGGTTGCCGGCGTTGTTGGCCATGTCGCGTCCTGTTCGTTGGTACAGCCCAGCACTTCCTCCGGGCTGGTCAGCCCGGCCATGACTTTCACCAGCCCGGCCTGGCGCAGGGTCTGGACGCCTGCGCGCGCGGCCTGGGCCTGCTGCTTGCAGGCGCACGGCCGCCGCGCCAGGCGCTGGGCCGTGATCAGCAGCATCGATGTAGCGATGTTAAACGGCGCCACGCCCACGTTCATGAGCCGCGTCAAGGCCGAGGGCGCGTCGTTGGTGTGCAGGGGGTAACACCATGTACCCGGTATGGGCCGCCTTGACGGCGATGTCGGCCGTTTCCAGGTCGCGGATCTCGCCCACCATGACGATGTCCGTATCCTGGCGCAGGAGGACTGCCGCCGTGGGAAGAGCCTATCTGCCGCCGGGGCGTATCAGCTTGACGATCTTGATGGACTGGTTCTGCACCTGCACCACCTCGATCACCACGGAGCCGACCTTGATGCTGATGGGGTATTCCGGTATCTCTTGCAGTAACTCCAGCATCATGCCGTTCAGGGTTTTCGGACCGTCCAGCGGGAAATGTAATCCCAGACGCTTGTTGATGTCCCGCAAGGGCGTGGCGCCCTCCAGCAGGCAGTCGCCCTGGGCGCTCCAGCCAAAGCTGTCGGCCCGCGCCGCGCCCGGGGTGGAGGTAGTGAACTCGCCTATCATTTCCTCGATGATGTCGTCCAGGGTGACCAGGCCCTGCACCTCGCCGTACTCGTCGACGATGATGCCCAGGCGTTCGCGGTTTTCCTGGAAATATTGCAACTGGGTGAACACACCCGTGTCCTGCGGGATGAAATACGGCTCGCTCAGCAGTTCGCGGAAATGGCTGGCGCTCAGCTCCTGTTCCTGGTCCAGCAGGGCCAGGGTCTTGCGCACGTGCAGGATGCCGATGATGCGGTTGATCTCGCCTTCATACACGGGCAGCTTGTTGTGGTAGCAGGTGGTCAGCTCGCGCTTGATTTCCTCGACCGGCAATTCCAGGTTGAGGGCCTCGATCTGGGCGCGCGGCGTCATGATGTCCTCGACCGAGATGGTTTCCAGGTCGAACAAGTTGAGCAGGATGCTCTTGTGCTTTTGCGGGATGAAAGTGCCGCCTTCCAGCACCAGGGTGCGCAGCTCCTCGGGCGAGAGGCGGGCCGTTTCGTGGGCGTGGCTGCCGGCCTTGATGCGCAGCAGTCTGAGCAGCAGCGAGACAAACAGGTTGACGAACCAGATCAGGGGCTTGGCCACGGTCATGAGCGGACGCAGCAGCAGGCTGCTGCCCAGCGCGATCTTGTCCGGATAGGTGGCGCCCACCACCTTGGGCGAAATCTCGGCAAACACGATCAGCAGGAAGGCCACCACGGCGGTGGACACGCTGATCACATCGTCGTCATGGCCGAAGGCCTGGATGGCCAGCGAAGTGACCAGGGCGGTGGCGGTGGCGTTGAGCAGGGTATTGGCGATCAGCACCAGGGACAGCAGCTTGTCGGTGCGGTCCAGCAGCCACAGCGTGGTGAGGGCGGCGCGGCTGCCGCGCTTGGCCTGGTGGCGCAAACGATAGCGGTTGGCCGCCATCAAGGCGGTTTCGGCCATGGCGAAGAAGGCCGAGCACAGTATCAGGAGGGCGAGTGCAAGACATTGCACCCATAAGGGCACGGTATCCAAGGGTCACCGTAAAGAATCTTGCATGGGAGCTGTTCGGCCAGGCACGGCGTCGCAGAGTGAAAGGTAGCCTGATTCTAAGGCAAGCGAAGTTTCCATGCAAGTAAGCATGCAGCTGAGCCTTGGGGCGGGATATCATGGTTGCCCACCGTCTGAGAGGGGAATTGATGCGTAAAAACATAGTTTTGGCGGCCGCCCTGATGTGCTGCTGCACGGCGCAGGCCGCGCCGCGCCAGTCCGTGCTGGACCAGGCCACGCAGCTGCGCGCCGGCACCGAACAGCTGCTGGAGCGCCTGGTCAACATCGATTCCGGCAGCTACAACCAAGCCGGCCTGGACGCGGTGGGCGCCATCGTGCGCGCGGAGCTGGAAGCGCTGGGGGCCCGCATCGAGACCCATTCCGCCGCACCGGCCAAGGGCAGCAACCTGCTGGCCACCTGGCGCGGCGCCGGCAAGGGCCGGGTGCTGCTGGTGGCCCACACGGATACCGTATTCGCCGACGGCAGCGCCAAGACTCGTCCCTACCGGGTGCAGGGCAGGCGCGCCTACGGGCCCGGCATCATGGACGACAAGGGCGGGGTGGTGCTGGCCCTGCAGGCCGTGCGCCTGCTGCGCCAGCTCAAGTACGAGGATTATGGCCAGATCAGCCTGCTCATCAACACCAACGAGGAAACCGGTTCGGCCGGCACGCGCGGCCTGATCGAGCGCCTGGCGCAGCAGCACGATGTCGCGTTCAATCTCGAACCGGGGCGCGCCGCCGACGGTCTGGTGATCTGGCGCAAGGGCAGCGGCGAGATCGAGCTGGAAGTGCAGGGCAAGGCCGCGCACGCCGGCGTGGCCCCGGACAGTGGCCGCAACGCCGCCATGGAAGCCGCGCACCAGGTCCTGCAGCTGTCCAGGCTGGGCGACCCGGCCAAACAGACCACGGTCAACTTCACCGTCATCAAGGCCGGTGAACGTACCAACGTCATCCCGGACTCTGCCATGGCCCAGGCCGACGTGCGGGTGGCGGTGCCGGAAGAATTCGACCGCGTCGAGCGCGACCTGAAACGCATCAGCGCCCAGCAGCTTATCCCCGGCACGCAAGTGTCTGCACAGCTGCGGCGCGGCTTCCCGCCCATGCCGCAAAACGCCGCCACCGACGCCATGGCGGCCCGCGCGCAAGCCATCTACGGCGAACTGGGCCGCAAGCTGACGCTGGAAGGCACGGGCGGCGCGGCCGACGCCAGCCTGATCGCGGCGGCGGGCGTGCCCACCCTGGACGGCCTGGGCATCGTGGGCGGCGGCATCCACACGCCGGAGGAGTACGCCGAGCTGGACAGCATCGTGCCGCGCCTCTACCTGCTGGCGCGCCTGATGATGGAGTATGGCGCCGCAAAATAATGGCGGGAAGCTGTAAGAAATCCGGCCGCGGCCCGACTACCCGGGTATCGACACAGCGCCTGCACCGGCAGGATACGCCCCCGCCATGACACCAAGACCACCCGCCCCGCCTGACCAGGACCAGGAGCGCGCCTACCGCGAGGTGGCCAGCCGCCACGGCGCGGAACTGGCGCGCTTCGTGCACGGCTACGAGCGCGCACCGGCGCGCCGCCAGGAACTGCTGCAGGATGTCCACGTCGCCCTGTGGCAGAGCCTGGCCACCTTCCGCGGCCAGTGCTCACTGCGTACCTGGGCCTACCGCGTGGCCCACAATGTGTGCGCCAGCCATGTGCAGCGCAGCCTGCGCACGGTGGAGCGGCTTGACCTGGACCTCGACGGCCAGGCCGGGCGGGTGGCCGACGAGCAGGCCGACATGGCCATCACCGAACGCCGCCTGGACCTGGAACGCCTGCTGGCGCTGGTCCACCGCCTGGCGCCCCTGGACCGCGCCGTGATGCTGCTCTACCTGGAAGACATGGAGGCCGCCGCCATCGGCGAGATCACGGGACTGTCGGCCCGCAATGTCGCCACCAAGGTGCACCGCATCAAGGCCGCACTGGCGCAACAACTGAGGAGCCGTCCATGAACGACGAGGATTTGAAACAGCTGTGGCAATCGCAGCCGGCCGCCGCCCCCCACTTCGATACGGCCGCGCTGCGCCGGCGCGCCGCCGCCATGCAGCGCCGCGTGGGCCTGCGCAACCTGGCCGAATACCTGGCCGGGGTGGCGGTGCTGGCCTGCTTCGGTTTTTACATCTGGGCTTTTCCGGCGCCGCTGGTGCGCATCGGCAGCGCGCTGGTGATGGCGGCCACCCTGCTGGTGCTGTTCCAGCTGCGCCGGCGGGCGTCCCGGCGCGCGCTGCCGGCCGACAGCGGCGCCGTCGCCAGCCGCGAGTTCCATCGCGCCCAATTGCGGCGCCAGCGCGACGCCCTGCGCAGCGCGTGGCGCTGGTATGTGGCGCCCTACGTCCCGGGGCTGATACTGTTCCGCTGGGGCGTGGAGAGCCAGCTGGCGCCGGGCGCGCCGTTCGCGCGGGGGCTGGCCGCCAACCTGCTGATCGCCGTGGTGCTGCTGGCCGTGATCCTGGTGAACCGCCGCGCGGCCAATCAGCTGCAGCGCGAACTCGATCGCATGGAGCGCGAGGACGGCGGGCAGGAAAATGTGGACTAAGGTGCGCTAGCTATCAGAACGGAAGGGCTAACGGAGGCGTCTAATTTCCAGCGTGTGCAATCAGGCCTGCAGCGGTTTATTGTCCAGTGCGCTTCCGGGAAAGATTTTGCATCATTCTTGGGTGCGCTCATGGCACTTTGCTGCCGGGTTTGAGATGATCGGACTTCCCCTTGAGGCAGCCAGCCGCCGTCAGAGCGGAGTCTCGAGGCAGGCCGCGTAGCACACGCTGCGCATATAGATCACAGGAGACCCGCATGTACACCGAAGCCCAAACCCCGCTGCACCACAGCACCTCCCGCTCCATCCTGCCGCTGTTCGCAGGAATCCTGCTGGCCACAAGCCTGCAGGCCCAGGCCGCACCCGCACGCCTGTCCAGCTACAACACCGACCCGGCACAGAATTCCGTGTCCGGACTATCCTCGGGCGGCTTCATGGCCGCCCAGGTCCACGTGGCGTTTTCGTCCACGTTCAAGGCCGGCGCCGGCATCGTCGCCGGCGGCCCGTTCTACTGCGCCCAGGGATCGATAGGCAATGCGCTCTCGGTCTGCATGGCCGCCAGCGCCTACAGCAAGCCGCCCACTTCCAGCCTGATCTCCACCACGGACAGCTGGGCCGCCGCAGGCCAGATCGATGCGACCAGCAACCTGGCCGCCTCGCGCGTCTACCTGTATTCCGGATCGATAGACAGCACCGTCAAGCAGCCGGTGATGGACGAGGCCAAGGCCTACTACCAGCACTACGTCAACGCGGCCAACATCTACTACAAGAACAACATCGCCTCCGAGCATGGCATGGTGACCGACGATTACGGCAACAGCTGCAGCACCAAGGGCAGCCCGTACATCAACAACTGCAATTTCGACCTCGCGGGCGAGATGCTGAAGTGGATCTACGGCAGCCTGCAGCCGCGTAACAGCGGCGCCCTGGGCGGCAGCTTCATCGAGTATGACCAGTCCGAGTTCATCAGCGATCCGGCCAGCCACGGCATGGCCTCCAGCGGCTGGGCCTATGTGCCGGCTAGCTGCAGCGCCGGGCAGTCGTGCCGCGTGCACCTGGTGCTGCACGGCTGCCAGCAGGACACCACCAAGATCGGCGACCAGTACTACCGCCGCACCGGCTACAACCGCTGGGCCGACACCAACAACATCATCGTGCTGTATCCGCAGACGGCGCCCAGCAGCAGCGGCAATCCGAACGGCTGCTGGGACTGGTGGGGCTACGACGACGCCAACTACGCCAAGAAGAGCGGACGCCAGATGGCCGCCATCAAGGGCATGGTGGACCGCGTGAACGGCGGCCATGTGTCGCTGCCCGCGCCCACCGGCCTGCAGGTGACCGGCGTGACCAACAACGCGGTGGCGCTGGCCTGGGCCGCCGTGTCGGGTGCCAGCGGCTATGACGTGTACCGTGGCGGCGCCAAGGCCAACAGCGCACCGGTGACGGGTAACGCCTACACCGATGGCGGCCTGGCCTCGGGCACCACCTACAGCTACACGGTCAAGGCGCTCACCGCCAGCGGCGCCGCCAGCGCCGCCTCGGCCCCGGTCAGCGCCACCACCAGCGGCAGCCCGCCGCCCATCACCGCGCCCACCGGTGTGCAGGTCAGCGCCGCCACCGCCAGCAGCGTGACCCTGGCCTGGACCTCGGTGCCCGGCGCCAGCGGCTACAACGTCTACCGCAACGGGGCGCGCGTGACGGCCTCGCCGGTTGCCGCCACCGGCTACACCGACCAGGGCCTGGCCGCCAGCAGCAGCTACACCTACACGGTGACGGCTTATGCCAACGGCAACGAGAGCGCGCCCTCGGCGCCGGTGACGGCCAATACCCAATCGGCCTACACCTGCAGCGCCACCACGGCGTCCAACTATGCCCACGTGACGGCGGGGCGCGCGGTCAACAGCATGGGCTATGCGCTGGCCAAGGGATCGAACCAGAACATGGGCTTGAACAACCTGTTCTACTCGACCACGCTGGCGCAGACCGCGCCCGGCTACTACGTGATCGGCAACTGCCCATGATCATGGCGCCGGCTTGAGGCTGCGCAGCAGCAAGGCGTGCGCCATCACCGGTTCGCCCTGGTCCAGCCGGGCCGCCTGCTGTTCGGCTTCGACGATCTCGAAGCCGTGGCTGGCGGCCAGCCTCTGCAGGTAGCCCAGGCTGTGGGCATAGCGGTGCGAGGGCCGCAGCTGGTAGTCGCGTCCCCGGCCCGCTTCCACCGAGAAGCAGAAGTAAGCGCCCGGGCGCAGCGCCAGCCAGGCCAGGGCAATCACCGGCGACAAGTCTCCCAGGTAGACCAGCACGTCGGCGGCCAGCAGCAGGTCGTAGTGGTTGTCGCGGCCCGCCAGGAAGTCATTCAGGTCGGCGCACGCCAGGTGATCGTACAGCGCGCGTTCGCGCGCCTTCTCCAGCATATTGTGCGACAGGTCGACACCGTCCAGGGTACGGGCGAGCGGCCGCAGCAGCGGTGCGCACAGGCCGGTGCCGCAGCCCAGGTCGGCGATGTCCAGTCCCTGCGCCGCGCCGAGGTGGCGCCGCAGCAGGGCGTGCAGCCGCTCCGGCATGCGGTAGTCCAGCACGTCCACCAGGTGGCGGTCGAAGTGGCCGGCGTATTGGTCGAACAGGGTTTGCACGTAGCCGGACGGCGGCGCGGCCGGGGTGTCGCCCACGCCCAGCGCGGCCAGCGCGTAGCCTATCTGTTCCCCATCACCGCCCTGTTTCAGCGCCTCGGTGTAGGCGGCAATGGCTTCCCCGTTGCGCCCGAGCGCGCGCAGGGCATTGCCGCGATACTGGTGCGCCAGCGGGTAGTGCGGCTGCAGGGCGATGGCGCGCTGGTAGCTGTCCAGCGCCTCCTGGTGGCGCTTGATGCGCTGCAGCGCCGTGCCCCGGCTGCAATGGGCCTGGGCCCAGTCCGGCCGCAGGGCGATGGCGTGGTCGTAGCACTCCAGCGCATCGTCGAAGCGCTCCATCTCCTGCAGCGCGTTGGCGCGCGCGCACCAGGCGTCGGCGTGGTGCGGGCGCAGGTCCAGCGACTGCTCGGCGCTGTGCAGCGCCTCCTGGGCACGCCCCAGGTCCAGCAGGGCCAGGGCACGGTTGCACCACGCTTCCGGATAATCGGGCTTGATCCGCAGCGCCTGTTCGTAGCTGGACAGCGCCTCCTCCAGCCGCCCCAGCTTGCGCAGGGCGTTGCCGCGGTTGCTCCATGCCAGCGCATAGTCCGGCTTGAGCGCGAGGGCGCGTTCATAGCTGGCCAGCGCCGCTTCCGTGTGGCCGGCATCCTGCAGGGCAGCGCCAAGGTTGCAATGGGCGGCAGGCTGGTTGGGATCGAGCGCCAGCGCCTGCGCGATCAGGGCGCCGCCGGCTTCGGGCTGGCCCAGCTGGCGCGCCGCCACGCCCGACAGGTGCAGGGCGTCGAAGTTGCGTGGATCCCGGGCCAGCACCTGGCGGTACAGGTCCTGCGCGGCGGCGTAGCGGCCCTGCTGGTGCAGGGCCACGGCTTGCTGGAGGAGGGAAGCGGGATTCATGGGGCGCATCGCAAGGAACGGAGCCCGGGATTGTAGCAGCGCCCGGCGCCAAGCCGGCTTCGCAAGGTAATAACTTTATTTCTTGGAACCCGTTTCAAAATGAGCAGGGCTAGTCGCGGGCCAAGGCCGGGGCGACGCAGACAGTGCGCCTGCACGGCAAGGAGCGGCAACGACGCCATGGTCTTTTTCAAAATGAGCAGGGCTAGGCGCGGCGACGCAGACAGTGCGCCTGCACGGCAAGGAGCGGCAACGACGCCATGATCTTTTTCAAAATGAGCAGGGCTAGGCGCCGCGACGCAGACAGTGCGCCTGCACGGCAAGGAGCGGCAACGACGCCATGATCTTTTTGAACGGGTTCTTAGCTGCCGCGATAGGTGGAATAGGCCCAGGGCGACACCACCAGCGGCACATGGTAGTTCTGCCCGGCGGAAGCGATGCCGAAGGCGATGGTCACCTCGTCGATGAAGCGCGGCGAGGGCAGGTCCACGCCCCTTGCGGCAAAGTAGTCGCCGGCGCCGAATACCAGCTCGTACTTGCCCGGTTTCAGGCTCTCGCCCTCCAGCAGCGGGGTGTCGCAGCGGCCGTCCGCATTGGTCACATCGGTCTTCAGCAACTGCTTGCCGCTGTCGGTGACGGCATACAGCGCCACCTTGACGCCGGCGCCCGGCTTGCCAGCGGTGATATCGAGCACGTGGGTACTAAGCTTGGCCATGGGGAGTCCTATATCTGGAAGTGAAAGTGTTTATCGTGCAAATCATATACCGCTGCCGGAAGTGCAATATATTATTCACCGTATATGCTTCATTGATCCCCCATAGCTTTCTTGCGACTGCCGATGACTACTTACGAGAACTACCCGCGCGACCTGTTGGGCTACGGCCCCAAGCCTCCCCACGCGCAGTGGCCGGGCGGCGCCCGCGTGGCGCTGCAATTCGTGCTCAATTACGAGGAGGGCGCGGAAAACAGCGTGCTGCACGGCGATCCCGCGTCCGAGACCTTCTTGTCCGAGATGATAGGGGCGGCCGCCTTCCCGGCGCGCCACCTGAGCATGGAATCGATCTATGAATACGGCTCGCGCGCCGGCCTGTGGCGGCTGCTGCGCATGTTCGAGGCGCGCAAGATCCCGCTCACCATCTTTGGCGTGTCGATGGCGCTCAAGCGCAATCCGGAAGCGGTGGCGGCCTTCAAGGAGCTGGGCCACGAAATCGCCTGCCACGGCCTGCGCTGGATCTCCTACCAGAACGTGGATGAAGCCACCGAACGCGCCCACATGCAGGAAGCGGTCGAGATCATCAAGGACATGACGGGCAGCGCCCCGCTGGGCTGGTACACCGGCCGCGATTCGCCCAATACGCACCGCCTGGTGGTGGAGCACGGCGGCTTCCGCTACGACGCCGACTACTACGGCGACGACTTGCCGTTCTGGATGCCGGTGGAATACCGGGGCGAGGATGGCAAGCCGGCCGTGGCGCAGCAGCTGATCGTGCCCTACGCCATGGATACCAACGACATGCGCTTTGCCGCCGCCCAGGGCTTCAACTCCGGCACCCAGTTCTTCGATTACCTAAAGGATGCCTTCGACGTGCTGTACGCCGAGGGCGACCCGAACGGGCTGAACCAGCCCAAGATGCTGTCCATCGGCCTGCACTGCCGTTTGATAGGCCGTCCTGGCCGCGCCGCCGCCCTGGCGCGCTTCCTGGACTATGTGCAGTCGCACGATAAAGTCTGGCTGACGCGGCGCATCGACATCGCCGAACACTGGCACCAGACCCACCCCTGGAAGGCGGGCTGAGCATGGCTGATCCGATACGCTTCTACTACGGCGGCCGGTTGCATGAAGTCAGCGGCGTGGCCACCACCCAGACCGTGCTGCAATACCTGCGCGAGGACTTGCACTGCACCGGCACCAAGGAAGGCTGCGCCGAGGGCGATTGCGGCGCCTGCACCGTGGTGCTGGGCAGCCTGGACGCCGACGGCCAGCTGGTGACCAAGGCCGTCAACGCCTGCATCCAGTTCACGCCCACCCTGGACGGCAAGGCGCTGTACACGGTGGAGAGCCTGCAGCAGCCGGATGGGGCCCTGCATCCGGTGCAGCAAGCCATGGTGGATTGCCACGGTTCGCAGTGCGGCTTTTGCACGCCCGGCTTCGTGATGTCGCTGTGGGGGCTGTACCTGGACCGGGATGGCCAGCCGGCCGGACGCGAGGAAATCACCGACTGCCTGTCCGGCAACCTGTGCCGCTGCACCGGCTACCGGCCCATCATGGACGCCGCGCTGCGCATGACCGAGCTGCCGACAGTGGAATTCGACCGCGCCGCGCTGGCGGACCAGTTGCGCGCCCTGCAGCGCGATGCGGGCGTCACCTACAGCGCCCATGGCCGCAGCTTCCACGCGCCGCGCACCCTGGAGGAACTGGTGGAGCTGCGCGCCGCCCATCCCAGGGCCACCCTGCTGGCCGGCTCCACCGACATCGGCCTGTGGGTCACCAAGCAGATGCGCGACCTGGGCGACATCATCTACCTGGGCCACGTGGCCGCGCTGCAGGGCGTGCGCGAGGTGGACGGCTACCTGGAGATCGGCGCCGGGGTCTCGCTGGACGACGCCTACGGCGCGCTGTGCGCACATTATCCCGGCGAATTGGGCGAGCTGCGCCAGCGTTTCGCCTCGCTGCCCATCCGTAACGCGGGCACCCTGGGCGGCAACGTGGCCAACGGTTCGCCCATCGGTGATTCCATGCCCTGGATGATTGCGCTGGGCAGCCAGGTGGTGCTGCGCAGTGCGCAGGGCCAGCGCATCCTGGCCCTGGACGAGTTCTACCTCGGCTACCAGAAAAAGGACTTGCAGCCGGACGAGTTCGTGCAGGCGGTGCGCGTGCCGCTGCCGCGTCCCGGCGTGCGGCTGCGCACCTACAAGCTGGCCAAGCGCTTTGACCAGGATATCTCGGCCGTGTGCGCAGCCTTTGCCTTCC
This sequence comes from Duganella kummerowiae, assembly GCF_053572355.1. NCBI lineage: Bacteria > Pseudomonadati > Pseudomonadota > Betaproteobacteria > Burkholderiales > Oxalobacteraceae > Duganella > Duganella kummerowiae. The sequence goes on from NZ_JBKFEH010000009.1 coordinate 321,101, forward strand.
GCTTCGACGGCGGCATCATCGCCGAAGCCCGCATCGCCTATGGCGGCATGGCCGCCACGCCCAAGCGCGCGTCGCATGCCGAGGCGGTGCTCAAGGGCCAGCCCTGGAGCGAGGAGAGTTTGAACGCTGCGACGGCGGCGCTGGCGCAGGATTATGCGCCGCTGTCCGACATGCGCGCCTCCAGCGGATACCGCATGACGGCCGCGCAAAACCTGCTGCGCCGCTACTGGTTCGAGACCCGCGCCGACGCGCCGCTGGCGCCGGACGCCGTCAACGCCTTTGCCTGCAAGGCCAGCAAGGAGGCAGCATGAACCACCCCGGCGCACCGGAACTGAATCCCGCCACCACCACCGACGGCTGGAAGGCCGTCGGCGTCTCCCGCCCGCACGAATCGGCCGAGCTGCACGTGCTGGGCCAGGCCAACTATACGGACGACATCCCCGAGCTGCACGGCACCCTGCATGCGGCCCTGGGGTTATCGGACCAGGCCCATGCGCGCATCACGTCGCTGGACCTGGCGCCGGTGCTGGCCTCGCCCGGCGTGCTGGCGGCCTACACGGCCGACGATATCGCCGGCAACAACGACTGCGGCCCCATCATCCACGACGATCCCATCCTCGCGCCAGGGCTGGTGCAGTACGTGGGCCAGCCCATCTTCATCGTGGTGGCCGATACCCACGACAACGCGCGCCGCGCCGCCCGTAAGGCGCTGGTCGGCTACGAGGAGCTGCCCGCCATCTTCACGCCGCAAGAGGCCAAGGCCGCCGCCTCCTACGTGCTGCCGCCCATGCGCCTGGAGCGTGGCGACGCCCAGGCCGCGTTCGCGCAAGCGCCGCATACCGTGCGCGGCCAGCTGTTCGTCGGCGGCCAGGAACAGTTCTACCTGGAGGGCCAGATCGCCTACGCCATCCCCAGGGAAGGGCAGGGCATGCTGGTGCAGTGCTCGACCCAGCACCCGAGCGAAATGCAGCACGTGGTGGCGCACGCGCTGGGCCTGCATTCGCATCACGTACAGGTGGAGTGCCGCCGCATGGGCGGCGGTTTCGGCGGCAAGGAATCGCAGTCGGCCCTGTGGGCGGCCGCCGCCGCCATTGCCGCCGCGCGCCTGCGCAAGCCGGTCAAGCTGCGCGCCGACCGCGACGACGACATGCTGGTCACCGGCAAGCGCCACTGCTTCTACTACGAGTATGAAGTGGGCTACGATGATGATGGCCGCATCCTGGCCGCGCGCGTGGACATGACGCTGCGCGCCGGCTATTCGGCCGACCTGTCCGGCCCGGTCGCCACGCGCGCGGTCTGCCACTTCGACAACGCCTATTATTTGTCGGACGTGGATATCCGCGCCGCCTGCGGCAAGACCAATACGCAGTCCAACACCGCTTTCCGTGGCTTCGGCGGGCCGCAGGGCGCCATCGCCATCGAATACGTGATCGACGATATCGCCCGCGCCCTGGGCCGCGATGCGCTGGACATCCGCAAGCTCAATTTCTATGGCAAGGATGAGCGCAACGTCACGCCCTACGGCCAGCGCATCGTGGACAATGTGCTGCACGAGCTGACCGCCGAATTGGAGCAGAGCAGCGAGTACCGCGCCCGCCGCGAGGCCATCCACGCCTGGAACGCGGCCAGTCCGGTGCTCAAGAAAGGCCTGGCGTTCACGCCGCTGAAATTCGGCATCGCCTTCAACGTCACGCACCTGAACCAGGCCGGCGCGCTGGTGCACGTGTACGTGGACGGCTCGGTGCTGGTCAACCATGGCGGCACCGAGATGGGGCAGGGCATCAACACCAAGGTGCTGCAAGTGGTGGCGCATGAACTGGGCCTGGACCCGGAACACGTGCGCGTGACCGCCACCGACACCAGCAAGGTCGCCAACACCTCGGCCACGGCTGCCTCCACCGGCGCCGACCTGAACGGCAAGGCGGCCCAGGATGCGGCGGCGCAGATCAAGGCGCGGCTGGCGGCGTTTGCCGTGCGTCAGTACGGCGGCGCGGAGCAGGAGGTGCGCTTCCAGGCCAACACGGTGCACGTCAACGGCCACAGCGTGCCGTTCCCCGAGCTGGTGCAGAAGGCCTACCTGGCGCGGGTCCAGCTATGGTCGGACGGCTATTACGCCACGCCCGGCCTGCACTGGGACCCCAAGACCATGAACGGCCGCCCGTTCTCCTACTATGCCTATGGCGCCGCCGTCTCGGAAGTGGTGGTGGACACCCTGACCGGCGAATGGAAGCTGCTGCGCACCGACGCCCTGTACGACGCCGGCCAGTCGCTCAATCCGGCCATCGACATCGGCCAGGTCGAAGGCGCTTTCATCCAGGGCATGGGCTGGCTGACCACGGAGCAGCTGTGGTGGAACGCGGCCGGCAAGCTGATGACGCATGCGCCGTCCACCTACAAGATACCGGGCGTGTCCGACTGCCCTGAAGACTTCCGCGTGCGGCTGTACCAGAACCGCAACGTGGAAGACAGCATCCACCGCTCCAAGGCGGTGGGCGAGCCGCCGCTGCTGCTGCCGTTCTCGGTGTTCTTCGCCATCCGCGATGCGGTTTCCAGCGTGGGCGGCCACCGCGCCAGCCCGCCGCTGAACGCGCCCGCCACCAGCGAGGAAATCCTGCGCGCCGTCATGGCGGTGCAGGCGGCAGCGTCATGATGGCGCCTTTCCCTGCGCCAGCGCAATCCTGAGCCACCCGGGCCGGCCTGCGCGCCGGCCCTCCACTTACCGCCGGAGGTGCAGCCCATGTCCGACTTGCCCGTGCAGGCCTACCGCGCCAGCTTGCTGCATTTCCACGCCGATCCCGCCTTCAGCGAGCACGCCCATGGCTGGCATGAGGATGGCCTGCTGGTGGTCGCGGACGGCAAGGTGCTGCAGGCGGGCGACTACGCCGCCCTGCACCCCACCTTGCCGCCCGGCGCCGAGCTGCACGACTACAGCGGCAGCCTGATCACGCCCGGCTTCATCGACACCCATTTGCACTATCCGCAGACCGACATGATCGCCTCGCCGGCGCCGGACCTGCTGCCTTGGCTGGAGACCTACACCTTCCCCACCGAAGGCCGCTTCGGCGATGAGGCCCATGCCGGCGCGGTGGCCGAATTCTTCCTTGACGAGCTGCTACGCTGCGGCACCACCACCGCCATGGTGTATTGCACCGTGCACGCGCAGTCGGTCGACGCCTTCCTGGCCGCCAGCGAGCGGCGCGGCCTGCGCATGGTGGCGGGCAAGGTGCTGATGGACCGTAACGCGCCCGACTTTTTGCGCGACACGGCGGAATCGGGCGCGCGCGACAGCGAAGACCTGATACGCCGCTGGCACAATCGCGGCCGCCAGCAGTATGCGCTGACGCCGCGCTTCGCCCCCACCTCCAGCGAGGAACAGCTGCGCCTGACCGGCGAACTGGCGCGCGCCTATCCGGATACCTACATCCAGACCCATGTCTCGGAAAGCCAGGCCGAATGCGCCTGGGTGGCGAAACTGTTCCCGCAAGCGTCCAGCTACATCGACGTGTACGACCGCTGCGGCCTGCTGCGCCCGCGCGCCATGTACGGCCACTGCATCTGGCTCAGCGACGCCGACCGCGCCCGCATGGCCGAAAGCGGCGCCGCCACCGCCATCTGCCCGACTTCCAACCTGTTCCTGGGCAGCGGCTTGTTCGACGTCGAGGCGGCCGACCGGCACGGCATGCTGCTGTCGCTGGCCACCGATACCGGCGGCGGCACCTCGTTCTCCATGTTGCAAACGATGAATGAAGCCTATAAAGTAGCGCGCTTGAAGGGCAGTTATCTGCCCGCCTTGCGCATGTTTTACCTGGCCACCCTGGGCGCCGCGCGCGCCATGCGGCTGGAGGGCGTGATAGGCGCGTTCACGCCCGGCTGCGAGGCCGATTTCATCGTGCTCGACCCGCAGGCCACGCCGCTGCTGCAGCGCCGTACCGCCCACGCCGGCAGCCTGGAAGAGCTGCTGTTCGCGCTGGCCCTGCTGGGTGATGACCGCGCGGTGGCGGCCACCTACTCGGGCGGTCGCCGGGTCCATGTGCGCGAGGCGGTTTAAAAACAGTCTCACCATCCTACGTCCATTTTTCCGGGAACCCCATGCAAACACACTCCGCCCGCCTGAAAGCCGCCGCCCTAGCCGCCGCCCTGTATTGCGCCCTGCCGCAGGGCGCCCAGGCAGCCAGCAATGAGGAAGTCACGCGCCGCCACTTTGCCGCGCTGCTGTCCGGCAGCCAGCCCAAGCTGGCCGAGCTGACCATGTTCTTCACCATGATGCCCAAGGGCGGCGACCTGCACCATCACTACTCGGGCGCGCTGTACGCCGAGCAGTACCTGGAGTGGGTGGACAAGGAAAACTTCTGCGTCAACAAGACCACCTACATGATTGAAACCAAGGCCGAGGTGGTGAGCGCCGAACGGGCCAAGGCCATGGCCGACAAGACCTGTTTGTCGGGCCAGGAAGTCATGAACAACAACACGGTGCTGGCCAACCTGCTGCAGCGCTGGTCGGACAAGGACTTCTACAACCACAGCGGCATACAGTCGCCACCGGACCGGCAGTTCTTCGACACCTTCGCCTATTTCGGCCCGGTGTCCTCTACCAACACGGCCGACGGCCTGGCGCGCCTGAAGCAGCGCGCGCTGCAGGAAAACCTCAGCTACATCGAAACCATGTTCCACATCGCGCCCATCGCGCAGGACACGGATTTCGACAAGAAAGCCGCCGCCGGTACGCTGACGGAAGCCGACTTCGCGGCCTGGGCCGACAAGCTGGAGCATGACGCCGCCTGGCTGAAGTGGATACAGTCCTACCTGGACAATGTGAAGACCACCAGCGCCGGCATCGATGACGCCAACTTCACGCTGCGCTTCCAGCCCTACGCGCTGCGCCTGCTGGGCCCATCCCAGGTGTTTTCGCAAATCCTGTCCGGCCTCAAGCTGGCCAGCGCCAGTCCGCAGATCGTGGGCGTGAACATCGTCGGCCAGGAAAGCACCAATGTGTCCATGCGCGACTACTCGCTGCACATGCGCATGTTCAAGTACCTGAAGGCAAAATACCCGGATGTGAAGCTGGCCCTGCACGCGGGCGAGCTGTCGCTGGGCATGGTGCCGCCGGAAGGCCTGACCTTCCACATCAAGGAAGCGCTGGACGTGGCCGGCGCGGCCCGCATCGGCCACGGCATGGACATTGCCCACGAGACCGGCGCGCTGGACATCCTGAAGACCATGCGCGACAAGAAAATCCCCGTCGAAATCAACCTCAGCAGCAACGATTTCATCCTCGGCATCAAGGACGAGGCGCACCCGGTGACCCTGTACCGCAAGTATGGCGTGCCGTATGTGATCTCGACCGACGACGCCGGCGTGTCGCGCAACAACCTGTCCGGCGAATACGTGCTGTACGCGGCGCGCTACAAGCCCAGCTACGCGGAAGTGAAGAAACTGTCCTACGACAGCATCCGCTATTCATTCCTGGCCGAGGCCGACAAGCAGCGCCTGCTGAAGGACTTGAACGGCAAGTTTGCCAAATTTGAAGCCGATATTGCGGCGGCGCAAAAAATTGCCAAGTAACTAGCAATTCGTTGTATTTGGCGCACACTGCGGTGTGCGCCGCACCATCATTTCCTGCCCCATATTGGTGCTTGTCATTTGCACCATCATCACGCGACGCTAATACACATTATTTGACGATGTGGCTGCATAGCCACAAAAAATCCGTTATAGAAGCGCTCACCTAGGATTTTCCGCATGAAATAATTTCACCCGGTCTGGCCTGTCCTATAATCTTGCTCCTGGATTTTTGTTGTAGGCCTTGCTAGACGGTAATCATATCTATTTGCACGATTTATAGCCTGTGCGAATAAATCCCTAAGCTAAATCGTATTTGTCACACTTATTCCACTGGGGCATAGTAAGTTTAGATGCTTCCATTATGTCAATTCTGTGACAGCTTTGGCGGCATTGGCCACACGGCGCTGCAGGCGGCGGCGAGGGCCAGCAAAGGGAGAGATGGTTGTCACGGCACTGTCATACGGTGTCACGAGCATGAAATATTATCTGGTTACAATTTTAAGTTGTCATCATGAGACCGTCCGCGCACCGGACGGATCTTGCGATATGTAAGCCCCAGTGGTCAGCCAGATCCCGGCAGGCGTCTTACACCACACACAATTTTATACGATAGGGAGTTTCCTTAATGCAATCCGTTCAACACACCCCCAAGCTACGCCTGAGCCTGGTTGCGATGGCATGCCAGCTGGTGTGCGCTTCGGCCGCCTACGCGCAAGCCGACGCCACCGCCCCCGCTACCACCACCATCAACACCGGCAAGGCCGAAGTGGTCATCACCGGCAAAAAGCTGGGCATGGGCCTGATGGTCACCGAGGACGCGCCCAAGGCCCGTTCCACCATCACCGCTGAAGAACTGGAAAAGCAACGCCCCACCGGCAACGCCTACGAGGCGCTGGAAATGCTGCCCGCCGTGAACAGCTACAACTATGACGCCACCGGCCTGTTCGGCGGCGGCCTGACCCTGCGCGGCTTCAACTCCGACCAGATCGGCGCCACCATCAATGGCGTACCCGTGAACGACTCCGGTTCCTACTCGGTGTACCCGCAAGAGTACGTGGACCAGGAAAACACCTGCTCCGAATTCGTGACTCAGGGTTCGACCGACGTGGACTCGCCGCAAGTGGGCGCCACCGGCGGCAACTTCGGCATCACCACCTGCAATCCGCAAGACCAGGCCCGCGTCCGCTTCATGCAGACCATCGGCCAGCTGAGCGCCAAGAAAACCTTCGTGCGCTACGACACCGGCCTGTTCGGCGACGCCAAGAAAGCCAAGCTGTTCTTCTCCGCTTCGCACGCCGAAGCCGACAAATGGAAAGGCGCGGGCGGCGCCAAGCGCGACCACATCGACGCCGGCTTCAACTACGACTGGGACCGCTTCAACTACATCCACGCCACCTTCCTGTACAACGAAGCTGTCAACAACAACTTCTACAGCATGAGCCTGGCTGAGCTGAACAAGAACGGCTATTACTACGACTACAGCACCGTGTTCAGCGGCCACAAGACGCCGGTGGCCGGCACCGCCCAGGTCGACGTGGCCAACTCGCCGCAGTACTACGAACTGGCCAAGAACCCGTTCAAGAACATCATCGCCTCGGCCATCGCCAAGTTCCGCATCGGCGAAAACACCGACATCAAGGTCGTGCCTTACTTCTGGTACGGCTACGGCACCGGTGGCGTGCAGCAGCGCCTGATCGCCGAAAGCGGCACTTCCTACGACAAGTCGACCGGCAAACTGACCGGCAAGATCGACCTGAACGGCGACGGCGACACGCTGGACACCGTGCTGATGGCTAACTCCAGCTTCACCCTGACCAACCGTCCCGGCATCACCGCCTCGGTCACCCACAACGTGGACAACCATCAGCTGCTGGCTGGCTTCTGGTACGAGCGCGCCCGTCACGAGCAAACCGGCCCGATGGTGCGCGTGAATAACGACGGCACCCCGGTCGACGACTACCTGCAGAACGGCCAGGTGCTGCGCGCCGACGGCCATCCGTTCGAATCGCGCGACTGGATGACCGTGTCGACCGCCTACCAGGCCTTCGCCCAGGACACCATGTCCTTCCTGGACGACAAGCTGACCGTGAACGTCGGTGTGCGCGTGCCTTACTCCAAGCGTGACTTCACCAACTACGCTTCCGACGTGTCGTCCTCGCTGATCACGTACAACTTCAAGAAGTCGTACCACGAGACCCTGCCGCAGTTCGGCGTGCGCTACAAGCTGACCAACGATGACCAGCTGTTCGCCAGCCTGGCCAAGAACTTCAAGGCCCCGGCCAACTTCGCGTTCGCCCCGACCGGTTCCAACATCAGCGTGACCAGCGCCGGCGTGGCTACCCTGGCCGCCGATATCAAGGCTGAAACCTCGTACAACCTGGACATCGGCTGGCGCCACCAGACCAAGGCCCTGGTCAGCTCCTTCACGCTGTACAACATCGACTTCAAGGATCGCCAGGCCACCGCCTACGACCCGTTCACCGCCCTGAGCGTGCTGACCAACGTCGGTAAAGTGAAGAACAAGGGCTTCGAGATCGAAGTGGGTAACACCCCGATCAACGGTTGGGCAGGCTACGTGTCCTACGGCTACAGCAAGTCCGAAATCAAGGACAACCTGCTGGCCAACGTGACCACCACCGCCGGCGTGAAGAACTACTACTACCTGCCGACCGCCGGCAAGGAAATGCCGCTGACCCCGAAACAGAAGGCCGGCCTGGTGGTCGAGTACTCGGATGGTCCGTTCTACGCCCGCGTAAAAGCCAAGGCAACCAGCAAGCAGTGGGCCACCCTGGCCAACGACGAGCAAGTGCCGGGCTACACCACCTACGGCTTCGACGCTGGCTACACCTTCCCCAACACCAGCTGGCTGAAACGTCCGAAGATCACGCTGAACATCAGCAACCTGACCGACAAACAGTACCGCAACCCGTCCTCGCAAAGCGTGACCAACGCCCTGGCCTACAACGGCGTGAGCGCGAAGACCGTGTTCTACTACCTGGGCGCTCCGCGCTTCAGCTCGGTGACCTTCTCGGCCGACTTCTAAGCCTCGAGGTGGCGGGCCGCCCTGCGCGGGCCGCCCTCCGCGGGCCGCACAAACCGAAACAAAACAACGGGCCTGCGGGCCCGTTTTTTCGTGTACGCTAACGGCTTTTCACGCGTGCGCGTCCTAGTCTCCTGCGCCGTGACCCACGGAGTTCCGCATCCATGATCATCCCGCGCCCCGGGCGCTTGCTGGCGCCGCTGGCGCTGCTGCTGGCCCTGGCCGGCTGCGCCACCCACCGCGCACCATCCGGCACGGTCGACGTCAACCTGGTGACGCTGAACGATTTCCACGGCAATATCGAAGCGAGCAAGTTTACCTACACCAGCGTGGCCGACCGCCAGGAACGCACGGTGGTCGCGGGCGGCATCGATACCCTGGGCGCGGCCCTGCAAGCCTGGCGCCGCGAAGACCCGCAGCTGCTGCTGGTGGGCGCCGGCGACCTGATAGGCGGCAGTCCCGCCATGTCCAACATGTGGGCCGATGAGCCCAGCCTGGGCGCCATGGACTTGCTGGGACTGCGTGTCAGCTCGCTGGGCAACCATGAATTCGATCCAGGCCGGGTCGAGTTGCTGCGCCAGCAGTACGGCGGCTGCGCCTCGCCGCGTCCGGAAAAGGCCTGCCAGTTCGAGCCGCGCTACGACGGCGCCAAATTCACCTACCTGGCGGCCAATGTGGTCGACCTGAAGACCGGCAAGACCCTGCTGCCGGCCTACAAGATCGAGGAAGCGCATGGCGTCAAGATAGGCTTCATCGGCGCCGTGCTGCGCGAGGCGGCCGAGAAGGCGCTGGCCTCCGGCATCGCCGGCCTCGATTTCACCGACGAGGCGCAGGCCATCAACCGCCAGCTGCCGGCGCTGCGCCAGCAGGGCGTGGGCGTGTTCGTGGTGCTGATCCACCAGGGCGGACGCACCACGGATTTCTTCGACCAGCAGGATTGCAGCCATTTGTACGGCCCCATCGTGGACGTGGTGAAGAAGCTCGATCCGGCCATCCGCCTGGTGGTCAGCGGCCATTCGCACAAGGGCTATCTGTGCAAGGTGGACGGCCGCCTGGTGACCCAGTCCGACATGGGCGGGCACGTGATGTCGCGCCTGAAGCTCAACATCGACCTGGCGACCAACAGCCTGCAGAGCGTGGACGCGCGCCAGGAAGTGATGCTGCCTGGCCGCTGGCCGGCCGACACGCGCCTGGACGATTACCTGAACAAAGTGCGCGACCGCAGCCGCGCCGCGCTGGCGCGTCCGGTGGCGCGCATCGCGCTGCCGTCCGTGCTGCGCGAGCGGCGCGACGATGGCGAATCGGCGCTGGGCGACATGGTGGCCGACGCCTACCTGGACGCGGCGCGCCCATACGGCGCGCAGATCGCCTTCATGAGCAACGGCGGCATGCGCCAGGACCTGGACAGCGGCTCCGGCAACCGGGTCACCGTGGGCCATGTGCTGCAGGTGCTGCCATTCGCGAACTTCATGGTGGTGATGAATCTGACCGGGGCCCAGATCCGCGCCCTGCTGGAGCAGCAATGGCTGGGCGGGCGCGATATCACGCGCGGCCTGCTGCAGGTATCGGACGGCTTCAGCTACAGCTGGGACCCGAAGCGGCCGGTGGGTTCCAAAGTGGTGCCGGACAGCGTGCGCCTGCACGGCGCGCCGTTGGTGGACTCCACTTCCTACCGCATCGTGGCCAACAATTTTCTGGCGGAGGGCGGCGAAGCGTTCTCCGTGTTCGTGGCCGGCAGCAGCCGCGCCGAAACCGGCATCCGCGACGCAGATGCCCTGACCGATTACCTGGTCAAGCGTGAACGAGACGGCAAGCCGGCCGGCGCCAGCGAACCGGCCAACCGTATCACGCGCCTTCAATAACCCTTGGGAGCCTTCCATGCGTCGAACCTGTTACTCCGTCCTGCTGCCGGCCTTGCTGGCGGCCGGCGCCGCCCGCGCCGAGTTTTCCATTCCCGGCTATGAGCTGGTGCAGACCGCGCCGGTCGAGACCACGCTGTCCAATCCCGACCTGCGCGACCCGGTCACCGTGTTCAGCCAGCTATTCGACGGCGCCAAATCGGAGATCGCCATCGGCGAGTTCTACATCGTCGGCCAGGCCGGCAGCCCGTTCGAGAAGGTGCTGGAACGGCTGGAGGCGGCCGGCAAGCGCGGCGTGAAGATACGCTTCCTGCTGGACCAGAAGGGCGTGGGGCTGTCGGACCAGGCCACCATCGAACGCATCAAGCAGATTCCCCACCTGGAACTGCGCATCATCGACTTCAACAAGCTGACCGGCAACGGCATCCTGCACGCCAAATACCTGGTGGTGGACCGCGCCACGGCCTACATCGGCAGCCAGAATTTCGACTGGCGCTCGTTCACCCACATCCACGAAACCGGCTTGCGCATCACCGATGCGAAGATAGTCGGCCAGGTGCAGGCGGTGTTCGAGCAGGACTGGCGCGCCCAAGGGCTTTACACGGCGGGCAAGCCGGTGCCTGCGCTCAACAGCAAGCCGCTGGCGGGCGCCGACTACAGCCAGTCCGCCTTCCTGGTCGCCAGCCCTGCGCAATACAACCCGGCCGGCGTGGCCGATTCAGAAGCGGCGCTGCCGGCCCTGTTGGCCGAAGCGAAAAACGAGGTGAGGGTGCAGCTGCTGGACTACGCGCCGCTCAGCTACGGCCCCAACGGCACCCGTCCGTACTATGCCGTGATCGACAACGCGGTGCGCGCCGCCGCCAATCGCGGCGTCAAGATCAAGCTGATGGTCTCCAACTGGAACCTGGAACAGCCGGCCCAGGTCTACCTGAAAAGCCTGGCCCTGCTGCCCAACGTGGAAATCCGCATCGTGACCTTGCCGGTGGCGTCCACCGGTTTCATCCCGTTCGCGCGCGTCATCCACAGCAAGACCATGGTCATCGATAACAAGATCGCCTGGGTCGGCACCTCCAACTGGAGCGGCGGCTACTTCGACCTGTCGCGCAACCTGGAGGTGGTGCTGCGCAACGAGAAAATGGCGCAACGCATCGCCGCCCTGCACGAACAGACCTGGAGCTCGCCATACGCCCAGGCGCTGGACATCAACAAGGCCTATCCCAAACCTAGCAAAGGCAGCCCGGAATGAACAAACTCGCATGCATCGTGGCGCTCAGCGGCGCTTTCGTCTCCTTCAACGCCCAGGCCTGGGGCTTCGACGGCCACCGCGCCGTGGGCGCCATCGCCGACCAGCTACTCAAGGGCACGCCGGCCGAAAAGCACGTCCAGGCCCTGCTGCTGCCGGGCGAGAGCCTGGAAAAGGTCTCGACCTGGGCCGACTGCGTCAAGGGCACCTATTGCGGCCCGCAGACCGCCGAAATGACGGCCTACACCGCCGCCAATCCCAAACACAGCGAATACCACTACACCGACGTGCCGTTCCAGAACGAGCACTATCACGACCATGACGCCGGTACCGCCGACGTGGACATCGTGCAGACCCTGAAGCAGGCCATCGCCGTGCTGCAGGGCAAGGACACGGAAGAAAGCAATCCGCACCACTTCACCCAGCGCCAGGCGCTGCTGTTGGTGACCCACCTGACCGGCGACATTGCGCAGCCGCTGCACGTGGGCGCTGCCTTCGTGGGCGCCGACGGCGGCTTCGTGGTGCCCAAGAAGCCCAGCGACATCGACGGCCTGCAGATTTTCAACGCCCAGGGCGGCAACAACCTGCTGATGGACGACGTCAAGCTCACCGCCAACAGCGAACGCCTGATCCCGGCTGCGCCGGCCAAGGAAGGGGGCGACAACGCACCGGCCACGCCCAACAAGGCACTGACCAAGCCCTTCCACTCGTACTGGGACAGCACGGTGGTGAACTACGCCTTCCGCCGCATCGGCGTGCGCACCCCGGAGCAGTTCGCGCAGGCGGTGATCGCGACCCATCCGGTGGTGGCCGCCAACACGGGCGATCCGGCCACCTGGCCCTACCAATGGGCGGACGACACCCTGGTGGCGGCCAAGGCCGCGCACGTGGGCGTGGTGCCGGGCCAGATGGCCAAGCAGACCAGCCGCAGCACCGGCGAAGCCTACAGCGTGTGGAAGTTGACCGTGCCGGACGATTACCCGGTACCGAGCTCGGCAGCCGCCAAGGAGCAGCTGATCAAGGGCGGCTACCGTCTGGCCGCGCTGCTGCAGGCGATCTGGCCGAACTGAGCGCGCGGTGATAGAGGGCAGGGTAGCGTGGCGCGCTACCCTGGATCGCTTGCGGCGCGCCCTGGCAATCGCCATCTCATGCACGCGCGCCGCTGGCGTAGATTGGCGTTTTGCCACGCCGCCTCCCGCCATGAAAACCACCATACCAACCGCCATCGCCAGCATCTGCCTGGCGCTGATGACCACCTTGTCCCTGAGCGCTTGCGGCCTGCCGCCAGCGGCCCATCCGCTGTCCACCTCCGAGCGCAATGGTGTCCTCATTACGCAGCCATACCTGTCCACCAAGCGCGGCATCTACGTGGTGGACGCGGAGCGCCAGCATGTGGCGGCGATCAACTCGGCATCGGACTCCATTGCCGAATTCGCCCTGAGCCTGTTCTCGGCGCCGGCGCCGGCCAACGATGCCGCCCTGGTCAGGAATATAGAACCGGCCGCCAGGAGCACACTGCGCTTCCCGCCCGCCACCCGGCGCGAACCCGGCCAACGCTATGTGCATACGGTACTGTTTTGCTGGAGCCAGCCCGATCCGGATCGCCTGGCGTTCCTGATGGAGTGGGCCGACCCCACGACGCCGGAGCGCTATACGGATTCCTATGTATTCAGGCGCCATGGCGGACTATGGCTGTTTGAACGCCATGGCACGACGCCGCCCAGCGCCTGGCTGCAGGCGGGGCGCGCCGGACCACGCAGTTGTCCCCCATGACGGCCTGGTTGCTGTATCCACTCCACGGCTGAGCTGTTGCCGAATGTTGAAAGCGGGGATGTTAGCGCCGTCGGCATGATCAAGATCATGGGCGGGACGCCGCCGCCGGGCAAGAATGGACCATCCCAACTGCCTGGAGACGACGATGAGAACCACCGTGACCATAGACGACGAACTGTACCAGACGGCCCTGGAGGTGGCGGACGCCGCCATGGATAAGGCCGACCTGTTCCGTGTAGCCATACAAACCTTCGTCAGGGTGCAGTCCGGCAAACGGTTGGCGGCGCTGGGCGGCATGCTGCCAGAGTTGCAGGACGTACCGCGTTCCCACGCCGAGTCCGCCACATGAAACAGGTGCTGGTGGACACTTCGGTGTGGTTCAGCCATTTCCGCCGCCGCAACGACACCCTGGCCACGCTGCTGCGGCTGGACCTGGTGCTGACCCATCCGCTGATCTGGGGCGAGATCGCCTGCGGCGCGGCGCCGTCGCGGCACCAGATCCTGCGCGACCTGTGGCGGCTGCGCCAGGCCCAGCGCGCCAGCGTGCGCGAAGTGGTCGCCTTCGTCGAGAGCGAACACTTGTATGGCCAGGGCTGCGGGCTGTCGGACCTGATGGTGCTGACCTCGGCGCTGATGACGCCCGGCGTCAAGCTATGGACACTGGACCGCCGCCTGGCTGCCCTGGCATACCGCTACGGCGCCGCGCATCGGCCGGATTGGGCCTGAACCGAGCGGCGCCGGAAATAAGGAGCGAGCATGAAACCGATATCGTTGACGATGCCCAAGAACTGCCCACCTGCCTATGCTCTCCCATGTCACGGCACGGTATTTCGTGCGTGCCGCAATTCGCCGCCACAGGAGTATGATTTTCGGACGTTCGCGGAGCAGGGCCGTGCGCGTGGCAAATCAGGTTTGATGCTTTGCATGTGTTTTGGCTTGTCGGTTTTTGGCGCCAAGTCGGATTGCCTGCACATGTTGAGTCTGTTCCCTTCCAACGGTAGCTACATTGCGGAGGGCTTGCTGAGTGCGCAGCACGGCGTCATTGCAAATACGCCGGGGCGATTTTCCTTACATCAGACCTGGTGGCCATTTGATGGCATAGTTCGCAGTGCTGCATTTCATTAGGAGGCGGCAATGATCTGGATAGCAGATGGAATACGGCTTGATCCTGCGCCGTTTGCGGGTATGCAGCCGGTAGAAGTGCTGTATCAGCTGGAAACGCCGATGATATACACCAGCCTGCTTGGCTCCCAACTGGTGCTGGTGTACCAGTCGGCTGTAGACCTTGCTTCGGCTAGCGTGCGGCTGATTGTCGTGCCTGTGGACCAGCAATCACTGGCAAAATTGAAGACCGGTCAGCAAACCGTGGTCGGGGCGCTGGATCAGCCCCATGTGTGGGCTGTCACCCAGGATTTTAATGGTGACGTCACGGAAGTATGTTTGCTGAACGATGGCATCCGCTCCGTGCCTGCCGAGGCCAGGCCCGTGCAGGGGGCGTTGTTGTGGCCGCATCTGATGACCGCCTGAAGCGGATGCAATAAAGCCCACAGGATGACCACTGCCGAGAAATGCTATTGACCTACTTTATATGCCAGGTAACGCAATAACGGAGCGACGTGCACCAGCATGAGTGATACCGCGTCTTCCTTGTTCCTCGACACCTTGTTTATAAAATCAAGATCCTCAAAGAGACTGCCTACTTCCAGTGGAGGACAGTGGTCTCCTGCTTCATATAAAAGCTGCCTGGGTATGTTCAAGTAGTAATCTTGATCCAGCGGGACATGATCGATGTTGAGAACTTCCGTCATATGAAGAAAGATGGCGTCGATGGCCTGCTTCAGATCAGGTAGGTGAATTGCGTTTGGGCTGTTCTCTGTCATTTGAAATGTCGAAAGCGAAACTTATTTCTGAGAAAAGGTGCTCGGTAGGTGAAGCTAGCTTAACGCATTTCAGTGCGCGCAGCTTTTAGCGGGGGCACTTGAGGACGGAAGGGCAATAAAAAACGGCGCTGGAAACCAGCGCCGTTTTTGTCGTGAGGCAGGGCGCGCTCAGCGCGACTTGACGAAGGGCGTGCCTAGCGCTTTCGGCGCCACCGATTTTGCCATCAGGCCGGCCAGCACGATCACGGTCAGCACATAGGGCACCATCTGGATCAGCGAGCCCGGCAGGCGGCCCACCACGGGCAGTTCCACGCCTTCGATCTGGATCTGCACCGCGCCGAAGAAGCCGAACATCAAGCAGCCCAGGAAGGTGTGCAGCGGACGCCAGTTGCCGAACACCATGGCGGTCAGCGCCAGGTAGCCGGCGCCGGCCGACATGTCGCGCAGGAAGAAGCCGCTCTGCACGATGGCCAGGTAGGCGCCCGAGAACGAGCACAGGAAGCCGGCAATCAGCATGGCCGCATAGCGCTGGCGTTCGACGCTGACGCCGGCAGCGTCGGCCGCATGCGGGTTCTCGCCGCAGGCGCGCAGGCGCAGGCCGAAGCGGCTGTGGTAGATCACCCAGTGCACCAGCGGCACCAGGCCGAAGGCCAGGTACACCAGCACCGAATGGCCGCCGATCAGGTGCGCGTACAGCCAGCCGATGAAGGGCACGTTTTCCAGCGCAGCGGAACCGGGCAGCACCACGTCGAACAGGCGCGCCGAGCCCAGGTCCGGGGTGCGGCCGCCCTGCTGGAAGAAGTACTGGGCCAGCACGAAGGTCAGGCCGCTCATGGCGATGTTGATGGCGATCCCGCCCACCAGCTGGTTGCCCTTCTGGGTGATGGCGATGTACGCCTGCAGGGTGGCCAGCAGCATGGACGCCAGCACCCCGGCCGCCACGCCGTACCAGGGATTCTGGGTGGTGTAGGCCACCGCCGCCGAGACGAAGGCCGAGGCCAGGATCTTGCCCTCCAGGCCGATGTCGATCACGCCCGAGCGCTCCGCGAACAAACCGGCCATGCCGGCGAAAATCAGCACCGGCGCATTGCGCACGGTCGATACCAGGATACTGCCGATATGCAGGTCATCGAAAGTCATCTCGTCCTCACTTCTTCAACTTGAGCATCCTGGCGATGGCCGGTGCGTACAGGTATTCCATGGCGCCGCAGAACAGGATGATCAGTCCCTGCACCAGTATCACCATCTCGGGCGGGATGTTCTGCTTTTCCAGCGACAGGTCGAAGCCGCCCTGGGTCAGGGCCCCGAACAGCACCGCCGACAGGAAGATGCCGACCGGATGCTGGCGCCCCATCAGCGCGATGGCGATGCCGATGAAGCCGGCTCCACCCACGAAGTTCAGCGACAGGTAATGGGTCGAGCCCATGATGGAATTGACCGAACCCAGGCCCGCCAGCGCGCCCGAGATCAGCATCACGATGATGATCATCTTGCTGATGCGGATGCCGGCGTAGTGCGCGGCGTGCTGGTTCAAGCCGGTAGCGCGCAGCTTGTAGCCCCAGGCCGAACGCGACACCACCACGCCGTAAATCACCAGCGCGAGTATGGCCAGGAAGAAGCTGACGTTGAGCGGGGTCTCGCCCAGCGACGGCAACCACTGGTTCAGGCGCGGCATCTCGGCGGCGGCGGCAAAGGCGCGGCTGGCCGGATTCTGCTCGCCGGGCGGCACCAGCTTGACGATCACGGTGTTCATCAGGGAGGCGGCGATGTAGTTGAACATGATGGTGGTGACCACCACGTGGCTGCCGCGCTTGGCCTGCAGGTAGCCGGGCACGAAGGCCCACAGCGCGCCGAACAGGGCCGCGCCCAGCATGCCCACCGGGATCAGCAGCCAGGCCGGCAGCGAGCTGTCCAGCCACAGCATGGCCAGGGTCAGGCCCAGGCCGGCGAAGTACATCTGGCCCTCGGCGCCGATGTTGAACAGGCCGGCCTGCATGGCGATCGAGACCGCCAGCCCGGTGAAGATGAAGGTGGAGGCGTAGAACAGGGTGTAGCTCAGGCCTTCCGGATTGACCACGGCGCTGTTGACCAGGATGGCCAGCGACTCGGTCGGGCTTTCGCCCAGCAGGTGGACGACCAGGGCCGTCACCGCCAGGGCCGACAGCAAATTCAGTATGGGCAGGACAAAGGCCGTGGCCCAGCGTGGCAAGTCTTTATTCATGATTTGTGCATCCCGCCCATCAGCAAGCCGATGCGGGTGGTATCGAATTCTTCAATCTTCAGTTCGCCGGTGATGCGGCCGCCGCACATGACCAGGATGCGGTCCGCCAGCGCGCGCACTTCCTCCAGCTCCACGGACACCAGCAGGATGGCCACGCCCTGGTCGCGCAGCTTGAGCAGCTGGGTGTGGATGCTCTCGATGGTGCCGATGTCGACCCCGCGCGTGGGCTGGCCGACCAGCATCAGCTTGGGCTGGGCCAGCACTTCGCGCGCGATCACCACCTTTTGCTGGTTGCCGCCCGAGAGCAGGCCGATACGCAGGTCGTGGTTGTTGGGACGCACGTCGAAGTTCTTCATCAGGTCCGCGCAGCGCGCCGCAATGGCCTTGAAGTCCAGCAGGCCCCACTTGTTTTTCAGCTTGTCCTGATAGCCGAAGATGGTGTTGTGCATGACCGAGAAAGCCTTGATCACGCCGTCGCGCAGCCGGTCTTCCGGCACGTGGCCTATGCCCAGTTCGCGGAAGGTGCGCGGCAGGCCGTCGGCGTCCGAGCGGCCCGCGAAAGGCAGGGCCTGGCCGAGGAAGTCCAGCTTGCCGGAGGTCGGCAGGCGCATGCCGGACAGGATTTCCATCAGTTCGCTCTGGCCGTTGCCGGACACGCCGGCAATGGCGACGATCTCGCCGGCGCGCAGCGTGAAGCCGATGTCGGCCAGCAGCTTGACGCCCTGCTGGTCCAGCAGCTGCAGGCCGTCCACTTCCAGCACCGGCGCGCCCGGCTTGTAGGGCGCGCGCGGCAGGTTGTTCTCGATCGGACGCCCGACCATCATGTTGGCCAGGTCTTCCTTGGTGGTGCCGGCGGTGGCCACGGCGCCCACCACGCGGCCGGCCCGCATCACGGTCACGGTGTCGGTGATGTCCAGGATTTCCTGCAGCTTGTGGGTGATCAGGATGATGGTCTTGCCCTGTTCCTTGAACAGGCGCAGGATGTCGAACAGCGATGCGGTTTCCTGCGCGGTCAGGACGGCGGTCGGCTCGTCCAGGATCAGGATGTTGGCGCTGCGGTAGATCTGCTTGAGGATCTCGACGCGCTGCTGGGCCCCCACCGACAGGTCGTGGATGGTGGCCAGCGGATCGACCTCCAGGCGGTAGCGCTGGCAGATTTCGCGCAGCTCGGCTTCGACTTGCGCGCGCTTGCGCTTGAGCTGGAAGCCGCCTTCACTGCCCAGCATCACATTGTCCAGCACCGTCATGTTCTCGACCAGCATGAAGTGCTGGTGCACCATGCCGATGCCCAGCGCGATGGCTTCCTGGCTGGTGTGGATGCGGCGCGCCTGGCCGTCCAGCAGGATCTCGCCGCCATCGGCGCGGTAGTATCCGTACAGGATGCTCATCAGGGTCGATTTGCCGGCGCCGTTCTCGCCCACCAGGCCATGGATGGACCCCTTGGCAATGGAGAAGCTGACGTCCGTGTTCGCCTTCACAGCTCCGAAATGCTTGGAGATGCCGCGAAATTCTACTGCTGGCTGCATAGGTCGTTTTTGGTTAAGTAAAACGCGCCGCGCGGAGGAGGCTCCGGCGGCGCGTTAAGGGGCATACAAGAATTAAACGGGGCAGTTGGCGCCGGAACGGATGTCGATCACCTTGATCTTGCCATCGATGATGTCCTTGCGCGCACCGATCACGCGCTTTTCGATCTCGGGGGTGATCAGCTTGCGGTTGTTCTCGTCCAGCGCCCAGTCGACGCCGCCTTCCTTCAGGCCCTTGGCGGTCACGCCGGCCTTCCAGGTGCCGTTCTTCATCTGCATGAAGGAGTCATACACGGCGTTGTCCACGCGCTTGACCATGGAAGTCAGGATGGAGCCCGGGTACAGCGAATTCTGGTTGGAGTCCACGCCGATGGCCAGTTTGCCCTTTTCCTTGGCGGTCTGCAGGGTGCCCAGGCCGGACCCGCCGGCCACCGCGAACACCACGTCCACGCCGCGGTCGAATTGCGAGCGGGCCAGCTCGCCGCCTTTGGCCGGATCGTTCCAGGCCTGGGCGCTGGTGCCCACCATGTTGGCGCTCACTTCGATCTTGGGATTGACGGCCTTGGCGCCCTGCGAGTAGCCGCAGGCGAAGGTGCGGATCAGCGGGATGTCGACGCCGCCGATGAAGCCTATCTTCTTGGACTTGGAGGCCATGGCGGCGGCCACGCCGACCAGGTAGGAGCCTTCTTCTTCCTTGAAGGTGATGGAGTTGATATTGGCGCCCGGCGCCACGCCGTCGATCAGCACGAAGCGGACCTTGGGGAATTCCTTGGCGACCTTCTGCACGGCGGCCTGCTGGGCGAAGCCGATGGAGGCGATCAGGTCCAGGTTCTTGCGCGCCAGGCCGCGCAGCACCTGCTCGGCCTGGGTGTCGCTGGAGGCTTGCACTTCCTTGAAGTCGATGCCGGTTTCTTTCTTGAAGCGCGAGGCGCCTTCGAAAGCCGATTGGTTGAACGATTTGTCGAACTTGCCGCCCGCGTCATACACGATGCCCAGCTTAGGGTCAGCCGCGGACGCGCTGGCAGCGATGGACATGGCTGCAAGGGTCAAACCAAGTTGTGAAAGTTTCATGTATAAGCTCCTGGGAAGATCGGTATTGTATATTTTTATTGGGGTATACATCCAATTTGCCAGCATATTCCATGCCCGCAGCCGATGTCGCAGCGCCGCAACATTGTCTTCCCAGCAAAGAAGGCCGCCATACCGGGCAAGGGACCGGCGGCCACAGGGTCGATGTGGCCGCCTCATAGTGCGCCGCTTGTGGCGGCGCTTCCCAGAGCGTACTCCGCCGGTCCATAACTATGCCCCACTGCTGTTATTCGCAGCAAATACGTTTTTTCTTGGCTATTTATATGATTTAAATATGAATCCTGGGTGTAAAAACTGGGTTAGCATCGTTGTTATTTGCATATCGTTATAAGAAATATAGTCTTTACACATCATTGAGGGAGCCAGGAAGATGAAGCAACCAAGCAAATTTGCAGTCCGTACACTGATCGCGCTGGCCGTGGCCGCCGCTTATCCGCTGCAGGCGCTGGCCGATCCCGCCGCCGCCCCGGAGCCGTCGGCCGATGCGGCCGATCCGCAATCCACTCCGGCCGCCGCTGGCCAGCTGGAAACCGTGATCGTGACGGCCCAGCGCCGCGCCGAGAACATCAAGGACGTGCCCATGTCCATCGCCACCATGAAGGGCGACAAGCTGGACGTGCTGACCTCGGGCGCGGCCGACATCCGCTTCCTGTCCGGCCGCTCGCCGTCGGTCAACGTGGAATCGGACTATGGCCGCACCTTCCCGCGCTTCTACATCCGCGGCCTGGGCAACACGGACTTCGACCTGAACGCCTCGCAGCCGGTGGGCCTGGTGATGGACGACATCGTCCAGGAAAACGCCATGCTGAAGGGCTTCCCCGTGTTCGACGTGGACCAGGTGGAAGTGCTGCGCGGCCCGCAGGGCACCCTGTTCGGCCGCAACTCGCCGGCCGGCGTGATCAAGTTCGATTCGGCCAAGCCGGTGTTCAAGCAGGAAGGCTATCTGACCCTGGGGGTGGGCAATTACTCGGCCAAGAACGTGGAAGGCGTGTACAACGTGCCGGTCAGCGACACGGTGGCGCTGCGCTTCTCGGCCACCAGCCAGCACCGCGACGACCGCGTAAAAAACACCAACCCGTCCGGCAAGGGCACCCAGGACTTCGAAGGCTATGGCGACCAGGCCTACCGCCTGCAGGCCCTGGTGCAGCCCAACAAGGACCTGAGCGTGCTGTTCAATCTGCACGGGCGCGACTACCACGGCAGCGCCACCCTGTTCCGCGCCAACATCATCAAGAAGGGCACCAACGACCTGGTGGACGGCTTCGACTACGGCTCCTACCCCAGCGACGGCATCAACTACCAGCACCTGCGCACCAAGGGCGGCAACATCCGCATCAAGTACAACCTGGACGACATCACCCTGCACTCGATCACCGGCTACGAGAAGCTGGACTTCTACAGCCGCGCCGACGTGGATGGCGGCTATGGCGCCGTGTACGCCCCGCCGTACGGCCCCGGTTTCATCCCGTTCGCGGTCGAGACCGCCGACCTGCTGCCCAACCACAAGCAGTTCACCCAGGAGTTCCGCGCCGAGTCCAACTACAAGGGGCCGCTGCAATGGATAGGCGGCCTGTTCTTCTTTGACGAGAACATCCAGATCGATTCGATCAGCTTCAACACCTTCGCCGCCGGCAATCCGCAGAATGCGGCCTACGCCGTGCAGTACCAGAAAGCCAAGTCCTGGGCCGCCTTCGGCTCGCTCAACTACAGCGTCAGCGAGCAGTTCAAGCTGCGCGGCGGCCTGCGCTACACCAGCGACAAGAAGGAATTCTCGGCCTCGCGGGTCGAGCCGCCGCTGGTGTCCGGCCCGTTCGAGATCGACAACACTTCGCACAACGTCAGCTGGGACCTGAGCGGCACCTATGAGCTGGACAAGGACACCAACCTGTTCGCCCGCGTCGCCACCGGCTACCGCGCGCCGTCCATGCAGGGCCGCCTGAACGGCCTGACCGACAAGCCCTCGTTTGCCGGCGCCGAGAAAGCCCTGTCCTACGAGGCCGGCGTCAAGCAGGACCTGTTCGGCAAGCGCGCCCGCCTGAGCGCCAGCGTGTTCCAGTACCGCATCAAGGACAAGCAGCTGACGGCCGGCAGCGGCAACGTCAACATGAACCAGCTGATCAACGCCGAGAAGGTCACCGGCCAGGGCGTGGAGCTGGACCTGCAGGCCAACCTGGGCAACGGCTTCAGCACCACCTTCGGCGGCAGCTACAACGATACCGAGATCAAGGACCCCAGCCTGTACGTGCAGTATTGCGGCAACGTGACCAACAACAAGGCCAGCGGCTGCACCCCGACCAATGCCGCCGGTCCGTTCGCGGGCACCTCCAGCATCAACGGCAACCCGCTGCCGCGCGCGCCCAAGACCCAGCTCAACTTCACCCTCAAGTACAGCACCGAGCTCGGCGATGGCGAGTTCTACGCCTACACCGACTGGGCCTACCGCAGCAGCTACAACTTCTTCCTGTACGAGGCGCCCGAGTACAAGGCCAAGCCGCTCACCGAAGGCGGCCTGCGGGTGGGCTACAAATGGGGCAACGGCAAATATGAAGTGGCCGGCTTCGGCCGCAACATCACCGACAAGCGGGTGCTGATCGGCGCGATCGACTTCGACAACCTGACCGGCATGCTGAACGAACCCCGCACCTGGGGCGCCACCTTCAAGGTCTCGTTCTAAAATCTTCGGGGTCAGATCTCACATTCGGACATGAGCTCGCTTTGCGAAGCGCACCGCTGGTGTCCACCGCTGGTGTCAGGTCTGCCAAAAGCACCGCTGGTGTCAAAAGCACCGCTGGTGTCAGCTCTGCCAAAAGTACATGAGCTTGCCAGAAATGGCGGACTCATGTACCAATGGCAGACCTGACACCGCTGGTGTGGACAGACACCGCTGGGGTGGACATCGGAGGAGAGTGGTATGCATGACGCCGTTAATCTGTGGCCGTTGTTGGGCGTGGCCGTCATCGTGGCCGGCTTCGTCCTGCGCGCCCATCCGGTGCTGGTGGTGATCGCCGCCTGCGCCGTCACCGGGCTGTGCGCCGCCATGCCGGTGGAGCACATCCTGGCCTCGCTGGGCGCGGCCTTCGTCAAGACCCGCAACCTGCCCATGATCTTGCTGCTGCCGCTGGCCGCCATCGGCCTGCTGGAGCGTTTCGGCCTGAAGGAGCACGCCCAGGCCGTGATCTCGCGCATCCGCTCCGCCACGGCCGGGCGGCTGCTGATCGTCTACCTGGCCATCCGCGAACTGGCCGCCGCCTGCGGCTTGACCAGCCTGGGCGGCCACGCCAACATGGTGCGCCCGCTGGTCGCGCCCATGGCCGAGGGCGCGGCCGAGGCCCGCCATCCGGATCTGACGCCGGCCCTGCGCCTGCGCATACGCGCCATGGCGGCCGCCACCGACAACGTCGGCCTGTTCTTCGGCGAGGATGTGTTCGTGGCTTTCGGCGCCATCGTGCTGATGCAGACCATCCTGCGTGCCGAGGGCATAGAGGTCAACCCGCTGCACATGGCGCTGTGGGGCATCCCCACCGCTGTCACGGCCTTCGTGGTGCACGCCTGGCGTTTGCGGCGGCTGGACGAACACATCAAGCGCGAGCTGGCGCGCGCCGGACAGGCGGACGGCAAGGCGGCGCCATGATACTCAGGCTCGAGCATTTCTACGTCGTACTGGGCCTGATGCTGGCCGCCATCGCCATCATGACCCTGCGCGACGCCGCCCATCCCCGGCGCTATGGCAGCGCCCTGTTCTGGGGCCTGTACGCGCTGATCTACCTGGCCGGCGACCGCCTGGCGCCGGAGGCGGCCGGCGCCGTGATGGTGGCCATGGCCCTGATTGCCGGCTTCGGCGGCGTCGCCATGGGCCGCCATCCGGGGCTGAGCGCGGAGCAGCGCCAGTCCAGCGCCGCGCGCCTGGGCCACAAGCTGCTGATACCGGCCCTGGCCATCCCCCTGGTCACCGTGTTCGGCTCCACTGTGCTCAAGGGCCTGGAAGTGGCCGGGCGCCAGCTGTTCGATCCCAAGGACGCGACCCTGGTCAGCCTGGGCTGCGGCTCGCTGCTGGCCGTGGCCCTGGCCTGCTGGCTGACGCGCAGCGCGCCCACCCAGGCCATGCGCGAGGCGCGCCGCCTGGTCGACTGCATGGGCTGGGCCGTGGTGCTGCCGCACATGCTGGCCGTGCTGGGATTGCTGTTTTCCGAGGCCGGGGTCGGCAAGGCGGTGGCCCACATCAGCACCGCCTATGTCAGCCTGGACACCCGGCTTGCGGCGGTCACCGTGTACTGCGTGGGCCTGGCCCTGTTCACCATCGTGATGGGCAATGGCTTCGCCGCCTTCCCGGTGATGGCGGGCGGGGTCGGCATTCCCATCCTGGTCGGCGTCTACCACGCCAACCCGGCCGTAATGGCGGCCATCGGCATGTTCAGCGCCTATTGCGGCACCCTGATGACGCCCATGGCGGCCAACTTCAACATGGTGCCGGCCGCGCTGCTGGAACTGCCCGACAAGCACGCCGTCATCAAGGCCCAGATCCCCACCGCATTGCCGCTGCTGGGAGCCAATATCCTGTTGCTGTACTTTCTGATGTAAAGTAGCAGGGTTGTGCGCCAGGCGTGCGGAGTATGCGTAGATGAAAAAGATAATCTTGTTAACCGGGTTCGAACCATTCAACCAGGAGTCCATCAACCCATCGTGGGAAGCCGTCAGCGCCCTGCAAGGCTGGCATGAAGGCGATTTCGTCGTGCATGCGCGCCAGCTGCCCTGCGTGTTCGGCAAATCCAGCCAGGTGCTGCACCAGGCCATCGAGGAACTGCAGCCCAGCGTGGTGATCGCGGTCGGCCAGGCCGGCGGACGCAGCGACCTGTCGGTGGAGCGGGTCGCCATCAACATCGACGACGCACCCATCCCGGATAACGAGCAGCGCCAGCCCATCGACCAGCCGGTCAACGTCAACGGCCCGGCCGCCTATTTCTCCACCCTGCCGGTCAAGGCGATCGTGGCTGCCCTGCGCGAGCGCGGCTTGCCGGCCTCGGTCTCGCATTCGGCCGGCACCTTCGTTTGCAACCACGTGTTCTACAGCCTGCTGCACCAGTCGGACGAGTGGGGCACCACCATGCGCGCCGGTTTCATCCACATCCCTTATTTACCGCAGCAGGCGGCCCGCCATCCGGGTGCGCCCAGCATGAGCCTGGACTGCGTGGTGGAAGGCTTGCGCATCGCCATCCGCACGTCGCTGGCCGCCGATGTCGATGTGCGCCTGGCCGGGGGCGTCACCCATTAGCGCGATCTGATGTTGCGCCGCAACAGAGGCTGGCGTTCGGCCGCATGCGTTTCCAATTTTGTGTCATGATCGTGTCGAGACCGTTACACATTAAAACTTGCTTCATTTTTAATGTAGTCCTTATAATTGCTTTCCGGATTGACAATGTTGCGAAAGGAGTAGCGGATGGCGCATTACATGAAGCGGATGGCGGCTTTGGCGGCACTGGGTTGCGCGCTGGCTGGACAGCAGGCGCGGGCGGAGCGGGTCACGGTGGATTTCACCGCCGTCGTCACTGCGCTGGTGGAGGTCGACTTCCTGGCTGGCACCATCAACGCGGTGGACCACAACTACGTGACGCCGGTGGACGTGCGCCTGGGCGACACCATCACCGGCCAGTATTCCTATGACCTGTCGCTGGCCACCTTGTCCGCTTACCAGTCCCAGCCGAGGTCAGGCAGTCAAACCTATTACGACCTGCCGGGTGTGTCGGTCTCCTACACGCTGGTGCGCGGCGGCTTCTCTTACCAGAGCGATCCATCGCTGGTGTATTCGGTGGCGGTATCCAATAATTCTTCGGACTATTACGGCGCCGACGCCGTTGAGTTTGCAACAGGTAACTTCGGGATGATCACCACGGCCGGCTACATCACGCTGTCCGATGGCAGCGCCACCGCGCTGAGCGACACCAGCCTGCCGGCGCCCCTGAACGAATCGCTGTTCGGCACCCGCACCCTGCAGGGCTTCTGGGTCGACGGCTTCCATGAGCTGAGCATCAGCGCCACCCTGCAGAGCGTGTCGCCCGGCACGCTGGCGCCGGTGCCGGAGCCGGAAACCTGGGCCATGCTGCTGGGCGGCCTGGGCCTGGTGGGCGCCGTGGCGCGCCGCCGCTCATTCCGCGCGTGAGGGCGGATTCAGGATATTCAGGAAGGCCCGCACCACCGGCGCATCGTCCAGCGTGGTGTAGGTGATGTACAGGTTGGCCGAGGGCGGATTAGTGCGGATGGGCAGGAACACCACGCCCGGCCAGCCGATCCGGCTCGTCGTCTCCGGGATCAGGGTCACGCCCAGGCCGGCGCCCACCATGGCCAGCAGGGTTTGCGGCTCGGTCGCTTCCTGGAAGATGGCGGGCTGGAAGCCGGCGTTCACGCAGCACTGTATCAGGTAGCGCGGGAAGGCCGATTTATCGAGCGCCATGGTCAGCATGGGTTCGTCCGCGATGTCGGTCAGCTCGATGGCGTCCTGCTTGGCCAGCGGGTGGTGTTCGTTGATGGCCACGCACACGTTCTCGCGGAAGCACAGTTCCTGGCGCAGGTTGTCCTGGCGCAGATCATCCTCGTTCAACTTCGGTTCGCGCCAGAAGCCCACGTCCACCTGCTTGGCGCGCAGCGCTTCGTACTGCGCGGTGGGTCCCAGTTCATGCAGGGTCCAGGTCACGCGCGGAAACTTGGTCTGGAATTCCTCCAGCAGGCTGGGTATCGGCCCCCACATGGCGGAACCGACGATGCCCACCCGCAGCCGTCCCACCTCGCCGCGGTCGATCTGGCGTATGGTGTCTATGGTCATGCGCATCTTGCCCAGCAGCTCGGCAGCCTCGCCCATCAGGGCCTTGCCGGCCACAGTCAGCTCGAAGCTGCGCGTGGTGCGCGCGAACAGTTTCACGCCCAGCTCGTTCTCCAGCTTCATGATCTGCTGGCTCAGGGGCGGCTGCGAGATGTGCAGCCGTTCCGCCGCCCGGCTGAAGCTCTTTTCTTCGGCGACGGCGAGAAAATACTTTAACTGTTTCAGGTCGATGGACATGGCGGGCCGATTGTAGCGCGGTTCAGGAGGCGGCGTGCTGTTGCAGCGAGGTGGCAAGTGCCCTGGCCAGCGCCGCGCCGCAGCGCGCGTTGTTCTTCACCAGCGCGATATTGGTGGCCAGGCTGCGCCCGCCGGTCAGCTGCTTGATGCGCGCCAGCAGGAAGGGGGTGACATTCTTGCCGCTGACGCCCTGTTCGCCGGCCTCGCGCAGCGCCTGTTCCGTGATGGCGTCGATTTCCTCCTTGGGCATGGCCTCATCGGCCGGCACCGGATTGCTGACCACCACGCCGCCTTCCAGGCCCAGCGCCCATTTGGCCTGGATGAAGGCCGCCTGTTCGGCCGGGGTGTCGAGCTGGAAGTCGGCGTTGAAACCGCTCTCGCGCGTGAAGAAGGCGGGGAAGCCGCGCTGGCCCACGCTGACCACCGGCACGCCCTGGGTTTCCAAGTATTCCAGCGTCAGGCCGATGTCGAGGATGGACTTGACCCCGGCGCACACCACCGCCACCGAGGTGCGGGCCAGTTCCTGCAGGTCGGCCGAGATATCGAAGCTGGTCTCGGCGCCGCGGTGCACGCCGCCTATGCCGCCGGTGACGAACACCGCGATCCCGGCCAGCCGGGCGCAGATCATGGTGGCGGCCACCGTGGTGGCGCCCAGTTTTTTCTGTGACAGCACATAGGCCAGGTCGCGGCGCGACACCTTCATGGCGTCCGGCGAGCTGCCCAGCAGCTCCAGCTGCTGATCGGACAAGCCGATGCAGATTTTTCCATCGATGATGGCAATGGTGGCCGGCACCGCGCCGCCGTCGCGGATGATCTGTTCCACTTCGCGCGCGGTCTGCACGTTCTGCGGATAGGGCATGCCGTGCGAGATGATGGTCGATTCCAGCGCCACGATGGGCAGGCCGGCGGCGCGGGCGGCGGCCACTTCGGCCGAAAACAGCAGGTAGGGTTGCATGGGTCAGTCCTGTGGGGGAAAGAGCGGGGCGCTCAAGTCAAAGTCGTGTATCTCGTCCAGCACATCGGCCGCCAGCAGCGGCGACACGGTCTCGTTGCATTCCAGCGTCATGGCGGCCACCTTCAAGCCGCGGCGGCAGGCCAGGCCCAGGTCTTCGCTGCCCTGGTACAGCGACCAGCACACGGCGGCCGAGAAGGCGTCGCCGGCGCCGGTCACGTCCACCACCTCCACCGGATGGGCGGGGAGCCAGGCCAGCCCGGCGCCACGGGTATGGTAGACGCCCTGGCTGCCGCAGGTGACGATGACGTCGCGTACGCCCTGTTCGCGCAGCCCGGTGCAGGCGGCGCCGACGTCGGCCTCGGTGGGCAGGGCGCGTCCGGCCCGGGTTTCCAGCTCGCCGCGGTTGAGTATCAAGAGGCGCAGGCCGCGCAGGTCGGCCGGCAGGCGCGCCATCTTGGGCTGGGACACGGCCACCATCACCAGCGGCACGTGGTCGCGCTGGGCGTCCTGCAGCAGGGCGGCCACGCTGGCGGCCGGCAGGTTCAGGTCGGCCACGGTGAGGGCGGCAGCGGCGCGCTGCGGCTGGCGGCTGGCCAGGAATTCCGGCGTCATGCGCTCGTACACGGCCATGTCGGCCAGGGCCAGCACCAGTTCACCGCGCGCATCGAGCACCGCCGTGTAGGTGCCGGTGGCGCCATCCTGGACGCGCAGGCTGCCGCGCGTGTCGATCCCGGCGTGTTCCGCGTGCTCCAGCAGGGCGCGCCCGGCGCCGTCCTCGCCCAGGGCGGTCAGGAGGGCGGTCGGCACATTCAGGCGCGCCAGGTTCTCGGCGATGTTGCGCGCCACCCCGCCAAACACTTCCTCGGCGCTGGCGGGATTCGAGGTGCCCATCTGCAGCGGCGCGATGCTGCGCAGCTTGCGGTCCTGGTTGGCAGCGCCTATACAGAGGATGGGGCGGCGGTCCGGCAGCACGTAGGCGCGGCCCAGCAGGCGGCGTTCGCGTATCAGGCTGGCGATGTGGCCGGCCACGGCCGAGCGCGACAGGCGCAGCTCGACCGCCAGGTCTTGCTGGGAAATGAAGGGGTTGGCGCGGATCAGCTGGTAAAGCTGGTCCTTCTTGGAAGCGTCGGTCACGGCGGGCAGGGTATTGAACAATTGTTTGTGATGGTAAACATTTGTCCTTCGACTGTCAATCCAGGCCCGCGCGCACGTATTTCATTCGGGATTTAGACGACATGAATATAAATATAGAAGAAAAATGGTATTTGCTATACATATACAGCTTCAGGCATAGTGTCGGATACATACCAGCAAGCCCTTCAGGCCCGCCGTCGGCTGTACTTCCATACCAAAAACGAGGATATCCATGAATAACTCTCCATTCCAGGCAGCCGCCATCATCCGTTCGCGCCTGCCGGCCGATTTCAAGCCGCGCGTGGCCCTGATCCTGGGCTCCGGCCTGGGCGTGCTGGCCGAGCAGATGAGCGACGCCGTCACCATTGCCTACGATGAGCTGCCGGGCTTCCCCATCTCCACCGTACACGGCCATGCCGGCGAACTGGTGATCGGCACCCTGGCCGGCGTTTCGGTGGTGTGCATGAAGGGCCGCGGCCACGTGTACGAAGGCTATGGCCTGGGCGTGATGACCAGCGCCGTGCGCACCATGAAACTGCTGGGCTGCGAATTCCTGTTCGTGACCAATGCCGCCGGTTCGCTGCGTCCGGAAGTGGACGCCGGTTCGCTGGTAGCCCTGAACGACCATATCAACTTCCTGCCGGGCACCCCGATGATGGGCCCCAACGACGAGCGCTTCGGCCCGCGTTTCTTCAGCATGGCCAATGCCTACGACGCCGACCTGCGCAAGCTGCTGCAGGCCACCGCCGCCGAGCAGAGCGTGACCCTGCACGAAGGCGTGTACATCGCCTACGCCGGCCCCAACTTCGAGACCCCGGCGGAAATCCGCGCCTTCAAGACCCTGGGCGCCGACGTGGTCGGCATGTCGGTGGTGCCGGAAGTGGTGTCGGCCCGCCATTGCGGCCTGAAAGTGGTGGGCGTGTCGGTCATCACCAACCTGGCCGAGGGCTTGTCGCCGTTCCCGCTGTCGCATGAGCAGACCCTGAAATACGCCGCCATCGGCGCCGAATCGCTGGTCAAGCTGATCCTGGCCTACCTGGGCAAAGTGGCGCAGACGCCACAGGCGTAACACCTGGGAGGGGCGGCTGGTCCGCCCCTTTGTTTTTCCGCGATAGTACCTACACTGTAAAGCTATCCACAACGTCGCTCCCGCGCAGGCGGGAGCCTATACCGAGGCCGCGTCAACACGGCTTCAGCATGGATTCCTGCTTCCGCAGGAATGACGGCGCCAACGATACTGGAGTCATCGTTATGAAACGTGCATTCATCCTTCTGCTGGATTCCTTCGGCCTGGGCGCGCTGCCGGATGCGGCCAAGTACAACGACGCCGGCGCCAACACCTTCGGCCACATCGCCCGCTGGGCGGCCGAACAGGGCAAGCCCATGTCGCTGCCCAACCTGGAAAAGATCGGCCTGGCCGCGGCCGGCCACCTGGCCAGCGGCGAGTGGGCCGCCGGCTTCGCGCAGCGCGACGGCTTTACCGGCGCCTGGGGCGTGGCGCGCGAACAGTCCACCGGCAAGGATACCCAGAGCGGCCACTGGGAAATCGCCGGCGTGCCGGTGCTGTTCGACTGGGGCTACTTCCCCAAGACCGTGCCCTCGTTCCCGGCCGAGCTGACCGCCAGGCTGCAGGAACTGACCGGCGTGCCGGGCTTCCTGGGCGATTGCCACGCGTCCGGCACCGAGATCATCAACAAGCACGGCGACGAGCATGTGGCCAGCGGCAAGCCGATTATCTACACCTCGGCCGACTCGGTGCTGCAGATCGCCGCGCACGAGGAAGCATTCGGCCTGGAGCGCCTGTATGAGGTATGCGAGATCGCCTTCAAACTGGTTGAACCCTACAACATCGGCCGCGTGATCGCCCGTCCCTTCATCGGCGCCAACGGCAACTACACCCGCACCAGCAACCGCCACGACTACGCGGTGGCGCCGTCCGCGCCCACGCTGCTGGACCACGTCAAGGACAGCGGCGGCGAAGTCATCGCCCTGGGCAAGATCAGCGACATCTACGCCGCGCAAGGCGTGTCGCGCGTGGTCAAGGGCAAGGACAACATGGCCCTGTTCGAAGCGCTGCTGAAAGTGCAGGGCGAGGCCGGCGACCGCTCGCTGACCTTCGTGAACTTCGTCGACTTCGACCAGTCCTTCGGCCACCGCCGCGACGTGGTGGGCTACTGCAACGCCCTGCACGAGATGGATGCGCGCCTGCCGGAGTTCATCGCGCAAATGCAGGAAGGCGACATCGCCGTGATCACCGCCGACCATGGCTGCGATCCGACCTGGCCCGGCTCCGACCACACCCGCGAACACATCCCGGTGCTGTTCTTCGGCCCCGGCGTGGCGCCGCGCGCGCTGGGCGTGTCCGACACCTTCTCCGACATCGGCCAGACCCTGGCCCACCACCTCGGCGTTAAACCTCTCTCCAACGGAACCAATCTGTTATGACTATCATCACCGGCTTCCAGCGCAACGAAGCGGTCCCCCTGGACCTGGGCTGGATCAAGCACATCAACGTCAACAAATCCGCCGCCGAGCGCCGCGCCGCCAGCCTGGCCAACCGCCGCACCGTGAAGAAGGAATACCAGGCCGCCTGGCTGGTCAAGGCCATCGGCCTGATCGACCTGACCACGCTGTCCGGCGACGACACCCCGGGCCGCGTGGAGCGCCTGTGCCGCAAGGCGCTGCGCCCGCTGCGTGCCGACCTGGTGCAAGCGCTGGACCTGCAGGACTACCCCCTGGCCACCGGCGCCGTGTGCGTCTACCACGAGATGATCAAACCGGCCGTGGAAGTGCTGCAGGGCCGCCTGCCGATCGCCGCCGTGTCGACCGGCTTCCCGGCCGGCCTCACCAGCCTGGAAACCAAGGTGCGCGAGATCGAACTGTCGGTGGCCGCCGGCGCCTCCGAAATCGATATCGTGATCACCCGCCAGCACGTCCTGACCGGCAGCTGGCAAGCGCTGTATGACGAGATGCGCGCCTACCGCCAGGCTTGTGGCGACGCGCACGTGAAAGCCATCCTGGCCACCGGCGAACTGGTGACCCTGGAAAACGTGGCCAAGGCCTCGTGGGTGTGCATGATGGCCGGCGCTGATTTCATCAAGACCTCGACCGGCAAGGAAGCCGTCAACGCCACCATACCGGTGTCGCTGACCATGGTGCGCGCCATCCGCGACTACCACGAGCAGACCGGCTTCAAGATCGGCTACAAGCCGGCCGGCGGCGTGGGCACGGCCAAGGCCGCGCTGCAGTACCTGACCCTGATGAAGGAAGAACTGGGCAACGAGTGGCTGGAACCGCATCTGTTCCGCATCGGCGCCTCCAGCCTGCTGACCGACATCGAGCGCCAGCTGGAGCACTACGTGACCGGCGCCTATTCCGCCGCACACCGCCACGCGCAACCCTAATACCACGGATACGTCATGCCCACTATCAAAGAGATCCTCAACACCATGGAATACGGCCCCGCACCCGAAAGCCAAAAAGAAGCGCAGGCCTGGCTGGAGCAGCGCGGCCGCCAGTTCGGCCTGTTCATCGACAATGCGTGGACCGAAGCCGGTGAATTGTTCGCCTCCACCAACCCTGCTGATGGTTCCAAGCTGGCCGACCTGACCCAGGGCACGGCCGCCGACGTGGACCGCGCGGTGGCAGCGGCGCGCCGCGCCCAGCCGGGCTGGCAGGCGCTGGGCGGCCATGGCCGCGCGCGCGTGCTGTACGCGCTGGCGCGCCTGCTGCAAAAGCATGCCCGCTTGTTTGCCGTGCTGGAAACCCTGGACAACGGCAAGACCATACGCGAAACCCGCGACGCCGACCTGCCGCTGGTGGCGCGCCACTTCTACCACCACGCCGGCTGGGCCCAGCTGCAATCGGAAGAATTCGCCGACTACCGCGCCGTGGGCGTGGTGGGCCAGATCGTGCCGTGGAACTTCCCGCTGCTGATGCTGGCGTGGAAAATCGCCCCGGCTCTGGCGGCCGGTAACACGGTGGTGTTCAAGCCGGCCGAATTCACCTCGCTGACGGCGCTGCTGTTTGCCGAGATCTGCCAGCAGGCCGGCGTGCCGGCCGGCGTGGTCAACATCGTCACCGGCGATGGCCGCGTGGGCGAGGCCATCGTCCAGCATCCCGGCATCGACAAGCTGGCCTTCACCGGCTCGACCGAAGTGGGCCGCCTGATCCGCGAGGCCACGGCCGGCAGCGGCAAGAAGCTGTCGCTGGAACTGGGCGGCAAGTCGCCCTTCATCGTGTTCGAGGACGCCGACCTGGACGCCGCCATCGAAGGCCTGGTCGATTCGATCTGGTTCAACCAGGGCCAGGTGTGCTGCGCCGGCTCGCGCCTGCTGGTGCAGGAATCCGTCGAGCAGAAATTCCTGGCCAAGCTGCGCGCCCGCATGGACAAGCTGACCCTGGGTTCGCCGCTGGACAAGTCGATCGACATCGGCGCCCTGGTCGATCCGGTGCAGCAGCAGCGCATCGCCAAACTGGTGGAATCGGCCCGCGCCGAAGGCTGCACCATCTACCAGCCGGCCTGCGAGATTCCCGCCAGCGGCTCCTGGTTCCCGCCCACCCTGATCACCGGCGCCTCCACCTCGGCCGAGGTGTCGCAGGCCGAGATCTTCGGCCCGGTGCTGGTGGCCATGAGCTTCCGCACCCCGCCGGAAGCGGTACAGCTGGCCAACAACACGGTGTACGGCCTGGCCGCCTCGCTGTGGACCGAGAACATCAGCCTGGCGCTGGACGTGGCGCCGCAAGTCAAGGCCGGCGTGGTGTGGATTAACACCGCCAACCAGTTTGACGCCGCCTGCGGCTTCGGCGGCTACCGCGAATCCGGCTACGGCCGCGAGGGCGGCCGCGAAGGCATGTATGAATACCTGACCGCGCGCGCCGAGGACGAGCGCCCGGCCGCGCCGCTGCTGCCGGCTCCTGTGAAGGCCAAGGCCGCACCGGTATCGGACAGCCCGCTCGCCATCGACCGCACCGCCAAGCTGTACATAGGCGGCAAGCAGGCCCGCCCGGACGGCGCCTACAGCCGCGCCGTCTACGGCGCCAGCGGCGAGTTCCTGGCCGAAGTGGGCGAGGGCAACCGCAAGGACATCCGCAACGCCGTGGAAGCGGCGCACAAGGCCGGCGGCTGGACCAAGGCCACCGCGCACAACCGCGCCCAGGTGCTGTACTACATTGCCGAGAACCTGGCCGCGCGCGGCGAGGAATTCGCGGCCCGCATCGCCGCCCAGACCGGCGCCAAGAATGCGCAGAAAGAAGTCGAGGCCTCGATCGAGCGCCTGTTCTACTACGCGGCCTGGGCCGACAAGTACGACGGCCTGGCGCACCAGCCGCCCATGCACGGCATCACCGTGGCCCTGAACGAACCGCTGGGCGTGATCGGCATCGTGTGCCCGAACGAGGCGCCGCTGCTGGGCTTCATCTCGCTGGTGGCGCCCGCCATCGCGCTGGGCAACCGCGTGGTGGTGGTGCCGTCGGAAGCGCATCCGCTTTCCGCCACCGATTTGTACCAGGTGTTCGACACTTCCGACCTGCCGGGCGGCGTGGTCAACATCGTGACCGGCAGCGCCGATGAACTGGCGCGCACCCTGGCCACCCACGGCGACGTGGACGCCGTGTGGCGCCACGACGGCTCGGCCGCGGGCTGCGCCGAAGTGGAGCGCCTGTCGGCCGCCACCCTGAAGCGCACCTGGGTGGGCGGCGCCAAGGGCCGCGACTGGTTCAGCACGGCGCAAGCCGGCGGCCGCGCGGTGCTGGCCCATGCCTCGCAGGTGAAAAACATCTGGATACCCTACGGCGTCTGAACCCGGCCTGCGGCGGCAGCGCCGTCATTGCCGCGCAGGCGGCAATCCATGCCGGGCATGCGCCGCCGCCGACCCACATTCAGCATGGACTCCCGCGTGCGCGGGAGTGACCTCATCACAGCGGAGTTACGCATGTTTTTACCCCAAGAGATCATACGCAAGAAGCGCGACCAGGGCGTCCTGAGCGCCGAAGAAATCCAGTTCTTCGTCAAGGGCATCACCCAGGGCTATGTCACCGAAGGCCAGATCGCGGCCCTGGCCATGGCGGTCTATTTCAACGACATGAACATGGACGAGCGGGTCGCCTTCACCCTGGCCATGCGCGACTCCGGCGAGGTGCTGGACTGGCGCTCGCTCAACCTGCCCGGACCGGTGGTCGACAAGCACTCCACCGGCGGCGTGGGCGACGTGGTGTCGCTGCTGCTGGGCCCCATGGTCGCGGCCTGCGGTGGCTACGTGCCCATGATCTCGGGCCGTGGCCTGGGCCACACCGGCGGCACCCTGGACAAGTTCGATTCCATCCCCGGCTACACCACCACGCCCGACAATGCCCTGTTCCGCAAGGTGGTGAAGGAAGTGGGCGTGGCCATCATCGGCCAGACTTCCTCGCTGGCACCGTCGGACAAGGTGTTCTACGGCGTGCGCGACGTCACCGCCACGGTGGAATCGGTGGCCATGATCACCGGCTCCATCCTGTCGAAAAAGCTGTCGGCCGGGCTGGATGCGCTGGTCATGGACGTCAAGGTGGGCAGCGGCGCCTTCATGCCGACCTACGAAAAATCGGTGGAGCTGGCCGAGAGCATCGTCGGCGTTGGCAATGGCGCCGGCATGCAGACCTCGGCCATCCTGACCGACATGAATGAATCGCTGGCGCCCTACGCCGGCAATGCGCTGGAAGTGCGCGGCGCCCTCGATTACCTGAGCGGCCGTGCGCGTCCCGCGCGCCTGCACGAGGTGACCATGGCGCTGTGCGCCGAGATGCTGGTGCTGGGCAAGCTGGCCGCCACCGAGCAGGAAGCGCGCGCCAGGCTGCAGGCGGCGCTGGACAGCGGCGCGGCCGCCGAGCGCTTCGCGCGCATGGTGGCGGCCCTGGGCGGTCCGGCCGACCTGATGGAAAAGCCGGATGCGCACCTCGATTCGGCGCCGGTGGTGGTGCCGGTGCCCGCGCCGCACGCCGGCTACGCCGCCGCCACCGATTGCCGTGGCATAGGCCTGGCCGTGGTGGCGCTGGGCGGCGGCCGCACCCGGCCGCAGGATGCGGTGGACTTCGCGGTCGGCCTGACCGGCCTGGCCCAGCTGGGCGACCGGGTGGAAGCAGGGCAGCCGCTGGCCATGGTGCACGCCCGCACCGAAGCGGCCGCCGAGCGCGCCGTGCAGCAGGTGCGGCAGGCCTACCAGATCAGCCCTGATGCGCCGCAAGCCAACCCGGTGGTGTATCGTTCCATCCGTCCCTGATAGCGTATCCGATATGAACAACGACCAACTGATTGCCGAAGCCGCCGCCGCGCGCCTCAAGGCCTATACCCCGTACTCCAACTTCAAGGTCGGCGCCGCCCTGCTGACCAACGATGGCAAGGTGTTCCACGGCTGTAACGTGGAAAACGCTTCCTACGGCCTGTGCAACTGCGCCGAGCGCACCGCCTTCTTCAGCGCCTTCGCGCACGGCTACCAGCCCGGCGATTTCGAGCGCCTGGCCGTGATCGGTGAAACGGACGGCCCCATCGCTCCGTGCGGCGCCTGCCGCCAGGTGATACTGGAACTGGGCGGCAATGAGCTGCCGGTGGTGCTGGCCAACCTCAAGGGCGATGTGTTCGAGACCACCGCCGCCGCCCAGCTGCCGAATGCCTTCGGCGGCGCCGACTTGAAGAAGAAGTAAGCGTTGGCGATCAGGAAGGCCATCGACGTGCAGGCCGCCGCCGCCCTGGCGGCCTCGGAAGCCATTGCCGCCAAGACCCAGGGCACGTTCGCGGTCGGGGTGGTGATGCTGGACCCGCAGGGCAACGTGCTGCACGCCCTGCACAACAATGTGGTGCGCCAGGGCATGGTGTACGACCCCACGGCGCACGGCGAGCGCCAGCTGATCGACTGGTACTACGCGGAGCGGGCGCGCGGCCGCGAACTGCCCGAGCCGCACGAGATCACCATCGTCAGTTCGCTGGACCCGTGCAGCATGTGCAGCGGTGCGATACTCGCTGCCGGTTTCAACGTCGTGGTGGCCGCGCCCGATACCGACGCCGGCGTCAACTGCGGCCTGGACGCCGCCTTCGACACCCTGCCGCAAGGGCTGCGGGCCCAGGCTGGCGCCAGCTTCAGCTATCCTGCCGTGCTGGGCGCCTCATCGTATGCACGGCCGGCATCGGGCGCCGCACCCAGGTCCTTCTTCATTGGGAAGACCATCGCCGAGGCCACCCAGGCCCTGTGCGCGCTGGTGTTCGAGGCCAGCTCGCCCGGCGTGCTGGCGCTGTTCCGCAACAACCTGCCGCGCGCCGAACTGAAATGCCCATCTACCCTGGACCCGGGCCACGCCATCGTGCGCGAGCTGAAAAAACTGTACCCTGATGCGCTGGCCTACCGCGCCGCGCCGCAGCGTCCCGATGCCGGCCTGGCGCTTTTCCTGCTGCAAGCCATGGCGCGCGACCGCGAGCACGGTGGCCCCGGCGAGGCGGTGGCGCTGCTGGATGCCTACGGCAACCTGCTGCTGTGCGCGCACGGGCGCCTGGGCCAGTCCGGCATCCGCACCGCCTTCATGGAAGCGACCCGGGGCTACGCCCAGCTGCGTTACAAACTGATGGCCGGCGCCAGCCCGGAGCAGCAGGCCGAAGTGCGCCAGTACCTGGGCCATCCGCGCGACGGCACCTTTGTCTTTACCCATGCGCCGGGACAGGATGCGCTGGGCTATATGAACCTGGGCGCCTATGGCTCCACCATGGAAGGCCCGCTGCCGGACGATAATCCGGCCCAGTTCCAGTATGTGCTGCCCACCGTGGCGCAGGATCAGCTGGACGCCGTGTGCGCCGCCATGCCGCCGCTGTACCGCAACGTGATACGCATCAGCCCGCGCCAGGTGGCCGACCGGGACCTGGTCGCCGCCCTGTCCTGAGTCCTTGCCGGGTCACTTCCAGGGATCGTAGGTGCCTATGCTCCACACGTGGCCCTCGGGATCGCGGCAGGTGAAGCCGCGCCCGCCATAATCCTCGTCCTTAATGTCGAGCACGATCTGGGCGCCGGCCTCCAGCGCGCGGCCGTACACCAGATCGGCGTCGTTGACCACCAGGTAGGCGCTCTGGGTCACGGCCTTGCCGGTCTCGTCCGGCTGCTTGAGCAGGCGGCCGAATTCCGTGTCGAACACGGAAGCCAGCATGATCATGCCATTGCCGTAGCTGAGCTGGGCATGGGCGATGCGGCCATCCTCGCCCGGCACCACCAGTTGCGGCGTGAAGCCTAAGGTGTCGCACAGCCATGCGATGGCGGCCGGCGCGTCGCGGTAGCGCAGGCAGGGGATGACAGTGGCGAGGGTCTGCTTGGGTATGCTGGACATGGCGGTCTCCCGTGGGATGGTGTGGGCTGGTGTAGGGTGATGTACATGCGACCCTGCCGGCGGCCATGGCGTTCGGCGCCGGCGTTCAGAAAATCCAGTATAGCTTGACCGCGATCAGAAGGATCACATTTGCTGGAACAAGTGTGCGTGGCCACGGCTTACTTCCAGCTGCTCGGGGAAGTCGTGGATGCTGACCATCTGCCGCCCGCGCAGGTCGCGCGTGACCTCGGCAATGGCGTCCACCCGCACCAGGGTGGAGCGGTGGATGCGCCAGAACTCGTCCGGATCGAGCTCATCGGCCAGCTCCTTGAGGGTCTTGCGTATCAGCACTTCCGATTGCCGGGTCTGGACCCGGGTGTATTTTTCATCGGCGCGGAAGAACAGGATTTCACGCGTGTTGATCATGCGCAGGCTGGTGCCGACCACGGCCTGTATCCAGCGCAGGTATTCGGGCTTGGGCGCATGCGCATGCAGCAGCCGGCTGAGCTGGTGCTCGATGTTGTCCGGCTGGCGCTGCAAGCGTTCCTGCAGGCGTGCGCAGGTGGTGCGCAGGCGTTCGCCGCCCACGGGTTTGAGCAGGTAGTCCAGCGCGCCCTGTTCGAAGGCTTCGATGGCGTAATGGTCGTAGGCCGTCACGAACACCAGGCGGCAGCGGTTGAACAGCAGGCGCGCCGCCTCGATGCCGGACAGGCCGGGCATGCGGATGTCGAGGAACACGATGTCGGGCTGGTGCTGGCCGGCCATGGCCACGGCGTCCAGGCCGTTGCCGGCCTCGGCCACGATCTCCAGGCCGGGCCACAGCTCGCGCAAACGGCTACGCAGCTGGGCGCGCATGGGTTCTTCGTCGTCCGCGATGATGGCGCGGGCCGGCAGCTCGGGAGTCAGCTTCATGCGTATCCCTGGGCGAAGATGTCGGGCGCGTAGGGCAGGCGGATGCTGACCTTGGCCCCGCCCTCCAGCGGCGTCTCGATGATCAGCTGGGCGCGCTCGCCGTACAGGATACGCAAGCGTTCGCGCACATTGTTCAAGCCGGTGCCGTCGGCCGCGTGAGGGCTGAAGCCGACCCCGTCGTCGATCACATCGACCTGCAGCATGCCGCCCTCGACCTGGGCGCGCAGGTCGATGCGGCCGCCCGCCACCTTGGGTTCCAGGCCGTGCTTGATGGCGTTCTCGATCAGGATCTGCAGCATCATGGTGGGGAAACTGGCGCTCAGGTATTCGGTGGGGACTTCGATGGAGACTGCCAGCCGCGCCTGCATGCGAGCCTGCATGATGGCCAGGTAGGAGCGCGACAGGTCGAGCTGGCGTCCCAGGGTGCCGTTGCTGCGCGCCTTCATCTGCGGCAGGGTGGAGCGCAGGTAGTCGATCAAATGGGCGTGGATGCGGGCCGCCTGCGGCGGGTCGGTTTCGATCAGCTGGCCGATCAGGGCCAGGGTGTTGAACAGGAAGTGCGGTTCGACCTGGGCCTGCAGGGCCGCCATGCGCGCTTCGGCCAGGCGCCGCTCCAGGATTTCCTGGTCGGCCTGGGATGCGGCCGCGCGCGCCTCCAGCTCGGCCTTGCGCTTGCCGCCGGCCAGCACCTTGAGGCCGACGGACACCACGATCAGCGTGAAAGCCTGGTCGGACACATTGAAGGGCGTGGCCGCGAACAGCAGCAGCAGGGAGGCCATCAGCAGGCGCCGCCACGATACCAGGGCCAGCCAGTCGAAGAAGCGCCACCACAAGTGGCTGGCGGTGTCGCCCAGTTCCTGCATGAATCCCAGCATGCCGGTGGCGTACTGGCGGCCCGGCGAACTCATTATTGGTGGTACTCCGTGGGAGCTTGCTTGTAGCGCTTGACCGCGAACAGGGCGATGGCCACCTTGACCAGCATGAAGGCCACGAACAGGGTGATGGCCAGCGGCAAAATGGTCAGGATGAAGGCCAGCGCCAGGCAGGCCACCAGGATGGCCGGCCAGGACATGCGCTGCAGGGTGCGCATGGCATGGCGCAGCACGCCCATGAAAGCGCGGCCGGCTTCCTCGAACAGGTCGCAGATCGATTTGGGTTTCGGGTTGATGTCTTTCACGGGAGGGCTCCATATACGGGTTGCGATGGAGACACTTTATCAAAGCGCTGGCGGCGAGTGGGGGGAATTCCGATCAGCTGCGAAATTGGCGGTATCAGCTGCGATGCACGGCGATGAGTGGTGGGGTGTGTCAAAAAAGTTGCAAATTAATTAGAATTTTCATTAATAAATCGCAAAACATGATATACTAAACGCAATTCGCATTTCTTAAAAGAAATTAACCTATTGGGAGTTTGTATGACCGCACGCCGTTACGCGCTGAGCGCCATCGCCGCCGCCATCCTGTCCACCAGTGCCGCCCACGCCGCCACCACCCCGCTGACCGCCACCCAGATGCTGCAGCAGTTCAATCTGGTCGTCATCGGCGACCTGAAGTCGACTTCGCACGTGGATGGCCGCGCCCTGGTGGGCGGCAATGTCAGCGGCGGAGAGTTCGTGTCCCATCCGAACACGACCCCCGCCTCGAACTATGCCGGCCTGACCGTGTTCGGCAACGCCAGCGACAATGCCAAGGTGCTGAACAAGGGCGCGGTGGTGTACGGCAGTGTCAGCGGCCAGAATTCCGACTATAACGGCGACTCCTGGGTAGGCGGCAATGCCACCGGCGTCAAGTTCCAGGGCAATGGCTGGATAGTGGGCGATGCCAGCGGTGTCGGTTTCAACGGCGGCGGCCATGCCGCCCACCTGTATAACGGCACCAACAACAACAATCCGCTCAGCGACCTCACGGCCACCATGAAGACCAACCTGGCCGCCGCCCAGTCCGCCAGCGCGGCGCAGATTTCCACCACCCTGGGCACCTTGTCGTCCGACCTGTCCAAGCTGAAGAGCACCGAGACCGCGGCCAATGGCGGCGTGTTCCGCGATGGAACCAAAGTGACCTTCAACGCCGAAGCCAAGAACGGCGTCGCCGTGTTCGACCTGACCAGCCTGGATACCCTGCTGTTCTCCAGCGGCACCACCGAGATGAATTTGAACCTGAACGGCGCCAGCACCGTCATCTTCAATACCGACGATAAAGTCCTGACCACCTCGGCCAACTTCAATTTCGGCAACGCCAACGGCGCCAAGATCATCTGGAACTTTGCCGGCGCGACCAGCGTGACCGTCAACACCACCATCGTCGGCCAGGTGCTGGCGACCAATGCCACTTTCACCAACGCCAACGGCGCCAACGTCGAGGGCGGCGTGTTTGCCAAGGCGGTCAACCAATATGGCGAAATCCACCAGCAAGCCTTCACCGGCACCATCCCGGCAGCACCCGTGCCGGAACCGGAAACCTACGCCATGCTGCTGGGCGGCCTGGGGCTGATGGGCTTGATGGCGCGCCGCCGCCAGCGTTCCTGATCGCTGCATTAACCTGACCACAAACGGCGCCGCGGGCGCCGTTTGTCGTTTATACGCGCAATCATATAGTTTCTCTATGGATAAATAAATTGTCCATAGTCAATATTCCGTGCTAAACTCTTCAGCATTGAATGACTAACCAAGGGAACTATGATGCTGCTCAATGCGAAAACCGCTGTTTCTGCTGTAGCTCTTGCTGTTGCGTCCATGGGCGGCGCCCATGCTGCCGTCCTCGACCTTAGCGGCCTGATCGGCGGCGCCAACGTCTATTCGCTGAGCAATTTCTATGCGCCTTACTCCGACGTGGAAGGGTCCATGCTGATCGCTGGAAACCTGACCGCCAGCAGCTACAGCGTCAACGCCAATAACAAGGACGCGTTCGCGACCAAGGGCAATGGTTATGCAGCCATCGTTGGCGGCAACCTGAATTACACCAACGGCAGCATCAACAACGGTAATATCTACGTGGGCGGCAAGGTCACCACCTCGATCCAGAACACCATCTCCAAGGGCGCGGCGCCGGTGTCGTTCAGCACCCTGGCCAGCACCGTCAAGGCCGATTCCAAGGCGCTGGGCAAGCTGACGGAAACCGGCAGCTCCATCATCAAGGACAGCACCATGACCTTGTCGGGCACCGGCACGGGCGTACAGGTGTTCAGCCTGACCAACAGCGAGCTGTCCGGCATTTCCAACTTCAATATCAGTAATATCGCCTCGGGTTCCACCATTGTGGTCAACGTCAGCGGCACCAGCGCCAATTTCCGCGAGTGGGGCGTGGGCCTGTCCGCCTTCCAGAACTACAACGTGGTGTACAACTTCTACGAAGCGAATTCGCTGTCGGTGACCGGTGTCGGCCTGTACGGCACCCTGCTGGCGCCGCTGGCCAGCGTGACCGGCGCCTACGGCCAGATCAACGGCAACGTGATCGTGGGCGACTGGAACTCGGCGGTGCAGATCAATTCCAACCACTACTTCACGGCCACCAATATCGCCGGCCTGCAGCTGGCCGCCGCCGTGCCGGAACCTGAAACCTGGGGCATGCTGCTGGGCGGCCTGGGCCTGATCGGCGCCGTGGCGCGCCGCCGCGGCC
The DNA here is from genome assembly GCF_053572355.1 of Duganella kummerowiae. NCBI lineage: Bacteria > Pseudomonadati > Pseudomonadota > Betaproteobacteria > Burkholderiales > Oxalobacteraceae > Duganella > Duganella kummerowiae. Next base: position 364,272 of record NZ_JBKFEH010000009.1, read on the forward strand.
GGGTGCAGGCATGAGGGCTGCGATAGCGGGGGCCGCGCTGGCGCTGGCGTGCGCGGGTGGCGCCCACGCGGCCGTGCTGGACCTGGGGCTGGGCGGCGCCAATGCATTCTCCTTTACCGACTTCAAGGCGCCCAGCGCGGACGTCGAAGGCGCCATCCTCGTGGGCCGCGATTTCAACGTCAGCCACTACACGGTCAATGACAAGAATGGCGACGCGTTCGGCAACTATGCGCTGATCGTAGGCCGCAACCTGAGCTACAACGGCGGCTCCATCCGCAACGGCGATATCTATGCGGGCGGCGCGGTCAGCATCGTCCAGGCCGACCATGGCGCGGTCAAGAACGGTGCGACGCCGGTGTCGCTGGGTGCGCTGGCCTCCACACTGGCCACCACCTCCAGCAATCTGTCCAAGGTGGCCCATACCGGCAAGGCCGTGGCGCAGTGGAGCACCCTCAACCTGACCGGCAGCGGCAGCGGCGTGGAGGTGTTCGACGTCAGCGCGGCTCAGCTGGCCTCGGTGACCGGTTTCAGCTTCAGCAAGCTGGCGGCCGGTTCCACCCTGATCTTCAACGTCAGCGGCAGCAGTGTCGCGCTGGGTGGCGACTACTCGACCTTCGCCGGCTACAACGTGCTGTTCAACTTCTACCAGGCTACCAGCCTCAAGCTGGCCAGCATGGAAGCCAGCGTACTGGCGCCGCTGGCCAGCGTAGGCCTGAACAGCACCGGCGCCATCGACGGCCAGGTGGTGGTCAAGGACTGGAACTCGGCCATGCAGATCAACGCCGAAAACAACTTCAAGGCCGTCAACGTGGCCGGCCTGGCGGCCGCCGTGCCGGAACCGGAAACCTGGGCCATGCTGCTGGCGGGCCTGGGGCTGGTAGGTTTCCTCACGCGCCGCAAGTCGGCTTAAGCCGTCTCAGCCCGGAGTGCTGGCGCCACCTGTATGGCTGCCAGCACCATGAGTTCAAAGGGCACATGCTGCCACTCAGCTGACCTGCTTTATAATTTGGCAAAGTATCTCAACGCCAAGCAGGAGATAAAGCGTGAACATGCGTCCCGGCGTATCAGATGTTGCGGCTTTCCTCAGCCTCAAAAAATCACTGGTCCGCAGGATGGAGTGGACCGAACGCCCCAGCAACAAAATCCCGAGATGGCAGCAGTTCGAAAGTATCTGCTATCTAGGCTCGTCTTTGTCCGAAGAAGTGGTCTTTCGCGCTCATTATCGCCCCGCCGGTGTTCGGACGAGAGGGAATCTGTCGATACCGATCCCCGAAACGTTTTATGTGTCCATCTACATTCGGGAGCCTCGGGTCTACGCGATTGATACCCAGCCTGGGCAACGTCATACCAATGTCATCGTACCTGGTCGTTCTTACTCGGGCCAGACCATTACCGCCACTACCCATGTGCATTTGTGGACAGATGTGGGTGCTGGTGACGGCTATGTTGAGCCTGTCGAACCGCCTTTGCTCGAACTGGAAGAGCTGATTGAAAATTTTTGCGTTCGTGTTAACCTTCAGCTGAATGGGAATTTCAGCCATCCAGAATTTGGCAAAACGAGGACTTTACTGTGATTAACTGCGAAACCATAGCAAGTGCAACGAGTTGGCATTGCATCCCCGCAGGAGAGTCTGCTGTCCGAGCTGTTGCTCCTTTCGGATTGTTGGAGGGCGGACCGCATATTGCCTTTTACGTGGGCAGCCCGAGTCCTGAGACTTTTTTTCTGACGGACGCGTGCGAAACCGCCATGATTGCTGAGCAGTCGGGCGTCGTACTCAGTAAAGCCCGTTTCGAAGGACTGAACAGAACACCGGGTATCCGCATGGCCAAATTTGAAGCCGATTGGAGCATAGAGGCCAGCGGTCCGGTGAGTCAGCTTCAATGCGCGTTATGGGACGCTTTGAAGTTGGCGCTGGCTTTGTCATTCCGGTCCGAGAAGTGGCAGACTAAATTCGCGGAAGCGAAGTTCAGAGCGCTGGTATTGGCTGAATTGCAGGCTCAGCTAGGTCTGGAGCGCGTACTTGAGCAAGTTCGGGTTCGAGGCGCAAGCGGACATGAGATTGAATTTCCCATAGGCGTAAAGTGTAAGGATGGAACCATGCTGTTCGTACAGCCGGTTGCATTGGATGATGGCAAACTCAACTGGCCGACAATCTACGAGGTGCAGGGCAAGCTGTTTGATCTCAAGGCGGCCTCGGATATTGAGAATCGCCTGACCGTCATCGAGGAAGGCGCTATGCCCGAGGAATTTGGCATGGCCGTACATTTCCTCGGTTTGTCATCCAAAGTACGGACATTGAGCGAAGTTCGAACAAGTACGCTGGAGTTGTGATGATGCCTGGGGAAGCGCTGATTTATTCACGAGGGCGCGCTTGACCGCGAAAAAGGCCCATGCGCGTTGCAAAATCTTGCAATAGTTCGCTATTGCTTCGATTTCGCGCCAAATCAGCACTTTTCTAGGCCACAGGCTCATCTTTGAGTGTCGGTATGCGAATGGCTGCCAGCACCATGTCGACGATGAGCTTTTCTGCGTCGTCGTAATCCTTTTTGGACAGGGTCTTCTTGTTCATCACCAGCTGCATCTGGGCCGCGAAGTCGGCGTAGGACTGGGTCATGGCCCAGATCGCAAACAGCAGGTGGGTGGCGTTGACCGGTGCGATCCTGCCGGCCGCGATCCACTTTTCAAACACCTCGATATCCTTGCGCACCAGCGGCACCACGCGGGCCTGGATCTGGGCGCCGTACAGCGGCGCGCCGCTGATCACTTCCATTGCATACACCCTGGAGGCCCACGGCTGCTCGCGCGAGAAGCGCAGCTTGGCCTGGACGTAGGCGCGCAGGACCTCGCGCGGGTCCTGCTGCTCGGCCGCCAGGCTGTCCATGCGCGCCAGCCAGTCGTCCAGCACATCGTCCAGCACGCGCTGGTACAGCGCCTGCTTGGTGGGGAAGTAGTACATCAGGTTCTGCTTGGACAGGCCGGCATTTTCGGCAATGGCTGCGATCGAGGCGCCTTCGTAGCCGCATTCGGCAAACACGCGCACGGCCTCGGCGGCGATGTCGGCTTCCAGCTTGTCACGGTTCAGTACACGGCGCTTGATACGCGGCGTGTCGCTGGGTTCGGAGTTTTTCACGCTGGGCATGGATCTCTCTTTCATCGGGGACGTATCGACAGCAAAAACGATTGCAGCTGGGGTGCGGCGGCATAGGCCACGTTGAAGCGGAACCAGATGGTTTCCGGCGCCCGCAGCATGAAGAAGTCGCACGGCGACAGCAGGATGCCGGCTTTCAGCGCCTGGTCGGCGATCTGCTTGCCGTTCCAGTCCGGCCCCGGCGCGTCGGGCCAGCCGGCGCTGACGAACATGCCGCCGCGCGGACGCGCCAGCGGCGCCATGCCGATGGCGCGCAGGCTGTCGATGGCGCGCTCGCGGCCCGCGTCCAGCTGGGCCAGCAGCTTGTCCACCATGCGCCGGTAGGGCCGCGCCGTGATGGCGTGGTACACGGCTCGCTCGTTGATCTCGGAGGTGGTCAGGCCCGCCAGCATCTTCACCCGTAACAGCTCGGGAATCAGCGAGGCCGAGGCGGAAATCGAGCCCACGCGCAGTACCGGCGACAGGGTCTTGGAAAAGCTGCCGACCCGTATCACGCGCCGCAGTCCGTCCATGGCGGCCAGCGAGGCTTCCCCGCGCGGCGCCAATTCGCGGTAGATATCGTCCTCCACCAGCCAGAAATCGAACTGCTCGGCCATGGCCAGCAGGCGGTGGGCCTGGGCCTGGCTCAGGGACGTGCCCAGCGGGTTTTGCAGGACCGTGTTGACGAACATGAGCTTGGGCTGGGTCAGGGCCGCCTGGCGCGCCAGCGCCTCCATATCGAGGCCGTGTTCGCCGCGCGGGATGCCGACCGCCACGCAGCCGTGGTGCCGTATCAGCGAGTGCAGGTTGCTGTAGCCGGGATCTTCCACGAACACGGTGTCGCCGGGCCGGGTGAGCGTGCGCAGTATCAGGTCGAAGGCGTGGGTGGCGCCGTGGGTCAGCAGGATCTGCTCCGGCTCGACCGGATACAGTTCCTCGCTCAGCTGGGCCGCCATGTGCTGGCGCAGGGTGGGGAAGCCGAGCGGATGGCCGTAGCCGCGCAGGCGGTTGGCCGGAATGCGCATGGCCTGGCGCACCGCGTCCAGGATGGTGTCCTCGCCATACCACTCTGGCGGTAGCCAGCCGGCGCCCACCGGCAGCGCTTCCGACACCCCCGAATACAGTTCCGGGGTGAGGGCGTCGATGGCGGTCGGCTGGACCTGGGCCGTGGGCGGCAGCAGGATGGCGGGCAGGTCCTGGCGCGCTACGAAGTAGCCGGAACCGCGCCGCGAGGACAGCAGCCCCAGGGTCACCAGGCGGTCGTAGGACTCCACAACTGTAAAGGTGGAGATGCCATTACACTTGGCGAATTGCCGCACCGAGGGCATTTTGGTTCCCACGCGCAACTCGCGCGCCGCCACCATGGCGCTGATGGCCGCCACGATCTGCTCCACCAGCCCGCCCTTGCCGCTGCGCTCTATGGCGAGGACGGGCCAGCCGCTGCCCGGCCCGGGGACTGGCTCGCCTTGCTCCATCCTGCACTCCCTTTCCTGTGTATCCCGAACTGTATTGTTTTTGCCGCCAATACGGTTGGACGATTTTGCAATTTGTGTATCTGTGCCATAGTGGACCTGCTGTCTATTATTGCATCATCATTTTGCCAACTGGTAAATTTTTTTTACGCCGTTGTTAGGAGAGAGGTGCATGAACGAATCCAGACCTGTATCGATGGCGTCCTTCTGGATGCCATTTACCAACAACCGCGACTTCAAGGCCCACCCGCGCCTGCTGGTGTCGGCCGAGGGCATGTATTACAAGGACGTGGATGGCAACAGCATCCTGGACGGCACCGCCGGCCTGTGGTGCGTCCCTTGCGGCCACGCCCAGCCGAGGATCGTCGCCGCCGTGCGCGAGATGGTGGGCCAGCTCGATTTCGCGCCCACCTTCCAGATGGGCCATCCGGCCGCCTTCGACCTGGCCGAGCGCCTGATGGAGTACACCAACCACCGCTTCGGCCATGTGTTCTACACCAACTCCGGTTCGGAGTCGGTGGATACGGCGCTCAAGATTGCGCTGGCCTACCACAAGGCGCGCGGCGAGGCTTCCCGCACGCGCCTGATCGGCCGCGAGCGCGGCTACCACGGGGTCGGCTTCGGCGGCATCTCGGTGGGCGGCATCGCCGGCAACCGCAAGCCCTATGGCGTGATGCTGCCCGGCGTGGACCACCTGCCGCACACGCACAACCTGGAAAAGAACGCCTACACGCGCGGCGAGCCGGAACACGGCTGGCAGCTGGCCGACGAGCTGGAGCGCATCGTGGCCCTGCATGACGCCTCCACCATCGCGGCCGTGATCGTGGAGCCGGTGGCCGGTTCCACCGGCGTGCTGATCCCGCCCAAGGGCTACCTGAAGCGCCTGCGCGAACTGTGCACCAAGCATGGCATCCTGCTGATTTTCGACGAGGTGATCACCGGCTTCGGCCGCCTGACCACGCCGTTCGCGGCCGACTACTTCGACGTGGAGCCGGACATGATGACCACCGCCAAGGGCCTGACCAATGGCGTCATTCCCATGGGCGCCGTGTTCAGCAAGCAGTTCATCCACGACGCCTTCATGGACGCGCCGGCCGGCATCGAACTGTTCCACGGCTACACCTACTCGGGCCACCCGGTGGCCTGCGCTGCATCGCTGGCCACGCTGGAAGTGTTCCAGGAGCAGAAGATACTGGAGCACGCGGCCGGCATGGCCGAGTACTGGGCCGACGCCGTGCATTCGCTCAAGGGCCTGCCGCACGTGATCGACATCCGCACCATCGGCCTGATCGCCGGCATCGAACTGGCGCCGATACCCGGCAAGCCCGGCGCGCGCGCCTTCGCCGCCTTCAAGAAGGCCTTTGCGGACGGCGTGCTGATACGCGTCACGGGCGACATCATCGCACTGTCGCCGCCGCTGGTGCTGGAGAAAAAGCATATCGACGAACTGTTTGGCAAGCTGGGAGAGGTACTGAAAAACCTGGAATAAACTTTCAGAGCGAGGAGAACACCATGCTGGTAGGCGTCCCAAAAGAGATCAAGAACCAGGAGTCCCGCGTCGGCCTTACCCCGGCCAGCGTGAAGGAACTCGTATTGCGTGGTCATCAGGTATTGGTGCAGCAAAACGCGGGCGCGGCCATCGGCCTCACCGACGCCATGTACGAGGCGTCGGGCGCCAGCATCATCGACAGCGCGCAGGAGATTTTCGCGCGCGCCGAGATGATCGTGAAAGTGAAGGAACCGCAGCCGCAGGAATGCGCCATGCTGCGCGAAGGGCAGATCCTGTACACCTATCTGCACCTGGCGCCGGACCCGGAACAAACCAAGGCGCTGGTGCAGTCGGGTGCGGTATGCATCGCCTATGAAACCATCACCGGCGCCAACGGCGGCCTGCCATTGCTGGCGCCCATGAGCGAGGTGGCGGGGCGCATGGCGGTGCAGGCCGGCGCCGCCCACCTGGAAAAATCCAAGGGCGGCATGGGCCTGCTGCTGGGCGGCGTGCCCGGCGTGGCGCCAGGACATGTGGCGATTTTGGGCGCCGGCGTGGTCGGCACCAATGCGCTGCAAATCGCGGTCGGCATGGGCGCGCGCGTCACCATCCTCGATAAAAACGTGGACCGCTTGCGCCAGCTGGACCTGGTGTTCGGCAACCGCGTGCAGACCATGTATTCCAATGCCCACACCATCGAACAGGCGGTGCTGGACGCCGACCTGGTGATCGGCGGCGTGCTGGTGCCGGGCGCCGCCGCGCCCAAGCTGGTCACCCGCTCCATGATCGCGCGCATGAAGCAGGGCGCGGTGGTGGTGGACGTGGCCATCGACCAGGGCGGCTGCTTTGAAACCTCGCACGCCACCACGCACGAGCAGCCCACCTTCGTGGTGGACGGCGTGGTGCACTACTGCGTGGCCAATATGCCGGGCGCTGTGGCGCGCACCTCCACCTTCGCGCTCAACAACGCCACCATCGGCCACGCGCTGGCGCTGGCCGACAAGGGCTGGCAGAAAGCGCTGGCGGCCAATCCGCATTTGAAGAACGGACTGAATGTATGCCAGGGCAACGTCACCTACGAAGCGGTGGCGCACGGACTGGGATATCCCTATGTGGCGGCGGACAGCCTGCTGGGCTGACGCCGCAATTGAAAGAAGAACGGAACATCATGAGCGACCTCGACACCATCACCCATTTCATCAACGGCGCCAAGGCCGACACCCACAGCGGCCGCCATGCGGATGTCTACAACCCGGCGCTGGGCGAGCCGGTGGCGCGCGTCGCGCTGGGCACGGCCGATGACGTCAACCTGGCGGTGCAGGCCGCGGCGCAAGCCTTCCCGGCCTGGGCCGCGACGCCGCCGCTGACGCGCGCCCGCGTGCTGTTCAAGTACCTGCAGCTGGCGCAGCAGCACACCGACGAATTCGCGGCCATGATCACGCGCGAACATGGCAAGACCTTCGACGACGCCAAGGGCGAAGTGGCGCGCGGCATCGAGATGGTGGAATTCGCGGTCGGCATACCGCAAATGCTGAAGGGTGAATTCACCGACCAGATCGCACGCGGCATCGACGCCTGGTCCATGCGCCAGCCGCTGGGCGTGGTGGCCGGCATCACGCCGTTCAACTTCCCCGTGATGGTGCCGATGTGGATGTTCCCGGTGGCTATCGCCTGCGGCAACACCTTCGTGCTCAAGCCTTCCGAGCGCGATCCTTCGCCCTCGCTGCTGCACGCCAAACTGCTGAAGGAAGCGGGCTTGCCGGATGGCGTCTTCAACGTGGTGCAGGGCGACAAGGTCACGGTCGATGCGCTGCTCGACCATCCGGTGGTGCAGGCCATCAGCTTTGTCGGCTCCACGCCGATTGCCGAATACATCTACGCGCGCGGCTGCGCCAAAGGCAAGCGGGTGCAGGCCCTGGGCGGCGCGAAAAACCATATGGTGGTGATGCCGGACGCCGACATGAACATGGCGCTCGATGCGCTGATGGGCGCCGCCTTTGGTTCCGCCGGTGAGCGCTGCATGGCGATCTCCGTTGCGGTCGCGGTGGGCGACGCCGGCGACAAACTGGTGGACGCACTGGCGCAGCGCACCGCTGCACTCAAAGTGCGCGACGGGATGGAAGATGGTGCGGAAATGGGACCTGTCGTCACGAACGCGGCCAAGCAGCGTATAGAGAAACTCATAGCCGAGGGTGTGGAGCAGGGCGCCACCCTGGTGGTCGATGGCCGCAACTACAAGGTGCCGGGACGCGAGAACGGCTTCTTTGTCGGCGGCACCTTGTTCGACCACGTGACCTCCGACATGAGCATCTACAAGGAAGAGATATTTGGCCCGGTGCTGTGCGTGCTGCGCGCACCCGACGTGGCCACGGCGGTGGAGCTCATCAACAGCAACGAGTATGGCAATGGCGTGGCCATCTTCACGCGCGACGGCGGTGTGGCGCGCGAGTTCGTGCGCCAGATACAGGTCGGCATGGTAGGCGTGAACGTGCCGCTGCCGGTACCCATGGCCTTCAACAGTTTCGGCGGATGGAAGCGCAGCCTGTTTGGCGACCACCATGCCTACGGACCGGAAGGCGTGCGCTTCTACACGCGGCACAAGGCAGTGATGCAGCGCTGGCCCAATACCGCCAGCGCTGGCGCGGAATTTGCATTCCCACAAATGAAGTGACACCCCGTAGCGCCTTTACCTACAGGCGCTCTATCGAATGGTTCAACCAGCGTATCGTTCACCAAGCAAACCAGCCAGGAAAAAGAATGACGATCGAAACCCTGCACTACCTGCCGCCATCTCCGCAGCCCAACAGCGAACTGGCCAAGCACTTCACCGACCTGGCGCCGCCGCTCAACGCACGCCAGGCCGCCATCGAGGCCTCGCGCTGCCTGTACTGCTACGACGCGCCGTGCACGCGTATCTGCCCGTCCGACATCGACGTGGCCAGCTTCATCCGCAACATCCACGACGGCAATGTGAACGGCGCCGCGGTTGGCATCCTCAAGCAGAATATTTTGGGCGGCAGCTGCTCGCGCGTCTGCCCCACCGAGATCCTGTGCGAGGACGCCTGCGTGCGCAACCACGACGCCGAAGGCCAGCCGGTCAAGATCGGGCTGCTGCAGCGCTACGCCATCGACAACATGCAGCTGGACGCCCATCCATTCAAGCGCGATCCGTCCACCGGCAAGAAGATCGCCGTGGTGGGCGCCGGTCCGGCCGGCCTGTCCTGCGCGCACCGCCTGGCCATGCTGGGCAACGACGTGGTGATCTACGAGGCGAAAGAGAAGGCCGGCGGCCTGAACGAATACGGCATCGCCAAGTACAAGCTGACCGACAACTTCGCGCAGAAGGAAGTGCAGTTCCTGCTGTCCATAGGCGGCATCGAAATCCGCCACGGCCAGAAGCTGGGCGAGAACCTGCAGCTCAAGGACTTGCACGACCAGTACGATGCTGTGTTCCTGGGCCTGGGCCTGGGCGCCAGCCGCCAACTGGGCCTGACCGGCGAGGATGCCCCGGGCCTCCTGGCCGCCGTGGACTACATCGCCGCGCTGCGCCAGGCCGACGACCTGGCCGCGCTGCCGCTGCCGCGCCGCGCCATCGTGATCGGCGCGGGCAACACCGCCATCGACATGGCGGTGCAGATCCAGCGCCTGGGCGCCGAGGATGTGACCCTGGTGTACCGGCGCGGCTTCGAAGCCATGAGCGCCACCGAACATGAACAGCACATCGCCAAGGACAACCAGGTGCGCATCAAGACCTGGGCCCAGCCGCAGCAAGTGCTGCTGGACGAGCATGGCCGCGTGCGCGGCATGCGCTTCGAGAAAACCGCCGAGGTGGGCGGCCGCCTGGCCGGCACCGGCGAGACCTTCGACATCGAAGCGGACGCGATCTTCAAGGCCATAGGCCAGAGCATGGACGAGGCCATCACCGCAGACACTTTTGCGCGCACCCTGCAGCGCGACGGCGACAAGATCCACGTCGACGCCCAGTTCCGCACCATCCTGCCCGGCATCTACGCAGGCGGCGACTGCGTGGCACCGGGACAGGACCTGACGGTGCAGGCGGTACAGCACGGCAAACTGGCGGCCCACGCCATCCATCAAGACATACAAGCGAAACAACTGGAGGCTGCATAATGGCTGATCTGAGCGTGGAATTCTGCGGCATCAAATCCATCAATCCGTTCTGGCTGGCGTCGGCGCCGCCGACCGACAAGGCCTACAACGTGGTGCGCGCATTCGAAGCCGGCTGGGGCGGGGTGGTGTGGAAAACCCTGGGCGAGGACCCGCCGGCCGTCAACGTGTCGTCGCGCTATTCCGCGCACTACGGCAAGAACCGCGAGGTGCTGGGCTTTAACAACATCGAGCTGATCACCGACCGCTCGCTGGAACTGAACCTGCAGGAAATCACCCAGGTCAAGAAGGACTGGCCGGACCGCGTCATCATCGTCTCGCTGATGCTGCCTTGCGAAGAGCACCTGTGGGCCGAGATCATGCCCAAGGTGGAAGCCACCGGCGCCGACGGCATCGAGCTCAATTTCGGCTGCCCGCACGGCATGCCGGAGCGTGGCATGGGCGCCGCCGTGGGCCAGGTGCCGGAATACGTGGAGATGGTCACGCGCTGGTGCAAGACCCACAGCAAGCTGCCGGTGATCGTCAAGCTCACGCCCAACATCACCGACGTGCGGGCCCCGGCGCGCGCGGCCAAGGCCGGCGGCGCCGATGCCGTTTCGCTGATCAACACCATCAACTCCATCACCCACCTGGACCTGGACGACATGGTGGCCTATCCGGTGGTGGGCGGCGCCAGCACCCACGGCGGCTACTGCGGTTCGGCCGTCAAGCCGATCGCGCTCAACATGGTGGCCGAGATCGCCCGCGATCCCGCCACCAAGGGCTTGCCGATTTCCGGCATAGGCGGCATCGGCAGCTGGCGCGACGCGGCCGAGTTCATCGCGCTGGGCGCCGGCTGCGTGCAGGTCTGCACCGCCGCCATGCTGCATGGCTTCCGCATCGTCGAGGAAATGAAGGATGGCCTGTCGCGCTGGATGGACCAGAAGGGCTACCGCAGCATTGCCGACTTCTCCGGCAAGGCCGTGCCCAACACCACCGACTGGAAATACCTGGACATGAACTACAAGGTCATCGCCCAGATCAACCAGGACGACTGCATCAAGTGCGGACGCTGCTACGTGGCCTGCGAGGATACTTCGCACCAATCCATCAACCAGCTGATCGACGCGGCCGGCGTGCGCACCTATGAAGTCAACAAGGACGAGTGCGTGGGCTGCAACCTGTGCGAGATCACCTGCCCGGTGCAGGGCTGCATCACCATGGTGCCGCAGAAGACCGGCCTGCCGTACATGAACTGGACGCAGGACCCACGCAATCCGCGCGCCGAGATCGCCAAGCCGGCCGCCGAGCCGGTGGCCGCGGCGCCGGTGCTGGTCTAGGCTCAGGTATAAAAATTGCAGGTCTAAACAAGATACCCAGCCCACCCAACACGGAGAGACCATCGTGAGCAAAGAAGCATCCGGCAGTTCGCAGCTATGGAATGAGGACCTTGCGCCCACCACGCCCGCACAGCGCACCTGGCGCTGGTATCACTTCGCGGCGCTGTGGGTCGGCATGGTGATGTGCATCCCCGCCTATACGCTGTCGGCCAGCCTGATCGAAGGCGGCATGTCGGGCTGGCAGGCCGTGTTCACGGTGTTCCTGGCCAACGCCATCGTGCTGCTGCCCATGCTGGCCATAGGCCATGCCGGCACCAAGTACGGCATCCCGTACGCGGTGCTGGCGCGCTCCTCGTTCGGCACCTCCGGCGCCAAGTTGCCGGCCCTGATGCGCGCCATCGTGGCCTGCGGCTGGTACGGCATCCAGACCTGGTTCGGCGGCCAGATGATCTACACCCTGCTGGGCGTACTGATGGGCGCCGAGATCGGCGGCGGGAAGATCGCCGGCCTGGGCATCAACGGCGGCCAGCTGCTGTGCTTCCTGGCCTTCTGGGCCATCCAGTTCTGGTACATCGTGCACGGCATGGATTCCATCCGCAAGCTGGAGACCTATACCGCGCCGCTCAAGATCCTGATCTGCTTCGTGCTGCTGGGCTGGGTGTACAGCAAGGCTGGCGGCTTTGGCGACCTGCTGTCGGCGCCGTCGCAGTTCGTCGAGGGCGGCAAGAAGGCCGGCCAGTTCTGGACCGTGTTCTGGCCCTCGCTGACCGCCATGGTGGGCTTCTGGGCCACGCTGGCGCTCAATATCCCGGACTTCACCCGCTTCGCCAGGACCCAGCGCGACCAGATCATCGGCCAGTCGGTGGGACTGCCGGTGCCCATGGGCCTGCTGGCCATGATGGCGGTGATCGTCACTTCGGCCACCGTGGTCCTGTATGGCAAGGCGATCTGGGACCCGGTCGACCTGTCCTCGCGCATGACCGGCGCGGCGGTGCTGATCGCGCTGCTGATACTCTTGATCGACACGGTGTCGGTCAACCTGGCGGCCAACCTGGTCGGCCCTGCCTACGACTTTTCCTCGCTGGCGCCTAAGGCGATTTCCTACCGCGCCGGCGGCTACCTGACGGCCGGCATCGCCATCCTGATGATGCCGTGGAAGATACTGGAATCCACCCAGGGCTATATTTTCACCTGGCTGGTCGGCTATTCCGCGCTGCTGGGCCCGATTGCCGGCATCCTGATCGTCGATTACTACCTGGTGCGCAAGACCGAGCTCAATGTCGAGCAGCTGTACCGCGAGGATGGCCAGTACTCGTATGGCAACGGCTGGAACGTGGCCGCCATCGTTGCCTTCTTGATCGGCGTGGCGCCCAATGTGCCCGGCTTCCTGAACGCCGCCTTCCCGGCCGCCTTCCCGGGCGTGGCCGAAGGGTTTAAAACTGTGTACACCTACGCCTGGTTTATCGGACTGGCCTTGTCCGCGCTGGTGTACGGTGTCATGATGAAGGGGAAGGCGGCGCCCGTATTGAGCGCCGCGCCCCAGCGCTAGCTTTTTTTTTTTAGAACTTGTTTCAACATGAGCAGGGCTAGGCGCCGTGACGAAGGCAGTGCGCCTGCACGGCGAGGAGCGGTAACGACGCCCTGGTCTTGTTGAAACGGGTTCCCACTGGAGTTGTTCATGTCGATATTGATACGTGGCGGTACGGTAGTCAACGCCGACCGCGCCTTCCGCGCCGATGTGCTGTGCTATGGCGACAAGATCGTCGCCGTCGGCGAGAACCTGGAGGCGCCGGCATCGGCCCAGGTGATAGACGCGCACGGCCAGTACGTGATGCCGGGCGGGATAGACACCCACACCCACATGAACCTGCCCTTCATGGGCACGGTGACGGCCGACGATTTCTACACCGGCACGGCCGCCGGGCTGGCTGGCGGCACCACCACCATCATGGACTTCGTCATCCCGAATCCGCAGCAGAACCTGATCGAGGCCTACCACCAGTGGCGCGAGTGGGCCAAAAAATCCGCTGGCGATTACACCTTCCACGTCGCCATCACCTGGTGGGACGAGACCGTGTACCGCGACATGGGCATCCTGGTGCGCGACCATGGCGTGAACAGCTTCAAGCACTTCATGGCCTACAAGAACGCCATCATGGCGGACGACGGAACCCTGGTGAAAAGCTTCCGCCGCGCGCTGGAGCTGGGCGCCATCCCCACCGTGCATGCGGAAAATGGCGAGCTGGTGTTCCAGCTGCAGCAGGACTTGATGAAGCGCGGAATGACGGGACCTGGCGCGCATCCGCTGTCGCGTCCTCCGGCGGTGGAGGCGGAAGCGGCCAATCGCGCCATCGCCATTGCCGGGGTGCTGAACACGCCGCTGTACATCGTGCATGTGTCCTGCGCCGAATCGCTGGAGGCCATCACGCGGGCCCGCGCCCACGGCCAGCGCGTGTACGGCGAAGCGCTGGCCGGCCACCTGGTGATAGACGACAGCGTGTACCAGAGTCCGGACTTCGATTTCGCGGCCGGCCACGTGATGAGCCCCCCGTTCCGCAGCAAGCACCACCAGACCGCGCTGTGGCAGGGCCTGCAGGGCGGCAACCTGCACACTACGGCCACCGACCACTGCACCTTCTGCGCCGAGCAGAAGGCGGCCGGCAAGGACAATTTCCCGCGCATCCCCAACGGCTGCGGCGGGGTGGAAGAACGCATGGCCGTGGTGTGGGACGCCGGGGTGAGCGCCGGCCTGCTGACGCCCTCGGAGTTCGTCAAGGTGACATCGGCCAACGCGGCGCAGATCTTCAACATCTATCCGCGCAAGGGCTTGATCGCCAGCGGTTCCGACGCCGACGTGGTGGTCTGGGACCCGCAAGGCACGCGCACCATCTCGGCCAAGACGCAGCATGCCAGGGGTGGCTTCAATGTGTTCGAGGGCCGCACCGTACGTGGCATTCCGACCACGACCGTGGCGGCCGGCAAGGTCGTCTACCACCAGGGCGAACTGCGCGCGGTGGAAGGCGCGGGCCGCCACATCGACCGCCCGGCTTTTGTTCCGACCAGCGCCGCCTGAACAACCGTTGTCGCTCCCGCGAAGGCGGGAGCCCGTGCCGGGCATGAGACAACGCGGCGCTTGCTCAGCATAGGCTCCCGCATGCGCGGGAGCGACGCAACTGGCCCTCACCGGCTTTAGGAGTACGACATGAGTGAATTTCGTATCAATGGCGAGCGCCTGTGGGCCTCGCTGATGGAACTGGCGCAGATAGGCGCCACCGAGAAGGGCGGCGTCAAGCGCCTGGCCCTGACCGACCTCGACAAGCAGGGCCGCGACCTGGTGGTCGGCTGGGGCCGGGAAGCCGGCATGTCCATCACCATAGACCAGATCGGCAACGTCTTCATGCGCCGCGACGGGACCAACAACGCGCTGCCGCCCGTGATGACGGGCAGCCATATCGACACCCAGCCCACCGGCGGCAAGTTCGATGGCAACTATGGCGTGCTGGCCGGGCTGGAAGTGGTGCGCACCCTGAACGACTTGAAGATCAAGACCGAGGCCCCGATCGAAGTCGCGTTCTGGACCAACGAGGAAGGCTCGCGCTTCGTGCCGGTGATGATGGGTTCGGGCGTGTTCTGCGGCGCCTTCAGCCTGGAGACGGCGTATGCGGCGCGCGACGTCGACGGCAAGAGCGTGGGCGAGGAACTGGAGCGCATAGGCTACAAGGGTACCCAGGTGCCGGGCGACCATCCGATAGGCGCCTACTTCGAAACCCATATCGAGCAAGGCCCGGTGCTGGAGGATGCGGACAAGGTGATCGGCGTGGTGCCGGCCGTGATGGGCTTGTCGTGGTACGACTGCACCGTGACCGGCATGGAGGCGCACGCCGGCCCTACGCCCATGCATCTGCGCAAGGATGCGCTGCAGGTGGCCACCACCATCATGCAGGAAGTGGTGGCCATCGCCAACCGCTATCCGCCGTATGGTCGCGGCACGGTGGGCATGGTGCAGGTCTTCCCCAACAGCCGCAACGTGATACCGGGCCAGGTCAAGTTCAGCATCGACCTGCGCAACGTGAACGACGAGCTGCTCAACACGATGCACGAGGAATTGCTGGCCTACCTCGATGGCGTGCGCGCGTCCAGCGGCTTGAAGGTCGAGCTGGAGCGGGTGTCCTACTATCCGCCATGCCCCTTCCATCCGGAGTGCGTGGATGCGGTGCGCAGCGCCACGGCCAAGCTGGGCTACAGCACCATGGACGTGGTATCCGGCGCCGGCCATGACGCCATTTACGCGGCCCGCCTGGCTCCGGCAGGCATGATCTTCGTGCCCTGCAAGGATGGCATCAGCCACAACGAAATCGAGGACGCCAAGTCCGAGCACCTGGAAGCCGGCTGCAACGTGCTGCTGCACGCCATGCTGGAGTGCGCCAGGGTGGTGTGATCCGCCAGTTCGTATTCTGTACCGCAAAAACTGCTGTCTGTCGCACAATAGTATCTTTTGAGCAAGCTGATCTGTATAGTCCAAGGATGGTGCGATCCGCGCCGCCCTTTTCGACTTGGACCAGGAGAATGGCTTTATGCTATCGATCAAGCAGCTCAACAAGACCTACGCCAACGGCGTCAAGGCCATCAACAATGTCAGCCTGGAGATCCCCAACGGGATGTTCGGCCTGCTTGGCCCCAACGGCGCCGGCAAGTCCTCGCTGATGCGCACCATCGCCACGCTGCAGGATCCCGATAGCGGCAGCATCCATTTCAACGGCACCGACGTCCTGCAGGACAAGGCCGCGCTGCGCCGCCAGCTCGGCTACCTGCCGCAGGATTTCGGCGTCTATCCCAAGGTCAGCGCGGAAAAGCTGCTCAACCACTTCGCCGTGCTCAAAGGCTTGACCAACAAGGGCGAGCGCAAGGAGGCGGTTGAGGCGCTGCTGCAGCAAACCAACCTGTGGGAAGCCCGCAAGCGCGGCCTGGGCACCTATTCGGGCGGCATGCGCCAGCGCTTCGGCATCGCCCAGGCCCTGCTGGGCGCGCCCCGGCTGGTGATCGTCGACGAACCGACCGCCGGCCTCGATCCCGATGAACGCAACCGCTTCCTCAACCTGCTGGCCAAGATAGGCGAGCAGGTGGTGGTGATACTGTCCACCCACATCGTGGAAGACGTCACCGACCTGTGTCCGCGCATGGCCATGATCGTCAAGGGCCAGGTGCTGGCGCAGGGCGAGCCGCAGGCCGCCATCGACCAGCTGCGCGGCAAGGTCTGGCGTCGCAGCGTCAGCGCCGAGTCCCTGCCTGAATACCAGGAACGCTACACGGTGCTGGACACGCGCCTGGTGGGCGGCAAGCCCACCATCAACGTCTTTGCCGACAGCCAGCCCGACGACGGCTTCCTGCGCGTCGAGCCGGACCTGGAGCACGTCTATTTCCTCCAGCTGCGCAACGCCGCGCGCGCTGCGGCTTGAGGAGCGGCCATGTGGCGTGAATTCTTCAAGTTCGACCTCGACTACCAGCTGCGCCAGCCCCTGTTGTGGGTGGGCGGCCTGCTGATGGCTTTACTGGCCTTTGGCGCCACCACCAGCGATGCGATCCAGGTGGGCGGCGCAATCGGCAACGTCAACCGCAACGCGCCGGTGGTGGTGGCCCAGCTGCTGGGCACCTTCTGCGTGATGTCCATGCTGCTGGTGACGGTGTTCATTGCCGGCACCGTGCTGCGCGACACGGAAGTCGGCATCTCCGACATGCTGTTCGCCACGCCCATGCGCAAATGGGACTACCTGCTGGGCCGCTTCGCGGCCGGCCTGGTGGCCTGCCTGTTCATCTTCGTGCTGATCTCGATCGGCATGATGATAGGCCCGCTGATGCCCTGGGTTGATCCGGCCCGCGTCGGTCCGTTCTCCCTGCACGATTACCTGTGGGGCTTCTGCGTGTTCGTGATCCCCAACCTGCTGTTCATCGGCGGCCTGCTGATGCTGCTGGCAGCCACCTCGCGTTCCATTATGCTGGTGTACGTGGGCGTGATCGGCTTCTTCATCCTGTGGGCGGTGGCCGGCACCTTCACGCGCGACATCGGCAATGAATGGATCGCGGTGCTGATCGATCCCTTCGGCATCCGCGCCTTTGCCCGCATGGTGCGCTACTTCTCGGCCGCCGAGCAGAATGCCGGCCTGCCGCCGCTGAACGGCTACCTGCTGGCCAACCGCGCACTGTGGTCCGGCCTGGGCCTGCTGATGTTCGTCGCCACCGTGGCGTTGTTCAAGCCGCAGCGCGTGGGCACCGGCCGCCGCCTGTTCGGCAAGGCCAAGGCTGCAGCCAAGGATGCGGCGCCGGCCCGGCCGGCGCCGCTGCAGCTGCCGCGCGTGGAGCCGCGCTTCGGCGCCGCCACCGCCTGGGCCCAGTGCTGGCAGGTGCTGCGCTTCGACGCCGGCATGGTATTCCGCAGCATCCCCTTCCTCGTCATGCTGTTGTTCGGCGTGGTCAACCTGGTCGGCAGCGCCAGCCAGGGCGGCTCCATCTTCGGCACCAAGGTCTATCCGGTCACGCGCGAGATGCTGGAAGCGCTGCAGAACAGTTTCAACTTCATGCTGGTCATCATCGTCACCTTCTACGCCGGTGAGCTGATCTTCAAGGAACGCCAGGTCAAGATCGCCGACGTCAGCGACGCCATGCCGGCCCCGGACTGGGTGCCTCTGGTGGCCAAGTGCCTGGCCCTGGTGGGTGTGGTGCTGGGCTTCATGCTGACCGGCGCCGTGGCCGCCATGTGCTTCCAGCTGGTCAAGGGCGGGGTGGCGCTGGAGCCGCTGCTGTACCTGAAGGGCATCCTGCTGGGGGCAGTGCCGTTCGTGCTGATGGGCTTGCTGGCGCTGGCCATCCAGGTCTATACCAACAACAAGTTCATCGGCTACTTCCTGATGATTGTCATGCTGCTGTCGCAGGTGGTACTGGGCGTGCTGCACTTCGACCACAACCTGTACAGCTACGCCGGGCTGCCAGCCATTCCGTATTCGGACATGAACGGCTACGGCCACTTCCTCAAGGGCTGGTCCTGGTTCGCGCTGTACTGGACCCTGTTCGCGGTGGCGCTGCTCATGGTGGCCCAGGCCCTGTGGGTGCGTGGCCTGGCGCAGCCCTGGCGCGCCCGCCTGCGCACGGCGCGCCAGCGCCTGTCCGGCGGCGCCGGCGCTGCGCTGGCCGTGGTGGTGCTGGCCTGGGCCGGGTGCGGCGCCTGGATCTACTACAACACCAATGTGCTGAACGAGTACATCGCGTCGGATGCCGCCATGGACCGCCAGGCGCGCTACGAAAAGCTGTACCGCCGCTACATCGACCTGCCGCAGCCCAAGATCACCGCGGTGCGCGCCGACGTCGACATCTATCCCGAACAGCGCCGGGTCAGCATCCGTGGCCACTACGACCTGCAGAACAAGACGGCCGCGCCGCTGGACACCCTGCGCATCCAGCTCAACCGCGATATCGATACGACGTGGAGCAATTTGCCGCCGCACCAGGTCACGCTGGACGACAAGGAGGCCGGTTTCAGCATCCTGAAGCTGGCGCAGCCGCTGGCGCCCGGCGCCACCCTGGCGCTGGACTTCGTGGTGGACGTGCGCCATCCCGGCTTCACCAATTCCGGGCGGCCGGATACGGTCAACCTGAACGGCACCTTCTTCAACAATGCCGAGTTCTTCCCCAGCTTCGGCTACAACGAGGGCGCCGAGCTGCATGACCGCAACGAGCGCCGCAAGCGCGGCCTGGGCGAGCCGCACCGCGTGGACAAGCTGGAAAACAAGGCTGCCTACGCCAACAACGTGTTCGGCAGCTCGGCCGACTGGATCGATTTCGAGACCACCGTGTCGACCAGCGCCGGCCAGACCGCGATCGCCCCCGGCTACCTGCAGAAAACCTGGGAACAGGATGGCCGCCGCTACTTCCATTACAAGATGGACCGCCCCATGATGCCGTTCTTCGCCTACCTGTCGGCAAACTGGGACGTGCGCAAGGGCGACTGGCACGGCATCCCCATCGAGGTCTATTACGATCACAAGCACGCCTACAACGTGGACAAGATGATCTCCTCGGCGCAGAAGTCGCTCGACTATTTCAGCAGCCAGTTCACGCCCTACCAGCACCGCCAGGCCCGCATCCTGGAGTTCCCCAGCTACGCCAGCTTCGCGCAGTCGTTTGCCAACACGATTCCGTATTCAGAATCGATAGGCTTCATTGCCGACCTGCGCGACAAGGACGATCTCGATTACGTGTTCTACGTGACCGCGCACGAGATGGCGCACCAGTGGTGGGGCCACCAGGTGGTGGGCGCCAAGGTGCAGGGCGCCACCATGCTGATTGAATCGCTGGCCCAGTATTCCGCCATGATGGTGATGGAGAAGGAGTACGGACGCGGCAAGCTGCGCCGCTACCTGCGCTATGAGCTGGACCGCTACCTGCGCGACCGCGGCTCGGAACTGATCGAGGAGCAGCCCCTGTTCCGCGTCGAGAACCAGCAGTACATCCACTACCGCAAGGGCAGCCTGGTGTTCTACCGCCTGCGCGACGAGATCGGCGAGGACGCATTGAACCGCGCCCTCAAGCGCTTCCTGCAGGACAAGGGCTACCAGCAGCCGCCATACACCACCTCGCGCGAACTGCTGGACTACATCCGCGCCGAGGCGCCGGCCGATAAACAGTCCCTGATCACCGACCTGTTCGAGAAGATCGTGTTCTACGATAACCGCGTCACCGAAGCCAAGGCGGTCAAGCGCCCGGATGGACAGTGGGATGTGACCATGAAGCTGCACCTGGCGAAAATGGAGGCCGACGGCAAGGGCAAGGAAAGCCCGCGCGCCTACGACGAGCCGGTGGAAATCGGCATCTTCGCGCGTGCGCCCGGCGCCAGGGAAGCCGACGAGCGCGTGCTGTACAACAAGAAGCGTCTGCTGCAGGGCGCCGATCCCGTGGTCACGGTGACTGTCAAGGAAAAACCCTTTGAAGTCGGGGTGGACCCGTACAACAAGCTGATCGACCGCGTCTCGCGCGACAACCGCAAGGAAGTCAGCGTGGACTGATGTGTTTTTGCAGCAGCGCCCCGTACCGGAGCGCTGCCGCCGCCGGATTTGCATTATCCTAGCCTGTGCATCGCCATCGACAGGCTATCATCATGCAAACGATACCGGAACGGCCGCCGTCTGACGCGCGTCTGGCGGCGGCGCTGGAAAGCATATCGGACGCCGTCATCCTGCTGGACCGCGACTGGCGCCTGACGTACCTGAACGCCGAGGCCGAGCGTCTGGCCAAGGTGCTGCGCGCCGATGTGCTGGGGCGCAGCATGTGGGAGGTGTTCCCGGAAGCGGTGGACACCACCTACTACCGCGCCTACCGGCAGGCGATGGACACCGGCATCCCGGTCGCGTTCGAGGAGCATTACGCGCCGCTCGACCTGTGGACCGAGATCCGCGCCTATCCCTCCGAGCAGGGGCTGGCGATCTACTTCCGCGATATCGGCCGGCGCAAGGCCAGCGAGGCCGAGATCCACAGCCTGGCCTTCTACGACACCCTGACCGGCCTGCCCAACCGCCAGCTGCTGCTGGACCGCATCGCCCACGCCATCGTGGTCAGCGGGCGCAGTGGCCATCCGGGCGCGCTGTTGTTCATCGACCTGGACAACTTCAAGAGCATCAACGACACCCTGGGCCATGACCAGGGCGACACCCTGCTGCGCGACGCCGCCGCGCGCATGGCCGGCGCGGTGCGCGCCAGCGACACGGTGGCGCGCTTCGGCGGCGACGAATTCGTCGTGCTGCTGGAGGACGCGGGCCAGGGCGAGGCCGAGGTGGCGGCCGTGGCGCAGGAAGTGGCGCGCAAGGTGCTGCTGGCCTTCGAGGCGCCGTTCATGATAGCGGGCGGCCTGCAGCACACCACCCCCAGCATGGGCGTGGCCCTGTTCGACGGCGCCGCCAGCGCCGACGATACCTTGCGCCGCGCCGACCTGGCCATGTACCAGGCCAAGGCAGCCGGCCGCAACAACGCGGTGTTCTACGATACGCAAATGCAGGCCCGGGTCAGCGCGCGGGTCGGGCTGGAGTCGGACCTGCGGCGCGCCCTGGCGCAGGACGAGTTCGAGCTGCACTACCAGCCCCAGGCCGCCATCGATGGCCGGCTGCTGGGCGTGGAGGCGCTGCTGCGCTGGCGCCATCCGGTACGCGGGCTGGTAGCGCAAACACAGTTCATCCCCATTGCCGAAGAAATGGGCTTGATCGTGCCGATCGGGCGCTGGGTGCTGCAGCGCGCCTGCCGCCAGCTGGCCGTGTGGGGCAGTGACCCGCGCACCAGCGCGCTGCGCATGTCGGTCAACATCAGCGCGCCGCAGTTCCACCGCCCCGATTTCGTCGAGCAGGTATTGCAGGTCCTGGCCGAGACCGGAGCGCCGCCGCAGCAGCTGGTGCTGGAAGTCACGGAAAGCATGCTGCTCAACGATATCGAAGGCGTCATCGCCAGGATGCGCCGCCTCAAGGAGGCCGGCGTGTGCTTCGCGCTGGACGATTTCGGCACCGGCTATTCCTCGCTGTCCTATCTGCACCGGCTGCCGCTGGACCAGATCAAGATCGACAAGTCCTTCATCTGGAACGCCTTCAACGAGGTGCATGGCAGCGCCATCGTGCGCATCATCGTGGCGCTGGGGCGGGCGCTGAAGATGTCGGTGATGGCCGAGGGCGTGGAGACGGCGCGCCAGCTGTCGCTGGTGCTGGCCGAGGGCTGCCAGTCCTACCAGGGTTTTTTGTACAGCAAGCCGCTGCAGGAAGGGGAGCTGGCTGGTTTCATCGCCGCGCGCTGATGGTATGCTGTGCCCATGCACACTGCCCAGGACCTCTACATCGCAGCCAACCGCCTGCTGGCCGCCGGCGACAGCGCCGGCGCCGAGCGCCTGTTCCTGCACGCGCTGGCCCTGCAGCCCGATCATCCGGCCGCGCGCGCCAACCTGGGCTACCTGAAGGAGCAGAGCGGCGCGCTGGACGAGGCCGAGCGCCACTACCGCGCCGCCCTGGAACTGCTGCCCGAGCACGCCCAGTTGCTGCGCAACCTGGGCGCGCTGCTGCTGCGCCGCAAGCAGCTGGCCGAGGCCGAGCAGCTGGCGCGCATGGCGCTGCGGCTGGAGCCGGAATCGGCCGGCGGCTGGAGCCAGCTGGGCGCCATCCTGGCCAGCGCGCAGCGCGAAGAGGAAGCCGAGGATTGTTACCGCCGCGCGCTGGCGTTGGCGCCGCACCATCCACTGGCGCGCTTCAACTACAGCTATCTGCTGCTGCGCCAGGGCCGCTGGGAAGCCGGCTGGCCCCTGCTGGAGGCGCGCTGGGAATTCGACCGCTATCCGGACCTGTTCCGCGCCCCGCACTGGCAGGGCGAGCCGCTGCAGGGCAGGGCGGTGGCGATCGGCCTGGAAGCGGGGCTGGGCGACATGATCCAGTTCTGCCGCTATGCCGCCCTGCTCAAGGAGCGCGGCGCGGCGCGCGTGGGCCTGGTCTGCCATCCGGCCCTGGCGCGCCTGTTCGCCACCTTGCCCGGCGTGGACGAGGTGCATCCCTACGACGGTCCCGTGCCGGCCGAGGGCTGGGATGTCCAGGTACGGCCCATGCAACTGCCCGGCCTGTTCGGCACCACGCCGGACACGGTGCCGGCCCCGGTGCCGTATTTGTCGGCCGACGCGTCCTGCGCGGCGCGCTGGCGCGAGCTGCTGTGCCAGGAGCTGGGCGGCGGCCTGAAGGTGGGCCTGGCCTGGCGCGGCAATCCCGATTTCCAGAACGATGCCGACCGTTCGCTGCCCTCGCTGTCCACCCTGGCGCCGCTGGCCGCCATTCCCGGCGTGGACTACGTCAGCCTGCAAAAGGGCGCCGGTGAACACGATCCAGCGCCGGACGGCATGGCGCTGTACCGTCCCGGCGGGCGCCTGCGCGACCTGGCCGACACCGCCGCGCTGCTGGTGAACCTGGACCTGGTGATCAGCGTGGATACGGCCGTGGCCCACCTGGCCGGCGCGCTGGGCAAGCCGTGCTGGCTGCTGCTGCCCGACTACCGCTGCGACTGGCGCTGGCTCAAGCAGCGCGGCGACACGCCCTGGTATCCGCACACCCGTTTGTTCCGCCAGCAGGACGGCGACTGGCGTTCCGCGCTGGCCGCCGTGGCGCAGGCCTTGTCGGCTATTTGCCCAGCGACCTGGCCGCCGCGCTGACCTGTTCGCGCAGCCACTTGTGCTCGGGCGCCTGGTGCACGCGCTCGTGCCACAGCTGGTAGAAGCGCATGGGGGGAAACTTCACCGGCACGTTGTAGATCTTGAGCGGCATGTGGCGCTCGTAATAGCGCAGGAACTGGCGGCCGGTGGTCAGCACCAGGTCGGTCTGGGTCAGCATGTAGGGGATCAGGCCGAAATAGGCCGACTCCACCGCCACGTTGCGCTGCAAGTTCTGCTTTTCCAGGAAGTCGTCGATCACGCCGAAGTAGCCGGGCAGGATCTGGGCCGGCGCCACGTGCGGCAGCGCCAGGTAGTCGGTCAGGGTCATCTCGTCCGGCGCGGTGCGCATGGCGTAGGGACTGTCGGCGCGCATGGCGCAGATGATGGGGTCCTCGAACAGCTTGGACATGTGCAGGTGCTCGGGCGGCTCGTCCCAGTTGGCGATCACCAGGTCCATGTCGCCGTCCGACAGCAGGCGCACGTAATCGACCGCCGGTCCCAGGCTGTGGATGCGGATGCGGCTGTTGGGCGAACCGCGCCGCAGCAGCGCCACCAGGTTGGGCAGGAACTGGCTGTCCAGGTAATCCGGGGCCGCGATGTGGAAGGTGCGCGCTTCTTCCTGTGGCACGAACGGACTCTTTTTGAGGAACAGGCTCTCGGTCTCGTCCAGGATGCGCTTGGCCGGCGCCAGCAGGCTTTCGCCATGCTGGGTCGGCACCATGCCGCGCGCGCCGCGCACCAGCAGCGGGTCGCCGGTCAGTTCGCGCAGCTTGCGCAGGGAAGCCGAGATGGAAGGCTGGGGCTGGTTGAGCTTGAGCGCCACCCGCGAGACGTTCTTCTCCACCAGCAGCAGGTAGAGAATGCGGATCAGATGGAGGTCCAGGTGTTGCGGCAGGGCGGCCATGGATAGTTACAGGCAAAATTGATATACGTTATTGTATATGTTCCATATACCATGGTGTTCATGACGCACTGCACACCAGCGTTTATCGTATGTAAATTCGCCACAATCTCACCCACCAGGACGACATGGACGTATTTGCCTATCTGCTCCCCTATGGCCTCGAATGGCTGAACCTGATCGTGCGCTGGCTGCACATCATTACCGGCATCGCCTGGATAGGCGCTTCGTTCTACTTCGTCTGGCTGGACAATTCCATCCGCCCGCCGGCGCCCGGCTCCGAGCTGGCCAAAAAGGGTGTGTCGGGCGAGCTGTGGGCCGTGCATGGCGGCGGCTTCTACAACCCGCAAAAATACCTGGTGGCGCCGGCCGAACTGCCCAAGGAACTGCACTGGTTCAAATGGGAAGCGTATTCGACCTGGCTGTCCGGCTTTGCGCTGCTCACCATCGCCTACTACTTCAATGCCCAGGCCATGATGGTGGATAAATCCGTGGCGGATCTCTCCACCTGGCAGGCGGTCGGCATCGGCCTCGGCACCCTGGTGGTGGGATGGACCGTGTACGACCTGCTGTGCCGCTCGCCGCTGGGCAAGCACGACCTGTGGTTCGGCATCGTGATCTTCCTGCTGATCGTGGCGGCGGCCTATGGCCTGACCCATGTGCTGAGCGGACGCGCGGCCTACATCCACGTGGGCGCCCTGATCGGCACCATCATGGTCGGCAATGTGCTGATGCTGATCATCCCGGGCCAGCGCAAGATGGTGGACGCCATGTCGGCCGGCGGCCTGCCCGATCCCATCCACGGCCAGAAAGCCAAGCAGCGCAGTGTGCACAACAACTACTTCACGCTGCCGGTGCTGTTCATCATGATCAGCAACCACTACGCCATGACCTACCGTAACGAGCATGCCTGGCTGGTGCTGGCCATGATCATGGCGGCCGGGGTCTTCATCCGCCACTTCTTCAACCTGCGCCACAAGGGCAGGGTGGAATGGCGCTATCCGGCCATCGGCGTGGCCCTGCTGGCGGCCACGGCGGTGGCGATCGCGCCGCCGCGGCCTGCTGCAGCGGCGGCTGGGACTGGAGCTGCGGACAGCGCCGCCCAGTTCGCCCAGGTGCAGGGCGTGATCGCCCAGCGCTGCGCCAGCTGCCATTCGGCCCATCCGACCCAGGCCGGCTTCGCCACCGCGCCGTCCGGCATCACGTTTGATAACGCGGACCAGATCCACCAGAACGCGGAAAAGATCTACAAGCAGGCGGTCCAGCTGAAAGCCATGCCGCTGGCTAACCTCACCAACATGACCGATGCCGAACGGGCCCAGATCGCGGCCTGGTACGAGGCCGGCGCCAAATAAGGACAGACGATGAGCACTTCCAAGGAACAGCTGGCGGCCTGGATAGACGCCCACTTCGACGAGCAGGTGGCCTTCCTGCAGCAACTGCTGCGCACCCCCACCGACACCCCGCCCGGCAACAATGCCCCGCACGCGGAAATGGTGGCCGAGGCGGTGGCGGCCTACGGTTGGCAGGCCGAGCGCCACGCCGTGCCGGAGCAGGTGGTGCGCGACTACGGCATGGAGACCATCACCAACCTGATCGTGCGCCGTCCGTACGGCGCCGGCGGCCCGACCCTGGCCCTGAACGCGCACGGCGACGTGGTGCCGCCCGGTGACAACTGGACTTATCCGCCCTACGGCGGGGTGGTGCAGGATGGCTATATCTACGGCCGCGCCGCCGCCGTCTCCAAGTGCGACTTCTCGACCTACATCTTTGCCGTGCGCGCGCTGGAGGCGCTGGGCGCGCCGCTCAAGGGCGGACTGGAACTGCACTTCACCTACGACGAGGAATTCGGCGGCCTGCTGGGTCCCGGCTGGCTGCTGGAGCAGAACCTGACCAAACCTGACCTGGTGATCGCGGCCGGCTTCAGCTACGGCATCGTCACCGCGCACAACGCCTGTTTGCAGCTGGAGATCACGGTGCACGGCAAGTCCGGCCACGGCGCCATGCCGGAGACCGGCCACGACGCCCTGCAGGCGGCCACGCGCATCCTGAACGCCATCTACGGCCAGCTGTCGGAGCTGAAGAAGATCAAGTCCGGCGTGCCGGGCATAGACTCGCCGACCATGCTGGTGGGCCGCATCGACGGCGGCACCAACACCAATGTGGTGCCGGGCAAGGTGGTGCTGAAGATGGACCGCCGCATGATCCCGGAAGAAGATCCGGTGGCGGTGGAAGCCCAGGTGCGGGCTCTGATCGAGGCGGCGGTGGAGGGCGTGGAAGGCATCCACATCGAGATCAAGCGATTGCTGCTGTCGCACGCCCTGCGTCCGTTGCCGGGCGGCGCGCCGCTGGTGGCCAGCCTGCAGGCCAACGCGCTCACCTATCTCGGCGAGCAGATCCCGGCGCACGGCACCCCGCTGTACGCCGACGCCCGCCTGTACGGTGAGCGCGGCATCCCGGCCGTGCTGTACGGCGCCGGCCCGCGCACCGTGCCCGAATCGAATGCCAAAAAAGCCGATGAACGCCTGAAGCTGGACGACCTGCGCAAGGCCACCAAGGTGGTGGCCGCCACCCTGTACGACTTCCTCGCCGCCTGAGCGCTCCCGGACGCCGGGCTAGTGCTGCGCAGCCGGGCGCCGCAGCGCGGCGGCGTGCCGCCACAGCTCGGCCAGGATCTGCTCGTACACCTTGCTGTCCGGCCCCTCGATGGAGGTGTTGGTCAGCAGGATGACAGCCGTGTCGCGCGACAGGTCGGCCAGCATTTCGGCCCGCACCCCCGGATCGGAGCCGCCGTGGCCGATGCGGGTGACGTTGTACTTGGTGGACCAGAAGATGCCCGAGTTCTTTTGCGCCAGGTCGACGTTGTCCGGCTTGTTCCCGGTGGTGTACTGGAAGCGCAGCATCTCGGCGGTGGTGGCCGGGCTCAGGATGCGGGCGTTTCCGTATTGGCCGCCATCGAGCAGCGCGATGAACAGCCGCGCCAGGTCGGCCACCGAGGTGCGCACACCGCCGTCCGGATAGGTGGTCATGCCGTACAGGGGGATGGGAATCCGCAGCCCGGACTGGCCCACGTACAGGGCCGCGTGGGTCCCGGGTGGGATTTCGGCCAGGCTCCAGCCGGTGCGTGTCATGCCCAGCGGCTGGAAAATGCGGCGCCGCGCGTACTGGCCCAGCGGTTCGCCCACCGCCTGTTCGACGATGTAGCCCGCCAGGCCGGAGGCGATGTTGGAATACTCGCGGTGGGCGCCCGGCTTGAAGGGCAGGAAGTTGTCGCTGGCGTAGGTACGCCCGCCGGGAACCAGGTAGTCCTTCAGGAAGGCGCCCAGGCCCTGCGGCGCATCACCGCCCCAATGGTAGGTGGCGCGGTAGATCTCCCAGCGGTCCGTGATGCCGGAAGTGTGGGTGGCCAGCTGGCGCAGCGTGATCGGCAGCCCGGGGAAAGCCGGGTTCTCGACCCGGAACGGCAGGTAGGTGTTGATATCGGCGTCCAGCGACAGCTTGCCATCCTCGACCGCCTGCATCAGCGCCACGCCGGTGACGGTCTTGCTGATCGAGCCGATGTTCATCACGGTGTCCGGGGTGAAGGGCAGCTGGCGCTCCACATTGGCCAGGCCCCAGCCGTGGCTCCAGACCAGCTTGCGGTCCAGGATGATGGCGGCCGCGACGCCGGCCAGCCCGGCCGCCTCGGCCCGCTGCGCGACGGCTGTTTCGATATCGGCGGGCGCCGCCGCCAGCGCAGGCGGTCCTCCCAGCAGCGCGCCCAGCGCCAGTACCGCGCAAGCGAGGGATCGTGCAGCACGCATGGGATGTCCTTTTGAAAATGAGGGGGCGCCGGGCGGCGCCGTTGCGGCCACTTTACGGCAAACCGGCGGGCAAGTACAGCCGGCGCAGCAGGCGCGCACGGTGACGGCCTGTGCGGAAATGCCGCTGTTTTATCGTATGATGCAAGGGTTATTGTTTCGGGAAAAGCAAGTGCTTCGATCGGACCTGATCAGCTGCCATGAATGCGGCGTCCTGCACCGCCGGGTGCGGGTGCACCCGCGCCAGAAGGCGCGCTGCGTGCGCTGCGCCTCGGTGCTGTACCGTGGCGTCGCTTCCCATCCCGGGCAAATGGCCGCCATCGTGCTGGCCGCCCTGATCGCCTTCCTGATCGCCCAGGCCAGCCCCATCGTCGAGCTGGAGGTGAACGGCGCCACCTCCAGCGCCACCCTGTGGGGCGCCGTCGGCGTGCTGTGGCAGGAGCAGATGGAGGTGGTGGCTGCCATCGTGGTGCTGTTCACCATGGTCTGTCCGGCGCTGCAATTGGGCGCCCTGCTGTACGTGACGCTGGCGCTGCGCGCCGGCCAGGTGCCGCACGGATTGCATCGCCTGCTGCGCATGGTCAGCCAGGTGCGCCACTGGGGCATGACCGAGGTGCTGTTGATCGGCATCCTGATCACCATCATCAAGATGACCAGCATGGCGGCCGTGCTGGTGCAGCCCGGCCTGTTCGCCTTCGGCGCGCTGACCGTGCTGCTGGCGGTGGTCGCATCCTTCGACCCCAAGCTGCTGTGGCGCATGGCCGACCAGCTGATGCAGCCGCCGCCGCCGCCGCTGGCGCCCCTGAGCTACCGTTTGCTGACTACCGTGCCGACCCTGAGCTGCCACGCCTGCGGCCTGGTCAACCGCTGCCCGCCCGATCACGCCGCCGCGACGGGCTGGCGCAACAGCCTGCGCAATGCGCTGCCCGGCGCCGGCCGGCGCCTGTGCTGCGCGCGCTGCGGCAAGACCCTGCACCGCCGCCGCCCGGACAGCGTGGGCCGCACCTGGGCCCTGCTGCTGGCGGCCGCCATCCTGTACATCCCGGCCAACCTGCTGCCGGTGATGTACACCCAGTCCCTGTTCGGCCAGCAGGACGACACCATCATCTCCGGCGTGCTGTATTTCTGGGACAGCGGCTCGCCCGCGCTGGCCGCCATCATCTTCGTCGCCAGCATCATGGTGCCGGTGCTGAAACTGGCCGCGCTGTCGCTGCTGGCGCTGTCGGCGCAGCGGCGCGCGCGCTGGCTGCCGCTGCAGCGCACGGTGCTGTACCGCATGGTCGAACTCGTGGGCCGCTGGTCCATGCTGGACATTTTCGTCATCACCCTGACGGTGGCGCTGGTGCGCTTCCAGAGCATGGCCGTGATCACCGCCGGTCCCGGCGCGCTGGCCTTCTGCGCGGTGGTGGTGCTGACCATGCTCGCTTCACTGCAGTTCGATCCGCGCCTGATCTGGGATCCGCTGCCCCACCATGAGAAAGGATTACCGCATGTCTGACCTCAACGGCGACGACGCGCTGCCATCGCCCGTGCTGGACCGCCGCAGCCGCTGGCTGCCCTCGCTGGTGTGGCTGGTGCCGCTGCTGGCGGCCCTGATCGGCCTGGGCCTGGTGGCCAAGTCCTTCCTGGACCGTGGCCCCACCGTGGTGGTGAGCTTCCGCAGCGCCGACGGCCTGGAACCGGGCAAGACCCGTGTCAAGTTCAAGGACGTGGATATCGGCGTGGTGCGCACCATCACCCTGGCGCCGGATTTGTCCAAGGTGCTGGCCACCATCGACATGAGCAAGGAGGCGCGCCGCTTCACGGCCGCCGACACCCGCTTCTGGGTGGTGCGCCCGCGCGTGGGCGCGTCCGGCGTGTCCGGCCTGGGCACGCTGCTGTCCGGCGCCTACATCGGGGTGGACGCCGGCAAGTCGGAGGAGGTCAAGCGCGAGTTCACCGGCCTGGAGGAGGTGCCGGCCGTGGTGTCCGGCCAGCCGGGTCGCCAGTACACGCTGGAAGCGGCCAGCCTCGGTTCGCTCGATATCGGCTCGCCAGTATTCTTCCGCCGCATACAGGTCGGGCAGGTGGCCAGCTACGCGCTCGATCCCAAGGGTGGCGGGGTGACCCTGACCGTATTCATCAACGCACCCTATGACCAGTACGTGGGCGAGAATGCGCGCTGGTGGCATGCCAGCGGAGTCGACGTGCGGCTGGACTCCAGCGGCTTCAAGCTCAATACCCAGTCGCTGGCGGCGCTGCTGGTGGGCGGCATCGCCTTCGAGAGCCTGGACGGCCGCAAGCCGGACAAGCCGGCCCCGGCCGGCCACCAGTTCGCGCTGGCGGCCGACCAGGCCAGCGCCCTGCGCGAGCCGGACGGCGCGCCCATCACCACGGTGCTGTATTTCGACCAGTCGCTGCGCGGCCTGTCGGTGGGGGCGCCGGTGGACTTCCGCGGCATCGTGCTGGGCGAGGTGCGCTCGGTGGGCGTCGACTACGACCCGGTGAAAAAGAACTTCCGCATGCCGGTCACGGTGGACATGTACCCGGGCCGCCTGGGCCAGCGCTTCCAGCAAGCCATCGCAGCCGACAACGACCGCAACGCCGGGCCCATGGTGCTGGACCGCATGGTCAGCCGCGGCCTGCGCGGCCAGCTACGCACCGGCAACCTGCTGACCGGCCAGCTGTACATCGCGCTGGACTTCTTCCCGGCCGCGCCGCCGGCCAAGGTGGACATCAGCCAGTATCCGCTGGAGCTGCCGACCGTGCCCAACAGCCTGGACGAGCTGCAGACCCAGCTCTCCAGCATCGCCCGCAAGCTGGACAAGGTGCCGTTCGACGAAATCGGGATACAGCTGAAGGACACCCTGAAGAGCGCCGACGTGCTGCTGCGCCGCCTGGACAGCGAGGTGGTGCCGGAAATGCGCGGCACGCTCGATTCCGCCAGGCAGACCTTCGGCGCGGCCCGCATCGCGCTGGACAAGGACTCGCCGCTGCAGTCCGACCTGCGCGAGGCGCTGCAGCAGATGACGCTGACGCTGCAATCGCTGAACGCCCTGTCCGACTACCTGGAGCGCCATCCGGAATCGCTGATACGCGGCAAACTGAACAAACAAGACGAGGTGAAGAAAAAATGAGCGTTACCATTTTTCGCGCATCGCTGCTGGCCGGGCTGGCCGGGACGGTCCTGCTGGCCGGCTGCGCCAGCACCCCGCCCGAGCATTTTTACAGCCTGAGCACAGGCCTGCCGGCGCCTGCCGCCCCCTTGGCGGCGGCAGGCTACTACATCGAAGTCCCGCCCGTGACGGTGCCGCAGCAGGTGGCGCGCACCCAGCTGGTGGTGACCCTGGGCGACGGCCGGGTCGATTTGCTGGAGCAGGAGCGCTGGGCCGCGCCGCCGGCGGCCGAGCTGCGCCAGGCCTTGTCGCTGGCCCTGTCCGACAGCCTGGGCGTGATCGACGTGGCGCGCACCCCGGCGCCCGAGCAGGCGCCGGTGTACCGGGTCAGCATCAACATCCAGCGCTTCGAGTCCTCGCCCGGCCAGTACGCCTTGCTGGACGCGGTATGGAGCGTGCGCCTGGCCGGCGACGCCAAGGTGCTGGCCTGCCGCAGCGTCGCGCGCGAGACGGTGGGGCAGGGCTATGAAGCCCTGGTAGACGGCCACCGCCGCGCCGTCGCCAGGGCCGCCGCCGACATGGCGAAAGCCGTGCGCAGCCTTGCCGGCGGCGCTACCCCCTCCTGCTGACTTCCCCTGCGCGCGCTGCATCCTTGCCACAGGGCGCAGCGCGGCGCAATTCCCGAAGTGTATCAATGTTGTTTTCCGGTACTTATTGCGCGAATTTAGGAAAACGATTGACATGAAAAAGCCGGTTGGATAACCTTGTTTATCGCATATTCCCAAGCATCAACCTGAAGGGGTGGAAACGATTCTATAGTTAAACGTTTTACGGGACGTTATCAAATTAAAAAGAGGGGACAACCGTGTTACACAATTACCAGCAGCAACCCAAATTCCATCTGACGCCCATGGCCGCCGCGCTGGCCCTGGTGTTGTCCAGCCCGGCCCTGGCCCAGGAGGCCGCGCCGTCCGACCACCTGGAAACCGTGGTGGTGACCGCCAACAAGCGGGTCGAGAAACTGGAAAGCGTGCCGATGGCGATTTCCGTCATGAGCGAGCAGGAAATCCAGCGCACCAATATCCGCGAGATCGAGGACGTGGTGGCCATGATGCCGGCCCTGACCCTGAACTCCGGCACCACGGCCGCCAACAACGCCATCTTCATGCGCGGCATAGGCACGGTCTCGGTCGGCATCGGCGTCGAGTCCGACGTGGCCGTGATCATCGACGACATTCCCATTGCCACCCAGTTCCAGGCCTTCAAGGACCTGGCCGACGTGGCCCGCATCGAGGTCCTGAAAGGCCCGCAAAGCACGCTGTTCGGCAAGAGCGCAGTGGCCGGCGCCGTCAACATCGTCACCAAGCAGATTTCCGGCCCCATCAGCTACCGTGGCAGCACCTACTACACCAGCGACAACGAGTGGCGCCTGAACGCTTCGGCCGGCGGCCAGGTGGACGAGCATTTCGCCTTCCGCCTGTACGGCAGCAAGACCCGTTTGCCCGGCACCTTCCACAACCTGACCACCGGCACCGACGTCAACGGCTCGGGCGGCAAGACCTTCATGGCCAAGCTGCAGTGGAACCCGGTCGACAACGTGCAGGTGGACCTGACCCCTCGCTACAACTTCCAGGAAAACACCCGTGGCGTGACGGCCGTCAATGGCTTCTTCCTGCGCACCGGCTCGGCCGCGCTGGGCACCCAGGTCTCGACCCCGATAGGCTTGAATGGCGTCTACCTCAACGGCAATCCCAACCTGCCGGCCACCACGGTGCTGGCCGGGATAGACGTCAACGATCCGGGCAACCGCAACGTGCGGCGCGACTTTCCCACCGGCCTGATTTCCAGCGACCGCGGCGTCGGCCTGAAGGTATCGTGGACCCTGCCCAACAACGCCACCCTGATGTCCATCACCTCGTGGAGCAAGTACCTGGCCAACGATTTCCGCGACCAGGACTTCACCGACGTGCCCACCATCGCGGTGGCCGGCTCCACCATTCCGACCGTCGGCAATTACCAGTTCGGCACCTACGACATCCGCTCCAAGACCCAGGAAATCCGCTACGTGTCGCCGGACAGCGGCAACTTCAAGTACGTGGCCGGCCTGTGGGCGGCGCACAACGAGATCTACCGCCACTTCATCCGAGGCTATTGCGTGACGGCGGCCACCTGCACGGCCAACTCGCCGTCCAGCCCGACCAACTACTACACGGACATCTACAACACCAACAAGGCCGTGTTCGGCCAGGCTTCGTGGGAATTCATCCCGACCTGGACCCTGACGGCCGGCCTGCGCGTGAACGAGGAAATCTCGGGCTACCACTACAAGCGCAACTACCTGACCAACCAGCTGGACGAAGCCTCGTTCACCCCGGGCCCGGTGGGCGTGGACCAGTTCCAGAGCACCGGCAACACCGACCGCGCCACCACCGGCAAGGTCAGCATCCAGAAGCAGGTCACGCCGGACTGGATGGTCTACACCCAGGCCTCGACCGGCTACAAGGGCGAAGCGTATGACGTGACCTCGGGCCTGAAGGCGTCGGCCGCCTTCCCCGTGCGTCCGGAAACCAGCCAGAGCTTCGAGATCGGCACCAAGGCCAACCTGTTCAACAACCGGCTCTCGGTGGCGGCCACCGTGTTCAACTCGGACTTCTTCAACTACCAGCAGAACGTGACCTACGTGCTGCCCAACGATCCGACCATCTACAGCCAGCTCAATTCCATCCCGAACATCCGCACCCACGGCGTCGAGATCGACGTCAACGCCCTGGTGGCCAAGGACCTGACCGTCAACGCGGCCATGGCCCTGACCCTGCCGACCATCGAGAAATGGTCCAACGGCCCGTGCTACAGCGACCCGACCAATGTCGCCGTGGGCACCACCAAGTACGCCGCCAACGGCTCCATCGCCGGCCAGAACACAGCCTGCTTCCCGATCACGCCCGGCTCCACCACCGGGGTGCAGAACCTGGACCACAGCATTTTCCCGGGCACGCCCAAGATCAAGCTCAACATCGGCGCCAACTACGACTTCCTGATCCCGAACATGCCGCTCAAGGGCTTCGTCAACGTCAACGTGCGCTACCAGAGCAAGTACAACACCAACATCAACAACGACCCGAACTCGGTGAACGACCCGTACAGCATCACCGACCTGGGCTTCGGCGTGCGCGACACCAGGGACAAGTACAAGCTGAGCTTCCGCGTCAACAACCTGTTCGACCGTTTCTACATCCCGAACGCCAACGCCAGCGGCCCGTCCTCGTTCCGCAACGGCCCCACCTCGACCTCGCCCCAGGTCTCGGCCACCAGCTGGGTGCCGCCGCGCGACGTGTTCCGCTACTTCAGCGTCAAGCTCGATGTGAAGTACTGAGCGTGAGCTGTTGATACGGCCGCTCCTGGCCAGCGCCGCCTGCCGCCGCAAAGCTGCAGGCGGCTTTTTTACAGCTGCCGTGACCCTGCCATGGTGGCAGTTGCATACGCCGTGTAGCACGTTTGCGCTACATACAAGTTGTCTTATGGGAAATATGATGCGGCTTTCCCTACAGCCGATTTTCCATAGTGAACGCCTTACGATACGCGCGCGCCGCCGTGCTGTCCCTGCTGCCGGCCGCGGCCCTGGCGCAGCAGGCGCCGGCCCCGCTGGCCCCGCTGGCCCCGCAGGTCACGCCGCGCGACCTGCGCCCCGAGACGCCGCCCAAGCCGCCTGTCACGCTGCCCCAGCGCGGCGGCGGCAATGCCATCCCGCCAGGCGCCGACCAGCTGTTCGTGAGCCTGGGCGGCCTGCAGCTGCAGGGCGGCTTTCCTGAGCTGAGCCAGGCCAGCGCCGCGCTGGCGGCGCCGCTGCGCGGCCAGCGCACGGCGGTGTCGGCCTTCTACCTGCTGGCCGACGCCATCGAGCAGCTGTACCGCGAGGCCGGCTACCCGCTGGTGCGGGTGGTGGTGCCGCCGCAGTCGCTGGACGATGGCGCCACGCTGCGCCTGATGGTGGTCGATGGCTATATCGAGAAGATCGACGCCGACGCATTGCCGCCGCGCGCGCGCCGCCATGTGCTGCGCATGCTGCAGCCGCTGGCGGCCCGGCGCCACCTGCGCGAGGCCGAGCTGGAACGGGCGCTGACCCTGGCCGCGCGCGCCCCGGGCCTCAGCTTGCGCTCCACCCTGGGGCCGGGCGCCGGCGCTGGCGCCACCGTGCTGGTGCTCGATGGCGAACTGCAGACAGTGAACGCCAGCCTGGCGGCCGACAACCGCTTGGGCGATGCGCTGGGACCGTGGCAGGAGACCGTCCAGCTGCGCCTGAACCAGCCGTTCGGCTGGGGCGAACAGGCTTACCTCTACCTGTCCGGCGGGCTGCCGCTGTCGGCCGCCACCCACGCCACGGCGGCGCGCCGGGTGGGGGGCGGCGGCCTGATCGTTCCGCTGACGGCCAATGGCCTCAGCCTCAACCCCGAATTCACGGTGTCCGACACCAAGCCGCGCAGCCCGATCGCGGAACTGGCCTCGCGCAGCCAGCTGGAGCGCGCCACCGTGCGCCTGGTGTATCCGGCCATGGTCAGCCGTCAGCAGGAGCTGAGCCTGACCGCCAGCCTGGACGCCAGCCGCCAGACCGACAGCCTGCCCTACTTCGGCTTCGAGCTGGACGTGGACCGCCTGCGCACCCTGCGTCTGGTGGCCGACTGGAGCCGCAACCTCGATAACGGCCGGGTGCGCGCCAGCGCCACCTGGTCGCAGGGCATGGCGCGCCTGGGCGCGCGCCGCAACGACGATATCTACACCAGTGGCCTGCCGATGTCGCGCAGCGGCGCCTCGTCCAGCTACAGCAAGCTGGAAGGGCTGGTCGACTACGAGCGCTGGCTGCCCTGGAACGTGCTGGCGCATGGCAGCGCGCGCGGCCAATGGGCGCTGCGCGGCATCCTGCCCAGCGCCGAGCTGTTCAGCCTGGATGGCGAGGATGCGCTGTCCATGCTGCATGCGGGCGCGCTGTCCGACGATGGCGGCTGGAGCCTGCGCCAGGAGCTGTCGCGCCCGCTGGTGCTGCCCGAGCGCTGGTCGCGCTTCAGCGTCGCCCCCTATGTGTTCGGGGCCGCCGCCAAGCCGTTCAGCAAACTGGAGGGCGGCACACCTTATTACCTGGGCGCCGCCTGGGGCCTGGGCCTGCGCCTGGGCTACCGCGGCGCCAGCCTGGCGGTCGAACACGGACGCGCGCGCGTCCGTCCCCTCGGCGTGTCCGGCACCCAGACCTTCTTCAAATTACAGGTGCAATATTGAGAACCCGGTCCATCCTGCGCAGCACGCAGCGGCTGCGCCGC
Source organism: Duganella kummerowiae (assembly GCF_053572355.1). Classification (NCBI taxonomy): domain Bacteria; kingdom Pseudomonadati; phylum Pseudomonadota; class Betaproteobacteria; order Burkholderiales; family Oxalobacteraceae; genus Duganella; species Duganella kummerowiae. The sequence goes on from NZ_JBKFEH010000009.1 coordinate 401,121, forward strand.
ACCCTGGCCCTGCCGGTGGCGGTGGCCCTGCCCATGGCCGCGCCATCCTACGCCCAGAACCTGCCAACCGGCGCCGTGGTCACGGCCGGCAAGGCCAGCATAGGCGGTGCCGGCGCCAACAGCCTGCAGGTGCGGCAGGATAGCCAGCGCGCCGTGGTACGCTGGTCTTCCTTCAATATCGGCCAGGGCAATGCGGTTAACTTCGTCCAGCCCAACGCGGCGGCCGCCACCCTGAACGTGGTCGGCGGCGCCGACGCCAGCCAGCTGGCCGGCAAGCTCAGCGCCAACGGCTCGGTGTTCGTGATCAACCAGAACGGCATCGCCATCACCAACAGCGGCGCGGTGGACGTGCGCGGCGGCTTCGTCGCTTCCACCCTGGGCATGTCGGAAGACGATTTCATGCATGGCCGCCTGGTGTTCCAGGGCCAGGGTGGCGCCGTGCGCAACGCCGGCAGCATCGTTGCCGGTGAAGGCGGCTACGTGGCCCTGCTCGGTTCCAGCGTCGCCAACGCAGGCCTGATCGCGGCGCCGCTGGGCAAGGTGGCGCTGGCCTCCGGCCAGGCCGTCACGCTGGACCTGTCGGGCGACGGCTATCTGCAGGTGCTGGCGCCGGCCGGCGCCACCAGTGCCGACGGCCAGCCCCTGGTCAGCAATAGCGGCGTGATCCAGGCCGACGGCGGCAGCGTGGTGCTCAAGGCGGCCACCGTGCAGCAGGCATTGCGCGAGGCCGTCTACATGCCGGGCGAGATCCGCGCCCGCAGCGTGTCCGGACGCGACGGCGCCGTGGTGCTGGAAGGCGGCGAGGGCGGCGCGGTACGGGTCTCCGGCCATATCGATGCGGCGGCCGCCGAGGGCGAGGCCAGCGGCGGGCGCATCGATATCGGCGGCCACAGCGTGGCGCTGAGCGGCGCCACCCTGGATGCCAGCGGCAATGAGCGCGGCGGGCTGGTGCGGGTGGGCGGCGCCTTCCAGGGCGGCCGCGCGCAGCAAGCCGGCAGCGCTGATGCGGCGCGCTATGTGGAGCGCTATGGCGCCGCCGCGGCGCCCACCAGCGCCGCCAGCACCAGCATCGATGCCGCCAGCAGCATCGACGTCTCGGCCAGGGGTGCGCAAGGCGAGGGCGGCACGGCGGTGGTGTGGAGCCAGCAGGCCACCGTCATGGCCGGCGCCATCGATGGCCGCGGCGCGCGCGCGGCCGGCGCGGTCGAGGTGTCCTCGGCCTCCACCGTGCAGGCGGTGGCGCTGGACCGCATCGCCCTGGGCAAGGGCGGCAAGCTGCTGCTGGACCCGCAGGATATCCAGATCAGCGACGGCGCCACCAGCGACGCCTCCGCCAGCGTCAACTACGGCGACAACCCGGGCGGGGTCACCCACCTCAAGACCGCCGACCTGACCGCGCTGCTGGGCAGTGGCACCAATGTCAGCCTGCAGGCCAGCCAGGACATCAGCTGGAACACCTTTTCGGCCGCCGTGCCGCGCAACGGCCAGGCGGCGGCCGGCGACCTGACGCTGGCAGCCGGCCGCTCCATCATCCTGAGCGGTATCTTCCAGAATGGCGACGGTCACTGGACCATGGTGGCCAACGACAGCGCTGCCCATGGCGTGGCCGATGCCGAGCGCGGCGCCGGCCTCGCCAGCCTGAACCTGGGCGGCGCCAGCTTCATCAACAGCAACGGCCGCCTCGACCTGACCCTGGCCGACGGCGCCGGCAATACCAACACGGCGGCCGGCAGCATTTACCTGCCGGGCTACAGCGGCGATGGACTCTCGGCCACCGTGCTGCCCAGCGCTTCCAGCGGCATTCCCGGCATCGGCAGCTACATCATGCTGAACAATGTGGCCGTGGCCAACGATATCACCCTGAACGGCAGCCTGCGCCTGAGTAATGCCAGCGCCACGCTGAGCGGCGCCAGCGTGGACTGGCAGACCGAAAGTACGGACAGCATCAGCGGCGAAGGGCTGGTCAAGTTCGTGCAGGGCGGCGTGCTGACCCACATCGGCGCGCTGAAAAACGCCAGCGCCACCCGTTTGGCGCTGGGGCAGGGCAGCGGCACCTATACCCGTGCTTACGGCGACGCCGATCCCGGCGCCGCCACCCTGGGCCAGCACCTGCTGCATGCGACGGCGGGCGTGGCGGCGGACTCCATCGACGCCATCCTGCAGTCCGGTTCGCTGGCCGTGAGCGGGCCGGGCGTCACGGCCAGCGCCGGCAGCGCCAGCCTGACCCTGTCGGCCACCTCCGGCATCGCCTTTGCTTCCGGGCTGATGGGGGGCTATTTCATCAACCTGGCTGACGCCGTCCTGCCGATGACCATCAGCAAGCGCACGCTGACGCCCACCCTGGCCAGCACCGTCAGCACCGTGTACGGCACGGCGGCGCCGGTGGTCAGCCTGTCCAACATCGTCAACGGCGACGCGGTGGCGCCGGTCGCCACCCTGGACGGCGCCAGCGGCACCCTGCTGGCCGCCAGCGGCAGCGGCTACGCGTTTGGCGCGCGTACCGCCGCCGGCAGCCATGGCTACACGCTGACTGGACTGGGCGGCGGCGCGGCGGCCAATTACCAGCTCGACCTCAGCGGCGCCATCAGCGGCAGCTTCGAGGTCAGCCGCAAGGCGCTGACCTATACCATGCAATCCGCCAGCCAGACCTACGGCACCCTGGGGGCCGCACCCGGCGCCACGCTGGACGGCGTGCTGGGCGGCGACGATGTGGCCGGCGTGGCCGCGCTCAGCCAGGGCGGCGTCGGAGTGGCGCACAGCGCGCGCCTGAATGCAGGCAGCTATGTGTCCAGCCTCGGTGGCCTTGCCGGCGCCGACGCCGCCAATTACCAGCTGGCTGCCAGCGGCAATACTGCGGGCGTGTACACGGTCTATCCCAAGGCGCTGACCTACACCACCGCCAGCGCCAGCAGCACCTACGGCAACCTGGCCACGCTGGGGACCGCTACCCTGGCCGGCGTGCTGTCCGGCGATAGCGTGACGGGCGGTGCGCTGCTGGCCGACGGTGGCGGCGGATCAGTCTTCGCGCCGACCGAACGCACGGCGGCCGGCAGCTACAGCCTGCTGTTGTCTGGCCTGGGCGGCGCCAGCGCGGGGAATTACACGCTGGCCGCCAGCGGCAACACCCTGGGCAGCCTGACCATCGCGCCCCGCACCCTGGCTTATACCCTGTCCGACCTGACCCAGACCTACGGCAGCACGGTGCTGCCGCAACTGGCGCTCAGCGGCGTGCTGAGCGGCGACAGCGTCAGTGCCACAGCCGCCATCCTGCAGTCCATGCCCAGCGCGCAGCAGGGCGGCAGCGGCATGCTGGCGGTGGGCAGCTACCTGCTGGGCGCCGGCGCCCTGGACGGCAGCTCGGCCGCCAACTACACCCTGGCCGGCGGCGCCGGCGCCACCCTGAAGGTGCTACCCAAGCTGCTGACTGTCAGCGGCGGCGACGTCCACTCCGTGTACGGGACCAGCGCCGTCATCGCGGCCCCTGCCCTGGGCGGCGTGGTCAGCGGCGACGCCATCTACGCCAATACCAGCTTGTACAACACCCTTGGCGATCCGGTGGCCGCGTATGACCGGCTGGCGGCCGGCAGCTACGCGATCCGGGTCGGCCTGAGCGGCGCCGGGGTCGGCAATTATCAGCTCGCCAGCAATGCGGCCGGCACCCTGACGGTGGCGCCGCGCCCGCTGACCTGGTCGGCCAGGGACACCAGCGTGGCCTATGGCGACGCCATCGACACCAGCGGCGTCACCCTGGCTGGAGCGCTGGGCGGCGACGACGTGCGCGCCGTGGGCCAGGCCATGAACAGCACCGGCGCCATCGTCGCCCGGCCCATGGTGGGCAGCTACCAGTGGGTCGTGACCGGGCTGCAGGGCAGCGCCGCCGCCAACTACATGCTGGCCGCCAGCGGCAACCAGGGCGCCGCCCTGAGCGTCACCCCGCGCCAGCTGCAGTACCAGATTGTGGGGAGCCAGTCGGTCTATGGCGAGGCCATGACGCCCGCGTTGAGCGCCTACAACCTGCTGCCCGGCGACACGGTGCATGTATCCTATACAGTGGATGGGCACGGCGGCGACCTGACGCGGCTGAACGCCGGCACCTACCGCGCCCTGGTGACCGGCGTGGACAACCCCAACTACAGCGCCGCGCCCGGCTACGCCTTCGATTTCACGGTCCTGCCCAGGCCGCTCTGGTATACCGCGCCGTCGCTAAGCATGACCTATGGCGATGCGCTGCCCAACGGCGGCTATGCCACACTGACCGGCGTGCTGGCCGGCGACCAGGTGAGCATGCCCTTCAATTACTATACCGGTAGCCTGCCGCGTTCGGCCAGTGGCAATGTGCTGGCCGGCACCTATCTGATCGATGTGGCGTCGCCGTTCCTGACGGGCGCCAGCGCCGGCAACTACAAAGTGGCCAGCGCTCTCGACAGCAGCTGGCTGACGGTGCAGAAGCGGGCCATCGGTTACCACACCGAGATCGCCGCGCCCTATAGTTCCGTGTATGGCGACATCCAGGGCCTGCCGGCCGTCAACACCTACCTGAGCGGCAACTATGCGGGCGACGATGTCCGTATCACGGGTCCAGCTGCGGACTTCCGTCTTTCCGGCAGCGGCTACCTGGCGGCCGGACAGTACACCGCCACTGGCGGTTCGCTGTATGGCGCCGACGCGGCCAACTACGTGCTGTCGCTGGCGGCCAGCAGCAACGCCACCATCACCGTGGCGGCGCGCCAGGTGTCGAACGGCTGGCGCCTGCTGGACTTCTACAACAACTCCCTGGCCAGCCTGACCTATGGCGACACCAACGGCGGCCACCTGGTGTTCGACAGTTTTACGCCACTGGCGCGCGACCAGGTGACGCGCAGCGTGGGGGTGCAAATCGGCGGCAGCCTGTATTCGGTCCTGCCGCCCAACATGGCGGCCGGGGATTATGGCGTCTACGCCAGCCTGGCCGGGGCCGACGCCGGCAACTATGCACTGCAGGGGACAGGCATACAGAGCGGCGCGATCGGCAGGCTGACCGTCAAGCAGCGCCCCATCAGCGTGCAGTATGGCGCCACGTCCACCGAGTACGGCAACTTCCCTGTGGCCAGCGCCACCTTGTCTGGCGCGGTGGCGGGCGACGACATCGGCGTGCCGGCCTATGTGACGGACAGCGCTGGCCGGCTGTACCTGGCGGGCGAGCGCGCGCCGGCCGGAACCTACACCGTCAGCGCGGCGCAGCAGCTGACCGGCGCCGCCGCCGCCAACTATGTGCTGGCGCCGGAGGGCGGCAGCTGGACCAGCGCCTTCAACGGCGCCACCGTCAGCGTCGGCCCCAATAGCAGTGGCAGCGCCACCGTGTACAAGCGCTACCTGCCGTCCAGCTACAGCGGCGCCACCAGCCTGGTGTATGGCGAGATGCCGGCCGCCATCGGCATCGACCTGTCGCGCGTGCTGGCCGGCGACGATGTCAGCCTGCGTTCCATGGTATATGTCAACAGCACGGTCAGCGGCGCGTCCGGCATCGAATACTGGATTGCCGATACGCGGCTGCCGGTCGGCAGCTACCGCTATTTCCTGAACCTGCTGGGTGCGGATGCCGGCAATTACTACACCGATACCAATGCCGCCACGCTGTCCGTGGCGCCGCGCGTGGTGACGGCTGCGGCGGCCAGTTCCACTACCGTCTACGGCACCCGTAGCGAGGTCGGCACCGGCACCGTCTACGGCGTCCTGAGCGGGGATAGCCTGGCGGCGGTAGCGGCCTACACCGACAGTGGCGGCCACGCCATCAGCTACGGCGAACGTACCAATGCCGGCAGCTATACCACCAGCGTTACCGGCCTGCAGGGCTTGAACGGCACCAATCCGCTCAACTACGTGCTCGACACCGGCGCCAGCACCAAGGGCAACCTGCTGGTGCAGCCCAGGACCATCGACCTGGGCCTGCCCGCCACCCAGACCCAGACCTACGGCACTTCGCCGGTCCTGGGCTCGCGCAGCGGCGTGCTGAGCGGCGACCAGGTGGCGTTCACCATGGTGGGCGACACTGGTGGCCTGCTATCGAGCATCGAATCCGGCCTGCTGTACCTGGACAAGAAGGTCAACGTCGGCAGCTACAGCTACAGCGTGCAGCTGTCGGGCGCCTCGTCCGCCAACTACCGGCTGGCCAACAGCAGCGGCGCTTTCACCATCACGCCCAAGGAGTTGCAATGGACGGTATCGGCCGCCAGCGGCCAGTATGGCAATTACCAGATGTGCGATTGCACCAACCCGGCCAGCGGCGTAGTGCTGGGCAACGCCATCTTCCAGGGCGTGCTGGCGGGCGACGAGGTCAAGGGGACGGTGCAGCTGCTGGACCTGGCCGGCGCACCGGTGACCATCAACAGCAAGTCGCCGGTGGGTTCCTATTTCCAGGTGGTGAGCGATATCAGCGGCGCTTCGGCCGGCAACTACAAGCTGGCCCCCAGCGGCAACCTGCCCGGCATCTTCAACCTGGTGCCGCTGGGCGTGAGCTGGAGCGTCAGCAGCGGCATCATCATGTCCGGCTACGGCGTGGCGGGCAATCCGGGCGTGGCCACCCTGTACGGCCCGAATGGCGGCGGCCTGCTGAACGGCGACGTGGCCTACGGCGTGGCGACCATGTACGACATCGGACTCAATGCTGTGACCAACTCGGCCAGCCTGAAGCCCGGCCACTACTACTATCTGGTGAAGGGCATAGTCGGCCCCGACGCCGGCAATTACCGGCCCCTGGCTTCCAGCTACGACTTCTGGAACAACGCTGGCGCCTGGGGCGGGCCGAACACCGTGGGCACGCTGGATATCTATGCCGACACCACGCTCGGGCTGAGCTACACCAAGCCGCAGAACCTGCCCGCGCCGCCGCTGGTCACGCCAACCAAGGCCGTCGGCGCGGGCAACAACCAGCCGCTATACAACGAAGTCTATACGGCGCCTGCGGGAGCCGGCGTTCCAGTCACCGGTGCGCCGCTCACCGCTGCGCTGGATGCGGCCTCCAGCACCACTTCCACCATAGGCGGGGTGGCCTACGACCCCGGGGTGGTCGAGGACTTGCTGCCCAGCTTGCCTCACCAGATCCGGCCGGTGACCCTGCGCCAGAGCGGCGACAATGAAGACCCGCTGGCCTTCGGACGCCAGAACCCCGGCACCGGCGCGGGCGGCGGCGTCTCGGTCAACCTGACCTCGGTCCAGGCCGGCGGCAGCACCAGCGCCGAGGCCGGCACCTCCACGACGGTAGGCGGCGCTACGGTCTCGACCCAGGCCGAGGTGCTGGCCGAGGCCCTGGCCAAATTCGGCGTTAGCGGCGTCACGCTGCAGGCCAGCGCCGAAGGCCACGTCGATGTCATGCTGCAGTATGGGCCCGGCTATGTGACCTATGGCGCCCAGGGCAGCGCGGTGGCCACGGCCAATATCGGCAGGACCGGGGTCGCCATCGAGGCCGACGCGTCGGCCGGCACCTACGTGGGCGGCGGCGCGGCCGGCGGCCTGGGCGGGGTCGGCAGCGGCAGCATAGGCGCCACCACCGGCGCCTATGCCTCGGTCAACGCCGACTACAAGTACGGCATCATCGACGGCGTGTTGACCATGAAGGCGGACAGCAAGGTGGGCGTGGGCGTGCAGGCCGGCGTCACGGGCAGCATCAGCGGCAATTACGGCGGCGCGGAAGGCGGCGTCACGGTGGTCTCGCCCGGCAGCCTGGGCGCCAGCTTCAACCTGACCGGCGCCTACGACAACGGCACCATCAGCTTCGCGCTGGACATCGGCGCCGCCATCGGCATCGGCGGCCTGGAGCTGAAACTGGATGTGAGCATCGACTTGAACGAAGTGGCCAAGGTGTTCACCGGCCTGGCCGAGCGCACCCCCAGCGTCTTCGCCCGGGCCGCCAGCGAACGCGACGAGGTGAACCGGCTGGCCCAGGCCGGCGACCAGGTCCAGCTGCTGGAATATCTGTCCAGCCACTCGCTGTGGAGCCAGTTCGGCGAGGAAGCGCCCGGCTTCGCCATGACGAAATACAAGGGCCTGCTGAGCGGCTACGCCGACCTGGTGAGCAACGCCAAGCAGCTGGTCGAGAGCGAGCGCGCCTACCAGGCCCAGATGCTCAAGCTGCTGGCCACCGACCCGCAGGCGGCGGTGGACCTGGCGCACGACCAGCAGCTACAGCAGCAGAAGGCCACGATACGCCTGCGCTCGGACGCGGCCCGCCTGGGCCTGCGCCTGGGCGTGCAGGATTCCAATCTTACTTTTGTGGACTGAACGATGAAGCCCAAACTTCCCACCTCGTGGCAGGGCGCCTGCGGCGCGCTGGCGCTGGCCTGCGGCGCCGCCTCGGCCCAGGCCCCGGCCAAGGCCCCGGCCGCCCCGGCGCAAGAATATTCCCGCACCGGCGCGCCAACGTCCTGGATCGTGCGCGGCGAGCCCTACGACAACCCCGGTTATGGCAATGCCCGCTGGGGCATGAGCAAGGACGAGGTGCGCGCCGTGCTGGCGCGCGATTTTCCGCAAGCCTTGTCCACCCTGCGCGAGCAGGACGACCCCGTCACCCGGAGCACGGCGCTGGGCCTGACCGTGGCCGCGCTGCCGCCCGGTCCCGGCCCCGCCGCGCTCAGCTACGTATTTGGCGCCGCCAGCGGACGGCTGGTGGCGGTGCACCTGAGCTGGGGCGTGGAAGGCGAGCCCGGGGCGGCGGCGCGCCAGCAGGTGCTGCACGCGGCCACGCTGCTGGCCGGCGAGCTGGTGGGCTACCAATGGCCGGTGTTCGGCACCACCCGCGGCGCGCTGCAGGGTCCGGGCGCCTTCATCCTGTTTGCCGGGCGCACCCCGAATGGCGGCGCGGTCGAGATCCGCGTCGAGGGAGTGGCGCTGGCGGTCGAGCAGCCGCATGGCCAGCCACCGCAGCAACGCCCGGCGCCGTCCGGCCCGGCGCGTTTGCGCCAGAGCTTCGTGGCCAATGTGGACCATCCCGATATTTACCAGATTCCCGCCGGCGCCTTCTGAGCGCCGCATCGAAAGCAAGCCCATGTTCAAAACCCTCGCCTGCGCCAGCCTGATGACACTCCTTCCCACCGGCGCTGCCCTGGCGCAGCCTGCCGCGCCGGCGGCCGGCGCCCCGGCGGCCGGCGCTCCGGCGGCCGACGCCGCCCTGCACCACATCACCGGATTCCGCAGCGCCCGCTTCGGCATGACCGAGGACCAGGTGCGCCAGGCGGTGGCCCAGGATTTCAAGGACGCCGCCAGCCAGTTGCAGGCGGTGGACAACCGCGCCGAGCAGACCCGCTCCCTAGTGCTGCCGCTGCCCGCGCTCGATCCGGTTGGCCTGCCGGCCAGCGTCACCTATATCTTCGGCGCCGCCAGCCACCAGCTGATTCATGTGAACGTACTGTGGGCCTCGGCGGCCGACGCCAGCCCGCAGCTGCGCAGCCGCTACGCGGCCGGCGGGCTGCAGCTGGTGTCCTACTTCCGTGGCCTGCGCTGGAAGCCGGACGGCGTGGTGGGCGGCATCCCGGCCGGCCCCGGCGGCGTGGTCCTCTTTGGCGGCGTCGATCCGGATAACGCGCTGGTGGAGGTGCGCCTGAGCGGCGTCGCCATCCAGGGCCAGGACGGGGTGTCGGCGCCCCCCGCCGGGCCGACCCGGCTGCGCATCGCCTACGCCGCCGCGGCGGGCAAGCCGGACGTGGCCCGCAGCGGCAAGAAATGATGGTGCTACTGGTGCTACTGGTGCTGCAGCGGCAGCCACAGCGTGAAGCGGGTGCCATCGGCGCCCGATTGCCAGTCCACCACGCCGCGCAGGGCCTGGGCGCGGCGCTGCTGGTTGCGCAGCCCGCGTCCGCCGCCTTCCCGCAGGGCGCGCGCGCTGTCGAAGCCCTGGCCGTTGTCGGCCACCGTGACCGTCACGCCGTCGCGCTCCAGCGCGGTGCCGATGCGGATTTCCGTGGCCCGGGTATGGCGCAGGATGTTGGCGATGGCTTCCTGCAGCACGCGCAGGATGTGCAGCGCGCTCGAAGGATTGAGCCATGCCAGCGGCGGCAGGTCGCGCACTTGCCAGCGCAGCGCCACGCCGCTGCCCTCCAGGCGCGGCTCCAGCCGGAAGCGCAGGGTGGCCAGCAATAGCAGCAGGTCGGCCTCCACCGGCTCCATGGAATCGATGGTCAGCTTGAGGTCGTCCAGGCAATCCTTCAGCACCTGGGCCACCGCCGCTTCGTTCAGGCCGCCGCCCTCCACCGAGCGGATCGCGCTGATCAGTGAGGAGCCCAGGCCGTCGTGCATGTCCTGCATCAGCCGCTGGCGTTCGCCGCTGATGGTCTGCTGCAGCTCGATGGCGCGCAGGCGCTGGTGGCTGTCCTCCAGCTCGGCCTCGCGGGCGCGCAGCCGCTCGGCCAGCCGGGCATTGGCGCGCTCCACCGCCACCAGTGCGTCCAGGTAGCGGCGGTACATCAGCACCCCGAACACGATGAAGCAGACCGCATTGGTGTAAGCGCCCAAATACCAGCCTTCCGGGCTGGCGACGTTATTCTGCAGCAGCCAGTCGGCCACGCCCAGCAAGGTGCACACGCCGATGCCGGCCGCCACCATGCGTCCCTCTGCGGAGCTGCGCCAGGCCGCCAGCCCGCCCACCACACAGGCCAGCGCCCCCATCAGGGCCGCCAGCGGATACAGCAGCGGCGTGACGCGCGGTGTATTGGGCAGCACAGCGAGTGTCGGCATGGTCAGTAGCGCCACCAGCAGCCCGGCCGCCAGCAGCGCGCGGGTCAGCCACTTCAGCGGTCGGCCGTGCAGCAGGCACAGGAAAAAATGCACGGCGCACACCTGCCAGAACAGGGCGTTGACGGTTAGCCAGGCAAACCAGTCGTTGGCGATCGGGACCGGTACGTAGAAATGCAGGCCGCGCAGGAAGGAGGTGGCGCCCATGTTGAAGAACAGCAGATAGCCAGTGTCGTGCGGACGGCGCAGCCATACCGCCAGTGCGAACAGGCCGACCGCCATGAAGGAGGCGCTCAGCAGCGCCGGCAGTTCCTGCTGCAGCCACTGCCGCAACAGGTGGCGCGGCGCCAGCGCGCCGGAGGAACCCAGCCACAGGGTGGATACCGCCACCTGCGACCCTGCCGTATGCTCCAGCCGCAGCAGGATCTCGCGCGGCGGCGGCGCGCCTTCGGGCCGTTCCAGCGCCAGCCATAGCGGGGTGCGGCTGCTGTTCCACAGCGGCCCGTGCTGCTGGGCGCGGTGCACCAGCCGGCCGTCGACATACACGGCGATGGTGCCATCGGTGCGGATGCGGGCCGCATACAGGGCCAGCAGGCGGCTCTCCGGCGGCAAGCTGCCGGGCCGCAGGCGCAGCCAGTCCACCACCACCGCCGCCGGGTCTTGCCGCGTGGCCTGCCGCAGCAGGGCGACGGTGGGGTGGAAGGGGAGGACGACGCTGCGCCAGTCGGGCGGCAGCTGGTCCGCATGCAATTCGGCCGGCGGGGTGCGGTAGCCGGCCGCACCGCTCTGCTGCCAGTCGGCGCTTTCCAGGTGCAGCGGCGGTCCTTCGGCCGGGCCGCCCACGCCCATGTACAGCGCCGCCGCCACCCCCAGCAGCGCCACCGATAGCACCATCAGCACATAGCCCGGCAGGCTGCTCAGGATGCGTCGCATCGCGGCTCAGTGCCGTATCAGGCCCTGGGTACGGGCTTCGAAGATGGCTTCCGCCTTGGAATTGACCTTGAGCTTGCTGTAGATGCGGCGCACGAAGGTGCGCACCGTGAAGTGCGACAGTTCCATCAGGCGCGCGATCTCGTGCACGGTGAAGCCCTTGGTGATGTAGTCCAGCACTTCCTTTTCCCGCAGCGAAAGCTGGGCCTGGCTCTCGTCGGCGACCGGCGCCGGCGCGCGCGCGGGACGGCGGAAGCGCGACAGCACCTGGCGCGCGATGATGGGGCTGATCGGACTGCCGCCGTTGGCCAGGCTGCGGATCTCGTCGATGATGCGGGCCGGGCTGCTGTCCTTGAGCAGATAGCCGGCGGCGCCGGCCTCGATCGAGCGCATGACATTGGTCTCGTCGCCGAAATTGGTGCTGACCATGATGTTACAGCCGGGCCAGCGGACGGCGGCGGCTTCGATCACGGCAATGCCGGAGCCGTCCGGCAGACCCAGGTCCACCAGCAGCACGTCGGCCGGCCGGCCGTCCAGCAGGGCCAGGCCGCCGGCGCGGCTGGCGGCCCAGCCGGCCAGCCGCATGTCGGGCGCCTGCGCCACCACCTGGCTCAGGGCGTCGCGGAAACCGGGGTCGTCCTCCACGATGGCGACGTGGATGGCGCCGTCGTCATGGTCGGAGGGCGGGGAGGCTGTCATGCCGGTATTGTACGGTGCTTTGCGGCGCGCCAGGCGGGCTTGTAGCACGTTTGTTCTACAAGTAGCGAGTCCTGGGTGGCTGTATTTTTGTACAGTATAATCCGCCCCATGCAAGGTTTTATCCTCACCCGGCACTGGCGCGACACGCCCCAGGGCACGGAAATCGAATTCTGGCTGGCCACGGACGAGGGCCCGCGCAAGGTGCTGCTGTCCGGCCAGGCCTCGGTGGCCTTTGCCGAGGCGGGGCTGCGTTCGGCCATCGTATCGCAGCTGGACGGCGCGACCGGCGTCGAGCTGCGCCCGGTGGCGCTCCAGACCTTCGGCCGCCAGCCGGTGCTGGGCGTGTACGCCAGCCAGTACAAGCAGCTGACGGCGCTGGAGCGCAGCCTGCGCGAGCACGGCGTCAAGCTGTACGAGGCCGACATCCGCCCTCCCGAGCGCTACCTGATGGAGCGCTTCATCACGGCCGCCGTGCAGGTCGAGGGCGGTGAACGGCGCGGCGCCGTCATCAGCGGCGGCAGGCTGAAACCCGATCCGGCCTACCGCCCCAGGCTCAAGATGGTGTCGCTCGATATCGAGACCAGCGCCTACGAGGACCTGTATTCGATCGCGCTGGAAGGCTGCGGCCAGCGCCAGGTCTACATGCTGGGCGCGCCGCCGGCCCATGCGCCGCAACTGGACTTCAGCCTGGAATACTGCTCCACGCCGCGCCAGCTGATCGAAAAGCTCAACGCCTGGCTGCGCCAGCACGATCCGGACGTGATCGTGGGCTGGAGCCTGGTGCAGTTCGACCTGCGCGTGCTGCAGAAGAACGCCGAGCGCCACAAGGTGCCGCTGCAGCTGGGCCGCGAGGGTAGGACCGCCGACTGGCGCACGCACCCGGCGCGCGAGCACTATGTATTCGCTTCCATCCCGGGCCGGGTTGCGATCGACGGCATCGAGGCGCTGCGCGCGGCCTCGCGCATGTTTTCCTCCTACAGTCTGGAGAACGTGGCCCAGCAGATGCTGGGCGAGGGCAAGGACATCGGCAGCGAATACGACAAGATGGCCGAGATCGAGCGCCGCTTCCATGAGGACAAGCCGGCGCTGGCGCTGTACAACCTGAAGGATTGCGAACTGGTCACCCGCATCTTCGAGCAGGCGCGGTTGCTGGACTTCATGCTGGAGCGCGCCAGCGTGACCGGGCTGCAGGCCGACCACATGGGCGGCTCGATCGCTGCCTTCAGCCACCACTACCTGCCGCGCATGCACCGCGAAGGCTATGTGGCGCCCAGCGTGGGCGATGTGGCCGGCAGTTCCTCGCCGGGCGGCTTCGTGATGGATTCGCGGCCCGGCCTGTACGATTCGGTGGTGGTGCTGGACTATAAAAGCCTGTACCCGTCCATTATTCGCACCTTCCTGGTCGATCCGGTCGGGCTGATCGAAGGCCTGGCGGCCGACGATCCCGCGCAGGTGGTGCCGGGCATGCGCGGCGCCGTGTTCTCGCGCTCGCGCCACTGCCTGCCGGCCATCACCACCCAGCTGTGGCTGGGGCGGGACGCTGCCAAGCGGCAGAAGAACGAGCCGCTGTCGCAGGCCCTCAAGCTGCTGATGAATTCCTTCTGCGGCGTGCTCGGTTCGCCCGAGTGCCGCTTCTTCAACCCGCAGCTGGTGTCGTCCGTGACCCTGCGCGGCCATGAGATGATGCGCCAGACGCGCGCCCTGGTGGAGGCCGAGGGCTACGACGTGATCTACGGCGACACCGACTCCATCTTCATCTGGCTCAAGCGCGAATATCCGAACGCGCAGGCGCACGCCATCGGCCGGGGCCTGGTGGACAAGATCAACGACTGGTGGCGCCGCCACCTGCGCGACGAGCTGGGGCTGGAGTGCCACCTCGAAATCGAATTCGACACCCACTACCAGAAGTTCTTCATGCCCACCATACGCGGCACCGACATGGGCAGCAAGAAGCGCTACGCCGGCCTGGCGGTGCACGAGGACGGCCGCGAGGAAGTGATCTACCGCGGGCTGGAAGTGGCGCGCAGCGACTGGACCCCGCTGGCGCAGCAGTTCCAGCAAGGCCTGTTCCTGCGCATCTTCAAGGGCCAGCCCTACCAGGAATACATCCGCGACTATACCCGCCAGACCCTGTCCGGCCAGTTCGACCAGCTGCTGGTGTACCGCAAGCGCCTGCGCCAGCGGCTGGACGACTACCAGGTCAACGTGCCGCCCCAGGTGCGCGCGGCGCGCATCGCGGACGACTACAACCAGGCCATGCGGCGCCCACTGCGCTACCAGAACGGCGGCTGGATCAGCTACGTGATGACCACCAGCGGCCCGGAACCGCTGGAAGCGCTGCGCTCGCCCATCGACTACCAGCACTACCTGGGCAAGCAGCTGCAGCCCATCGCCGACGCTATCCTGCAGCCCATGAACGACAGCTATGACAGCCTGACCACGGGGCAGGGTACACTGTTTTAAGGCTTGAAAATTACAAATGTGCCCCAACCTGCGGTATCTCACTCAAATTTTGAAGAAAGTGACCCCCCATGTCTGATCTGTTGAACAAACTGCAATGGCGCTACGCCACCAAAAAAATGGACCCGGCCAAGGCCGTGCCGCAGGAAAAAGTGGACCGCATCCTGGAAGCGGTGCGCCTGACCGCCAGCTCCAGCGGCCTGCAGCCGTATGAAGTCATCGTCGTCACCAACCAGGCCGTGCGCGAGGAAATCAAGCCGCACGCCTGGAACCAGGGCCAGGTTACCGACAGCTCGCACCTGCTGGTGTTCGCCGCCTGGGACAATTACACGGCCGACCGCATCAACCAGATGTTCGACCTGGTGAACCAGGAACGCGGCTTCAAGAACGAGGGCTGGGAAAACTACCGCCAGATGCTGCTCAATACCTACCCGCAGCGCGACGCGGAAACCAACTTCCAGCACGCCGCCCGCCAGGCCTACATCGGCCTGGGCTCGGCCCTGATCGCCGCCGCCTACGAGGAAGTGGACAGCACCCCGATGGAAGGCTTCGATCCGGCCAAGGTCGACGAGATCCTCAAGCTGCGCGAGCGCGGCCTGCGTTCGGTGGTGATACTGCCGCTGGGCTACCGCGCGGAGGAAGGCGACTGGCTGGTCAACCTGAAGAAGGTGCGCCGTCCGCGCGAGGCCTTCATCTCCACGGTGGCCTGAAGTCGCCTCAGGCCAGGCTGCGCAGGCGCCGTTCGATCTCCTCGAACGGCGGGCGCAGGCTGGCTTCTTCCTGCAGGCACTCCGCCTGCAATTGCAGCAGCACCGGCGCCACGGCGCCGGCCTCGCAGCGCTGCAGCAATTCCTCCAGCAGGCAGCCGTAGGCCCGCACTTCCAGCGCCTGCAGTCCCTGCGCGTGGACGCCGTCCCGCGCGTAGAACGAAGCCGCGCCGAAATCTCCCAGCAGTGTTAGTCCCTCCTCCGTATGCAGCGTGTTGTGCGCATACAGGTCGCCGTGCAGGATGCCGCGCTGGTGCAGGTGGCGCGCCGCCGACGCGATGCCGTGCGCGATCTCCAGCAGGGCATCGAGGCTGAAGCGCTTGCCGTCCGGGTAGACGTCGCGTGTGCAGCTGTCCAGGCTGGGTGGACCGGCCAGGTTGGTGTACGCCGGGTCTATCAGCGGCATCACCATGCCCGGCGTGCCGTCCGGATGTCCGGCCAGCGTGCCCAGCACCGGTATCAGGTGCGGATGCGCACCGGCCGCCACGCAGGCCGCCATCTCGGACGCGGGCAGGCCGTCGCTGGTGACGGCGCCCTTGAACAGCTTGACCGCCACCTCGCGCTGCCGCACGCCGTCGTCCCACAGGGCCTGGTAAATGACGCCCGAGGCGCCTTCGCCCAGCCGGTGGCGCAGCCGCAGGCTGTTCCAGGCGATGGTGGCGCTGGCCGCAGGCGGCACGGCGGCGTCGGCAAAGGGATTGCCGGCGCACGCCAGCCAGCTCAAACGCGGCAGCGCCAGCAGCCATGGCGGCAGCGCGTCGAAGCGGTTGGCGGCGATGCGCAGCAGTTCCAGGCGCGTGCAGTTGGCCAGTTCGGGCGGCAGGGCGCGCAAGCGGTTCCCGGCCAGCATGAGCTTTTGCAGCCGCGTGCAGCGGCCCAGCTCGGGCGGCAGTTCTTCGATGGCGTTGTCGGTCAGGGTCAGCCAGCGCAGCTGCGGCGGCAGCGCGGCGGCCGGCACGCTGCGGATGCGGTTGGCCTTGAAGCCTATCATGCTCAGGTTCGGGCAGCGTCCCAGCACGGCAGGCAGTTCGGTGAACAGGTTATCGGAGCAGAACACGATGCGCAGCTTGTGCAGCCGTGGCAGGTCGTCCGGCAGCGAGGACAGGGCATTGCCGGACAGGTCGAGGATTTCCAGCGAGTCGGCCAGGGTGTAGATCTCGGGCGGGAAGGCGGTCAGGCCGCAGCGCAGCGTCAGGCGCCGTGTGCCGGCCAGGGCGCCGCAGCGTATCTCTTCTAGGGTGTGCATCGCAGTGGGACGGGCAAAGCGCGCAGTGTAACACCGCCTCAGCCCCTGAAAAGAGCCCGCTGGGCGCGGGACGCTTATCCTGCCTGCAGGGCGTGGGCGGCGCGCAGCCAGGCCACCAGTGCGTCCGACACCAGATCCGCAGCCTGTTCGATCTGTGCCGGCGTGGCGCGCCAGCTGGCGCCGAATTCCAGCTGTATGCAGTCGATGCCACCGGGGCTGCCGCGTCCGAAGGTGCGCACGATGTTGCCGCCGTCGAAGCTGGGATGCTCGCGGCCCTGTGCCTGCGCCGGCGCCACTTTCACGCCAGCCGCCAGCAGGCGCGTGAAAAAGCCGTCCGGGGCCGCGTACAACGATGCATTGTCGGCGGTCAGGCCGTCGCCGGTGCCGCGCAGGATGGTGTCGGGCAGCGCGCCCTGGCCGTGGATATCCAGCAGCACCGCGCCGGGACGGCTGCGCACCGCCGCCACGTCGCGCGCCAGCGCGTCGTAGTAGGCGTCGTACAGCGGCTTGACAGCGATGTCCTCGTAGGCCCTTGCCGGGGCGCGGTTGAAGTCCACATATTTGCGGCTTGCCCTGGCGACGACCAGGTAGGCCCGTTCTCCGGTCTTTGCGGCCAGCCTGCGCTGGATGGCGGCGGCCAGCAGATCGACATTGTTGTCGCGCACCCGTGTGCCGGCGCTGCGCGGCTGCACGCCCTGGACCGCCTGGGTACCGCCGTGCGGCGCCGACAGTATCACCGGCAGGCTGCCGTTTTCTGTCGTCAGATAGGATGAGAGCGGCATCGTGGCCGGGGCGGCATGCGCCGCGCTGGTCCATAGCAGGAAGAGCAGGGCGGTCAGGCGCGTGATCGGCATCAGGTGGCTTGCGGGTTGTGCGGATTGGCTTCATCTTACACCGCTGTGCGGCGCGAGCAAGACTGTGTAGGACGTTTCTTACGGAGCTCCGAGGGAAAACGTAAGTTGAACAGCGAGGGAGGCTGATACACTTTTTAACAATTATCCTTTAATTGTTACTTCACGGGGCCCCCGCATGAGCCAGTTCGAATACCCGCGCCCACAGCTGGTGCGTGATGAATGGATGTCGCTCAACGGCGAATGGGAATTCGCCTACGACAACGAACTGCGCTACCGTGGCCCCGGCGATGACCGCATCCCCTGGGAACTGCGCATCACGGTGCCGTTCTGCCCCGAATCGCCGGCCAGCGGGCTGGGCGACCAGGACTTCCATCCCTGCGTGTGGTACCGGCGCAGCTTCGAACTGGACGTGCACGGCGAACACATCCTGCTGCATTTCGGCGCCGTCGACTACGCCGCCCGGGTGTGGCTGAACGGCCAACTGGTGGCGCAGCACGAAGGCGGCCATACGCCGTTCACGGCCGAGATCACGGAATTCCTGGTGGCGGGCGGCCCGCAGGTGCTGGTGGTGCGCGCCGAGGACGACCCGGCCGACCTGCACAAGCCGCGCGGCAAGCAGGACTGGCTGCGCGAGCCGCACTCGATCTGGTATCCGCGCACCACCGGCATCTGGCAGACCGTGTGGGTGGAGGCGGTGTGCGCCACCTGGATCAAGACCCTGCGCTGGACCCCCATCTTCGACGGCTTCGAGATCGGCTGCGAAGTGCTGGCGGCCGGCCAGCAGAAATCCGGGCTGTCGGTCGAGGTGCGCCTGTCGCTGGAGGGCCGGCTGCTGGCCGACGACGTCTACATGCTGGTGGGACAGGAGGCCAACCGCAAGATCGCGCTGTCCGATCCCGGCATCGACGATTCGCGCAATGAGCTGCTGTGGAGCCCCGAACGCCCGACCCTGATCGACGCCGAAGTGATACTGCGCGACGGCGACCGCGTGCTGGACACGGTGCGCTCCTACACGGCGCTGCGCTCGGTCTCGATCAACCGTGACCGCTTCATGCTCAACGGCCGCGCCTATCCGCTGCGGCTGGTGCTGGACCAGGGCTACTGGACCGAGTCGCTGATGACGGCGCCGTCCGACGAGGCGCTGCGGCGCGACGTGGAACTGGCCAAGGCCATGGGCTTCAACGGCGTGCGCAAGCACCAGAAGATCGAGGACCCCCGCTACCTGTACTGGGCCGACAAGCTTGGCCTGCTGGTGTGGGAGGAAATGCCCTCGGCCTACGCCTTCAGCCCGCGCGCCGTGTCGCGCCTGGTGCGCGAATGGACCGAGGCCATAGAACGTGACTACAGCCATCCCAGCGTGATCGTATGGGTGCCCTTCAACGAGAGCTGGGGCGTGCCCAATCTCACCGCCATGCAGGCCCACCGCAACGCGGTCGAAGCCCTGTACCACATGACGCGCGTGCTGGACGCGACCCGCCCGGTGATCGGCAACGATGGCTGGGAAGCGTCGGCCACCGACATCCTCGGCATCCACGACTACGACGGCGACCCGCAGCGCCTGGCCGCGCGCTATGTGCAGCACGATGCGCAAACCCTGTTCGACCGGCGCCGTCCCGGCGGCCGCATCCTGACCCTGGACGGCTTCCCGCATCGCGGCCAGCCCATCGTGCTCACCGAATTCGGCGGCATCGCCTACGACCCCAAGGCGTCCGCACAGCATACCTGGGGCTATTCGCGCAGCAGCACGGCGGACGGCTACCACCAGCTGTACCGGGCGCTGCTCAAGGCCGTCAACGACACGGCCATGTTTGCCGGTTTTTGCTACACCCAGTTTGCTGACACTTTCCAGGAAACGAACGGCCTGCTGAACGCCGACCGGTCGCCCAAGATCCCCCTGGAGCAGATCAGCGCCGCCACCCGCAACGCCGGCCATTGACGGGTGCACAGGAGTTTGGTGCACCTGTTCCCGCGCCAATAGACAGAGACAGACAGCCCCCGTGCGGGGCAAGGAGAGAGCCATGTCCACGATAGTCGTGTTTTGCCACCTGCGCTGGGATTTCGTGTTCCAGCGTCCGCAGCAATTGCTGACCCGTTTGGCCCGGCACTACAAGGTGCTGTTCGTCGAGGAGCCGCTGCAGGACGAAGGCGCGGCCCACTTGCGCACCTACAGTCCGGCGCCCAACCTCACGGTATGCCAGCCGCACACCCCGGTGCCGGCGCCCGGCTTCCACGATGACCAGATCCCGCTGCTGCAAGGCCTGCTGGCCTCCCTGGTGCCGGATGGCGAGGACCCCATCGTCTGGTTCTATACCCCGATGGCGCTGCCCCTGCTGGCCCTGTTCCATCCGTCGCTGGTGGTGTACGACTGCATGGACGAGCTGGCCGCTTTCAAGAATCCGCCGCGCCAGCTGCTGCAGCGCGAGACGGCGCTGCTCAGCATTGCCGACCTGGTGTTCACCGGCGGTCCCAGCCTGTACCAGGCCAAGCGCGGCCGCCATCACAATGTGCATTGCTTCCCCAGCAGCGTGGAAGCGGCCCACTTCGCCCAGGCGCTGGAGCGCAGCCGCGAACACCCGGCCCAGCAAGCCATACCCCACCCGCGCCTGGGCTTCTACGGCGTGATCGACGAGCGTTTCGATACCGCGCTGGTGGCCGCCATGGCGCAGGCCCATCCTGAGTGGCAGATCGTGCTGGTGGGCCCGGTGGTCAAGATCGAGGAGGACGCGCTGCCGCGCCTGCCCAACATCCATTACCTGGGCCAGCAGTCCTACCAGTCCTTGCCGCAATTCCTGGCCGGCTGGGACGTGTGCCTGCTGCCGTTCGCGTTGAACGAGGCGACCCGCTACATCAGCCCGACCAAGGTGCTGGAATACATGGCGGCCGAGCTGCCCATCGTCAGCACCGCCATCACCGACGTCGAGCAGCCCTACGGCGGCATCGTCGCCATCGGCCATGGCCACGCCGAATTCATCGCCCACTGCGAGGCGGCGCTGGCGCAAGGCGCGGGCGACTATGGCAAGATGGCGGCGCGCATGCGCGAGGTGATCGCCGCCACTTCCTGGGACGCCACCGCGCAGGCCATGCGCACCCTGCTGGAGACCACGCGCAGCAATCCGGCCCGGCGCCTGCCCGGTGCGGCGCAAGCCGCCGACAGCGAGGCGCCCAGCTACGCGGAAAGCGGCAAGATCAATCCGCTGCGCGCCAGCACCGCCGCCAAGTCGGCCGGCTGCGTGATCATCGGCGGCGGCCCCACCGGCCTGTCGGCGGCCTACCACAGCGGGGCCGACACCATGCTGCTGGAGCGTAACGCCACCGTGGGCGGCTGGTGCCGCTCCATCCAGGACGCCGGCTTCACCTTCGACTACGCCGGCCACATCATGTTTTCCAACGACCCCTATGTGCTCAAGCTGTACGACATCCTGCTGGGCGATAACCAGCACTGGCAGATGCGCGAGGCCTGGGTCTACAGCAAGCAGGTGTTCACCCGCTATCCCTTCCAGGGCGCGCTGTACGGCCTGCCGCCGGACGTCATCAAGGAGTGCATCCTGGGCGCTGTCAATGCGCGCTACGGCGAGAGCGCGGCCAACGAGGCGGCGCCGGCCTGCGCGGCCGGCAAGGTGGAGGATTGCTGCGCCGACGGCACGGCCGACGCGGCCAATGCCGGCGCCAGCGCGCGCCAGCAGACCACCCAGAGCTTCGAGGAATTCATCTACAAGGTGTGGGGCGCCGGCATCGCCAAGCACTTCGCCATCCCCTACAACAAGAAGCTGTGGACGGTGCCGCTGTCCGAAATGGAAACCTCGTGGCTGGGCGGGCGGGTGCCGCTGCCGGACCTGGGTGAAATCATCGACGGCGCCCTGCAGCCGGTGGCCAAGCCCATGGGGCCGAACGCGCGCTTCGGCTATCCGCGCAAGGGCGGCTTCCAGGCGCTGGTGTCCGGCTTCCTGCCGCACATACGCGGCAAGGTGGAGCTGAACGCGGACGTGGTGCAGGTGCTGCCGCAGGAGCATGCGCTGGCGCTGGCCGACGGGCGCCGCATCCAGTACGGTCACCTGGTCAGCACCATGCCGCTGCCGGAGCTGGTCAAGCTGGTGGGGGCGCAGGCGCCCGAGCATGTGCGCGCCGCGGCCCAGGGCCTGCGGCACATCTCGATACGCTGCGTGAACATCGGCATCGCCCGCACCGGGGTCACCGACAAGCACTGGATCTACTACCCGGAGGACAGCATCTTCCACCGCATTTTCGTGCAGGGCAACGCCAGCCCGGAATGCAATGCGCCGGGCGGCTTCGGCTTCACCTGCGAGATTTCGTATTCGCCGTGGAAGCCGCTGCCGCTGGACGGCGAAGCCCTGATCCAGCGCTGCATAGACGATTGCATCAAGGTCGGCATGATGCGCGAGGACGACCGGGTGCTGGTCGCCAACCAGGTCGACATGCCCTATGCCTACGTGGTGTACGACCATGCGCGGGCCGCCAACGTGGCCACGGTGCGGGCCTGGATGGAGCAGCACGACATCATCCTGGCGGGCCGCTACAGCGAGTGGGAGTACTACAACTCCGACCACGCCTTCCTGGCAGGGCGCAAGGCGGCCGAGAAGGTCAAGGCGCTGCAGGCCGGCGATACGTCGCCGCAGCTGGCCGGCTCGTGAGCGGGCGGCGCGTAGTCGCTGCCGACCACCAGTTAGAACCCGTTTCAAAATGACCATGGCGTCGTTACGGCTCCTAGCCGTGCAGGCGCACTGTCTTCGTCGCGTGCCTAGCCCTGCTCATTTTGAAACGGGTTCTTAGCCCTCCGGCTGCGCCGCCAGGTCGCCGCAGCCGCGTCCGCTCTGGCCCGGGCCGGGCACAGGATACGAGTACCTAGTGAAAAGACGAGTGTACGAATTCCGGCAAGTCGTGGGCCAGGCCGGCGCTGTCCCGGTAGCGCGCCAGCGCATGCTCCAGCGATGGCAGCAGGGCGCCCCGCTCGCTGCCCAGGGCGCGCCGCACCAGTGCCGCCTGCGGCGTGTCCGGCACCAGCACGCCGTGGCCGTGGCCGGCCAGTTCGCAGTAGCGCCGTCCCAGTTCCAGCCAGCTGACGGCGTCGCCGTGGCTCAGGTGCCACAGGCCCCGTTCGCGGTCGATCAGCAAGTCCAGGCAGGCGTGCACCAGGTCCGGCAGGTAGGTGGGCGTCACCAGCTCGGGCGCCGCCGCCAGCGGTACGCCCTGCGCCAGCGCCTGGTGCAGGCGCGCCAGGAAATGGCCGCCGTCCCAGGGGCCGAACAGGGCGCTGGTGCGCACCACCAGCGCCTCCGGATGGATCAGCAGCACGCTGCGCTCGGCCTCGGCCTTGTGGCGGCCGCAGTCGTGTTGCGGTGACGGCGTGTCGCTTTCCAGATACGGGCCAGGTTTGGCGCCATCAAACACCAGGTCGGTGGAAAAGGTCAGCAGCGCGGCGCCGTGGCGGGCGCATGCGGCGGCCAGCACGGACGGGCCGACCGCGTTGTCACGCCGGCAGCGCGCCAGGTCGCGCTGGCCGCTGCGCACCTGGCCGTAGCCGGCCGCATTGATCACGGCCCAGGGCCGGTGCGCGGCCATGGCCTGCTGCACGGAGGCGTGGTCGGCGATGTCCATCTGGCCGCGCTCCAGCAGCCGGTAGGCCAGGTTGCGCTCGGCGCACAGGCGCGCGCAGGCCCGCCCCAGCGCGCCCGCTCCGATGATCAGGATGGGCGGCGGCGCCTCGCCGCGCGGCGGCGGCAGTACGGCGCTGGCGGCGCTGCTGGCCACCGGCGGGCACAGGAAACGTCCCGGACGGCGCCACCAGCCGGCCCCGCGCAGCACCGGGTGCGAGGGCGGGCGGCCGCCGGCCAGCTCGCGCAGCAGCCCGGCCACGGCGGTGGGACGCGGCGCCGGACCGCGCAGGTCGTAGGCGCCGCTCTCGTAGTAGCCGTCGGCGCGCGTGACCAGGCTGTTCCAGTCGTAGGCGCCCAGCAGCGACCAGGCCGTGACGGCGCGCACGTCGGCCCCGCGCGCGGCGGCTTCGTTGGCGCCGCGCCACAGTTCCGCCATCCAGCGCAGCTGGTCCTCGCGCGGCGCCGCCAGGTGCGCCTCGGTGATGGCCAGCGGCAGGCCGTAGCGTTCCCAGGCTTCCTCCAGCAGCGGCGCCACGCCGGGCGTGGGCGTGGCCAGCACGCGCGCCGCCTCGATATCGGCAAAACCTTCCGCACCCACCACATGGGGCGGATACAGTCCGGCGCGGTGATCCAGCCAGCGCTCGCTGGTGACGTAGTAATTGACGCCGATGATGTCCGGCTTGCAGGCGTGCTGGCGGAACCAGGCCAGTTCATAGGCGCCGGCGCCATGCTTGACCAGGTAGCCCCACAGCGGATGCGACCGGTCCACCATGCCGCACAGCAGGTCCCAGGCCAGCCAGCGCCGCTCGTTGTAGAAGGCCGCATAGCCGCTCATCTGGCTGGTGCCATAGCTCTTGCCCAGGTCGTCGGTCTGCACCAGGCGCGCAGCGGGATTGACCGCCCGTACCGCTTCCATGGACAGCACCACGGCGCGGCACTGGTTGAGCAGGGCGCGCACGAAGCTGCGGTCGTCGCGCCGGTGCGGATACCACACGCCATACAGGCCGCAGAAGCGGGCCGTGGTCAGCGGTTCGTTGACGGGCGTGTAGTCGCGCAGCCACGGATAGCGGCGCGCCACGGCGCCGGCGTAGGCCGCCAGCTGCGGTGCGAACGCGGGATCGAGCAGGCTGGTATGCGGCGGTCCGCTGCCGTGGTGGACCAGGCCGGCAATGGGTTCCACGCCCAGCTCGCGCAGGCGCGCCAGGCGCGCGTCCGGCCAGTCCCAATCGGCCAGCTGCGGGCCCTGCGGCGCCACCTGTTCCCACAGCACGGGGTAGCGCAGGGCGCGGATACCGAGCGCGGCGAAGCGCTCCAGGTCATCGGCACGGTGGGCGTGGCCGCTGCGTTCGAGCTGGTTGAAATAGCGGTCGCCGACGCGGTTGATGGTGCTCTCGACGCCGCCCCATAACTCGATGGAGCCGCGCCGTTCGGGCGGATGTAGGGTCATGGCGGGAGTGGAAGTCGGAGGGGATCCCAGTATGGCGTTGAATGCGGGCTGGCGGCGCACTCTTGACCATGTGCCGCGCGGAATTGGAAAAGCCCAAGAGCCCGATTTTGATAGTATTTTTGTCATCGACAAGCAGGCAGGGGGCATGGTCATGGCGGGTTCCAATAACATCAGCCTGGCGCTGCAGGGCGGCGGCACCTATGGCGCTTTCGGCTGGGGCGTGCTGGACCGCCTGCTGCAGGAGGAAACGCTGGCCATCACGGCCATCAGCGGGGCCAGCGCCGGCGCCATCAACGCGGTGGTGCTGGCGGACGGCTATGCCTTGGGCGGCGGCCGCGCCGGTGCGCGCGCCGCGCTCGGCAAATTCTGGCTGGGGCTGGGCCAAGTGTGCCTGCTCAGTCCCTTGCAGCCGTCGCCGGCCGATTACCTGGCGGGCCGCTACACCATGGAATATTCGCCCGGCTACCAGATGATGGAAATGGCGGCAGCCATGGCCGGACCGGTGTTCGAGATCCCGTTCACGCTCAATCCGCTGCGCAACTTCCTCAGCGCCATGGTCGATTTCGAGCGGGTGCGGGCTTGCGAGGAATTGCAGCTGTATATCGCCGCCACCCATGTGCGTAGCGGGACCGGCAAGCTGTTTATGCGGCGCGAGCTGGACGTGCAGCGTGTCATGGCCTCGTGCTGCCTGCCGACCGTGTTCGCGGCCGTCGAAGTCGAAGGCGAAACCTATTGGGATGGCAGTTACGTGGCCAATCCGCCACTGGCGCCGCTGGCGCGCGGCCCGCAGCCGCGCGATGTGCTGATCGTGCAGAACAACCCGGTGGCGCGCCGCGAGATCCCGCGCACCATGGCCGACATCGGCAACCGCTCGGACGAAATTGCCTTCAACGTCAGCTTCCTGCGCGAACTGGCTTCCATCCTGCACTGCGGTGCGGTGCAGGACGAGGAGCGCGGCGACGCCATGCGGCCGGGGCCGGCGCGGCTGCACCTGGTCAGCGCCCAGGCCGACCTGGCCGGTCTCAGCATCTCGTCCAAGATGAATGCGCAGCCCGCCTTTCTGATGCGTTTGCACGACCTGGGCGTGCAGGCCGCCGACCGCTGGCTGGCCGCCCACCAGCAGGATATCGGGCTGCGCTCATCCTTCGATCCACGCCCGTTGTTCCAGCGCGATCCCGGCTAGCTGGAAGCGCGCGGCCGGCTGCGCTTGCAGCGTTCCGAGCAATAACGGACCTGGTCCCAGTCGCGCGCCCACTTCTTGCGCCAGCTGAAGGGACGGCCGCAGTGCAGGCACAGCTTGTGCGGCAGGTGCGGCTTGGCGTGGGCCACGTCTCAGGCGCGGCCCAGCACGGCGGCCTGGGCCATGAGCTCGTCGATCAGGGCCAGCGAGCTGCTGCCCGGCAACTGGTAGGGGTCGAAGCCGGGCAGGGCCGAGTAGCGCAGCAGGGTGGCCGGGTTCAGCTTGTCGAGATTGGTTTGTCCCATGGTCCAGGCGGCGTAGCGCCGCTCGCTGGCCTCGGCGTAGTGCAGCAGGGTGACGCCGCTGTGGCGCGGGTCGGACAGGATGCGTTCGTAGAGCCGGTTCACCTGCTCGCGCCCGCCTTCGAGCAATTGCAGGAACAGTCTTTCGCTGTGGCACAGCACGCCGGTGATGCCGGCCTCCGGATTATGGCGGCGCGCCTGCTGCAGGATGGCGGCAATGGCGGCGCTGTCGATGCCGGCGGCGGCCCGGCTGGCATACAGTAACTGGACTAGCATGTAACCTCCGCGCTCAGCGCTTGATCAGGGACAGGAATTCGCGCCGCAGCGCCGGGTCCTTGAGGAAGGAGCCGTGCATGACGCTGTTGACCATCAGGGCGTCGGTGTCCTTGACCCCGCGCCAGTGCATGCAGAAATGTTCGGCCTCCATGATGACGGCCAGCCCGTCCGGCTGCATCTTTTCCTGCAGCAGCTCGGCCAGCTGCACCACCGCCTCCTCCTGGATCTGCGGCCGGTTCATGACCCAGGCCGCCAGGCGCGCATACTTGGACAGGCCGATCAGGTTGGAATGCTGGTTCGGCATCACCCCTATCCACACCTTGCCCATGATGGGGCACAGGTGGTGCGAGCAGGCGCTGCGCACCGTCACCGGACCGATGATCATCAGCTCATTGAGGTGGGACACATTGGGAAACTCGGTCACGGCCGGCGCGGGCGCATAGCGCCCGCCGAACACTTCCTGCAGATACATCTTGGCCACGCGGCGGGCCGTGCCTTGGGTGTTGTGGTCGCTTTCGGTATCGATCACCAGGCTTTCCAGCACCCCCTGCATGCGCTGGCTGACTTCCTCCAGCAGCTCGTCCAGTTCGCCCGGGGCGATGTGGGCGGCGATATTGTCATTGGCGTGGAAGCGGGTGCCGCTGGCCCGCAGCCGGGCCCGGATGCGGTCCGACACCGGGAGAGGCGGGCCGCTGTCGGCCGGGGCGGGGGCGTAATGCATGGGCGTCCTTTCTGTACTCTAAGTGTGCGCCAGGGGCACGGCAGTATCGTACTACTGATTGGTATTAAAAGCTACCAATGAGTAGTGATTTCCCGCGCGCCGTCGCCCGGTGCCCTGTTGCTGTGCGGGTACAGTTTGTATCGTGCAGCACATTTGGCTTGAACTTGCCGCCATTCTGGATCAAGATAGTTTTTGCCACAAAGGAATTTTTTACAGTTCCCGCTGGCACGGACGCCACGCCACGCGTCCGCGCACCCGCCTCATACCGCGGTGCCCCGTTTCCGCGCGCCCCTCCCCTGCCGCGCTAGTACCGGACCTGCCTGTTGCGCAGGCTGTTAATTTCATCTTCAAAGCGATAACAATATGAAGCTCTCTGATATGAAAGTCGGCTGGCGCCTGGCGCTCGGCTTCGGACTGGTGACCCTGCTGCTGGCGGCCGTGGCGGCGATCGCAATCCAGCGCATCCACGTCTTGAACGCGGTCATGGACCAGCTGCTCAACGACCGCGTGGCCAAGGTGATGCTGGCCAAGCAGATCCAGCTGGAAGTCAATGCCCAGGCGCGCTTCCTGCGCAACGCCATCATCGGCGCTGCCGATCCCGCCGAGGTCAGCAGTTCGCTCGACAAGATGGCCGCCTCGGCGCGCAAGAACGACGAACTGATGGCCCAGATCGACGCCAAGATCCGCTCCGAGAAGGGGCGCCAGCTGTACCAGGAAATGGTCACCGCGCGCAAGGCTTACGGCGAGGCGCGCACCGCCGCGGTCAAGCTGCTCACCGGCGGGGATGCGGCGGCGGCCGGCGCCTACGTGCTCAAGGAGGTGCGCCCGGTGCAGACCAAGTTCTTTGACGCGCTCGACGCGCTGGCCGAATTCCAGCTCGGCCTGATGCGCAGCGACAGCGCGGCCGCCCACGAGGATGGCGCGGCCGCCGTGACCATGACGCTGGGGCTGGCGCTGGCGGCCGGCGCTGCGGCGCTGGTCATCGCCTGGCTGATCGCCCGTTCCATCAGCCGTCCGGTGGCGCAGGCGGTGGGGCTGGCGCAGACCATCGCCAGCGGCGACCTGACCGCCGACATCGAGGTGCGCAGCAAGGATGAAGTCGGAATGTTGCTGCAAGCCCTCAAGGAAATGAACGCCAAGTTGCTGCATGTGGTCTCGCAGGTGCGCGAGGGCACGGACGAGATCGCCACCGCCACAGGCGAGGTGGCACGTGGCAACCTGGACCTGTCCGCGCGTACCGAGCAGCAGGCCGGCGCGCTGGAAGAAACCGCTTCCTCGATGGAAGAACTGACCTCCACCGTCAGGCACAATAGCGAGAACGCGCGCCAGGCGCGCCAGCTGGCCGACAGCGCCGCCGGGGTGGCGCGCCAGGGTGGCGAGGTGGTGGCCGAGGTGGTAGCCACCATGGGCACCATCAGCGAGTCGTCGTCGCGCATGTCCGACATTATCGGCGTGATCGACGGCATTGCGTTCCAGACCAACATCCTGGCCTTGAACGCGGCCGTGGAAGCGGCCCGCGCCGGCGAGCAGGGCCGGGGCTTTGCCGTGGTGGCCAGCGAGGTGCGCAGCCTGGCCCAGCGCAGCGCCGCCGCCGCCAAGGAAATCAAGGACTTGATCGACGACTCGACCGGCAAGGTCGCCAGCGGCAACCGTTTGGTGGCCCAGGCCGGCGACACCATACGCGAGGTGGTGGCCAGCGTGCAGCGCGTCACCGACATCATGGGGGAGATTGCCGAGGCCAGCCGCGAGCAGGAAACCGGCATCGAGCAGATCAACGAAGCCGTCGCCCAGATGGACACGGTCACGCAGCAGAATGCGGCGCTGGTCGAGGAAGCGGCGGCGGCCACCGCGTCGCTGAACGAGCGGGCCGACCAGCTCAGCGCGCTGGTGTCGGTGTTCAAGACCAGCGCGGGCGAGCAGCGCCGCGTGGCCGCCGTGCCGGCGCCGGCCGCCGCGCCGGTGGCGCCCGCCCGGCGTTCCGCGCCGGTCCGGCTGGCTGCGCCTGCCGTCAAGGCGGTTCCCCCCATGGCGCCGCGGCGCTCCCCCAAGCCGGTGGCCGTGGCCGCCGGCGGCGGTGATTGGGAGGAGTTCTAGGCGTACGGCCGGCGCTTGCGCCTCAGATACGTTCCAGCAGTTGCAGCTGGGCGCGCTCGCTGAGCACCATCACCAGCTTGAGGCGGGCGCGCGTCATGCCGACGAACAGCTTGCGCAGCACCAGCTGGTCGATGGCCTCGAAGTCGATTTCGGTGAAGATGATGGCCGGCGCCGACTGGCCCTTGAAGCGGTACACGGATTCGGCAAGCAGGCCGCCGTCGCGGTATTGCGGCACGCCGAACAGGTCGTATTCGCCGGTGAAGGACTTGAGCGAGTGCGCCTCGCCCAGCTGGTCCAGGTGCAGGATGACGGAATGCTCGCGGCCCCGGAAGGAAGCGATGGCGATGTCGTGGCGCGCATAGCCGGCCCCCAGGCATAGCGTGACGGCGCGCCGGGTCTGCGCCAGCATGGCCTCGGTGTCGCCGTGCGGATAGGTCAGCTCCTCGATGTCGGCGCCCCGGAACGGGCTGCCCGCCTCCACCGGCGTCTGCGCCGCGCCTATGCGCGACAGGATGCTGACGATCTGGCGCGGGCTGCGGTAGTTGGTGTCCGAATGCAGCGTCACCCAGCCCGGCAGCGGCACGCTGTCCCTGCCGTACAGGTTCTGGTTGGGGTCCTCCAGCCAGATGGCGCGGCCTTCCGGCTTGAGCATGCGCAGCAGGATGTCGCGCCAGGCCGGCGAAAAATCCTGGCCCTCGTCCACGATCAGCACGTCGTATAACCAGTCCGGCGGCAGCGGCGAGGCCGCCATGCGCGCCTCGATCTCTTCCCACACCCCGGGCGCGCCGTAGTGGGGAATGGCGCCGTTCTCGCGCGCCCAGGCGTCGCTCAGCATGTGGAAGCTGGCCACCCGGCCGCCGGGCGGCACAAGGCTCTCGATATGGTCGGCCAGCGGCCGGTTGTAGCACACGTACAGCGGCCTGAGGCCGGCCTCGATGGCGGCGCCGTACTCGGCCAGCGCCAGCTGGGTCTTGCCGCTGCCGGCCGTGCCCATCACGTGCAGGCGGAATGGCGCGAAGTCCAGGCGCCGCGCCCAGGTGGCCAGGCCGCCCGACAGGCGCTGCACCAGTCCGGCCGCGTTGCCTATCATGGAACTGGGATCGGGGCGCAGGCTCAGCATGTTGCCCAGGAAGCGCGTGACCTTTTCGAACTGTTCGTTTGGTTCCGGGCTGTCCACCGGCAGGATCTCGCGTATCGCTTGCGCCAGGCGGTGCTTGCCGTGGGCGTCGATGATGTGGTGCGGGTCGATGCCGGCCAGGCGCGGGTCCTTGACGATGTAGTCGGGGCAGTACAGCAGGTAGTCGATAGACAGTTCGCCGCCGAAGCGCGCCGCCAGCCCCCTGATGGAGCGCAGGATGTGGTTGGCCACCTTGACCGGCTTGCCCGCGTAATGGCGTATCAGGCCGTCCGGGGTTTCGTTGAGGAAGCCGGCTTTCTGCTCGATCAGCAGCACCCGGCCGCTGGGCGCGACGATGATGAAGTCGATCTCGTCGTACACCGAATAGCCATGTTCCACATTGGTCCAGTGCACCCCGTGATAGATGCGGTAGGGCTGGTCGGCCAGGGTGGACTTGAGGTAGTGCAGGGTCTCGATCTCGCGCGCGGCGGCGCCGGTGGCGGCCATTTCCTGCCAGCCGGTGGGATGTAAGTGGGCCATGGTTGGATGCGGTAGCCAAAACTTCATTGTAAGCGGACGCGCGGGCGCCGGTCGCGTCCTCCAGTACGCCATCGTACAGAAGCGCGTACATGCATGCGCCATGATGTGCTCCATCACCTAGCCAACCAAGGAGATCACATGCGCACCACAGCATTTGCAATGGCGCTGGCCCTGGCCTGGGCCGGCGCCGCCTCGGCCCAGACCGCCCCTGCCGGCCAGGCGCCCGACAATACCGCCGTCAACAGCCGCGACCAGCTGGGCAGCGGCGACATGGCGCAATCGCAATCGAACGCCAAGGCCGACGTGGAACTGCTGGCCGCCGTGCGACGCAGCGTGGTCAAGGACAAGTCACTGTCGACCACGGCCCACAACGTCAAGATCCTGGCCGCCAACGGCGTGGTCACCTTGCGCGGGCCCGTCAAGAGCGACGAGGAAAAGGCCAAGGTCGAAGCGCTGGCCAGGCAGGTCGCCGGCGTGACCTCCGTGCAGAACAACCTCGATGTCAAGACCAACTGAGACCAACCAAACAGGAGCCACCATGAGCACTGCCGTCTATTGCATCGCCCTCGACCATCCGCATGCGGAAACCATCGTCTCCAACCTCAAGGCCGCGGGCTTCGCGCCCAGCGACATTTCCGTGCTGTTCCCGGACCGTAACGGCACCCGCGACTTCGCGCACGAGCAGAACACCAAGCTGCCGGAAGGCGCCGCCGCCGGCGGCGTGGCAGGCATGGGCACCGGCGCCATCCTGGGCTGGCTGGCCGGCATCGGCACCCTGGCCATCCCCGGCGTGGGCCCGTTCATCGCGGCCGGCCCGATCCTGGCGGCGCTGGGCGGCGCGGCTGTCGGCGGCGCGGCCGGCGGCATCATCGGCGCCCTGGTGGGCATGGGCATCCCCGAGTACGAGGCCAAGCTGTATGACGGCAAGGTCCGCAGCGGGAATATCCTGATCTCGGTGCACACCGAGAACTCGGACCAGATCAAGGCCGCCAGGAAGATCTTCGAAGATGCCAAGGCCGACGATATCCGCTCGACCTCGGAAGCGACAGCGCCGCGCTGAGCGCCAGGCTAGCCGCTGTCCTGGCCGCCCTCGCGGCGCGCCTGCCTGGCGGCGGCCTGCGCGTGCCGGCGCGCCACCGCCTGCTGGTGCGCGTTCTGTTCCAGCTGGGCGATGCGCTGCTCCAGCAGCTTGACCACTTGTTCCGTTTCCGCGATTTCCTTCATCAGCTGCATGCGCAGCGCGGGATCACTGGTGTCCATCAGTTTCTTGTACAGCGCGGCGATGCGCTTGCGCAGCACGCCGATCTGGGCCATCAAGCCTTCGATCTGGGCGCGCGCGCCCTCGCTGCCGTGGGAGCGCATGGCGCCCCCGCTACCGCTGATGCCCGATACCATGCCGCTCTCCCCGTATGTATTTTCCTGTATGGTGTAAAGGACATGGGCGGCCGCATGGCCCGGGACATTAAGGACGGCAGTTGTCGCGCTCCGGCTGCGGCGATGGTCCCATCAGGTGGTCGCCATCCAGGTCCACGCGCTGGTTCAGCACTTCCAGCTTGCCGCCGGCGTCGCGCACCTCGTACAGCTTGCCGCGCGCATTCTTGAACGGCCGGTGTACCACCAGCATGCGCTTGCCGTCGAAGGTATCGAACAGCATGCCGTGCCCGGAGTCGCGCCGCAGCAGGGGCGGCAGCTGTTCCCACGGGCCGGCCAGCTTGCCGGAAGCCGAGCGCGCCACCGACTGCACATAGCCGTTCTGGTCATAGCTGGACCACAGCATCAGCAGGCTGCCATCCTTGGAAGGGTAGAGTTGCGGGCCATCGGTCACATAGACGTCGGCCTTGGCCGGGGTGCCGTCCGGCGCGGTGGGGCGCTGGCCCCTGGCCCAGGGAGCGCTGGAAGCATGGAACAGCACCAGCGGCGCACCTTCCGGTGTCAGGTCTTTCGATAGCGGCATGGCTTCGATGGTGCCGTCGGCGGTCTGTATCCACTCGTGGGCGTAGACGTACCAGGGCTTGCCATCGCGGTCCACGTGCAGGGTGCCGTCCAGGGTCATCATCTGCGCCGGGGCCACCGGTTCGCCGCCGTTGACCACGGTGAACGGGCCGGACGGGCGGTCGGACACCGCCATGACCGTGCCGCGCCGGTAGGCCGGCCAGCCGGAGGCCGAGGCTTCGTTGATCCTGGCGCTGTCGTTGTGCAGGGTGGTGAACAGGTAGTATTTGCCGCGCCAGGCGTGCACCTCCGGCGCCCAGGCGCCGTCCCTGGCCCAGCTGCCAGAGGGCAGGCTGAACACGACGGTGGGACGGGTCCAGTTCTTCAGGTCGCGGCTGGTGTAGGCCATGATGCCGACGCCGCACTGGCCGCTGACGGACGGCACGTTGGTGGTGTACAGGTAGTAGCTGTGGCTGGCCTGGTCGGCCACGATGTAGGGATCGTGCAGCGGCATGTCCGGCATCGTGAGCTGGGCGCAGGCGGGGAGGGCCAGGGAGAACAGCAGCGCGGCCATTCCAGGGTGGTGGTAAGTCATGTTGTTCCTCGGGGATAAGCGGTTGCTTATTGTAAGCCGGGCAATGACGGACAGCCTCAATGCCGCTGATGCGTGGCTTGGCCTGTCGGTTTGATGATGCATAACGGCGCGCGCGTAGCGCTGGCGCGTAGCAGTGCTATGATGCGGTGATTCTTTCCGGTAGGACTGTCGTGGCGCGGCACGGCCATGCCCCCATCATGACGCAGAAAAGGCTCGCCGATTTCATCCGCAGCAATCTCGCACCCATACTCCAGGCCTGGGAGGACTTTGCGCGCACGATCGAACCTCCCGCGCTGACGATGAATGACATGGCGCTGCGCGACCACGCCCGCCAGATGTTGCTGGAATTCGCGGCCGACCTGGAGCTGGCGCAATCGGACCATGAGCGCAAGGCCAAATCCCAGGGCGACGGCCAGCGCGGTGTGCAGGACAGCGCCGCCGAAACGCACGCCGAGGCGCGCCTGTTGTCGGGCTATACCGTGGTGCAGCTGGTGTCCGAATACCGGGCCTTGCGTTCCAGCGTGCTGTCACTGTGGGCCCAGGACGCCAATCCGATGCAGGCGACCGATCTGGGCGACATGACCCGTTTCAATGAAGCGATCGACCAGGCGCTGGGCGAATCGGTGGCGCGCTACGAAAAGCTGGTCAAGCAATCGCAGAATATGTTCCTGGCGATCCTGGGCCACGATTTGCGCAATCCGCTCGGCACCCTGGTCAGTGGCTCCAGCCTGATCCTGCACACCGGTGACCTCCCGCCCAAGTACCTGATGGTTGCCACCCGCATGCTCAGCAGCGCCAGGCGCATGAACGCGCTGGTCACGGACCTTATCGATTTTACCCGCACCCATCTGGGGCCAGGTATACCCATCCACGCCGGCCCCTGTGACCTGGTGGCCATCTGCCGCCAAGTGCTCGATGAGCTGCAGACCGGCCATCCCGGGCGGAGACTGTCCCTGGACGCCCCCACCCGGTTGGAGGCCTGGCTCGATGGGGCCCGCATGGCGCAGACCTTGTCCAACCTGATGGGCAACGCATTGCAATATGGCGATGTCGATGTCCCGGTCGTGGTCACGGTGGGCGCCGACGACGCGGCCATCACCATCACCGTCAACAATCGCGGCCCGTTGATACCGGCCGATCGGCTCGGCCGCATTTTCGATCCCTTTGTTCGGGCCCATGCCAGCGGTGCTGCCGACCCGATCGGACATACCAGCCTGGGCATAGGCCTGTACATTGCGCGCGAGATTGTGCATGCACACGGCGGGCGGCTGGACGCCACCTCCGTCCAGGACAGCGGCACCACGTTCACGGTCCTGCTGCCGCGCCAGCCGCCGGCGCCTGAGCTCGGGGTGCTGGCGCGCCGCACGTAAAAAACCCGCCATGCGGCGGGTGTTCTTACGGCCTCACACCCGCGGGCTCAGATCGGCGTGATGTTGCCAGCCTTGTCGCCTTTGGGGCCGCTCGAACGCACGAACGAGACGCGCTGGTTTTCGGACAGGCTCTTGAAGCCGTTCGACTGGATGTCCTGGAAGTGTGCGAACAGGTCGGCGCCACCTGCGTCGGGCGCGATGAAGCCGAAGCCCTTGGAGTCATTGAACCATTTTACGGTGCCGGTTTGAGTAGACATGATATTCATCCTTTACATTGCATGGGCAAGTCGCCCGGGATGCACTTGCGACCAAGAGGGATAAGGGAGGAAATCAAACGGGACCGCGCGAGGCGAGACAGGAGAGAGACCAACAATAACAGCGACTTGATGTAGTGCAGGACCCAACATACAGGACTTCTCCCGGATTACCTAGCGATTTCGGATTTAATTGCGCGGGCGGCGCAAGTTCCATTCTGCTGGGCAAGGTGGTTGCGCTGCCATCCGGCTCTTTGCTCCCGCCCCAGCTTGCACTGTCAGACAACAAGCCGGGTCCTGCCGAGCCAACCGGCATAGGGCAAGCACCTTATAGTTGCCGCATTGGTCAACCGGCCATCCCTGGCGTACCGGGCCCCGCGTCCGCCGCCCTGAACCGACAGATGTCCCAAACGGTGCTTACCAAAGGAAGTCACATGAGCCTGAGCGGAGCTACCCGCACCACTGCAACAGCGTCCATCGCGCAAGGCGATGGCTATCTTCTTCAAAGCGAGGGCGAACTTGCCCAGGCCGTGGCCTACGCCATCGAGCGCAGCGCCGCCGTGGGGGCCCGCGAGGCCATCGCCATGGTCAGCGAACAAGGCGGCATCACCGTCACGGTGGCCGGAGGCAAGGTCGAGACTGCCGTGCGCGAAGGCAATCAAAGCCTGCGCATCACCGTCTTTGCCGATGGCCGCACCGGCATGGCCTCGACCGAATCGCTCGGCCGCAGCGCCATCGACCGGGTGGTGGCGCAGGCCGCCGCCATGGCGCGCCAGCTGGAACCGGACCCGGAGGCCGGCCTGGCCGAGCGCGACACCCTGGCGTGGACCACGCCGGAGGTACCCCTGTTCGCGCCCGGCGGCCAGTCTGCCGGGGATCTGACCGAGGCCGCCCTGGCCATAGAGGCCGCCGCCCTGGCGACCACGTCCCGTGACCAGGTCCGGGTCTCGGAGGCGGGCGCCGCCAGCCAGGACATGCGCTTTGCGCTGGCCACCAGCCAGGGCTTTTGCCGCACCGGCAGCGGCTCGGTCCAGCAGCGCTGGTGCCACACCATCGCCCAGCGCGGCGAGGACATGCGCCAGGGTCACTGGTCGTCGGCGGACCGCCGCCTGGACGGCCTGCGCCCGCATGCCGAGGTGGGCCGCATGGCCGCCGAACAGGCGCTGGGCATGCTGGGCGCGCAAGGCCTGAGCACGCGCCGCGTGCCGGTGCTGGTCGATGCGCCGGTGGCTTCCAGCCTGGTGCGCGACCTGTGCGCGCAGCTGAGCGGCGCGGCGCAGTTCCAGCGCATGACCTTCCTGCCCGACGCGCTGGGCCAGACCCTGGCCGCCGCGCACCTGACGCTGGAAGAAGATCCGTTCGAGCCCTTCGGCCTGGCCAGCAGCACCTTCGACAGCGAAGGCGTGGCCGGCCGGCGCCGCGCCATCGTGCGCAACGGCGTGGTCGAGAGCCTGTTCCTGGATACGCGCATGGCGCGCAAGCTGGGGCAGGCCTCCACCGGCAACGCCGGCGGCATGCGCAACCTGACCCTGGCCAGCAGCGCCACCGAAGCGGGCGACGACCTGGCGGCCATGCTGCGCAAGCTGGGCACCGGCCTGTGGCTGACCCGCTTCATGGGCGGCGGCAGCAATCCGGCCACCGGCGTGTATTCGCGGGCGGCGGCCGGCTTCTGGGTCGAAAACGGCCTGGTGGTGGGGCCGGTCCAGGGCTTCACGGTGGCCGGCAACCTGCAGGACATGCTCAAGGCCATCGTCGCGGTGGGCGCCGACGTGCACCGCGAGGGCGCGATCCGGGTCGGCTCCATCCTGCTGCCCGACCTGCAGATTGCAGGGCGCTGATCTCCATCCATTTTGCAGAAAGAACCGCTTTCCATGCCTATCAACGCTTCCCATCGCCTGGCCCTGGCCCAGGACAGGCTGATCTTCGCCAACGACCTCGATCTCCACCAGCTGCAGGAGGGCTTGTCCGGCCTGTGGGCACGCGGCGCCGAGTACGGCGATCTGTATTTCGAATTGACGACCCGCGATGCCTGGTCGCTGGAACGCAGCAAGGTGGCGCGCGCCGCCTTCTCGATTTCGCAGGGCGTGGGCGCGCGCGCCGTGAACGGCGATAACACGGCGTTTGCCTATTCCAGCGACATCAGCCACAAGTCCATCACCGCCATCACGGCGGCGGCCCGCGCCATGCAGGCCCAGGGCCAGGATATGGCCGCGGCCGGACGCGGCGTGGCCATTGCCGGGGCGGCCCGCGATGCCCAAGCCTATCCAGCCATCGAGGCGGCCGGCGGCATGGACAGCGTCGAGAAGGTGGCGCTGCTGCAGCGGCTCGACCAGATGGCGCGCGCCGTCGATCCGCGCATCACCGAGGTTTCGGCCAAGCTGTCGGTGGAGGATGCCACCATGCTGGTGGCGGCCACCGACGGCACGCTGGCGGGCGATGTGCGCCCGCTGGTGCGGCTGGACATTTCGGTCATCGCGGAAAGCGCCAACAAACGGACCACCGGCGCGGCCGGCGGCGGCGGGCGCTGCGCGCTGAGTGAATTCAGCGCCGGGCGGCTGGAAAAAATGGTGCGCAAGGCCACCTCGATCGCGCTCACCAATCTGGCGGCCAAGCCCTCGCCGGCCGGCGAAATGACCGTGGTGCTGGGGCCTGGTTTCCCCGGCGTGCTGCTGCACGAGGCGGTGGGGCACGGGCTGGAGGGCGATTTCCACCGCAAGCGCGAGTCGGTCTTCAACGGCATGATAGGCCAGCAGGTGGCTGCGCGCGGCGTCAACGTGTTTGACGACGCCACGCTGGGCGATGCCCGCGGCTCGCTCAACGTCGATGATGAGGGCGTGCGCGGCCAGCGCACCCTGCTGATCGAGGACGGCCGCCTGGTCGGCCTGATGCAGGACAAGACCAGCGCCCGCCTGATGGGCTGCGGCGTGACCGGCAATGGCCGGCGCCAGTCCTACGCCGACCTGCCCATGCCGCGCATGACCAACACCTTCCTGGATAACGGCGCGTATGACCCGGCCGAAATCCTGGCCTCGGTCCGCCACGGCATCTATGCGGTGGAGTTCAGCGGCGGCACCGTCGATATCACCTCGGGCCAGTTCAATTTCTCGGCCGAGCAAGCCTTCCTGATCGAGAACGGCAAGGCGACCACGCCGATTGAAGGCGCCACGCTGATCGGCGTCGGCAACCAGACCCTCAAATCCATCTCCATGATCGGCAACGACCTGGCGCTTGATGGCGGGGTGGCGACATGCGGTAAAAACGGCCAGATGGTGCCGGTCGGCGTGGGCCAGCCGACGATCCGAATCGACAACGTCGTCGTCGGCGGAGCAGAGGGATGATCATGCAAGCAAAAACAGATGCAGCGGCGCCGCGCCACAGCAAACTCCTGATCATCGGTTCCGGGCCGGCAGGCTACACGGCGGCCATTTACGCCTCGCGCAGCGCGCTGGAACCGGTGCTGATCGAGGGCCTGCAGCCTGGCGGACAGCTGACCATCACCACCGAGGTGGAGAACTGGCCCGGCGACACCAGCGTGCAAGGCCCCGAACTGATGGCGCGCATGGGCGCCCATGCGCGCCACCTGGGCGCCGACATCATCAACGACTACATCGTCGAGGTGGACCTGTCGCGGCGGCCCTTCGTGGCCGTGGGCGACGGCGGCGCGCGCTACAGCGCCGACAGCCTGGTGATCGCCACCGGCGCCAATGCGCGCTGGCTGGGGCTGGACAGCGAACGGCGCTACCGGGGTCAGGGCGTGTCGGCCTGCGCCACCTGCGACGGCTTTTTCTTCCGCAACCGCGTGGTGGCGGTGGTGGGCGGCGGCAATACCGCCGTGGAGGATGCGCTGCACATGGCCAACTTCGCCAGCCACGTCTATCTGATCCATCGCCGCGACAGCCTGCGCGCCGACAAGACCAACCAGGCCCGCCTGCTGGCCAACGCCAGGATCACGCCGGTCTGGAACGCCGAAGTGGCCGAAGTCCTGGGCGACGGCAGCAAGGTCACGGGCCTGCGCCTGCGGCACCGCGAGGACGGCGCGACTTCGGAACTGGCGGTCGATGGCCTGTTCGTGGCGATCGGCCACGATCCGGCCACCAGCCTGTTCAAGGGCCAGCTGGCCATGGACGAGGATGGCTACCTGCTGGTGACGCCAGGCTCGACCGCCACCAGCGTGCCCGGCGTGTTTGCCGCGGGCGACGTGCAGGACCAGCATTTCCGCCAGGCCGTGGTCTCGGCCGGCATGGGCTGCATGGCGGCCCTGGAAGCGGAACGCTTTCTCATCGCCACCCAGGCCGGCGCCAGCCCGCCCGCTTGACGCATTTTTGACTCCTTCCCCGCCGCCCGCTGGACGGGCGGCTCCCACCCTACAAAGGATAACTCCATGTCCCTGCTCAAAGTCACCACCACCAGCAGTTTCGAGGACGACGTGCTGCGCTCGCCGGTCCCCGTGCTGATTGATTTCCACGCCGTCTGGTGCGGCCCATGCAAGGCGTCCGCGCCGGCGCTGGAAGATGCCGCGCGCGAGTTCGAGGGCGAGGTCGCCTTCGTCAAGGTCGATATCGACCAGGAGCCCCAGCTGGCCCAAGCCTACGGCGTGCAGAGCGTGCCGACCTTTATCCTGATCAAGCAAGGCCAGCCGGTGGAGCGCTTCATCGGCCTGGTTTCGCGCGGCAAGCTGGCGGCGGTGCTCGAACCCTATACCGGAGCTGGCCAGTGACCGCCTTCCACGCTTTTGGCAGCGCCGCCACCAAGGAGGACCTGAGGGCCGATCTGCGCAGCAAGGGGCCGGTCTATACCGCGTGGCTGACCGAGGCCGCGATCGAGGGCGACCTGACGCCGGTGTCGGACGACTATGGCTTGCATCCGGCCCTGGTGCGGCTGCTGCCGGCGCTGGGCGACTTTGGCCAGGATGACGCGGCGCTGGCGTTTTACGACGCGCTGCTGGCCGCCATCCCGGTCGGCGCCGGCACGGGCCAGCTGGCCCGCCGCGCCGTGCTGCTGGCCTGGACCGATCCGGTCCATGGCCGCGCCAAGCAGGTCCCGGCCGGCCCGGTGCGCGCGGCCTGTGAGGCCATCATCACCCTGGTGCGGCAATCGATGGACAGCACCGTCGAGAAGCCGGCCTGGCGCGCCGCGCGCACCGCGCTGACCCAGGCCCAGCGCGCCACCCCCGCGAACGAGGCGGTGGCCGATCTGATGCTGTCGCTGGCCTGGGACCTGGAACATTCGCCCGGCGCGGTGCAGGACGTCATGCGGGCCTGGAGCGCGCAGCTGTCCGCCGAGGCCGAGGCCGGCGACCAGGACCCGTTCACGGAGGCCGAGGCCGCGTTGTTCCAGTCTGCCATGGACCGCATCAATGGCGAAACCTTCGCCGCCCTCAACATGGTGGATGGCGATGGCGACCCGAGCTATGACGAATTCCTGGCAGAGGTCAACCGGCGCTGGGCGGCGGACCCTGCCGCCAGCGCCCTTAGGCAGCGGGCGCTGGCCCGGCAGGCGCGGGTCAGGGCCGCGCTGGCCCGCTGGCGCGCCGTGTTGCGGCAAGCCGTGCTGGATGACGCTGCCGTGCTGTTCCGGTAACATAACACGTTCAGGGGAGCGGCCCGGCCTTGGTCCGGGCCGGACAGGTAAGGTATGCCAGTGAAGTCTACGCTTATTGCCGCCATTTTCGATAACAGCTTTCGCGGCGCCCGCGAAGGCAATGGCTGGCGTGTCAGCAGTGTGAGCCGCGACATCGCCACCGTGCACCAGATCGCCACCGGCGCCTTCGCCAGCTCCATCGAGGGCGCCACCGGCGCCGATGGCAGGGGCTTTTGCACCCACATCATCTTGCTGCGTTCCGGTGAATTGAGTGTGGAACAGCACGGGCATCGGCGCCGGCTGCTGGCCGGCGACATCTTTATCGCCTGCGCCTGGCATCCGATGGCGCTGGCCGCCGCTGGCGATGTCGATATCCTGATCATCACCTTGCCGGGCTGGTGGGCGCTGCGGCGCTTCATGGACACCTTGCAGCTGCTGCCCGACCTCTACGTCAGCAAGGACTACTTTGCCGCCCCGGTCATCGCCGGCCTGGCCCAGCTGATCGCCGGCCTGCCCGATGATGCGCAGGTGCCGCAGGCCCTGACCATGATTTCCGACCTGCTGCGCACCGCGCTGGCCGCCGCCGTCAAGCCGGACACGCTGATGCCGCGCGCGCGCGGGCGCATGGGCGAAATCCTGTGGTTCATCGCCCGCAACATCGAGCAGACCGGCCTGTCGGCGCAGGACGCCGCGGCCAGCCTGAAATGCTCGGTGCGCACGATCTATAACACCTGCGCGGCCCATGGCACCAGTTTCAGCGCGGTGCTCATCGAAACCCGGCTGGTGACCGCGCAGTATCAGCTGCTGCGCAGCCAGCAGCGCATTTCCCAGATTGCCTACGACGTAGGCTTTGCCAGCCTGTCGCACTTCTCGCGCCTGTTCCGGGCGCGCTTCGGCATCACGGCCAAGGCCATGCGCGCCCAACACCAAGGCGATACCGAAGTCCCCGCGCCGCGACAGGCGAACCGCCCCACGCAGTGAGGGCGGCCCCCGCTTGCGGCGCCCGCCCGATCAGAAGTGCTTGCGCAGCGACAGCGTGAAGCGTCGCGCGCGCGGATCGACATACGATGCCGGGCCCACCGCGTAGGCGACCCCGCTGGCGATGGCCGAACCCTGGTTGTTGAACACGTTGTTCACGCCCAGGTTGATTTGGGTTTCGCCCAGGA
Source organism: Duganella kummerowiae (assembly GCF_053572355.1). Classification (NCBI taxonomy): domain Bacteria; kingdom Pseudomonadati; phylum Pseudomonadota; class Betaproteobacteria; order Burkholderiales; family Oxalobacteraceae; genus Duganella; species Duganella kummerowiae. The sequence continues at coordinate 442,964 of NZ_JBKFEH010000009.1, forward strand.
GGTCGCGCCGACTGCCGAAGTCATAGCGCACGTAGAGGTCGTGGTACAGCTGGCTGGCCACTTTGCTGGCGCCCTGCCACCGCTCCCAGGCCAGGCAGTCGGCGGCCGACTGGGTGGACTGGCAAATCCGGTAGCTGTCGTAATACTGGGTGTTCCAGCCGGCGCTCCAGTTATCGTTCGGGCTCCATTCGATGCCGAGGTTGCCGCGCCACTGCAGTGGCCCATCGGAGAAGCCGGCGCGATCGATTTCCGCATCCGTCGCCAGCACGCGGCGGCTCAGCGCTTGCGTATAGGTGGCGGCGGCATGGAAGCGCCACTGTCCGAAGCGCTCGCTGCCGGCCGTGTAGTCGGCCTGGAGGTCGTAGGCCCGCAGGCGTGTGCTTGCCAGGTTGAGCGAGGAGGCGTCGAGCTGCGTGATGGGACCCGGCTGTCCGTTGGTCCCTGGCGCACGCACCACGCGCCCGGGGAGCGCGTCTTCATGTTCGATGATATAGCTCAGCGGCAGGGTGCTGACCTCATTGGACTTGCGGATATCGGTGTGGTCCACGGAAATCCGCAGGCCCGGCACCAGGCGCGGGGTCAGGATCAGGCCCCAGGAAGCGCTGCGCGAGGTTTCCGGCGCCAGCGACGGGCTGCCGCCGGCCAGGACGGTCAGCGGCCCGGCCGGCGGCGCGTTGCCCAGTTTCGGATCGCGCAGACCCAGCAGGGAGATCAGGAACGACGGGTACACGTTCGGCGCCGAACTGCGGATTTGCCCCAGGTCGGGCGGCAGGAAGCCGGTGCCGCGGCTGCCGCGCACGGCGATATCGCGCGTGGGCGCATAGCGGAATCCCAGCGTGCTATTGGTCGAGCCGAAGCTGTTGACCGAGGGCGCTTCGGGCGGGAACGGCCCGCTGGCGCTATCGACCGGAAGCTGAGAACCCGAAAAGTCGGTCCGGTAAGCATCATGGCGGACCGAGGCCATCAGTTCCAGCGCGTGCACGTAAGGCACGTTATTGCCGGGCGAAGTCAACGGCGCGCGCAGTTCCAGATATTGTGCATCCACCTTGCGATGGGCCTCGGGCGTCCAGGTGTACCGGCTCGCGCCCCGGATGTCAGTGACATTGATCGAGTTGTCGCTGGTTTCCCGCCGTTGTTCCAGCGAGGCCGTGGCGGTCAGACTGCCGCCGGGCAGCTTCATGAGCGGGCCGCTCAGGCGCAAGGACAGGCTCTTGAGCGTACTGCCGATTTCACCGCCTTGCTGGTAGTACGAAAGCAGCGAGTTCGGGTCGCTGAGCGGCGCGGCGACGATGTCGCGCATGACCGCGCCCTGCAGGATCGCGTCGGCGGCGTCCGAGGCGCTGCCAAGGACCGTGCTGTTGGTGCTGGAGGTGACGCTGCGCAGCCACCCGTATTCCAGCACCGCGCTCCATTGCCCCGGCAGGCGCGCAATCGCCCCGGCGTGGACGCGGGTATTCTTGACCACCTGTTGCTGCACCAGGCCATTGGGCACGGTGAGGTAGGACAGCACATCCTGAGCGAAGGGATTGACGTCCGCGCCGGCCGGCACATACTGCAGGGTCTGCGTCGGCATGGTCAGCGAGGTTTTGGACGTATCGTACGCGTAGTCCAGATAGGCTTCGATATCCTTGCTGAACTCGCGGCGCGGGTTGAAGCTGAAGGTGGTGGTTTCAGGCGCCGACCAGATGGGCAGCGCAGTGTTGTTGAACTGGAGCTGGCCGGCGTTGGCGGCCAGCGCCGCGCCGCCATCGCTGGCCGCGCCGGGGTACTGGCGCGGCACGCTGGTGAGCGGCGAGCGCAGCACAGCGCCACTCTTGAGCTGCAAGGGGTCGGTCGCGCAGGTGTAGCCGTCCACGGTGGCGCACAGGTTGGCGCCGCCCATCAGGATGCTGGGATCGGTCGGGTCGTTGCGCATCTGCAGTTGCCGGCCCCTGCTGTCGTAACTGCGCCGGTTCGATTGCAGCACTCCGGCATCGGCATGCGAGGCCGAAAACAGGACCCGCGTGCGTCCATCTTCCAGCGAGAAGCCGCCGCTGACGCCGACGCGGTCTTGTCCCACCGCGCCATCGGAGGTATTGCCATAGCTGGCATCGACGTCGATGCCGGCGTAATCGCGCTTCAGGATGATGTTGATCACCCCGCCGGTCGCGCCGCCGCCATAGATGCCGCTTGCCGTGGCGGGCAGGATTTCGATGCGTTCGATCTGCGACACCGAAATGCCGTTGAGGCTGGCCTGCTGGAACGAGTCGCCGGTCGAAATCGAGGGCAGGCGGCGGCCGTCCACCAGTATCAGCGTCTGATTGGCGCCCAGGCCGCGCAGGTCGATGCGGCCGGAGGGCTGGGTTTGCGGCCCCAGCTGCGAGGTCGAGGTCTGCTGCGCATTCATCGGCAGATAGGCCTGCAGGAAGCTTTCGATGGTTTGCGCGCCGCTTTGGGCTATCTGTTCCGCATCAAACACCACATACGGCTGGATGTCATCCCGGCTGCGGCGGATGTCCATGTCCAGTGTGCTCTTGCCGTGCACCAGAATCTGGGGAATGGCGGCCGCGCCGGCGCCGCTGTCGGCATTGGCCCGGGCCGCGCCGGCCTGATCCTGCGCCTGCGTGATACTGCACAACGACATCCCCATGGCCAGGTTGCTCAAGCCCATCAGTGCGCGGAAACGTGCACCTGTAATGTCCAACTTCATCTGCGATCCCTCTTCATGACAAAAGTTAACTGAGTGGCGAGAGGCTGGCCCTGCCCTTCTCCAGTTTGAGAAGCTGTTGGTGGAATGGCGCCACGCTTTCGCGGTGGGCCACCGAGATCAGCGCCGCCTGGGGCAGGCGCTCGACGATGGTTTGGTAAACCTTCGTTTCTGACTGGGCATCGAGGGCGCTGGTACCTTCGTCGATGAACAGGAAGTCGGGTTGGCTCAAAATCGCCCTGGCCGCCGCGATCCGCTGTTGCTCACCAGGGGACAGGATGCGGCTCCACGGCTGGTAGCTGTGCAAGTCGGGCAACAGGCGCTCCAGGCCCAGCGCGGTCAGCAGGCTGATGTATTGCTGATCCTGGAAGTAGTCGGGTGCGTGCGGATAGGCCATCAAGCTGGCGATTGTGCCGTTAGGCATGTAATTACGCTGGGGCAGGAAGGCGATGGCGGCGTCGGCAGGCAGTTCCACCGCGCCCGAACCGTAGGGCCACAGCCCGGCGATGCTGCGCAACAGCGTGCTTTTTCCGGCGCCGGAGCTGCCTTGCACCAGGATGCGGGCGCCCGGCTCGATGGCCAGCCCGGGCAGCGCCACCATCGGCGCGCCGTTCGGGAACGCGATGTTGAGGTCGCGGGCGGCTATGCGTGGCGCCGGGCTGGCGCTGATCACGATGGCGCTGTCCACGGGCTGCGCCAGCGCTTCGTCGAGCAGGCGCAAACGGGCGATGGAGGAGCGCCAGGTGGCCAGCTCGGCATATTGCGTCACCAGGGCGCCGATGCCGTTATAGACCTGGCTGAACGAGGCGGACACGATCTGGATGTCGCCGATCTGCATACGCCCGTCGAGCACGAACGGGATGCACAGCAGGTAGGGCAGCAACATCAGCAGGATGTCGGGCAGTCCGGTGGCGATGGCGATGCGCATGTTGGCCACGGTGTAGGTGCGCCAGTTCTGGACGATCAGCGCGAAGGTGTCGGCCAGGCGGCGGCGCTCGAGGGCGGCCGCGCGCACGAAGGCGATCGATTCGCCGTTTTCCCGGACCGCGTGCATTTCGGAACGGAACTGCGCTTCCAGCCGTTGCCGCACCACCTCGGCGCGTGTCAGCAGTGCGCCTACCCAGTGCACCAGCACCGTCATCGCCACCGCAAAGCCGAAGGCGAGATAGACCAGCAGGCCGGGGACCGGCTGGGTCATGCCGATGGCGGGCACGGTCACCGGGGGCGACAGGCGCCACAGTTGCGACGTGTAAAGCAGCACGCCGAACAGCGAGGCCAGGACCGACACGCCGATCTGGGTCAGCTTGTCGACAAACTGGAAGATATCTTCCTGAATACGCTGCTCGGGATAGTCGATCCGTGCGCGCCGCTCCAGGTGGAAGAAACGGTGGTCCTGCATCCAGCGGTCCAGCAGGGTGGTGGTCAACACGCGGCGCATGCGCATGCGCAGGGACAGGCGCGACCAGGTACCGATGGCGGCCAGCACCGTGGTCACCACGCCGAACAGCAGGATATTGGCGACGATGCCCGGCACGACCGCGGCATTGCGGGCGGCCAGCGCGTTGACGATGTCCGCGAACGCCAGCTGCATCTTGAGGAAGAAGGACATCGCCAGCCCGCTGTGCGCGAACTGGTAGGCGATCAGTAGCGAGCCCAGCAGCGGATCGGCCTTGACGTATTGCGTGACCAGGGCCGCGCCATAGCGCAGGTCGGCCCGCAGCGACTTGCTCCCGCTTTCCTGCGGCATTTCGGTCTTGACCGCCTCTGCCGCTGCGGGGTCCGACATGACAACGTTAGTCATGCTGAGTTTCCTGGTAAGAGTAAAGCGCCATCATGCCGCGCTTGTTGGCAGCTGGCCGGCGGCCTCGATGAGGCTGCGCAGCATGGCCATTTGCTGGCCCAGCACCCGATCGGATTCCGGCCGGGCTTGCTTTTCTGCGGCACGGACGCGGGCCTGCATGTCCGGGTGCGTAAACGTCAGCACCGCCTGCCGCGATTGCGGATCGCGCTCCAGCAGCGTTTCGATGGGCAACTGCGACAGCTCGGGATCGCGCTGGGCGCGCGTCACTTGCGCCAGGCCGGCCAGCGCCTGTGGCAGGAGCGCGCGGTCTTCGCTGCTCAGGTAAGGGGCCGCCAGCAACTGGCGCATTTCCTTCACGAAGAGCTGGAAGATGGACGCGAATTCCAGGGCCAGCCCGCGCGCCGGCCAGGCCAGCGATTCGACCAGCTCGGACCAGCCGTAGTCCCAGGCGGCGCCATGCTCCTCCGAGGCCCGCAGCGCCGCGGCGCGCACGCCGCGCCATTCCTTGGGCGCCACCTGTGCGCCATCCAGCTCACGGGCCCACAAGCCGAGTATCTGCTCGGCGCAGGCGCGCACGGGGGGGGACAGGTGGGCCGCCGTGGGGAAATCGGGCGCCAGCACGCTGGCCAGGAAGCGCTGCATGAAGCGCGGCACCAGGTCGCCCAGATCGGCGCCCACGGGAATGGCTTCCAGCCACCCGATGGCAAACGCCAGGATGGTCTCGCCGCCCTTCAAGGCCAACCCCAGGGGGGCGGTCGCATCCTCGCTGAACTCGACGCCGGAATAGACCAGGCCTTCGCACAAGGCCGCCAGTTCGATCGGCAGGCCGGTGCGCTCGATGAACTGCTCTGGGGCCTGGGTTTCAGCCAGGGCGCCCGCCATCGAGACCATCCCGCCATCCGTGCGCCACTTCAGATAGGGCAGGGGGAAGACCCGTCGTTGCGCCCATTTGGCGCGCACCCGGTCCAACATCTCCGCCTTGCGTGCCGGATCGCCCTGGAAGGCGCAGTACGGTGCGGCGGCGCTCATGCTTCACCGTCCTGATCGAGGAAGGCGTCGATTTCGCTGGCCAGGCGCGTGCGGCTGCGGTCGTGCAGCGTGGCCACGGCGTCGCCATGCCTGGTCAATATCATGTAAGGGATGCCGCGCACATTGAATCGATCCGCCAGTTCCGGGCACTCGTCGATATTGACCTTCGCAATCTTCAAACTGCCTTCGTACATGGGCGCCAGCGCCTGCAGGGTGGGCATGAGCGCCATGCAGGGGCCGCACCACGGGGCCCAGAAGTCGATCAGGACGGGAACCTCGCTGTGGGCCACTTCGGCCTCAAAGTTCGCATCGTTGACGGTTGTAATTTGCGCGGTCATATCGGTAGTCCTTGCGGTGATGGAGTGCTGAGGGATAGCCCCCGGGCGGCTGGCCGCCCCGGGCTATCAAGCGTATATGCAGTGTGACAAGCATATGACCTGGGTGTCCCGACGATGGCTCGACAGGACCCTGGTTTTTGCCTGAGAGTGCAAACCATGGGAGGAGGAGGGGGCGCTCGCTGTTTGGCGGGGAAAGTGGGGCGCTACGGCGGTGCTGGAGGGGGAGGGCGGTCCCATATTCGATGGTGGACTGGCCGCGTGGCGGTATGGTATTCGCCTGGCAAGAGAGGCCGGAATGGCACTACGGCCATTTGAAGATGATAAAGTGCATATTTCAAGAAAAAAGTTAAAGATTTTTAATTTCATGAATCATCAAGCTCTTTCGTCGTTTATATGGTCGGTTGCTGACCTCTTGCGCGGCGACTTTAAACAATCAGAGTACGGCCGCGTTATCCTTCCATTCACCGTGCTGCGCCGCCTGGATTGCGTGCTAGAAGCGACCAAGCCGGCCGTGCTGGCCGAGTTCGCGGCCAAGAGCAAGGCAGGACTGAATCCGGACCCATTCCTGCGCCGTGCGGCGGGCAATCAAAGCTTTTACAATACGTCGCCGTTGGACCTCGTTAAGCTGTTGGGTGACCAGGACCATATTCGTCAGAACCTGTATGCCTACGTCCAGGGTTTTTCGCCCGCAGCGCGTGACATTTTCGAGCGTTTCGACTTCTACACCCAGGTCGAGCGCCTGGCCAAGGCCAACCTTCTGTACCTCGTCACCGAGAAATTCGCCAACATCGACCTGCACCCTGAAGTGGTGGACAACGCCAGCATGGGCTTGGTATTTGAGGAACTGATACGCAAATTCGCCGAAATCTCGAACGAAACGGCCGGTGAACACTTCACCCCGCGCGAAGTCATCCGGCTGATGGTGAACCTGCTGTTCATCGAGGATGACGACGTGCTCACACCCGGCAGTGCCGTGGTGCGCACCATCTACGACCCGACTGCGGGTACGGGCGGCATGCTGTCGATTGCCGGTGAATACCTGCTGGAGCACAACCCGCAGGCGCGCCTGACCATGTTCGGCCAGGAGCTCAATGACGAGTCCTACGCCATCTGCAAGGCCGACATGCTTATCAAGGGCCAGCCGGTGGAGAACATCATCGCCGGCAATACGCTTTCCGACGATGGCCACGTCGGGCGCAAGTTCGACTACATGCTGTCCAATCCGCCTTTTGGCGTCGAATGGAAAAAAGTCGAGAAGGCGGTGCGTCAGGAGCACGAGCAGAAAGGCTACGACGGCCGCTTTGGCCCCGGCCTGCCGCGCGTCTCCGATGGCTCCATGCTGTTCCTGATGCACTTGATTTCTAAGATGGCGCCGGTGGTCAATGGCGAGGGCGGCAGCCGCTTCGGCATCGTGCTCAATGGTTCGCCTCTGTTCACCGGCGGCGCTGGCAGCGGGGAAAGCGAAATTCGTCGCTACGTGCTGGAGAACGATCTGGTGGAGGCCATTGTCGGCCTGCCGACTGATATGTTCTACAACACTGGTATCGCCACCTATGTCTGGATTTTGTCGAACAAGAAGCCGGCCGACCGCAAGGGTTTTGTGCAGCTCATCGACGCCAGCGGCTTCTGGCAAAAGATGCGCAAGAGCCTGGGCAGCAAGCGCAAGGAAATGAGCGATGAACATATTGCCACTGTTACGCGGCTGTTCGGTGACTTCACCGAAGCTGAACTCGTCACGGTGTTTGATGCTAGCGGGGCGGCGCTTGGCCAGCCGCAGCTTGTGACTGGCACCGACAACGCGCCTGTTACGCCTGAAGGTGGCAAGCTCAAGCGCGTACCCATCTCGCGCATCTTCGCGAACGAAGATTTTGGCTACACGACCATCACTGTCGAGCGGCCATTACGCGACGAGGACGGCAATCCCGTGCTCGGCGTGAAAGGCAAGCAGAAGGGCAAGCTGCAGCCGGACAGCGCCTTGCGCGATACCGAGAATGTGCCATTATCCGAGGACATTCAGGGCTATTTCGAGCGTGAGGTTCTGCCACATGCGCCCGATGCATGGATTGATGCGGAGAAAAGCAAGGTTGGGTATGAGATTCCCTTTAACCGCCATTTCTATGTGTTTGAGCCGCCGCGCAGCTTGCATGCGATTGACGAAGAACTGAAGGCGGTATCGGCGAGCATCATGAAGATGCTTGAGGAGTTAGCGGAATGAGTTTGCCGAGATATGAAGAGTATAAAGACAGTGGTGTCGATTGGATTGGTAGCGTTCCAGCACATTGGGATATTGTCGCGCTAAAGCATTTGCTCGACATTCAGAACGGAGCAGACCACAAAAATGTAGAGCAGGCGGAAGGTTTTCCAGTAATTGGCTCAGGTGGGCAATTCGCATATGCGTCTACCTACCTGTACGATGGAGAGTCTGTCCTGCTCGGGCGGAAAGGCACGATTGATAAGCCTCTATTCTTCAACGGTCCATTCTGGACTGTAGACACAATGTATTGGTCCAAGGTGCGTCCCGGAACGAACGGGCGCTATGCCTATTACGCAACGCTGACGATTCCTTTTGACTACTACTCGACAAATACGGCTTTGCCGAGCATGACGAAGGGTGCTTTGAGCACCCACTTGATAGCTCGCCCAACTCTGGACGAGCAATCCTCCATCGCCGCCTTCCTCGACCGCGAAACCGCCAAAATCGACGCGCTGATTGCCGAGCAGGAAAAGCTCATCGCCCTGCTGGCCGAAAAGCGCCAGGCCACCATTTCCCATGCCGTCATCAAAGGCATCAACCCGCACGTTCCAATGAAGGATTCTGGCGTAGCTTGGTTGGGGAAGGTACCAGCGCATTGGGTCGTCATGCCGCTCAAGTATCTAGTTGAACTGCGGAGCGGCGGTACGCCTAGTAAGGATAACTTGAAGTATTGGGATGGCGACGTCCCATGGGCATCGGCGAAGGATTTGAAGGTAGAAAAACTCAGAGGCACAATTGACTGTATCACACAGCAGGCGGTTGAAGAAGGCGCAGCTAGCATCATACCCGCTGGTGCTGTTCTCGTGGTTGTCAGAGGGATGATTCTGGCCCGAATGTTCCCCGTGGTTGAAGCACTCGTACCGATGGCAATTAACCAAGACCTAAAGGCGGTTATGCCACTAAAAGGAATCAATGCGTCTTTTCTCGCATGGCTTCTCAGAGGCAGCGCGAATGAATCGCTCCAACGTTTAGATGAAGCGGGCCATGGAACGAAGGCACTACGTATGGATGCGTGGACGTCTATGCAATTGCCGATTCCACCGCTCGAAGAACAGGTTCAGTTGGTCGAATTCATTTCGCAAGAAACCGCAAAAATTGATGCATTACGGGCTGAATCGGAGCATGGAATTGAGCTTCTCAAGGAACGCCGCAGCGCCCTTATCTCGGCCGCCGTCACCGGTCAAATCGACGTGCGCAGTACCGTACCGCACGCGGCGGTAAGCCCGGAAGGCATCCCAGCATGAGCGACATCCAACTCTTCCGCCTGCACGGCGCCAGCGCTGTAACGGAACTCACCAGCCAGGCCGCACCGCAGGAAAAGACTCTGCAAGCCCTCATCGAAGGCCAGATGGAAACCTTCCTCGGCGTGCGCTTCCTTGCCAGCGAATACGCCACTGGCAAGACGCACCGGGGTCGCATCGATTCGCTGGGCCTGGACGAGAACGGCTGTCCGGTCATCGTCGAGTACAAGCGCCACAGCACTGAAAACGTCATTAACCAAGGGTTGTTCTACCTGGATTGGCTGCTAGACCACCAGGCCGAATTTCGCTGGCTCGTCATGGAAAAGTTTGGCAAAGAGACCGCCCAGCATATCGAATGGAAGGGAACTCGGCTGTTGTGCATCGCGTCCGACTTCACCCGTTACGATCAGCACGCCGTGCAGCAGATACCACGCAACATCGAACTCATCCGCTACAAGCTGTTCGGTGATGACCTTCTGCTGCTGGAACTGGTGAACGCACAGAGCGTGGCGGATGCCACGGCTGTAAAGCCTGCCGCAGCCGACGTTCCTCCCGTCGAACAGGAAGTGCCCAAGCCGCAGGGCAAGGACAAGTCGCTGGCCGAGCAACTGGCGCTGGCCACACCGGATATTCGTGCGCTGTACGAGCAGACCACGTCGCTGCTGATGTCGATGGGTGATGACGTGCAGCAGAAGTCGCTCAAGCTCTACACCGCGTTCCGGCGGCTGAAGAATTTCGCCTGCGTTATCGTTTATCCGAACCGCTTGCTTATCACGCTCAAGCTGGACCCCAGTACAGTCACATTCGAGGAAGGCTTCAGCCGCGACGTCAGCCAGGTGGGCCATTGGGGTACGGGCGACGTCGAATTATGTCTTCTCGGTCCTCTCGACCTGCAACGGGCCCAGCCGCTGCTGGAGCGCTGCTACGCCGAAATCTAAGCGCGGCGCCCGCCGGCGCAAGAAAGAATAAATCAGGAAATTGCAATGAGCCAGAACCTGCACCAGGAACACCACTTCGAAACCGAAATCTGCGCCCACCTGGCTGCCAATGGCTGGCTGTACGAGGAAGGCGACGCTGCCCGCTTCGACCGCGCCAGCGGCCTGTTCCTGCCCGATCTGCTGGTCTGGATTGAAGCAACGCAGCCCGAGAGCTGGCAGCGCCTCGCCAAGACCCACGGCGCTGCGCTGCCCAAAGTGCTAGCCGACCGCATCCGCAAGAACATGAACGAGCGCGGCACGCTGGATGTGCTGCGCCGGGGCGTGGAGATGCTGGGGCTGCCTGCGCCTCTGGAACTGGCGCAGTTCAAGCCGGCGCTGGCCATCAATCCAGCCATCGGGGCGAAGTATGCCGCCAACCGTTTGCGCGTGGTGCGTCAGGTCTGTCACTCGCCCAACAATCCAAAGGCCGAGCTGGACCTGGTGCTGTTTTTGAATGGCCTCCCGGTGGCCACGGCTGAACTGAAGAGCAACTTCACCCAGAGTGTGCATGACGCGGTTGACCAATACCGCGAAGACCGCCATCCGCAACCCAAGGGCGGCGTGCTTGAGCCGCTGCTGTGCTTCCCGGGCGGCGCTCTGGTGCATTTCGCAGTGAGCCAGTCCGAGGTCATGATGACCACTCGGCTGGCCGGAACGGCGACGACCTTCCTGCCCTTCAACCGGGGCAATGCCGGTGGCGCCGGCAATGCGCCAAATCCGGACGGCTACGCCACGGCCTACCTGTGGGAAGAAGTCTGGGCGGTCGATAGCTGGCTGGACATCCTGCATCGCTACCTCATCTGCAAGCGCAACGACAAGAAGCAGGCGCAAGCCATTATCTTCCCGCGCTACCACCAGCTCGACGCGACCCGCAAGCTGGTAGCCGACGTGCTCGATATGGGCCCCGGCGAGCGTTATCTAATTCAGCATTCGGCTGGCTCGGGCAAGACCAATTCGATTGCCTGGACGGCGCACTTCCTGGCCGATCTGCACGACGCTCAGCATAACAAGCTGTTCGACAGCGTGCTGGTGGTCAGTGACCGCAATGTGCTGGATGCCCAGCTTCAGGAGGCCATCTTCGATTTCGAGCGCACGACAGGCGTGGTGGCCACCATCACCAATGAGCATGGCAGCAAGAGCGCTCAACTGGGGCAGGCGCTCAAGGGCGGCAAGAAGATCATCGTGTGCACCATCCAGACCTTCCCGTTCGCATTGCAGGAGGTGCAGAAACTGGCCGCTACCGAAGGCAAGCGCTTTGCAGTCATCGCCGATGAAGCCCATAGCTCGCAGACTGGCGAGGCGGCAGCCAAGCTCAAGCAGTTGCTGTCGGCGCAGGAATGGGCCGATTTGCAGGATGGCGGCGAGGTGGATACCGAAGCGTTGCTTGCAGCGCAGATGGAGGCGCGTGCTGGAGTGAAAGGGCTGACGTATGTCGCCTTTACTGCGACGCCTAAAGCCAAGACGCTGGAATTGTTCGGTCGAAAGGGCGCGGATGGTCTGCCGCAACCGTTCCATGTCTATTCCATGCGCCAGGCCATCGAGGAAGAATTTATCCTCGATGTGCTGAAGAACTACACCAGCTACAAGCTGGCTTTCAAACTGGCCCATGATGGGCAAGAGTGGGGCGATAAGGCCGTCGAGCGCAGCACTGCGATGAAAGGCCTGATGCAGTGGGTACGGCTGCACCCTTATAACATTGCCAGCAAAGTTCAAATCGTGGTGGAGCACTACCGGGAGAACATCCAGCCGCTGCTTGAGGGGAAAGCTAAGGCGATGGTGGTGGTCGGCAGCCGCAAGGAAGCCGTTCGCTGGCAGAAGGCAATCCGCGCCTACGCTACCACAAAGCACTATCCGCTTGGCGTGCTGGTCGCCTTTTCTGGCGAAGTTGAAGATACCGACAGCTACCCCGAGGCTGTGACCGAGACCAGCGAGGATTTGAATCCAGGCCTGCGCGGGCGTGACATTCGCGAAGTCTTCAAAGGGCCGGATTTCCATATCCTTCTGGTCGCTAACAAATTCCAGACCGGCTTTGATCAGCCGCTGTTGTGCGGCATGTACGTGGACAAGCTGCTCGGCGGCATTCAGGCCGTGCAGACGCTTTCCCGCTTGAACCGCTCGTATCCGGGCAAGGAGTTCACTTACGTACTGGATTTTGTGAACGAACCGGCTGAAATTCTGAAGGCCTTCAAAACGTATTATGAAACCGCTGAGATGGAAGCGGTCACCGACCCGCACCTGGTCTATGACCTGCGTGCCAAGCTGGATGCGGCCGGATTCTATGACGACTACGAGGTCGAGCGCGTCGCCAAGGTGGACCTGGACCCGAACGGCACCCAGAAGCAACTTGACGCCGCCATCGCGCCCGTTGCCGACCGTTTGCTCAAGCGTTACAAGGCGGCGCAGCAGGACATGGCGCTGGCGGAGGAGAAGCATGACGAGAAGGCCGCGCGTGCAGCCAAGGACCAGATGGAGGCACTGCTGCTGTTCAAGAACGATATGGGGGCCTACACGCGCTTGTATGCCTTCCTGAGTCAGATTTTCGACTACGGTAACACCGACATCGAGAAGCGTTTCCTCTTCTACAAACGCCTGGTTCCGCTACTGGACTTTGGGCGAGAGCGCAACACGGTGGACCTCAGCAAGGTCGTGCTAACACACCATACCTTAAAGAACCGGGGTAAGCAGCCCATGGGCTTGAACGCTGACGGTAGTTACAAGCTGCCGCCCATGGATGCAGTGGGCAGCGGCAGCGTGCAGGAAAAGCAGGAAGATTATCTGACCGAAATCATCGAGAAGATAAACGGCTTGTTCGAGGGCGACCTCAGCGACGGCGACAAGCTCATATATGTGAACGGGGTTCTTAAAGGCAAACTGATGGAAAATGAGACGTTGGTACGCCAAGCCGCCAGCAATAGCAAGAATCAGTTCGACAATTCCCCGGACCTGAGGACGGCGCTAGTGGACGCAATCATCGATGCAGGCGATGCTCACCAACTGATGACCGCGCAGGCATTGAGCTCAGAGCACATCTTGAATGGCATTTTGGATATTATTCTGGGCCCGGGCCAGCTATACGAGGCGTTGCGTGCCAAGTCGGTAACAAGCAGTCTTGTCCCGCGTCCGTGAGCTGGCGCGCCGCCAGGTTCCCCCCCCACGATGTACCGCCGCCGAGTTTCTAGTACAGGCCGTGCGCGGCCTCGTGGCAGCCTTGGGAACTGGCTTCCAGCGTTTCGTAGTAGATCTTCTTCGATTCTTCGACGATGCGCTCCAGGCTGATGTAGCGGCCCACCGCATAGTCGAAGTGATAGAGCGACTGCAGGGTCAACAGCCGAGCGATGCGGCCATTGCAATTGGGGTATATTGGGGTATCATTACCCCAATAAGCCAGTGATTACCCCATTTCGGTTTCATGGAAGCCACTGAACTGCCATTTCGGGATGAGCGTCGCCGATGGAGTTTGCCAAGGCCGACGTTGCTGCCGAGGCGAGGAGACTACGCAGGGGGAGCAGTGCACCTATTGACCGTCGGGTGGAAGATAATTACCTCCTGTTCTCTTACATACAGTGTGGAGTAAGGCTGGTACGCTACCTTTTCATTTGCATTGTTGTCATGGTTTGTTCGATACATCGAACATCCTTTGACATTTTGGCGGACGAAGTTCATAGTTTGAATATACAAGCTTGTAGAGCCTCCTCCTTGCTATGCGCGTCGCACAAGCTGATGCATTGCCATCTCACCTTGCAATAGAAGCCACGAAAATTGGTGAGCGCTTGGCTCGTCTGCGAGTGGCTCGAAGCATCTCTCAAACCGAGGCGGCGTTACGGGCCGGCATGTCAAGGAATACCGCCTATCGACTGGAGAAGGGGGAGCCAAGTATTGCCCTTGGCCAGCTTCTACGCTATCTGGACGCAATTGCGCCAGGCAAAACGCTCCAAAACTTCTTGTTGGAAGACGATTCCGCCATTGCGGCCTTAGAAGCAAAAGAACGGCGAAAGCGCGTTCGTCCGTTGTCAAGGCGCGAACAAGAAGAACTAAACTTCTAAGCTTCCTCTTGCATGATCAAGCAAAACAAACTTGCGGTCTTTGCGCATGTCGAAGATGCGTTCGTTCCTGCCGGCTTGTTGACACTGCACGAGGAAAACACCTCCGTGGTGACATCGGATTTCTCATACGGTAGCAAATACCTTATGAGGCCTCAGGCGTTGGAGGTTGACCCTGTTAGCCTCTCGATTTCTGATAAGGCAGCTTCACCCCGCATTTCCACGACCAAAAGCAAAAAGCCCAAGTGCTTGAATCACTTGGGCTTTTTTGGAATTCATTGGTCGGGGTGAGAGGATTCGAACCTCCGGCCTCTACGTCCCGAACGTAGCGCTCTACCGGGCTAAGCTACACCCCGACTTGGGTGAGGCATTATTAGACCAGATTCTTCCGCATTTTTCAAGTCCATCAATCATTCTGTCGCGAAAGATAGCTTGGCAAGTTTCTTGCTTTGTTAAAAAGTCAAGATGGTTGTTGTGCTATTTCAAAAACGCAATCATCCTGACAGGCAAGAATGTTCGACATGTGCGGGCGTGGAGCCCCGCTTACTGACCAAGGGAAACAACATGAAGAAACGTCCAAGTGCAGTGCTACGTCTGACCGCCGCCGCCGCTTGCGTGGCTTATGCAACCGCCGTCTGGGCCGACGAGGGGGCGCCGCCGGCCGCGCAGTCGGACCAGATCGAGGTGGTGCGGGTGACGGCCCAGAAACGCAAGGAAGATCCCAGCAAGATCGCCATGAGCATTTCGGCCGTCACTGGCGCCCAGCTGCAGGCCGAGCACGTGACCGATTTCACCGACCTGACGCGCGTGGTGCCGAATATCTCGTTCACGGCCGCCAGCGGCAACGGCGGCGCTGGCCCCGGCACCTCCAATATCGAGGTGCGCGGCATCAGTTCGGCGGCCGGCGCGGCCACCGTCGGCGTCTACCTGGGCGATACCTCGGTCACGGTGGGCAACGTCTACACCATGGGCAATATCGAGCCCAAGTTCTTCGACATCGATCGCGTGGAGGTGCTGCGCGGCCCCCAGGCCACCCTGTACGGCGCCAGTTCGATGGGTGGCACCATCAAGTTCGTGCCCATCGAGCCGGACCTGAAGGAGCGCGAATTCACCACCTACGCCGAGCTGTCCGGCACCAAGGGCGGCAGCATGGGCTATTCCGCCAACGCGGTGGCCAACCTGCCGCTGATCCAGGACGAGCTGGCGCTGCGCATCGGCGTGCAGACCCAGCGCACCGGCGGCTATATCGACCAGGTCAATGGCAGCGGCGCCACCATCGCCGACAACATCAACAAGATCAACGACCAGGAAGTGCGCGTGGCCCTGAAGTGGAAGCCGACCCGGGACCTGGTGCTGACCCCGGCCGTCTACTTCCAGCGGGTGGACGCCAAGGACATCAACGCCTTCAACCTGGAGCTGCCCGGCTACAAGGCGCAGAAGCAGGTGCGCGAGCCATCCATCGACAAGCTGCTGTCGCCCAGCCTGACGGTGAATTACGACCTGGGCGGGGCCGACCTGACCTCGGTCACCAGCTACTTCCAGCGCAAGTTCGACCGCACCCAGAACGGCTCGGCCTACAACAGCTATTCGCTGTCGACCTTCCTGACCTCGACCGCCGATGGCGGCAACGCGCCGCCGCAGCTGATCGAGGACGTGGCCAACCTGCCGTCGGCGGTCTACCTGAACAACCAGGTGCGCCAGGTGGCGCAGGAGTTCCGCCTGGCCTCCAAGCCCTATGATCCGGCCCGTTCGCCGTGGACCTGGCTGGGCGGCGTGTACTACTCGAACCAGCACACCAACATCATCGAGAACGATCCCATCTTCGGCGTGACGGCGCTGTTCAAGTCCTATGGCTACGACATCGCCGACCCGGACCTGCTGCCGGACGCCTATCCGGGCGCCTTCCCCAACGATAACGCCTTTGCCGGCGCCTTCCACTACCGCGAGAAGCAGGGCTCCATCTTCGGCGAACTCAATTACTACTTTACGCCTGCCCTGCACGCCACCGTGGGCGCGCGCTACCTGCACGGCAGCTCGACCCTGCAGCAGGCCAATGGCCTGTACCTGGCCGGCGCCGGCAACAACAGCACCGCCAGCACATCCGCGCGCGCCTACACGCCCAAGTACGCGCTGACCTGGGAGGTGGATCCGGCCAACACCGTGTACACCAGCGTGGCCAAGGGCTTCCGCCTGGGCGGCTCCAACGTCTACGTGCCGCCCACCACCTGCGGCCCCGACCTGGAAGCCAACGGCCTGACCAACGCGCCCACCACCTACGCGCCGGACAGCCTGTGGAGCTACGAGGTGGGCAGCAAGTCGCGCTTCCTCAACAACCGCCTGCAGGTCAACGCCTCGGTGTTCTATGTCGACTGGAAGAACATCCAGCAGGGCGTGTACATGCCGACCTGCGCCTACACCTACAACGCCAACGCGGGCGACGCCACCAGCAAGGGCTTCGAGCTGGAGATCAAGGGCAAGCCCATGGCCGGCCTGACCTTGAGCGCCTCGGGCGGCTACACCAAGGCCGAGCTGTCCAACGACAAGGGCGCGCAGTCGGGCGTGGTGGGCGCGGTGGCAGGCGCGCCGATACAGGGTGTCCCCAAATACAATGCCTCGGCCACGGCCCAGTACAACTTCGGCGTGGGCGACAACAAGACCGGCTTCGTCATGGGCTCGGTGCGCTGGGTGGGCAGCAGCCATGGTTCGCTCGATCCCGAGCAGACCGATTACAACCGTCCGTCCTATCACACGGTGGACCTGAGCGCGGGCCTGAACTTCGACCGCACCAGCGTCACCGTGTTCGTCAAGAACGCGCTCGATGACGATACCGTGATCCAGCATCCGCAGGTGGCTTCCATCGTCCAGGGCTACCGGCTGCAGCCGCGCAGCATCGGTGTGAGCGTGTCCGCGCGGTTCTGATTTCGGCGATAATGGCGGCCTTTGTATGCCGAGGACCGCCATGACCGTCACCATTTACCACAACACCGCCTGCGGCACGTCGCGCAAGACCCTGGACCTGATACGCGCCAGGGGCGTCGAGCCGGAGGTGGTCGATTACCAGAAAAATCCGCCTTCACGCGAGCAGTTGCGGGACATGATCGCCAAGGCCGGCCTCACCGTGCGCGGCGCCATGCGCGACAAGGGCGAGCTGTACGAGCAGCTGGGCCTGGCCGATGCTTCCCTGACCGACGAGGCGCTGCTGGACGCCATGATGGCGCATCCCATCCTGATCAACCGGCCATTCGTGGTGACGGAAAAGGGTGTGCGCCTGTGCCGGCCTTCCGAGCTGGCCAACGAGATCCTGTAGGGGGGGCACGCCGCGTGGAGCCTGCTTCAAAGCGAGCAGGGCCAGGCGCGGCGACGAAGGCAGTGCGCTAGCACGCGAAAACGGGGAGGAGCTGCAACGACGCCATGTTCGCTTTGAAGCAGGCTCCTAGTGGCTACGATCCACTGCGAAGCGTGCCAGCTGCAATAAGGAGTTCTTGTACACGCTGTCCGGCAAATCGGTAATCGCCGCGATGGCGCGTTCCGACTGTTCCACTGCCTGGCGGCGCGTGTAGTCCAGCGCGCCGCTGGTGGTGATGGCGGCCAGGATGGTGTCGAAGTGCTGCTCGTCGCCCTGCTCGATGCACTGGCGGACCAGCTGGCGCTGCTCCTCGGTGCCGTTTTCCATCAGGTAGATCAGCGGCAGCGTGGGTTTGCCCTCGCGCAGGTCGTCGCCCACGTTCTTGCCGATTTCCTCGGCATCGCCGGCATAGTCCAGCACGTCGTCGATCAGCTGGAAGGCCGTGCCCAGCGAGCGGCCGTATTCGCCGGCGGCGGCGATCTGCGCATCGCTGGCGCCCGAAATCAGCGCGCCCAGTTCGGCCGCTGCCTCGAACAGCTTGGCGGTCTTGGAGCGTATCACCTGCAGGTAGCGTTCCTGGTTCACGTCCGGATCGTGCATGTTCAGCAACTGCAGCACCTCGCCCTCGGCAATTACGTTGGTGGCGTCGGACAGGATTTGCATCACGCGCATATTGTCCAGCGAAACCATCATCTGGAACGAGCGCGAATACAGGAAGTCGCCCACCAGCACCGAGGCCGCGTTGCCGAACAGGGCGTTGGCGGTGGCGCGGCCACGGCGCAGCGAGGATTCGTCCACCACGTCGTCGTGCAGCAGGGTGGCGGTGTGGATGAATTCCACCACGGCGGCCAGTTCGTGGTGCGCCGTGCCCTGGTAGGAATAGGCGTTGGCCACCAGCAGCACCAGCACCGGCCGGATGCGCTTGCCGCCGGCGCTGATGATGTATTCCGCGATCTGGTTGACGAGGCTGACCTCGGAGTGCAATTTCTTGCGGATTACTGCGTTCACCGCTTCCATGTCGGCGGCGATCGTCTGGGTAATCTGGTTCTGGCTGGCGTGTGGGGTAGCGGCGGACAAGGCAAACCTGCATAAGTCTTAGTAAGTGCCGCGATTATACGTCATGCCCCGGGACCCGGGGCGGCTGGCATGGCGTACGGGGCAACTTCGATAACGGAACACCAAGTTTCACGCTGTGCCAAGATTGCCTTGCACATCACAGCGGCGCCGCAGCCACGGCAGGCTTTGACGAAGGATGGCATCCCGTGTATAATCAGCGGTTCTCCGGTTTTTGCGGGGAAACTCTTTTAACATTTGATGAGGTTTCAAATCATGTACGCGGTCATAAAAACCGGCGGCAAACAATACAAAGTTGCTGCTGGCGAAAAACTCAAAGTAGAACAGATACCTGCTGACATTGGTTCCGAACTCACCATAGACCAAGTCCTGGCCATTGGCGCCGGCGACAGCATCAAGTTTGGTGCGCCCCTGGTTGAAGGTGCTAAAGTTCTGGCTACCGTTGTTTCGCATGGTCGTCACGACAAGGTGAAGATCTTCAAGATGCGCCGTCGTAAGCACTACCAGAAACACCAAGGTCATCGTCAGAACTACACCGAGATCCAAATCGTCTCGATCAACGGCTAATCAAGGAGCTATCACATGGCACACAAAAAAGGTGGCGGCACTACTCGCAACGGCCGCGATTCCGAGTCAAAACGCCTGGGCGTTAAAGTCTACGGCGGCCAGGCTATCAACGCTGGCGGCATCATCATCCGTCAACGTGGCACCCCCGTGCGCGCCGGCGAAGGCGTGGGCACCGGCAAAGACCACACCCTGTTCGCCCTGGTGGACGGCGTGGTCAAGTTCGTGACCAAAGGCAAAGGTTCGAACAAGTTCGTGACCGTGGTCCCGGCCCAGCAAGCCGCAGCGTAATTGCTCAGCAGGACTGCGGTCCTGCTTTTTGTAAGGCGCAAGCCTTCCAGCGAAAGGCTCTGCCCAAGAAGGTAGGGCCTTTTAGTTTTAGAGGTCGTCTCAAAGCGAGCATGGCGCGGTGGCAGCTCCTTTTGAAACGGCCTTTCTATTTTTAGGTGGCACATCATGAAGTTTATCGACGAAGCAAAAATCGAAGTCATCGCCGGCAGCGGCGGGAATGGCTGCGCCTCTTTTTGCCGTGAAAAATTCCGTCCCTTCGGCGGCCCCGACGGCGGCGACGGCGGCCGTGGCGGCTCGATCTGGGCTTACGCCGACCGCAACGTCAACACCCTGGTCGACTACCGCTATTCCAAGGTCCACAAGGCCAAGGACGGCGAGGCCGGCCGCGGCTCCGACTGCTACGGCAAGGGCGCGGACGATGTCCACCTGCGCCTGCCGGTCGGCACCCTGATCATCGACGAGGTCAGCGGCGAAATCATCGCCGACCTGACCGAGCACGGCCAAATGGAATTGCTGGCCAAGGGCGGCGAGGGCGGCTGGGGCAACATCCACTTCAAGACCTCGACCAACCGCGCGCCGCGCCAGAAAACCGAGGGCAAGGAAGGCGAACGCCGCGAGCTGCGCCTGGAGCTGAAGGTGCTGGCCGACGTTGGCCTGCTGGGCATGCCGAACGCCGGCAAGTCCACCTTCATCACGGCCGTGTCCAACGCGCGCCCGAAGATCGCCGACTACCCGTTCACCACCCTGCACCCCAACCTGGGCGTGGTGCGCGTGTCGCACGAGAAGAGCTTCGTGATTGCCGACATTCCCGGCCTGATCGAGGGCGCCGCCGAAGGCGCCGGCCTGGGCCACCAGTTCCTGCGCCATTTGCAGCGCACCGGCCTGCTGCTGCACATCGTCGACCTGGCCCCGTTCGAGGCCAATGTCGATCCGGTCAAGGAAGCCAAGGCCCTGGTCAAGGAACTTGAAAAGTACGACGCCTCGCTGGCCGACAAGCCGCGCTGGCTGGTGCTCAACAAGCTGGACATGGTGCCGGAGGAAGAGCGCGCCAAGCGCGTCAAGGACTTCATCAAGCGCTTCGGCTGGAAAGGTCCCGTGTTCCAGATTTCCGCCCTGGGCCACGAAGGCACGCAGGAGCTGGTCAACGCCATCTACCAGCACCTGGAACAGAGAAAGCACAGCGAGCAGCGCGCCGAGGAAGTCCACATGACGGAAGAAGCGCGCGGCATCTCGTCCATCGATCCGGACGATCCACGCTTCAAAATCCTCGATTAATCCCTGCATCACCGGCATAATCGGCCACACGCCGATGATGCCTACCATGGCGCGGCCGGCCCGGCATCCCCGGGCGCGGCGCCGCCAGCGGCAAGGCCGGGCCATCCGCCCGCGGCATCACTGCAGCGTCACGGCCCCGCGAGGGCTCTCCTCTTTGATCAGACTACCGCCGCATCCATGAATTCCGTCATACAGAAAGCCACCCGCATCATCATCAAGGTCGGTTCCTCGCTGGTCACCAACGACGGGCGCGGGCTGGACCACGCCGCCATCGCGCGCTGGGCGTCGCAGATCGCCGCCTTGCGCCAGCTGGGCAAGCAGGTCGTGCTGGTGAGCTCGGGCGCGATTGCCGAGGGCATGCTGCGCCTGGGCTTCGACAAGCGTCCCACCGACATCCACGAACTGCAGGCCTGCGCCGCCGTCGGCCAGATGGGCCTGGCTCAGATCTACGAGACCAGCTTCCGTGCGCACGGCATCGGCACCGCGCAAGTGCTGCTGACCCACGCCGACCTGGCCGACCGCGAACGCTACCTGAACGCGCGCTCCACCCTGACCACCCTGCTGCGCATGGGCGTGGTCCCCATCATCAACGAGAACGACACCGTGGTCACGGACGAGATCAAGTTCGGCGACAACGATACCCTGGGCGCGCTGGTGGCCAACCTGATCGAGGCCGACGCCCTGATCATCCTGACCGACCAGAAGGGCCTGTTCAGCGCCGATCCGCGCAAGGACCCGCACGCGGTGCTGATACAGCATGCGCGCGCCGGCGATCCAGAGCTGGAAGCCATGGCCGGCGGCGCCGGCTCCAGCCTGGGACGGGGCGGCATGCTGACCAAGATCCTGGCCGCCAAGCGCGCCGCCAAGTCCGGCGCGCACACGGTGATCGCCTACGGCCGCGAAGACCGTGTGCTGGAGCGCCTGGCCGGCGGCGAGGCCATCGGCACCGAGCTGGCGGCCCAGACCGGCCACCTGACGGCCCGCAAGCAGTGGATGGCCGACCACCTGCAAACCTCGGGGCAGGTAGTGCTGGACGCCGGCGCCGTGCAGAAGCTCACGCGCGAAGGCAAGTCGCTGCTGCCCATTGGCGTGGTGGAAGTGAAGGGCGAATTCGGGCGCGGTTCCGTGATCACCTGCGTGGACCAGCAGGGCGCGGTGATTGCGCGCGGGCTGTCCAACTACACCAGCGGCGAGACGCGCCGCATCATGCGCAAGCCGTCCAGCGAAATCGAGGCCATCCTCGGTTTTGTGGAGGGCCAGGAACTCATCCACCGCGACAACCTGGTGCTGCTGTGATCTGGCGCCGATGCGCTGCGCAGTGCAAGCGGTGAGCAGCCAGAGTCCCTTTTAATAAAAAAGTAAATGTTTTTAGTCAACTATGTTTACATTAAGTAAACATTGATTTAGTATGTGACTGGTTTTCTTTTTTGCAACAAAGGGAGGTGCCATGCGTTTTACCGTCTTATCGCTTGCGGCATTACTGGCGGCTGCGGTCCTACCGGCCAGTGCTGTCAACTACGTGGAGATTCAAGGACTGCACACAGTTTTCTATTACGACACCGATTTTTTTTCTCCAGATAATGTTAGCGTTTCCGGCGACTCCATCCAATTTGGCCTCCCCACGGACATCTCCGTCACCGTCAATGTGGCCTATGCGGCTGATAGCAAGACCGCCAGTACCAGCATTCGCACCGTCTCCCCTCTGCTCGCCGTGGCAAAGGACGGTTATCTGCTGGACGTACGGGCGAGTATTTCAGCCAATTCGACGATAGCCTCGACCACTAGCAAAATCAATGGATACACGTCGATTTCGGCGGCGGAGTCCGCGGGAACCTATAGCAACGGCGTATTCACCTCCAATGGCTCTTCCAGCATGGACCTGTCAACCGGCCAGAATGGGTACTCGGCCGTCCAGGCAGCAGGCACTCGTACTTACACAACTGGCAGTACCGCATGCTGTCTTAGCGGTACCGCACAAGCGATCAAGCTGACCGGTACATCTTTTGGGGTAGGGGTCTCGCAGGCCGGCATCGGCACGCAGACTTTCACCCTCAAGTCGCTCACGTACAGTTTTAACGCGGTGACAGCCGGAACGGTAATCAACCCGCCTGAGGCAGTGCCTGAGCCTGAAACTTACGGCATGATGCTGGCCGGGCTGGGCATCTTGGGATGGGTGGCGCGTCGCCGCTCGTCCCGCATCATCTCCTTGGCTTAAGAGGACGCGGACCATGACGCTGAATAAACCCTTGTTCTATTTTGCCGCTGCAGCCGCCTTGCTGTGCAGCGCTGTTCCCGCCCGGGCCACCCATTTTGTTGAGTTCCAAGGCGCAACCTTGAAGTTTTTTGTCGATTCCGATTACTTCGACCTCAGCCGGACCACGGTAATAGGCAACTCGATCTCGTTCGACTTGGACCCTCAGCGCTATAGCGCTAGCGTCACCGGCACACGCGCCAGCTCGTCCAAAGACGCTTCCTTCTCGAGCACTGCGGGAAAAGCGTTGTACATCGTTGCCAATGACGGCTATAGCCTGGTAGCCGGTTTCAGCAGCAGCGCGATCGGGGAGTATTCGATGACCGGCCTGAATGGTGGGGCCAACGCCTATGTGCAGTCCCAAGCGTTCCTAGGCGCCTACACCAATGGCAAACTTACCAGCGAGCCGTTTTACACCGCCTACAGCAGCCTGCAGCTGAACCGTGCCAACCAGATCAGCAGTGGCCCCGCAGCTTTCGTTCTGTCGCCATACGGTGGCAGCACCACGTTGACCGATGTACTGGGTATCAGCACATCATTTTCGGGCTCGGTGTATGAAAAGGAAATTTCCAGCAGCTCTCTCTCTATCACCCGGCTCAGCTACAGCTTCAGCACTGTGGCGGACGCTGCGCCTCTCGCATTGCGGCAGGTCAGTCCCGTTCCGGAGCCTGGGACTTATGCGATGCTGGTGGGCGGCCTGGCCATGCTCGGCGCCCTCCAGCGCCGACGCAAGGCATAAGCAGCCTTTAGCCACGCGCCATCCGCCGCGCAATGCGCGGCGGTTTCCTACAGGTTGTCGGGCGCCGGGGTCTTGGCGCGGTAGTCGCACAAATCGATCTGGATGCAGTTCCAGCACTCCGGCTTGCGCGCCTTGCAGGTGTAGCGCCCGTGCAGGATGAGCCAGTGGTGGGCGTCGTGCAGGAATTCTTTGGGCACGAACTTGAGCAGCTTCTGCTCGACGATATCGACGTTCTTGCCTGGCGCCAGGCCGGTGCGGTTCGAGACCCGAAAGATGTGGGTATCGACCGCCATGGTCGGTTCGCCAAACGCCGTGTTCAGCACCACGTTGGCGGTCTTGCGGCCCACACCGGGCAGCGCTTCCAGCGATTCCCGGCCGCGCGGCACTTCGCCGCCATGCAGCTCGACCAGCATGCGGCAGGTGGCGATCACGTTCTTGGCCTTGGTCTTGTACAGGCCTATGGTCTGGATATAACTCTTGAGCTCTTCCTCGCCCAGCGCCAGGATGGCGGCCGGCGTATTGGCCACCGGGTACAGCTTGCGGGTGGCCTTGTTGACGCCGACGTCGGTGGCCTGGGCCGACAGCAGCACGGCAATCAAGAGTTCGAACGGCGTGGTGTATTCCAGTTCGGTGACCGGCTTGGGATTGGCGGCGCGGAAGCGCACGAACATTTCGTGGCGTTTGGCGTTGTTCATTCAGTCTTGTTGTCGGGTGGCGGGGTGGTGCCGGCGGCCTGTTCCTTTTTCAGGCGCGCGCGTTCCATGGCGGCGGCAATGATGGCGCGCTTGCGTTCCTTCTCGGCCGCCTCGGCCTCGTTTTCCGGCGTGAGCGCTTGCACCGCTTCCAGCTTGGCGATGGCCTTGGCCGCCAGGCGCGCCTCGTTTTCCTCCTTGTCGCGCTGCAGGCGCAGGGTGCGGAAGTCGTGCCGTTCGCGCGCGGCGTCGGCCTCGCGCTGGCTCCAGGCGTCCCAGCCGGTGGCTTCCGTAACCGGATACATGACGATGCAGTCCACCGGGCAGGGCTGGACGCACAGGTCGCAGCCGGTGCACAGCGCCGGCACCACGGTATGCATCAGTTTGGCCGCGCCGACGATGGCGTCCACCGGGCAGGCCTGTATGCACAGGGTGCAGCCTATGCACAGGTCCTCGTCGATGTAGGCCACGGCGCGCGGGCGCTCCAGGCCGTTGACGGGATTGATGGGAATGACGGGGTGGCCGGTCAGGGCCGACAGGCGCCGCACGCCCTCCATGCCGCCGGGCGGACACTGGTTGATCTGCGCTTGTCCGGCCGCGATGGCCTGCGCGTAGGGACGGCAGCCATCGTAGCCGCACTTGGTGCACTGGGTCTGCGGCAGCAGGTCTTCGATGCGGTCGGCAAACGGCTTATCGGAAACGGGCACGGTAGGGGCGGAAAACGGTAAAACGCCATTATCCGCCATCCCGCGCCGGCTGGCCAAAAAACCTTAGCGGGTGCGGGGGCGTTGCAGCCACAGGCGGCGCAGGGTCTGGCGTTCCTGCTCCTCGCCGTGCACGTCCAGCGCCGGCTTGACCAGGTCGCTGCGGCTGACGATGCCGACCAGGCGCAGCGACTGGCCATCCTCCACCACCGGCAAGCGTTCGAGTCCCAGCACCGCCAGCCGGCTGGCCAGGGTGCGGCAGGTTTCATCCGGCAGCGCGTAAGCCGGTGGATAGACACCGTACAGTTCACTCACCAGCCGCGCCTGCGGCCGGGCTTGCAGCGCCTGGCGGTCCAGCATGCCGACCAGGGCGCCGTCGCGCAGCACCGGATACGCGCGGTGGCGCTGGCCGGCGCCAAAGTGCGAGGCCAGCACGTCCTGCAGGCGCGCATGCACGTCCACGGTGTGCGGCGCGGCGCTCATCACTTCGGCCACGCTGTGGCGTTCCAGCGGATCGACGCCGTATTCGCGGTAGATGTGACGGCCACGGCGCGCGATCTTCTCGGTCAAAATCGAGCGCTGCATGGTGACTACCGTGAAGGCGTAGGCGATGGTGGCGCTGGCCAGCACCGGCAGCAACGCGTTGACGTCGTGCGTCAGCTCGAAGGCGAACACCACGGCCATGACCGGCGCGCGCATCATGCCGCCCAGGGTGGCGGCCATGAATACCAGCGGCCACACGGCCGGGTCGGCGCCCGGCAGCCAGGGCGACAGCAGCGCGCCCAGTCCGGCGCCCAGCATCAGCAGCGGGGCCAGCACGCCGCCCGAGGTGCCGGACGCCAGCGCGATCAGCCAGATCACGGCTTTCACTGCCAGCAGCGCGGCCACCGCGCCCGGCGCCAGCTGGCCGCTGAGGGCGCCATTGAGCAGGTCGGCGATGACGTCATAGCCCACGCCCAGCGCGCGCGGCTGGACATAGCCGCCGATGCCGACCGCCAGCCCGCCCAGCGCCGGCCACCACATCCAGTGCATGGGCAGCTTGCGGAAGGCGTCTTCGACCCGGTACAGGGCGGTGGAGAGCAGGCAGGCCAGGGCGCCGCACAGCAGCCCGGCCACCAGGCAGGACAGCAGTGCCGATGGCGCCGCGGCCGCGCTGTGCAGCGGGAACAGCGGGCCGGCGGCGATTAGCAATGGACGCAAGAAGCCGGCCACCGCGCAGGCCACGGCCACCGGCGCCAGGCTGCGCGGGCGCAGTTCGAACAGCAGCAGTTCCACCGCCAGCAGGATGGCCGCGATCGGCGTGCCGAACACCGCCGTCATGCCGGCTGTGGCGCCGGCCACCAGCAGCGCCTTGCGCTCGGCGGAACTCAGGTGGAAGTGCTGCGCCAGCAGCGAGCCCATGGCGCCGCCGATCATGATGATGGGCCCTTCGGCGCCGAACGGGCCGCCGCTGCCGATGGCGATGGCCGAGGCCAGCGGTTTGAGCACGGCCACCTTGGGCGACATGGCGCTGCGCTTGAACAGGATGGCTTCCAGCGCTTCCGGGATGCCATGGCCGCGTATCTGCTCGGAGCCGTAGCGGGCGATCAGGCCGATGACCAGGCCGCCCAGCACCGGCACCGCGATCACCCAGGCGCCCAGCGTGTGCATGGCGGGCGAGGCCTCGGCGCTGGACCACCGGTGGAAGAAGAACAGGTTGGTGAAGAAGCGGATCGCGTGCAGCAGCAAGCCTGCCGTCACGGTGCTGATGGCGCCGGTCACGGCCGCCATGGCGATCAGCCGCAACAGGCGCGCGCTGTCGTCGAAGTCGCGGCGGGCGTCGTAACGGCTGTCGTCACGACGGCTCCCGTCACGGCCGCCGCCGTTATTTGCCACTCTTGGCTCCCAGTTTCGGCACGGTGAACACGCCGTCCAGCGACAGCAGTTCAATGCGGTGGCGCTCGGCCAGGCGCGACAAGATGGCTTCACCGGCCGGCAACAGGTGGATTTCGACCTGGCGCCGGTCCGTGGTGCTGGGGCGGCGCTCGACCAGGCCGCCGGCCTCGCAGCGTGTCACCAGCGCCACCACGCCGTGCGGCTTGGCCTGCAGGCGCTCGGCCAGCTGGCCCACCGTGGCCCACTCGCGGCCTTCATAGCCTTTGATGTGCAGCAGCAGCAAATACTGCAGGGGCGTGATGCCCTCGGCCTGCACGGCGTCTTCGGAGAAGCGCTCGAAGCGCCGCATCTGGTAGCGGAATTCGGACAGGACCGAGAAGTCGGCCTTGCTCAGCGGGGGCAGGGGAGGAGTGGGCTTGGTCATGCACCGAAATATATCACAACGTGATGTATTACGGCCCAAAAAAACGCTCCCGGTGGGGAGCGTCGCAGCGGCGGCTGGAATCAGCCGTGTTTCTTGATGAATTCCGTGATCTGGGGGCAGACCACTTCGCGCCAGCGGCGGCCGGAGAAGATGCCGTAGTGGCCGGCGCCCTGCACCACCAGGTCCTTCTGGCGCGCGGCCGGAATGCCGGAGCACAGGTCGTGCGCGGCCTGGGTCTGGCCGGCGCCGGAAATGTCGTCCAGTTCACCCTCGACGGTGAACAGGGCCACGCTCTCGATATCCTGCGGGCGCACCAGCTGGCCGCCCACCATCCATTCGCCGCGCGGCAGCGCGAAGTCCTGGAACACGGTCTTGATGGTGTCCAGGTAGTATTCGGCCGGCATGTCCAGCACGGCGTTGTACTCGTCGTAGAACTTGCGGTGCGCTTCGGCGGTTTCCTGGTCGCCTTCCACCAGGTGGTTGTAGAAGTCGCGGTGGCTCTGGGCGTGGCGGCCCGGGTTCATGGCGATGAAGCCGGCGTGCTGCAGGAAGCCGGGATAGACCTTGCGGCCGAAGCCGGGATAGTTGGGCGGCACCGAGTAGATCACGGTGTTCTCGAACCATGAGAATTTCTTTTCGGTGGCCAGGTTGTTGACGGCGGTGGGCGAGCGGCGTGGATCGATGGGGCCGCCCATCATGGTCATGGTTTTGGGCTGCTTGGGATCCTTGTTGCTGGCCATCAGGGAGATCGCGGCCAGTACCGGCACGGTCGGCTGGCATACCGAGATCACATGCACGTCCGGACCCAGCAGGCGGATGAAGTCCTGCACGTAATAGATGTAATCGTCCAGGTGGAACGGACCATCGCTGAGGGGCACCATGCGGGCGTCGGTCCAGTCGGTGATGTAGACGTCGTGGTCGGCCAGCAGGCCGCGCACGGTATCGCGCAGCAGGGTCGAGTGATGGCCGGACAGCGGCGCCACCAGCAGCACGGTGGGCTGCGCCAGGGCGCGCACCTGCTTGGGGTCCAGGTCTTTACTGAAGTGTATCAGGCGGCAGAAGGGCTTGTTCTGTACCACGTGCTCAATGATGCCGACCGGCTTGCCCTGGACCTCCACGGCGCTGATATTGAAGGCCGGCTTTTCATATTCCTTGCCGAGGCGGTACATCAGTTCATAGGCGGCGGCGATGCGCTGCGAGAACGGGGTGTGCGCCCACGGCGATACCGGGTTGGTGAACAGCTTCGCTGACGTGTCCGCCCACTGCATGAGCGGCGTCAGGAAGGTGCGGTGCATTTCGTGCAATTGGTAAAGCATGGCGTTATCCGTTCGTATGTTTTGGTGCATTGCACCATACCTGATGGCCCAGGTCAATTATAGAATATTTGGCCGTGACGTAGAGCATTTCTGATGCCCCGTGGAAAAACATTTACTGCCCGAACAGTGCTTATACAGCCATGTTAATCGTATTACAGCAATAAAAAAAGCAGCGTTTCCGCTGCTTTTTTGTAGGAGGCTATGCCGGGCAAGGTGAGGATCAGGCTGATCTCTTCTCGCGGCACTGCAACATTTCAAGAGATTGCTTCAAAGTGCAGTGTCGCCTGGGCCACCTTCAAGCGACCTCAGCGCACCAGCAGGTGCAACTTGTCCTTGACGTCCTTGAATTTTTCGGCGTCGGGCAGGGCCGGCACGGTCTTGGTGATCGATGGCCAGTTGGCGGCCAGTTCGACGTTGAGCTTGATGTATTGCTGCTGGTCGGCCGGGACATCTTCCTCGGCGTAGATGGCGTTTACCGGGCATTCGGCGACGCAGACGGCGCAATCGATGCACTCGTCGGGATCGATGGCGAGGAAGTTCGGGCCTTGGCGGAAGCAATCCACCGGGCAGACATCGACGCAGTCCGTGTAGCGGCAGGCGATGCAGGATTCGGTGACAACGTGGGTCATAACAGTCCTATCAATGGAGTTGTGCTGCGGCGTCAGCGCTGTGTCCACATCGGGCTGACCCCAGTAAAACACTGTATTTTAAGGTAATTCCCGCGATCCCACAAATTGGAGTTAGACACTATTCGTATAAGCAAATGCGGATTGCGGGCGTGGCGCAGCCAAGCTTTACAGCGATGCTGGTTCAAAATGAGCTTGGCTAGGCGCAGCTCCGAAGACAGTGCGCCTGCACGGCGAGGCGCTGCAACGACGCCAGGGTCATTTTGAAGCAGCCTCAAGGCGCGGCGGCCTGTATCAGGTTCAGCACCGGCTCCCAGCGCCGGTGCTGCGGGTTGCCGTCGGCCGTGAAGCTGGCGCTGCGCGGCAGTCCGTTTTCCACCTGTATGGTCCAGCGCTGCAGGTCGGCGCCCACGGCCGGCGCTGGCGCCGCCACCGCCAGGAACAGGGCCGGGTCGGCCAGCGCAGCCTCCAGCGCCGCGCCGTAAGGGATGGCGGCGGTGTCGATGTCGTAGTGCTGCGTGAGGCCGGCCAGGCCGCCCTCCACGGTGGCGTGTATCTTCATGGGGCTCTCCTCATTGCTGGCGGCGGCCGCACCACAGGGCCAGGGCCTGGCGCTCCTGCTCCAGTACATCCTCCAGGCCGGCGTAGGCGGCGTGGTTCATGGTGCCGCAGCAGGCGCGCCGGTCCTGGCGGGCGGCGGGATCCGCGCTGATGGCGGTTGACGGCGCGCTGCCGTCAGCGGCCAGTATCTCACGTACCACGAAGCGGGCGCGGATGGCGTCGGTGTAGGCGGCCGGCTTGCCGTCGGCCGCCGCGATGGCCAGCATCTGCCTGGCCACGTGGGCGTAGGTGGCGGCCTGGTCGGGGGCGGCCATCAGGGCGCGCAGCACCAGGCCGCGCAGGTAGTCCCCGACCGCCAGTAGCACGGCGGCGTCGTCGCGCACGCCGGGCTGGCGCTCGTGGGCGTAGAAGTCGGCCAGGATGTCGTAGATCGCGCCGGTGAACACCTGGGACAGGGCATGCACCTCGTTGCCCGCCTCGGACAGCTTGAGGTCGTTGTCGGCGTTGCGCAGGCCGTTGGGACGGCCCAGGGCCAGGCCGAACTGCTCGGCCATGTCGGCCAGGAAGGTCTTGTCGTGCAGGTCGGCGCGGGTCTGGGCCACGATGGCTTCCACCTGGTCCAGCTGCGAGAGGGTGAGGAAGATGGCGGTCAGGTCGCCGAAGGATTCGTGCAGGCCGCCGGTCTGCGCTGGATTGCTGCTCAGCAGCCACTTGGGCTTGAGGCCGTCGAGGATGGCGTGGCCCGCTTCGTGGGCGACGATGTCCAGCGAGCGGCAGGTGTACACGCGCTTGTCTTCCCCGCTGGGCACGAAGTGGCCGAACATGAGGGCGCGGTCACTGCGGCTGTAATAGGCGTTCATGACGTTGGGCAGGCCGTGCGGGAACACGGCGATGGGATCGGTGTTGCCCTTGCTGTTCCATTGCCAGGGCAGGGGCGCCGCTTCGCCGCCGCTGGCCAGGGCGCGCTGGTACATGGTCAGGGTCTGGCGCACGATGGCGTAGGTGTGGACGGCGTCGAACTGGTCGGTGTCGGGCGCCATGATGAAGTCGCCGAAGGCGTTCGGGCTGACCGGGGCGATGCCGGGCTGGCCGGACGCGACGCGGGCGTCGCGCGGACCCTGCAGCACCACGCCGGGCAGGAACACCTTGCGCATGCCGGGATCGGCGACGGACGGGTCCTGTTTCCAGATCAGCATGCGGCTGCCTGCGGGGAGGGCGGCGGCGGCCCGTTCATGCACGGCGCGCGGTGTGCCTGGCTGCTGCAGCAGCTGGGCCGCCTTGCGGTGCTGGCGGTAAGGGGCGGACGGGGTGGGCACGAAGCCGACCGGCAACGAGGCGACTTTCTGGTCCATGATGGTTCTCCTTTGGGCTGGATGAACCTGCATGGTCGCCCCTGGCGCAGCGGCGGCTTTTGCGCCTGCGCAAAACATGGGCTGGCGCGGCGGCGGCCGGGCTGGCATCATGTCGGCTTTTGTATTTTTCTATAAGGAAGGCCGCATGGCGGACATCACCATCACCCAAGCCCATCAACTAGACCCGGCGGCGGCGCGCGCGGCGGCCGACCAGGTGGCGGCCAAGCTGGCCGCCGAGTTCGAGCTGGCCTGCAGCTGGCAGGACCAGGTGCTGAGCTTTTCACGCAGCGGCGTGAACGGCACCCTGAGCCTGGAGCCGCAACTGGCGCGCATGGAACTGTCGCTGGGCTTCCCGTACGGACTGATGGCGGCCCAGATCCGCGGCAAGATCGAAGACAAAATGCGGCGCGTGT
The DNA here is from genome assembly GCF_053572355.1 of Duganella kummerowiae. Taxonomy (NCBI): domain Bacteria; kingdom Pseudomonadati; phylum Pseudomonadota; class Betaproteobacteria; order Burkholderiales; family Oxalobacteraceae; genus Duganella; species Duganella kummerowiae. The sequence continues at coordinate 474,833 of NZ_JBKFEH010000009.1, forward strand.
TCGCCACCGCATAAAAACAGCGGTGTCCACCCAGCGGTGTCAGATCTGCCATTGGTACATGGGGTCGCCACATCATAAAAGCGGGCTCTTGTACTAATGGCAGATCTGACACCGGGTTGGAGAGACACCCGGTTGAACATCGGATTGGTTCAGCCCTTCAGCTCTTCGATCAAATCGATGTACTGCTGTTGCGCCTCTTCCTGGCTGGTGCCTTTCAGGGCGGCCCAGGCGTCGTACTTGGCGCGGCCGACGAAGTCGGTCATGCCGGGGCGCTCACCTTCCACATCGCCCGCCGAACCCTGCTTGAACAGGGCGTAGATCTTCAGCAGCGTCATGTTGTCCGGACGTTCCGGCAGGTTCTTGGAATCGGCCTGGGCCTGGGCGAATTGTTCCTGGATGCTCATCGTTGTGCTCCTCAAGTTAAGTGCCCGCCATCATACAAAAGAACGGCCGTTCTTCGTAGAGGATGGGCTCCAAAACAGAACGGCGGTCCGGGCCGGACCCGAGTCCGCCCTGAACCGCCGTTTCCGGTGCCCTTGCAGGCACTGAACCCGTTGCGTGCGACGCTTACTTCTTCTTCGGATTGACCGCTGCCTTCAGGGTGGCGCCAGCCGAGAATTTCGGGGTTTTCGACGCAGCGATCTTGATCGCTTCGCCGGTTGCAGGATTGCGGCCTTTACGTGCAGCGCGCTTGGCAACGGAGAAGGTGCCGAAGCCGGTGATGCCCACCGTGTCGCCTTTTTTCAGGCGCTCGGTGATGATGGCGATCAGCGTGTTCACTGCATCGTTGGCGGCAGCAGCGGACACTTCAGAGCGTTTCGCAAATTCTGCAATCAGTTCGCCTTTTTTCATTACTACCTCCTTGGTTATTAGAGGCCGCAGATTAGCATAAATATTGTCAAATGTAATGGTTTCTCTAAAAAGCAAGCCATACGGGTGCTGAACGTCCGCGCTTCGGCCTCCAGGAGCGCCCGCCGTTGCTGGCAAAAGCCATCATGTCACGCGCTGCAGCCCGTTATAAAAGGAGAAAAAAGGGTAATAAAGGGTTATCATGTCCGCAGCGAGGAACATCATGAGTTTTTCCGACGAGACCCTGATTGCGTATGCGGACGGTGAGCTCGATGCCGCCACCCGGCGCGTCATCGAGGATGCCATGCGCGCCGACGCCAGCCTGGCGCGGCGCATGGCCAGGCTGCGCAGCCAGCGCAGCTTCGCCTCCCAGCCGCCGTCGGTGCGGCGCGGCAATGTGGTGCAGCTGGCCGATGTGCGCGCCCACCGTGCGGCGGCGCAGCAGGCGGCGCGCAAGGCCCGTTCGCACCGCTGGGGCTGGATCGAATGGACGGCGCTGGGCACGGTGCTGGTGCTGGGACTGGCAGCGGGCCGCTTCGGCTTGTCGGCCTGGCAGCCGTCCTGGCTGGGCGGATCGCAGCCGCCGCCCAGCCAGGTGCTGAACCGCGACGGCATGCTGGTGGCGCAGGGCAGGCTGGCCAACTCGCTCAGCCAGCAGATGGGCGGCGCAATGCAGGCCGATACCGATGTGCGGGTCGGGCTGAGCTTCTTATCCAATGAGGGAAGTTACTGCCGCAGCTTCACCCTGGTGGGCGCCAGCCAGGATTTGGTGGGCATCGCCTGCCGCGCGGCGGAGGAATGGCGCATCCCGGTGCTGGTGCAGAATGTGCGGCCGCAGCCGCAAATGGGCAGCTATCACATGGCCAGCACGGAGATGCCGAGCGCTTTGCTGGAGGCGATAGACCAGCGCATCGTGGGCGGCATGCTGGATGCGCGGGCGGAGATGGAGGCCCTGCGCCGCAACTGGCAGCGCTGAGTCCGCATCAACGCGGCCATGGCGTCGTTGCGGCGCCTTGCCGTACAGCCGCACTGTCTGCGGCTGCCACGCCTAGCCCTGGCCGCGTTGAACCGGCCATGGCGTCGTTGCGGCGCCTTGCCGTGCAGCCGCACTGTATGCGGCTGCCACGCCTGGCCCTGGCCGCGTTGAAGCGGCCTCAATAATCAGACGGCCAGCAGTTCCACGTCAAAGATCAGGGTGGCGTTGGGCGGGATCACGCCACCGGCGCCGCGCGAGCCGTAGCCCAGGTCGGCCGGGATAATCAGCTGGCGGGTGCCGCCCACTTTCATGCCTTGCACGCCCTCGTCCCAGCCGCGTATCACCATGCCGGCGCCCAGGGCGAACTCGAACGGGTCGTTGCGGTCCTTGCTGGAGTCGAATTTCGGACCCTTGCTGCCGTCGTCGTTGCGCAGCCAGCCGGTGTAGTGCACGGTGACGTTCTGGCCGGCCTTGGCTTCGGCGCCTTCGCCCTGCACCAGTTCGTCGTACTGCAGGCCGGAAGGAGTGGTAATGATGGACATGTTGAAATCCTTGCTTGGTGGTGAAAAATAGTTCTTCATTGTAGAGCAAGCCTGCTCAAACTGCCATGTGGCGTGCGGCAACAAAATTTGCTGCGTCCTGGAGACAGCCCATCCTTTGCACGTAAAATAGTGTTTTGTCCCTGATTCGTTTCGTTCCATGCTACGTCGTCTCGTTTACTCCGCCCTCGCGCTGATGCCGCTGGCGGCCCAGGCCCAGTCTCCTGTCGTCGTGGTGCTCAATTCGCGCGACGCCACCATACAGTTGCTGGACCAGGACACCCAGCGCGACCTCGGCACCATCCCGGTAGGCAAGGAACCGCACCACCTGATGGCCACGCCGGACAACAAGTCCCTGATCGTGGCCAGCTCGGCCGGCAACGAGCTGGTGTTCCTGGACCCGAAAAGCGGCCAGGTCCAGCGCACCATCAAGAACATCCTCGACCCCTACCAGATCGGCTTTTCGCCCGACCAGAAATGGTTCGTGTCGAACTCGCTGCGCCTGGACCGGGTGGACCTGTACCGCTACGATGGCAGCAGCCTGTCCCTGGCCAAGCGCATCCCGCTGGCCAAGCTGCCCAGCCACATGGCCTTCAACGCCGCCAGCGACATGGTGTTCATCACCCAGCAGGGCAGCCACGAGGTGAGCGCCATCGACCTCAAGACCCAGGCCGTGAAATGGACCCTGCCGGTGGGCCAGCTGCCGGCCGGCATTGCCATGACCCCGGACGACAAGTACCTGCTGGTGGGCATCATGGGCGCCGACTACGTGGAAGTGATCGACTGGCGCGCCCAGAAAACCGTCAAGCGCATCAAGGCCGGCGCCGGCACCCACAATTTCCGCGCCGCCGGCGACGGCCGCTATACCTACGTGTCCAACCGCGTGTCCAACACCATCAACATCATCGACCAGAAGACGCTGGAAAACGTGGGCACCATCGCGGTGCCGGGCGGCCCCGATTGCATGGAAGTGACCGACGACGGCAAGACCATGTGGGTGACCCTGCGCTGGATCAAGAAAGTCGCCGTGATCGACCTGGCCAGCCGCAAGGTGACCAAGGTGATCCCCGTGGGCCGCTCGCCGCACGGCGTTTTCTTTGCCAATTCCTCGGCGCGGCTGTGAGCGCGCTCCGCTGGCTGGCGCTGCTGTCGTGCGCGCCGCCGGCGCTGGCGGCCGGCGCGCCGGCCGCCGGTTCGCCGGCCGCCGGTTCGCCGGACCGCTGCAAGGGCGCCATCTACCTCACCTTCGATACCGGCAGCCAGTCGCAGGCCGAACTGATCGCCGACACGCTGCGCCGCCACCGTATCAAGGCCACCTTCTTCCTGGCCAACGAGAAAACCGTGCGCGGCGATTATGCGCTGGACCCGTCCTGGGCCGAATTCTGGAAAGCCAGGGTGGCCGAGGGCCATGCCTTCGGCTCGCACACCTACGACCACGTGTATTTCGTCAAGGACGTGGGCGCGGACCGGCTGCGCATGAAGCCGCAATTCGGCGCCCGCGCCGGCCAGGCCGTCGACTGGACTGCGCAGCAGCTGTGCGAGGAAATCCGCCGCTCCGATGAGCGCTTCCAGCAGCTTACCGGCCGCCATCTGGATCCGATCTGGCGTGCGCCCGGCGGCAAGACCTCGGCGCGCAGCATCGCCGCCGGCCAGGCGTGCGGCTACGCCCACGTGGGCTGGGCCCCGGCCGGCTATTCCGGCGACGAGCTGCCCAGCGAGCGCTATCCGAACGCCATGCTGCTGAAACAATCGCTGGATGGGCTCAAGGATGGCGACATCTTCATTGCCCACATGGGCATCTGGTCGCGCAAGGATGCCTGGGCTCCGGCCAACCTGGAGCCATTGATCGCGGGCCTGGAGCGCAAGGGCTTTTGCTTCGCCACCCTGCGCGAGCATCCGCGCTACCAGCTTGGCCGCAGCAGCGGAGACCGGCCATGATGCAGCAGCTGGCCGATCTCTTCGGCGCGGTGCAGGGCTGGCTGTTCGAGGCGCTGATACAGCCGCTGGCCTTCCAGCTCGGCCTGGGCGCGTATATCGAGGAAGCGTTCGAGGGCACGGAATGGCTGCTGACCGGCGTGTGCGAACTGGTGCTGCTGTTCCTGGTGCTGCGGCCCATGGAGGCGCTGCTGCCGGCCCAGGCCATCACCGACAGGCGCGCGCGCCGCATCGATTTCCTGTACACCGTGCTGCACCGCATCGGCCTGTTCTCGCTGCTGGTGTTCTTCACCCTCGATCCGCTGCTGGACAGCCTGGCCGGCGCGCTACGTCTGGAGGGCGTCCATCCAGTCAACCTGGAGTCGCTGTGGCCCGCGCAGTGGGCCCCTCTCGGCCCCCTTGCCAGTTTCCTGCTGTACCTGGTGGTGCTGGATTTCTTCGATTACTGGTACCATCGCGCCTCGCACCGCTACCATTGGTGGTGGGGCCTGCACAGCCTGCACCACAGCCAGCGTAACCTGAACCTGTGGAGCGACAACCGCAACCATCTGCTGGACGATTTGCTGCGCGACGTCTACATGGGCCTGATCGCGCTGGCCATCGGGGTGGAACCTTCGCAGTACGTGCTGCTGGTGTCGGTGTCGCGCATCGTGCAAAGCCTGCAGCACGCCAATGTGCGGATTCATTTCGGCGCCATCGGCGAGCGCCTGCTGGTGTCGCCGCGCTATCATCGCATGCACCATGCGATAGGCGATGGACACGAAGGCGGGCAGGGCGGTTATGGCTGCAATTTCGCGGTGCTGCTGCCGGTTTGGGATATCCTGTTCGGCACGGCCAGCTTCCGCCCCGGATTTGCCGCCACCGGCATCCGCGACCAGCTGCCGCACATGGATGCGGACGGCGTGGTGCGGCCGGGCCGGGAGTATGGCAAGGGTTTCTGGGCTCAACAATGGCTGGGATTGAAAAGAATGGTGAATATTAATAAGGATATGATCTGATGGTGGGCGTGCTGCGTTCCTATGGACGCGCGCTGGCGGCGCAGCTGAGCGCCAGGATGCTGATGCTGAGCGTGGCGCCGTTCGTGGCGGCGGTGGTGCTGTGGGGCGTGCTGCTGTACCTGGGCCTGCAGCCGCTGATCGACCACGTGCAATCGCTGTTTGTCCGGTATGACGGTTTCGCCTACAGCAGCAGCCTGCTGACCACCCTGGGCCTGGGCGTGGCCAAGACCATCATCGTGCCGCTGATTGCCATGCTGCTCCTGCTGCCGCTGATGATACTGACGGCGCTGGTGTTCATCGGCGTGGCCGCCATGCCGGCCATCGGCCGCCACGTGGGACGGCGCCATTACCCCGAACTGGAACAGCGCCGCGGCGGCACCCTGCTGGGCAGCGCCCTGACGGCGCTGGGCGGCATGGCCATCTTCATCCTGGCCTGGATCGTGACCTTGCCGCTATACTTCTTCCCGCCGCTGGCGGTGGCGGTGCAGGCCTTGCTGTGGGGCTGGCTGACCTGCCGCGTGATGGTGTACGACGCCCTGGCCGATTACGCCAGCGCCGACGAGCGCCACCACATCCTGGCGCGCCACCGCTGGCAGCTGCTGGCCATCGGCGTCATATCGGGCGCCGCCGGCGCGCTGCCGGGCGTGATGTGGCTGGGGGGCATGGTGCTGTCGGTGGTATTCTTCCCCTTCCTGGCGGCGGCCTCGATCTGGCTGTACGTGATGATCTTCATCTTCACCGGCCTGTGGTTCTCCTATTACTGCATGGAGGCGCTGGCCCGCCTGCGTGAGCAACCCGTCATCGAAGGACAATAATGGCTATAGGCTTGATCATCATCGGCGACGAAATCCTGTCCGGGCGGCGCGCCGACCAGCACTTCCCCAAGGTGGTGCAGCTGCTGGCGGCGCGTGGCCTGCAGCTGGGCTGGGCCGAGATCATCGGCGACGACCGGGAGCGCATCGTCGCCACCCTGAAGCGCAGCTTCGCCAGCGGCGACATCGTGTTCTGCTGCGGCGGCATAGGCGCCACCCCGGACGACCATACCCGCGAGGCGGCCGCCGAGGCGCTGGGATTGCCGCTGGTGCTGCATGAGCAGGGCAAGCGCAATATCCAGCAGCGCATCGTGCAGATGGCGCAGGAGGCCGGGCAGACGGCCGACCTGGTATCGGCGGAAAACCTGCACCGCCTGAAGATGGCCGAATTCGCCCAGGGCGCGGCCCTGATCCCCAACCCCTACAACAACATCGCCGGCTTCGCCCTGCAGCGCCATTACTTCGTGCCGGGCTTCCCGGTGATGGCCTGGCCCATGATCGAATGGGTGCTGGATACCCAGTACGCCGACCTGTTCCACCGCGAGCCGCGCCTGGAGCAGTCGGTGCTGGTGTTCGAGGCGGCCGAATCGGCCCTGACGCCGCTGATGGTGGCGCTGGAGGCGCAGTATCCGCGCGTGAAAGTATTCAGCCTGCCCAGCGTGGGCGACGCCCACACCCGGCGCCATATCGAACTGGGCGTGAAGGGCGAACCGGAGCAAACGAAAACCGCTTTCGCGCAACTGTGCGACGAGCTCAAGCGCATGCAAGTAGAGTTTCAACATCTCTAGCAAGCTTGCTGTTCAGAACCGGGTTCTCCGTATGAAACGGCGTTCTTCCTTAAAGGAGAGCGCCGTTGTTTTTTTGCGAAAAACTCAAGTTGCATAAAATAATTTGCGCGTGCCGGCCATGGCCCGGCTGCTGTTGTGGTGCAATGGATGCCAGTAGGTTTGTGTAAATAGCTGACGGTCAGAATCATATGTTAAGCAATCGACGTTTCCGCCGGCCCCGTATCGTGGCGCGCGCAGTGCGCAAATTGCGCGCCGGCGCCACCGCCATCGGCTTTAGCAAACGCCGCCACCTGCGCGCCGTGCCCGACTCCCCTCCCGCTCCTGACTCCATGCTGCCCGACGACGATAGTTCCGCCCACCTGGCGCACGCCCAGCCGGCGCCGCCGCCGCCATCCTCGCCCAAACGCGGCAAGCGTTCGCGCAATGCGCTGATCCTGGTGCTGCTGGTGGGCCTGTCCTTCGCCATCTACCTGGGCGTGCAGGAAACCCGCACGTCGGCGATGCAGGCGCGCTTCTTCCACGGCCTGGCAGGCAAGATGACGTGGAAAGTCGAGCCGGGGCCCAGCAAGGCCATCCGCTATCCCAAGGACAGCCCGTACGACGAGCGCCTGGGCTATGCCAACCTGCCCGATTACCTGTCCCGGCTGCAGGCGCGCGACTACGCCATCAGCGCCCAGTCGCGCTTCTCGCCCAAGCTGATGGAAGTGACCGACATGGGCGTGTTCACGCCTTACCGCGAAAAGACCAAGACCGGCCTGCACATCTACGATTGCCGCGCCCAGCCGCTGTTCACGGCCGCCTATCCGGAGCGCGTGTATGCGAAGTTCGAGCAGACCCCGCTGGCGCTGGTGCAAAGCCTGCTGTTCATCGAGAACCGCGAGCTGCTCGACAGCCAGCATCCCAAGCGCAATCCGGCCGTGGAGTGGGACCGCCTGAGCAAGGCCATCCTGGAAAAGACCGCCGCCGCCGTGGCCGGCAGCCACCGTCCGGCCGGCGGCAGCACGCTGGCCACCCAGATCGAGAAATACCGCCATTCGCCGGAAGGGCGCACCGCTTCCATGAAGGACAAGCTGCAGCAGATGGTGTCGGCCAGCCTGCGCTCCTACCAGGGCGGCGAGGACACCACCCGGGTGCGGCGCCAGATCGTGGTCGACTACCTCAACACGGTGCCGCTGTCGGCCAAGCCGGGCTACGGCGAGGTGAACGGCATAGGCGACGGCATGTGGGTCTGGTATGGCCGCGATTTCGACGAGGTCAAGCGCCTCCTGGGCGGCAAGATGGACCAGCCGGACAGCCCGATCGCCTTCAAGGAAGCGCTCAGCCTCCTGATCGCCCAGCGCCGCCCCAGCTACTACCTGGGCGACGGCGCCGAGGACCTGGAAGTGCTGGCCAACAGCCACTTGCGCCTGCTGGCGCAGAACAACATCATCACCCCGCAGTTGCGCGACGCGGCGCTGCGGGCCAAGCTGCATCCGGCCACCGGCAACGGCCTGTCGGCGGCGCCGCCGCAGACCTTCGTCGAGCGCAAGGCGTCCAACGCCATCCGCGTGCACTTGGCCAACCTGCTGGGCGACAACCGCATGTACAACCTGGACCGCCTGGACCTGACCGTCAACACCACCCTGGACGCCCAGACCCAGACCACGGTCACCCAGTTGCTGCGCGACCTGCGCGACCCCGAGGTGGCGCAAAAGGCCGGCCTGACCGGCAAGGGCATGCTGGGCAACGGCGATCCGGCCAACGTGGTGTACAGCTTCACCTTGCTGGAGAAGGGAGAGCAGACCAATTTGCTGCGCATCCAGACCGACAATTTCGACCAGCCGCTGGACATCAACGAGGGCGCCAAGCTGGACCTGGGTTCCACCGCCAAGCTGCGCACCCTGGTCAGCTACCTGGACATCATGGACCAGCTGCACAAGCGCCTGTCCGGCATGAACGCGGCGGAGCTGGCGGCGGTCAAGGTGGACGAGAAGGACCGCCTGACCCAGTGGGCCATCGAGTACTTCAAGGCGCTGCCGCTGGAGAAGGGCGGACGCGAGCTGACGCCCATGTTGAACGCGGCCATGGAGCGCAAGTATTCGGGCAATCCGGGCGAGGCCTTCTTCACCGGCGGCGGCCTGCACACCTTCGGCAACTTCTCCAAGGAAGACAACAGCAAGATCCTGACCGTGACCGAGGCCCTGCGCCATTCGACCAACCTGGTGTTCGTGCGCCTGATGCGCGACGTGGCGCGCTACTACATGTTCGAGACGCCCGGCTCCTCGGCCGCGCTGCTGGCCGACGCCGACGATCCGCGCCGGGCCCAGTACCTGGCGCGCTTCGCCGACAAGGAGGGCAAGCTGTACCTGGCGCGCTTCTACGCCAAGTACAAGGGCAAGCCGGCCAATGAGCTGGAAAACATCCTGGTCGACACCATACGTCCGACCCCCGTGCGGCTGGCCGTGATACACCGCATGCTGCATCCGGCCGCCAGTGAGCAGCAGTTCGGCGCCTTCCTGAACGCCAACCTGCCGTCGCAGAACGAGGTCGATGCGGAAAAGATCAGCAAGCTGTACGAGCAGTACGCGGTCGACAAGTGGAACCTGCCGGACCGCGGCTACCTGGCGCGCGTGCACCCGCTGGAGCTGTGGATGGTCGCCTACATGCTGAACCGCCCCAACGCCACCCTGGCGGAAATCACCAAGGCCAGCGAGCAGGAACGGCAGGAAGTGTATTCCTGGCTGTTCAAGACCCACCGCAAGCACGCCCAGGACCGCCGCATCGCCCAGCTGCTGGAGGTGGAAGCCTTCATGGAAATCCACAAGCAGTGGAAGAAGATGGGCTATCCCTTCGATTCGCTGACGCCGTCCTACGCCACCACCCTGGGCGCCTCGGCCGACCGTCCGGCGGCGCTGGCCGAGATGATGGGCATCATCGTCAACGGCGGCGTGCGCAAGGCCAGCCAGCGCGTCTCCAAACTGCACTTCGCCCAGGACACGCCGTATGACACCGTGGTCACGCGCGCCAAGGCCGCCAATAACGAACAGGTGATCGCGCCGGAAGTGGCGCGCGTGGTGGCCGATGCGATACGCGGCGTGGTCTCTGACGGCACCGCCAAGCGGGTCAAGGCCGCCTTCGTGAAGGCCGACGGCACCATCATCCCGGTGGGCGGCAAGACCGGCACCGGCGACCAGCGCTTCGACGTGTATGGCGGCGGCGGGCGGCTGATCGAGTCGCGCTATGTGAACCGCTCGGCGACTTTCGTGTTCAACATCGGCGAGCGCTTCTTCGGCAGCATGACGGCTTATGTGCACGGGCCGGAATCGAAGAACTACGACTTCACCAGCGCACTGCCGGTGCAGCTGCTGACGGTGCTGGCGCCCACCCTGATGCCGCTGATCGAGCAGGATGGCGTGCATCCGGTCAAGCCGGTGGCGGTGGCGGCGATGACCGGCTATGGGACCAATGCGGGCGCCAGGGCGCCGGCAGCGGACATGTCGGCCTGCGCCCGCTGACCCCGCGCTCCCGCTGCGGCGGGGGCGGCGCCGCGCTTGCGGTGCCACTTACCCTTGCATAGTCGTTCATTTGTTGGCAATGTATCAGCCCATGAAAGCTATGCGCCACCACATGAAGAAAATCCTCAAGTTCACCCGCTTCTCGATCCGGGACCTGATCGTAGCGGCCGGTCCCACCGTGCTGGCGATAGCCGCCGTGTGCGTGCTGGCCTACATCCTGGTCGATCCGGCGCCGCCGCGCACGGTGCGGCTGGGCACCGGCCAGGAAAACAGCGCCTACGAGGAATTCGGCAAGAAGTACGCGGCCGCCTTGGCCAAACATGGCGTCAAGGTGACCCTGGTGCCGTCCGCCGGGTCGTCGGAAAACCTGCGCCGCCTGCGGGCCGGCGAAGTCGACCTGGCCTTCGTGCAGAGCGGTTCCACCAACGAGGAGGCGGCCGACCGCGAAGGCCTGCAATCGCTCGGCAGTTTATTCACCGAGCCGCTCTGGCTGTTCCTGCGCGAGGACAAGCAGCATCCGCCCATTACCCAGCTGTCCCAACTGCGCGGCAAGAAGATCAATTTTGGTCCCAAGGGTTCCGGTTCGCCGCGCTTGTTCAATCAAATCCTGGAGCTGAACGGCGTCGAGAAAGGGGAGGTGGAGCGCTATTCGCTGGCCAACACCCCGGCCACGGTGGAACTGCTGGAGGGCCGCCTCGACGGCCTGGTATTCACTTCGGCGCCGGAAGCGCCGCTGATCCAGATGCTGCTGCAGACGCCGGGCATCAAGCTGTTCGACTTCAGCCAGTCGGAAGCCTACGCCCGCAAGCTGCCCTTCCTGACCCACGTGGTGCTGCCGCGCGGGATCGTCGACCTGGGGCGCGACATTCCTTCCCACGATTCGCAGCTGATCGCGCCCACCGCCACCCTGGTGGCGCGCGAGGATGTGCACACGGCCCTGGTCGAGCTGTTCGTGCAGGCTGCCAGCGCCATCCACGGCGGTGCCGGCTGGTTCCAGCAACAGGGCCAGTTCCCGTCCGCCAGGTACACGGAAATCCCGGTGGCGCCGGAGGCGGCCAAGTTCTACAAGGACGGCCCGCCCTTCCTGCAGCGCTACATGACCTTCTGGCTGGCCAATTTCTTCGACCGCATGTGGGTGCTGGTGGTGGCGCTGGGCGCGCTGATCCTGCCGCTGTCGAAAGTGGTGCCGCCGCTGTACGTGTGGCGCATCCGCTCGCGCGTTTACCGCTGGTACGGCCAGCTGCGCACGGTGGAGCAGAAGGTGGAGACGGCGCCGCCAGGCCAGCGCATGCAGGTTTACCAGGCCCAGCTCAAGCGGCTGGACGAGATCGAGGACCTGGTCAACCAGATCTCCATCCCGCTATCGTTCGCGGATGGTCTGTACGGCTTGCGCAGCCACATACAGTTCGTGCGCAAGCGCATCCTGTTCCTGATGAACGAGGCCTCACCGCCGGGCGACGCCGTGCCCGTCTAGCGAGGCAGCCTTACAGAGGCTGCTTCACACCGGGCAGGGCGAGGCGCAGCGACGAAGGCAGTGCGCCTGCACGGCGAGGAGCTGCAACGACGCCCTGGGCGGTGTGACGCAGCCTCAGGCCCCGGTCCAGGGCAATCCCGCCTTGCACCAGCCATTCACATTCTTGCGGTGGCCCTGTTCATCCTTGTCGCCTTCGAAACCTTCGAGGATGTCGTAGCAGTGCTGGTAGCCGTGCTCGCTGGCCAGCTTGGCTGCACCACGCGAGCGCACGCCGGAGCGGCACAGGAACAGCAGCACTTGGTCCTTGCGCGCAATGGCGTTCAATTCCTCGATAAAACCATGGTTGGCGATGCCGCCCGGATAAGTATTCCACTGGACCGCACCATGCTGGGTCTCCGGGATGGTGACCCGTCCGACCCAGTCGCGCTCGGCATTGGTGCGCACGTCGATCAGCTTCACATGGGGATCCGCCTGCAGCAATTCCAACGCTTCCCGGGGCGTCACCGCTCCCTGGTAAGCCCAATCCTTGTTCCGCGCCCGGGCCGTGCGGAGGAGGTCGTCTGCGGTGTTCATAGCATTGTTCCGAGAAAGGTAATGAGTTTATTATAGATGCCGGACGATCCAGGCGCCGTTGGTTGCACTATTAAGGTGCATTTTTGTGACATTTCTCAAAAATGAACCAAAATAGTGCAATAAGCGCAAAATGCACCAATGTAGTGCTATTTCGATCTGTGGCAAATTGGTGCATCTAGGTAACATGATAGATTTTAGTGCCAGTTGGCAGCAGGTTCAAAGATGCTTGCTTCATAAGCTCATGCGTTCCCCGCTGGCACGATTAGTGCTTCAGGAATGTCAGAGTTTCGGTCGCACTGAATTTGGGGACGTGCAGCAATATCCGCCGCAGTTGGTCGGCTCACCCACACATTCCTTTAGGAGATACGCATGGCAATAACCGCCGCAGAAGTCTTGAAAATGGTCAAAGACAACGAAGTGAAATTCGTTGATTTCCGCTTTGCCGATACCCGTGGTAAAGAGCAGCACGTCACCGTGCCTGTGTCGGCATTCGACATCGACAAATTCGAGTCTGGCCACGCCTTCGACGGCTCCTCCATCGCCGGCTGGAAAGGCATCGAGGCTTCGGACATGATACTGCTGCCGGACCCCAACACTGCCCGCATCGACCCGTTCATGGAAGAAACCACCCTGTTCATGCAGTGTGACGTGATCGAACCGGCCGACGGCAAGGGCTATGACCGCGACCCGCGCTCCATCGCCAAGCGCGCCGAGGCCTACCTGAAAGCCACCGGCATCGGCGACACCGCCTACTTCGGCCCGGAACCCGAATTCTTCATCTTCGACAGCGTGCGCTGGAAGATCGACATGTCGGGCTGCTTCGTGAAAGTGGACTCCGACGAAGCTTCCTGGTCGACCGACAAGGAAATCGAAGGCGGCAACAGCGGCCACCGTCCGACCGTCAAGGGCGGCTACTTCCCGGTTCCCCCGGTCGACAGCTTCCAGGACATGCGTTCGGAAATGTGCCTGATCCTGGAATCGCTGGGCATCCCTGTTGAAGTGCACCACCACGAAGTGGCCGGCGCCGGCCAGAATGAAATCGGCACCAAGTTCTCGACCCTGGTCGAGCGCGCCGACTGGACCCAGAACCTGAAATACGTGGTGCACAACGTGGCCCACAGCTACGGCAAAACCGCCACCTTCATGCCGAAACCCATCGTGGGCGACAACGGTTCGGGCATGCACGTGCACCAGTCGATCTGGAAAGACGGCTCCAACCTGTTCGCCGGCGACGGCTATGCCGGCCTGTCGGAAACCGCCCTGTACTACATCGGCGGCATCATCAAGCACGCCAAGGCCCTGAACGCCATCACCAACCCCGGCACCAACTCGTACAAGCGCCTGGTGCCCGGCTTCGAAGCCCCGGTGAAACTGGCTTACTCGGCCAAGAACCGTTCCGCCTCGATCCGCATCCCGCACGTGGCGAACCCCAAAGGCCGCCGCATCGAGACCCGTTTCCCGGATCCCCTGGCCAACGTGTACCTGTGCTTCGCCGCCCTGCTGATGGCCGGCCTGGACGGTATCCAGAACAAGATCCACCCGGGCGAAGCCGCTTCCAAGGACCTGTACCACCTGCCGCCGGAAGAAGACGCACTGATCCCGACCGTGTGCGCTTCGCTGGAAGAAGCCCTGGACAACCTGAACAAGGACCGCGAGTTCCTGACCCGCGGCGGCGTGTTCACCGACTCCATGATCGATGCCTACATCGAACTGAAAATGCAGGATGTGCAGCGCATGCGCATGACCACCCACCCGGCGGAATTCGACATGTACTACTCGCTGTAATGGCAGCGCGCCGGCTTGCAGCAGCGGCGCCCGCCTGAAGGCAGAAACGCGAGGCGAGCGCAGGCTTTCCTCGCGTTTTGTTTTGGATGGTATATTGGGACATGACCACCCGCACCAGATTTTGTTTCAGCGCCGTCCTGCTCGTGGCCGGCGCGGCCCAGGCCCAGGGGCAGATTTTCCTGTGTGTCGATGCCCAGGGCCGCAAGGAGTTGACCGACACGGCGCGTCCGGCTGCGCAATGCCGCGTGCTCGACGTGCCCGGCGCGCAGATACCGGCCCCGCCCAGGCGCGTGGCGCCGGCCAGGTCGGGCGCCGCTGCTTCCGGCGCCGCTGCGGCCACGCCCGGCGTGGCGACGCCCGGCAGTTTTCCCCGCGTGGACAGCGCCGAGCAGCGCGCCCGCGACGCCGACCGCCGCGCCATCCTGGACGAGGAACTGCGCAGCGAACTGCAGAAGCTGGCCGCCCTCAGGCTGGAATACAACAATGGCCAGCCGGAGCGCCGCGGCGACGAACACAACTACGCCAAATACCAGGAGCGGACGGCCGCTTTGCGCGACAACATCAGCCGTTCGGAAAAAAACGTCGACGCCCTGAAACGGGAAATCGCCAACATCAAGTGAGTATGCGACATGAGTTTAGTGAGTAATATCGCGGCGCGCGCCGCCGCGTTCGCGCGGCCTCAGGCCCTGGCCGGGCTGGAGCTGCTGGCCTCGGCCGTGGTGCTGGTCGATGGCGAAGGCAAGATCAGCTACGTCAACGCGGCGGCCGAGAACCTGCTGGAAAACTCGGTCAAGGCCCTGCTGCGCAGCAGGCTGTCGTCCCATTTCCTCAATCCCGAGGAACTGGAACACATCTGCGCCCAGGCCCGCGCCCACAAGTTTTCCGACCTGCGCCAGGACCTGGCGCTGGAGCGCGCCGGGCGCGAGCCGCTGCACGTGCACAGCATCGTCTCGGCGCTGGAGGAACCGGCCGACAGCGTGCTGATCGAGCTGCGCGAGAACCAGCAGCACCTCAAGCTGGACCGCGAGGAGCGCATCCTGGACCAGAGCCAGGTCAACAAGGAGCTGATACGCAACCTGGCGCACGAGATCAAGAACCCGCTGGGCGGCATCCGCGGCGCGGCTCAGCTGCTGGAAATGGAGCTGCCGCCGCTGCACGTGCAGCAGCTGCGCGAATACACCCAGGTCATCATCAAGGAGGCGGACCGCCTGCAGACCCTGGTGGACCGCCTGCTGGCGCCGCACCGCCGCCCGCACATCGTGGGCGACGTCAACATCCACGAAGTGCTGGAGCGGGTGCGCAGCCTGATGCTGGCCGAGTTCCCGGCCGGCCTTACCATCCTGCGCGACTACGACGCCTCCATCCCCGAATTCCGGGGCGACAAGGAGCAGCTGATCCAGACCGTGCTCAACATCGCCCACAACGCGGCCCAGGCCCTGGCCGCGCGCATCGAGGCCGGCGACGCCGAGATCGTGTTCAAGACCCGGGTGGCGCGCCAGGTCACCCTGGCCAAGGTCCGCTACGGGCTGGCATTAGACTTGCATATCATCGACAATGGACCGGGTATCGCACCCCAGATCCGCGACCGTATCTTCTACCCGCTGGTGTCGGGACGGGAGGGCGGCAGCGGCCTGGGACTGACTCTGGCGCAGACCTTCGTGCAGCAGCACATGGGCGTGATCGAGTGCGAGAGCCGGCCTGGATATACGGATTTCAGGATACTGCTGCCCTTGCCATAAGCGGGGGCGGGCAGCGACTGTTCGCCGTGTCCCTGACAGACGATCCATATTGCGGGATAGATCAAAACACATGAAGCCAATCTGGATAGTAGACGACGACGAATCGATACGCTGGGTACTGGAAAAAGCGCTGGCCCGGGAAAACCTGGCCACCAAGAGTTTTGCCAACGCGCGCGACGCCATCGCCGCGCTGGAGTTTGAAACGCCGCAGGTGCTGGTGTCCGACATCCGGATGCCGGGCGACTCCGGCCTCGACCTGCTGCAGCTGGTGAAGTCGCGCTTCCCCGGCCTGCCGGTCATCATCATCACTGCCTTCTCCGACCTGGACTCGGCCGTCGCGGCCTTCCAGGGCGGCGCCTTCGAATACCTGGCCAAGCCGTTCGACATCGACAAGGCCGTCGAGCTGATACGGCGCGCCCTGGACGAGAGCCTGCGCGAGACCAGCGTCGAATCCGGCCCGGCCGAGACCCCGGAAATCCTGGGCCAGGCGCCGGCCATGCAGGAAGTGTTCCGCGCCATCGGCCGGCTGTCGCAATCGAACGTGACGGTGCTGATCACCGGCGAGTCCGGCACCGGCAAGGAACTGGTGGCGCGCGCCCTGCACAAGCACAGCCCGCGCGCTTCGCAGCCCTTCATCGCGCTCAACACGGCCGCCATCCCCAAGGATTTGCTGGAATCGGAATTGTTCGGCCATGAGCGCGGCGCCTTCACCGGCGCCCAGACCACGCGCCGCGGCCGCTTCGAGCAGGCCGAGAACGGCACCCTGTTCCTGGACGAGATCGGTGACATGCCGTTCGACCTGCAGACCCGCTTGCTGCGGGTGCTGTCGGACGGGCATTTCTACCGGGTCGGCGGCCACCAGCCGCTCAAGGCCAATGTGCGCGTGATCACCGCCACCCACCAGAACCTGGAATTGCGCGTACGCGAAGGCCTGTTCCGCGAGGACTTGTACCACCGCCTGAACGTGATCCGCCTGCGCCTGCCCAGTTTGAGGGAAAGGCGCGAGGATATCCCCATTTTGGTGCGCCACTTCCTGCTGCAAAGCGCCAAGCAGCTGGGCGTGGAAGCCAAGCGCATGAGCGACTCGGCCCTGCAGTTCCTGTGCAGCCTGGAGTTGCCCGGCAACGTGCGCCAGCTGGAAAACCTGTGCAACTGGATTACCGTGATGGCGCCCGGCCAGACCGTGGAAATCAAGGACTTGCCGCTGGAGCTGACCCAGGAGCAGGCGGGCGGCACGCCCTCGCTGTCGGCGCCGCAATCCGCGCCGGACAACTACAACGGCCTGCAGCACCACGGCACGGTCACCGCGGTGGCGGCGCCGGAACCGGCGCCAGCCTCGCCGGACGCCTGGCTGGGCCTGCTGGAAGCCCAGGCCGCCAGCATGCTGAGCGGCGGCCAGCAGGAAGTGATGGCGGTATTGGGGCGGCAGTTCGAATCGGCCTTGATACGTACGGCGCTCAAGCACACCCACGGCCGCAAGAACGACGCCGCCGTGCGCCTGGGCATAGGGCGCAATACGATTACGCGCAAGATTGCGGAGCTAGGCATCGACGGCGCCAAGGACGACTAGCGCCCGCTTCACCGCGAGCATGGCGTCGTTGCGGCGCCTCGCCGTGCAGCCGCACTGTCTTCGGCGCCGCGCCTAGCCCTGCTCGCGGTGAGGCAGGCGCTCATAAAAGCTTGGCTTAAGGTAAGCTCCTGACTATTGCAGTATTGCTAGTCAGGAGCTTTTCCATATGTTGATCAATTGCGTCGCCTACCAGGACGGCCAGAAGCTGGCCGATATCCCCGTTGCCGACATCAGCGACTACGTGGCCCGTCCCGGGTGCTTCGTGTGGGTGGCCCTGCGCGATCCGCTGCCGGGCGAACTGGCCGAGATGCAGGACGAATTCTGCCTGCATGAACTGGCCGTGGAGGATGCCCAGCGCGGCCACCAGCGTCCCAAGATAGAGGAATACGGCGACTCCCTGTTCGTGGTGGTGAAAACCGTGGAAATGGTGGAGGGCCAGCCCGTGGTGGGCGAAGTCGACATCTTCGTCGGCAGGAACTATGTGCTGTCCTCGCGCGACGGCCACAGCACCCAGGGCTTCCTGTGCGTGCGCAAGCGCGCCGAGCAGGAGCCGGACATGCTGCGCCTGGGCCCGGCCTTCGTGCTGTACGCCCTGATGGACGCCGTGGTGGACCGCTATTTCCCCGTGGTCGACGAACTGGAGCTGGAACTGGAGCGCATCGAGGAACTGATCTTCATCCAGGGCGCCCAGCGCGACAACATCCAGCGCCTTTACGAACTCAAGCGCAAAGCCACCATGGTGCGCCACGCCGTGGCGCCGCTGACCGAGGCCGTGGGACGCCTGCACGGCGGCCGCGTGCCCGCCCTGTGCAGCAATACCCAGGAATACTTCCGCGACGTCCACGACCACCTTTACCGCATCAATGGCGCGCTGGACACCATACGCGACACCATCAGCACCGCGATCCAGGTCAACCTGTCCATGGTGGCCATCGAGGAGAGCGAAGTGAACAAGCGGCTGGCGGCCTGGGCCGCCATTTTCGCCATCTGCACGGCGTTTGCCGGGATCTGGGGCATGAACTTCAAGGTCATGCCCGAGCTGGAGTGGAAGTACGGCTATCCGATGGCGCTGTGCGTGATGGTGGCGGTGTGTCTATACCTGCATCACCGCTTCAAGAAAGCAGGCTGGCTCTAGGTTTTTTTCAGCTGGGCCACGATGTCCAGCGCCACGGCTTCCGCCACCTTGATGCCGTCCACGCCGGCCGACAGGATGCCGCCCGCGTAGCCGGCGCCTTCGCCGGCCGGGTACAGGCCGCGCGTGTTCAGGCTTTGCAGGGTGTCGTCGCGGCGCTTGATGCGGATCGGCGAGGAAGTGCGGGTTTCCAGGCCGGTCAGCACGGCGTCATGCTTGAAGTAGCCCGGCACCTGCTTGTCGAAGGCCGGGAAGGCTTCGCGCAGGGCGGTGACGGCGAATTCCGGCAGGATTTGCGCCAGGTCGGTCAGGTGCACGCCCGGCTTGAAGGAGGGCACCACGCTGCCGAAGGCGGTCGAGGCCTTGCCGGCCACGAAGTCGCCCATCAGCTGGCCCGGCGCGTTGTAGGTGCCGCCGCCCAGCACAAAGGCTTTTTCCTCCAGCTCGCGCTGCAGCGCCACCCCGGCCAGCGGGTGGCCCGGATAGTCGGTGGCCGGATCGATATTGACCACGATGGCGCTGTTGGCGTTGCGCTCGTTGCGCGAGTACTGGCTCATGCCGTTGGTGACCACCCGGCCCGGCTCGGAGGCGGCCGCCACCACGGTGCCGCCCGGGCACATGCAGAAGCTGTACACGGCCCGCCCGTTGCTGGCGTGGTGCACCAGCTTGTAGTCGGCCGCGCCCAGGATGGGATGGCCGGCGCTGGGGCCGAAACGGGCCTTGTCGATCAGCGATTGCGGGTGTTCGACGCGGAAGCCGATCGAGAATGGCTTGGCTTCCACGTACACGCCGCGCTGGTGCAGCATCTCGAAGGTGTCGCGCGCGCTGTGGCCGACCGCCAGCACCACGTGGCTGGCCGCGATTTTCTCGCCGCTGGCCAGGGTCAGGCCGCGCAGCTGGCGCCCGTCCGGACCGTCTTCCACGTCGATATCGACCACCTTGGTCTCGAAGCGGTATTCGCCGCCCATGGCGGTGATGCGCTCGCGCAGCTCCTGCACCATTTTCACCAGGCGGAAGGTGCCGATGTGCGGCTTGCTGACGTAAATGATTTCCTCCGGCGCGCCGGCCTGCACGAACTCGGTCAGCACCTTGCGGCCGTAATGCCTGGGGTCCTTGATCTGGCTGTACAGCTTGCCATCGGAAAAAGTGCCGGCGCCGCCTTCGCCATATTGCACATTGGATTCCGGGTTCAGCTTGCGCTGGCGCCAGAAGCCGAAGGTGTCCACGGTGCGCTCGCGCACCGGCTTGCCGCGCTCCAGGATCAGCGGCTTCAAGCCCATCTGGGCCAGGATCAGGGCGGCAAACAGGCCGCAGGGGCCGGTGCCGATGACCACCGGGCGCGGCAGGCGTTCGGCGCCGGCCAGTTCCTCGGCCGTGGCCACGAAGTGGTAGGAAGTGTCGGGGGCCGGCATCAGGTGGTGGTCGTGGTGGCGGCGCGCCAGCAGCGCCGCTTCATCCTGGACTTCCACATCCAGCGAATAAATGAGCACGATGGCCGATTTCTTGCGGGCGTCGTAACTGCGCTTGTAGACCGTGAAACCGATCAGCTGCTCGGACGGGATGTCCAGGCGCACCAAAATGGCAGCCCGCAAATCGGTCTCGGCATGGTCCAAAGGCAATTTCAATTCATTCAGTCGTAGCATGATTTTTCCTGATGAAGGCGGCCGGTCACAACGCCGGCAGACCCATAACCCACTATTTTAACCCCTTCCTTGCCTAATTTTATTTGTCTTGACCTTTCCGTCCATCATGGTGCGTTTCTGCACCGGAAAACAGAATTTGCTCATTGATGCACCGTTGTGGTGCGTTTTGATTTATTTCTGTTGTTTCTATGTTGAATGATCAGGCTTCACTTATTGACAAGGAACAACGCCAAATGGTCTGATAGCCGACGTCAGTAGATCTCGCATGCCACTCAAGAGGTGGCTGTGACAGGGGAGCTCGACCGATCAACGACATATAAAAACTTACCCAGCGCCTGACTTTGAGCAGCAGGCAACAATAAGTATCCTCTACACGGAGAACCCATGTATCAACGAAGCAAGATAGCAATTGCAGTGGCCGTGGCCCTGAATTCGATGTCTGCGTATGCCCAGGTGTCGGCTGATACCAGCACCAGCACCACCGCAGCCGCACCGCAGCGCGTCGAAATTACCGGCTCGCGCATCCGCCAGGTCGACCTGGAAACCTCGCAACCGGTCACCAAGATCACCGCCGAGCAAATCCAGGCTACCGGTGTCGTGACGGTCGGCGACCTGCTGAACCAGATGACCACCTCCGGCACCCCGGCGTTCAGCAAGGGCTCGGTCCTGACCTCGAACCGCGAACAGGGCGGCCAGTACCTCGACATGCGCAACCTGGGCGCCAAGCGCCTGCTGGTGCTGGTCAACGGCAAGCGCTGGACCCAGTCCGTCGACGGCTACACCGACATGTCCACCGTGCCTTCCTCGATGATCGACCACGTCGACATCCTGAAAGACGGCGCCTCCGCGATCTACGGCTCGGACGCTATCGCCGGCGTGGTCAACATCGTCCTGAAGAAATCCATGGAAGGCGGCCAGGTCAGCGTGTACTCCGGCCGCAACGAGAAGGGCGATGGCCAGGCGCGCGACCTGTCGCTGTCCTACGGCGCCTCGAACGAAGTCGGCTCGCTGATGTTCGGCCTGACCCACACCCAGACCGAACCGGTATGGGCCAAGGATCGCGAAATCACCGCCACCACCTATGGTCCCAACCACCTGAATTCGGGCTTCGGCACCAGCCCCTGGGGCCGTATCCGCAACGTGAGCGCCACCGGCGCCGCCTCGGGCATGAACCAGATTCTGAAACACACCGGCAGCTACAACGGCGACGGCGTGGGCCAGAGCTCGCGCAACCCGGCCAACTATCAAGCATACACCGGCGCGGACGCCGACACCTTCAACTCGTCCAGCCAGATGATGTTCCAGTCGGGCTCCAAGCTGGACTCGATGTTCACCAAGGGCGAACTGAACCTGCCGTGGGGCCTGCATTTCGCCAGCACCGCGATGTTGGCTGAGCGTACCTCCAGCCGCCAGATCGCCGGCTACCCGCTGAACTCGCTGACCCAGTCGAAATACCCGGTGTACATCGACAAGGATAGCTACTACAACCCGTACGGCAACCAGGTTGCCGGCGCCGGCAAGGGCGTGGACCTGTTCTTCTACCGCCGCACCATCGAAGTGCCGCGTGTGACCGAGAACAAGAACCAGACCGTGCACGTGGACGCCACCCTGGACGGCGCCTTCAACATCAAGGGCAGCGAGTGGACCTGGGATGTGGGCTTCAACCACAGCGCCATCACCGGCACCACCCTCAGCACCGGCAACCTGAACCTGCTGAACCTGAAGAAAGCCGTGGGCCCGTCCTTCCTGAACGCCAACGGCGTGGTGCAGTGCGGTACCGCCGCCTCGCCGATCCCGCTGGCCGAATGCACCCCGTGGGATATCCTGGGCGGCCCGTCGGCCTCCAACTCGGCTGCGCTGGCTTACGTGATGTCGACCGGCCAGAGCACCTATGGCAGCACCGTGAACTCGTGGACCGCCAACCTGAGCGGTTCGGTCCTGAAACTGCCCGCAGGCGACGTCGGCGTGGCTGGCGGCCTGGAGCACCGCAAGGTGAGCGGTTATGACCGTCCGGGCCAGTTCGAGCAATCGGGCTACTCGACCGACCTGGCTGGCAATGCCACCTTCGGCGCCTACACCGTCAAGGAAGCTTACCTGGAAGCCAACATCCCTGTGCTGAAGGACAAGCCCTTCGCCAAGATGCTGAGCCTGGACTTCGCCAGCCGCTACTCGGACTACAGCAACTTCGGCAGCACCACCAACAACAAGGCCAGCTTCCAGTGGAAGCCGCACAACGACGCGCTGTTCCGCGGTACCTACGCTGAAGGCTTCCGCGCTCCGACCGTGGGCGACACCTTCGGCGGCGGTTCGCAGTCCTACGACTCCTACCTGGACCCGTGCGACAGCGCATGGGGCGAAGCTGCCAAGAACGCTACCGTCAAGGCGCGTTGCACGGCCGCAGGCGTTCCTGTGACCTTCCGTCAGGTGAACCAGGCCGGTACTGCCGTGCCGGCAGGCGGCGCGCAATCGCCGACCCCGTTCAATACCGGCGCGGGTAACGATTCGCTGACCCCGGAAACCGCCAAGACCCGCACCCTGGGCCTGGTGTACAACCCGTCGTTCCTGCCGGGCGCCAGCGTGGCCCTGGACTGGTACAAGATCCAGGTGGACAACCGCATCACCGCTGTCTCGGCCACCTACGTCATCAACCAGTGCGTGGTGCAAGGCGTGCAGTCGTTCTGCGACAAGTTCAAGCGTGACCCGCTGACCGGCCAGATCGTGACCCTGTCGCGCGGCAACGCCAACCTGGGCCAGCTGTCGACCGAAGGCGTGGACCTGGCGCTGAACTACCGCTTCGCGAAATCGAAGTATGGCCAGTTCGCCTTGCGTTCGGAAAACTCCTACGTTGCTTCTTACAAGATCAAGAGCACCGCGACCTCGGACTGGGTTGGCTATGCCGGCGAGTACGGCATCTACCGCCTGAAGTCCAATGTCAGCCTGGATTGGAAGCAGGGTAACTGGAGCTCGACCTTCACCAGCCGCTACTACAGCTCGGTGAAAGGCAACTGCTGGAGCTCGACCGTGGAATGCTCGAACCCGAACGATACCGCCAGCTGGGGTACCGGCTACAACAAGGTGGGCGCCGTGGTGTACAGCGACCTGAGCGTGGGCTACAAGACCCCGTGGAAGGGCCAGATCGTGGTTGGTTCGAACAACATCTTCAACCGCAAACCGCGCGTGGTCCTGGATGCGGGCAGCGCCTACGGCGGCCCGTCGTCGTCGTCGTCGGTCAACCCCGACCTGCCGATCGACCGCTTCTTCTACGCACGCTACAACCAGTCCTTCTAATCGGCACAGCCCTTCGGGGCCTGATTGGATAGCCTGAAACCCGCCGGCCTGTACCGGCGGGTTTTTTCATTTCCGATGCCAATCAAGTGTTGTGCAAATGCGACTAGCTGAAATGGTGCAAGCCACGGCAAGCCCGCAGCCATGCGGTGTGCATGGCCGGAAGGCGGTCATGGCCGCTGTGTGCGCCCCTGCAATGTAAATGCGGAAATCCGCACAATTTATCTCTAGAGCAATCTATAACGTTGCAATTACAGAAATTATCCCGTGCACCGTTTTTGACCGCGCGCATGTCCAAAACGGGGCGGCGAGAATATTTACATTTGAATACCTTCTCCGTGATTGACAGCGAGTTAACTGGAATGTTTCCATAGATCCAGCGCCATGGCCATGGACATAAAAAAACATATGGATCAACAATCACACCCAAGGAACTAGCAATGATCACGGAAAGAATATTGTCGCGTTCCATCCGCCTGATATGTATGGGCGGCATGGCGCTGGGAATGGCTGCGCACGCTCAAGAGGCGGAGCAGGCCATGCAGAAAGTGGAAGTGACCGGTTCGCGCATTCCCAGCCTCAGCACGGAAGGGGCGAGCCCGGTGACCGTCCTGAGCGCAAAGGACATCAAGATCGATGGCATGCGCAACGTCGAGGACATGCTGAACAACCTGCCGCAGGTGTTTGCCGGCCAGGGCGCCGCCATTTCGAATGGCGCCTCGGGCACGGCCAGCGTGGGCCTGCGCGGCCTGGGCGCCGACCGCACCCTGGTGCTGGTGAACGGCAAGCGCATGCCTGCCGGCAGCGTCAGCAGCACCGCGGCCGACCTGAATGAAATCCCGACCGCCCTGATCAAGCGGGTCGACATCCTGACCGGCGGCGCTGGCGCCGTGTACGGCGCTGGCGCCGTGGCCGGGGTGGTCAACTTCATCCTGAAGGACAACTTCGAGGGCGTGGAGGTGCAGCTGAACCAGACCGGCCACAACCACGACCAGCACAGCACCGCGATCGCCAATGCGGTGGCCGCGCGCAACTACGCGCTGCCCGGCGACGCCAAGTTCGATGGCAAGGTCAAGGATGTCAACGTCCTGATCGGCGGTAACTTCGACGGCGGCAAGGGCAACGCCACCGCCTTCTTCACCTACAAGGAAGCCGATGCCCTGACCCAGGCCCAGCGCGACTTCACGGCCTGTTCGCTGACCTCGTCCAACACGGCCTTCTCGTGCTCCGGTTCCGGCACCAACGCCAATGGCCGCGTGAACGGCTTCACGGCCGCCGACGCGGCCGGCAACGTGCGCGCCTACACCGCCGCCGACGCCTACAACTTCGGCCCCATCAACTACCTGCAGCGGCCGTCGCAGACCTATGGCTTCAACGCCCAGGCCCACTACGACATCAACGAGAAGGTGCGCCTGTACCAGGAATTCAACTTCCACAATTACTCGACCGACGCGCAAATCGCCGCCGGCGGTATCTTCTACGGCCAGCAAGCCGTGCTCAGCTATGACAATCCGCTGCTGACCCAGGCCTGGAAAACCGCGCTGGGCATCACCCCGACCAATTCCGTCACGGCCTCGGTCGGCAAGCGCAACGTCGAAGGCGGTCCGCGCGTCGATTCCATCAGCGATTCGTCCTACCGCGAGGTGCTGGGCGTCAAGGGTGACCTGGGCAACTGGACCTACGACGTGTTTGGCCAGTTCGCCCGCGTCAACCACTCGCAGCACCAGAACGGCTACTTCTCGGTGGCCAAGATCAGCAAGGCGCTGGACGTGATCACTGATCCCGCCACCGGCCAGCCGGCCTGCCGCTCGTACGTGAACAAGACCGATCTCAACTGCGTCCCCTACGACCTGTACCACGTCGGCGGCGTGACCAAGGCCGCGCTGGACTACCTGTCGGTGTCCGGCCTGGTGCAGGGCTACACCCAGCAGATCGTGTATGGCGGCAGCATCGGTTCCGACCTCAGTGCCTACGGCGTCAAGAGCCCGTGGAGCGATGCCGGCGTGGGCGTGTCGTTCGGCCTCGAACACCGCTCGGAGAAGCTGGTCTATCAGCCCGACGAGGAAAACATTTCGGGCGACCTGTCCGGTTCGGGCGGCGCCGCACCGACCCTGACGGGCGGCTATTCGGTCAAGGAAATGTATGGCGAATTCAAGCTGCCGATCGCCGACAAGAAATTCCTCGTGCAGTCGCTGGACTTGAGCGGGTCCTACCGCCACTCGGACTACAGCACTGGCAAGAAGACCAACACCTACGGTATCGGTGTCGACTGGGCGCCCATCCAGCAGGCACGCCTGCGCGCCAGCTACCAGCGCGCCGTGCGCGCACCGACCATCCAGGACCTGTACAACCCGCAATCGGTGGGCAATGGCGGTCCTTCGGATGATCCCTGCGCCGGCGCCACGCCGGAGTACTCGGCAGCCGAATGCGCCCGCACCGGTGTGTCGGCATCGCAGTATGGCAAAATCGAGGCGAACTCGGCCAACCAGTACCACTCGCAGACCGGCGGCAACCCCAACGTGGCGCCTGAAGAAGCCGATACCTACACCTTCGGTATCGTGCTCAATCCTGTGCGCGACCTGACGCTGACCGTCGACTACTTCAAGATCGACATCAACAACACCATCAGCAGCGTCGATCCTGGCATCGCCCTGACCCAGTGCGCCAAGACCGGCAATCCGGTGTTCTGCAACCTGATCCACCGCGACAGCCTGGGCAGCCTGTGGCTGACCAATGACGGCTATATCCAGAACACTACCGCCAACATCGGCTCGGTGGGCACCAGCGGCCTGGACTTCGGCGCCAGCTACCGCCTGCGCCTGCCGGCCAACTACGGCGTGCTGGACTTCAAGCTGGATGGCACCCTGTTGAAATCGCTGACGGTGGAAAACGTGCCCGGCCTGGGCGAGTATGACTGCAAGGGCTATTTCGGCGCCTCCTGCGGCACCCCGAACCCGACCTGGCGCCACAAGTTCCGCACCACCTGGACCACGCCCTGGAAGTTCGACACTTCGCTCACCTGGCGCCACATGAACTCGGTGCTGAACGACGCGCTCAATTCGAGCGAGCTGCTGTCCGGTACGGTCAACCAGATCGAATCGCGCCTGGGTGCGCGCGACTACATCGACCTGAACGTGAACTACCAGCTGAACAAGAAAATCTCGCTCAGCGCCGGTGTCAACAACCTGTTCGACCGCGATCCGCCGATCGCTTCGACCAACGCCACCGCAGCAGCCGGTTCGGCCAACGGCAACACCTATCCCCAGGTGTACGACTCGACCGGCCGTTACATCTATCTGAACCTGACGGCCCGTTTCTAGGCCTGTAGCAAAGGCGGGCCCGTGGGCCCGCCTGCATTGCCGTGTAGATTTTGGCGGGCCTGCGGGCCCGCCTTTTTTATAGCCCGTAGCCGCCGTCGCCGCCGCGGAAGCGGTTGATGCCTTCGGTCATGGCGGTGATCAAGCGCCGCTCGGCCGCGCTCAGGGCCGGGTGCCAGATGTCGAAGATCAGGATCACGCGCAGCTTGTCGCTGTCGTTCCAGGCTTCGTGCTCGATGGTGTCGTCGAACACCCAGGCCTGGCCCGGCGCCCACTGGCGGGTCTCGTTGCCGACCCGGAAGCCGCAGCCTGGCGGCACGATCAGCGGCAAATGGCACACCAGGCGCGCGTTGCTGACCCCGGTGTGCGGCGGGATACGCGTCTTGGGCTTGAGCAGCGAGAACATGGCGCTGGGCGTGCGGCCCGGCTGGTCCGGCTGCGGCGCCGTGCCCAGCAGGGCCATGGTGGCCGGGCATTGCACGGCGTGGCCGGCCACGGTGGCGCCATCCTTGATCAAATGCCAGGCGCTCCAGCGTGGCGAGTTGTTCAGTTCGGCGAACTGGTTGTGCGGCACGTCGTCCGGATAGGTGAGGTAGGGCGTGAAGCCTTCCTCGCGCGCCAGCACTTGCAGGAATTCCTCGCGCACGGCATCGGTGCCGGCCTCGAAGGCGTCCAGCCAGGGAAAATCTGCGCGCTCGAAGAAGGGCACGGGCAGCAGGCCGGGATAGTGGTACATCATGGATTGCGACTCGTAGCGCCGCTTGCGGCCCAGCATGATGTCGACCGACTCGCGGAAGCGGCCCAGCTGTTCGCCCTGCAGCTCGGCATAGTGCGGCGCCAGGAAATCGTCGAGGAAGGCGCCGTAGCGCTGCTGGTAGGCGCCCCGGTATTGCATGGCGTGGCTGACGGCCGGCCGCAGCTCGGGCGCTAGCTGGGCCGGCGGCGGCGCCACGCTGGCCACGGCGCCGTACACCCCGGCCGCCTCGTGGCTGCGGCCTTGGCGCTCCAGCAGATTGGCGCGCAGGATCAGGCCCAGCAGGTCGCTGGGATCGGCCGTCAGGGCGCCGGTCAGGGCCGCTTCCTCGCCGGCCTCGTCGCGCAGGCCCTGGCACACCAGGGCCAGCTGCACCCAGTGCTGCGGCTGCCGGGGGGCGGCACGCACCAGGCGCTCGAACAGCTGGCGCGCCGTGGCCAGATCGCCGTATTTGAAGGCGCGCTTGCCCAGCGCATTGAGGGCGCGCTCGTGGCCGGGGGCCAGCTCCAGCAGGCGCGCCCACAGGCGGGCGGCGTCGTCTTCGCGGCCAGCCTGGGCGGTCTGGATGGCAATGGCTTCCAGGGCGGCGATATCAGTGGGAGCGATGGGCATGGTGTCCTGTTCTAAAGTGATGGCCCTCGCAGCGGGAGCAAGTTACATGCCGCCCCAGTGGGCGTTCAGGATGGCCAGCGCCGCCAGGCCGGCGGTTTCGGTGCGCAGGATGCGCGGTCCCATGGACAGGGCCAGGGCGCCGTGCGCCAGCGCCAGGTCTTCCTCCTCACGGGTCAGGCCGCCTTCGGGGCCGATCACCAGGGTCAGGGCCTGGGGCGGCTGGTGGCGGGCCCAGTCGGCCAGCGACTGCTCCGCGCGCGGGCTGAGGATGACGCGCTTGTGCAAGTCCTGCTGGCCTATCCACTGGTGGTAATCCTGCGGCGGCGCCAGCCGGGCCAGGCGGTTGCGCCCGCTCTGCTCGGAGGCCGAGACGATGATGCCCTGCCAGTGCCCCAGCTTTTTCCCGGCGCGCTCGGCATTCAGGCGCACCACGCAGCGCTGCGCGGCCAGCGGCTGTATCCCGGCCACGCCCAGTTCCACCGCCTTTTCCACTATCCAGTCCATCTTGCTGGCCTCCGGCAGGGCCTGGGCCAGGGTGATGGCGTACGGTGTTTCCGCCTCGCGCGGGTGATGGACCTTGACCTCGGCGCTGGCGCTGCGCTTGCCCAGCTGGACCAGGGTGGCGCTGTATTCGCCGCCTTCGCCGTTGAACAGGGTGACCAGGTCGCCCTCTGCCAGGCGCAGGACCTGGACATGGTGGGCGACGGTCTCGGGCAGGGCGGCGATCTGGCCGACGGCTAGCGGACCGGGATGGTAAAAACGCGGCATATCTATATGGCAAGAGGGTGAGGGGAAAGCGCCAATTTTAATGGCAGCACTGGGCCTCTGGTAAAATAGTTGGTTCTGCAGCCAGGCGCAGCCCCTACCGCCGCTTGCTCCCCGTTTCCATACTCAGTTACCAAACTTCTGTGATAGAACGACCATGACCTCTACGCTCCCCACCACCCAAATGGCTAACGCGATCCGCGCGCTGGCGATGGACGCCGTCCAGAAGGCCAATTCCGGCCACCCCGGCATGCCCATGGGCATGGCCGAGATCGCTGTTGCCCTGTGGAGCGGACACTACCGCCACAATCCGGCCAATCCGAAATGGCCCAACCGCGACCGCTTCCTGCTGTCCAACGGCCACGGCTCCATGCTGCACTATGCTCTGCTGCACCTGAGCGGCTACGCCGTCACCATGGACGACATCCGCGACTTCCGCCAGCTGCACTCCAAGACCCCGGGCCACCCGGAAGTGGACATCACCCCCGGCGTGGAAACCACCACCGGCCCGCTGGGCCAGGGCATCGCCAACGCTGTCGGCATGGCGCTGGCCGAGTACCTGCTGGCGGCCGAGTTCAACAAGCCGGGCCTGGACGTGGTCGACCATTACACTTACGCTTTCCTGGGCGACGGCTGCCTGATGGAAGGCATCTCGCATGAAGTGTGCTCGCTGGCCGGCACCCTGGGCCTGAAGAAGCTGATCGCCCTGTACGACGACAACGGCATCTCGATCGACGGCAAGGTGGAAGGCTGGTTCACCGACGACACCCCGAAACGCTTCGAATCCTACGGCTGGAACGTGATACGCGCCGTGGATGGCCATGACGTGGCCGCCGTGGCCGCCGCCATCGCCGCCGCCAAGCAATCCGACAAGCCGACCCTGATCTGCTGCAAGACCATCATCGGCAAGGGCTCGCCCAACCTGCAAGGCGGCGACAAGGTGCACGGCGCCGCCCTGGGCGACAAGGAAATCGCCGCCGTCCGCGAATACATAGGCTGGAGCGCGGCCCCGTTCGAGATCCCGGCCGACATCTACAGCGCCTGGGACGGCAAGGCCGCCGGCGCCGCCCATGAAGCCGAGTGGAGCGCCAAGTTCGCCGAATACAGCGCCAAGTACCCGGCCGAAGCGGCCGAGCTGAGCCGCCGCATGGCCGGCGAGCTGCCCGCCAATTTCGAGTCCACCCTGGCCGCCGCCATTGCCGCCACCGTGGAGAAGAAGGAAACCATCGCCACCCGCAAGGCCAGCCAGAACGCCATCCAGGCCCTGGCCCCGGTGCTGCCGGAATTCCTGGGCGGCTCGGCCGACCTGACCGGCTCCAACCTGACCAACTGGAAGGAATCGGTCAACCTGCGTTCCGGCAAGACCGGCAACCACATCAACTACGGCGTGCGCGAGTTCGGCATGAGCGCCATCATGAACGGCATCGCCCTGCACGGCGGCTACATCCCGTTCGGCGCCACCTTCCTGACCTTCTCCGATTACAGCCGCAACGCCCTGCGCATGGCCGCGCTGATGAAGCAGCGCTCCATCTTCGTGTTCACCCATGACTCCATCGGCCTGGGCGAGGACGGCCCGACCCACCAGTCGGTCGAGCACGTATCCTCGCTGCGCCTGATCCCCAACCTGGACAACTGGCGTCCGGCCGACACCACCGAGTCCATGGTGGCCTGGGGCGAGGCGGTCAAGCGCAAGAACGGTCCTTCCAGCCTGATCTTCTCGCGCCAGAACCTGCCTTACCAGGAGCGCGACGAGGCCACCGTGGCCAATATCGCCCGCGGCGGCTATGTGCTGAACGACGTGGCCGAAGCCCAGGCCATCCTGATTGCCACCGGTTCCGAAGTCGAGCTGGCCGTGGCCGCCGCCTCGGCCCTGAACGCCGAAGGCATCAAGGTGCGCGTGGTATCCATGCCGTCGACCGAGGTGTTCGACCGCCAGGACGCCGCCTACAAGGCCAGCGTGCTCACCAAGGGAGTACCGCGCGTGGCCATCGAAGCCGGCGTGACCGACTTCTGGTACAAGTACGTCGGCCTGGAAGGCGCCGTGGTCGGTATCGACACCTTTGGCGAGTCGGCCCCGGCCGGCGTGCTGTTCAAGCACTTCGGCTTCACGGTTGAAAATGTTGTCGCAAAAGTCAAATCGGTGATTGCTTAATCTATAATCGCTGCTACAAGAAGAATTCGAGAAGATTTTTTTAATCAGGAGCAAAGTATGACGATCAAAGTTGCAATCAACGGCTACGGCCGCATCGGCCGCAATGTGCTGCGCGCTTTCTACGAAGGCGGCAAGAAGCAGGACATCCAGATCGTGGCCATCAACGACCTGGGCGACGCCAAGGCCAACGCCCACCTGACCCGCTACGACACCGCGCACGGCAAGTTCCCCGGCACCGTGGAAGTGGACGGCGACAACCTGATCGTGAACGGCGACGTGATCCGCGTGTTCGCCCAGCGCAACCCAGCTGAAATCCCCTGGGGCGACCTGGGCGTGGACGTGGTGCTGGAGTGCACCGGCTTCTTCACTACCAAGGAAAAGGCCTCGGCCCACCTGAAGGGCGGCGCCAAGAAAGTCATCATCTCGGCCCCGGGCGGCAAGGATGTGGACGCCACCATCGTGTACGGCGTCAACCACGGCGTGCTGAAGGCGACCGACACCGTGATCTCGAACGCGTCCTGCACCACCAACTGCCTGGCCCCGCTGGTCAAGCCGCTGAACGACGCCATCGGCCTGGAAAACGGCCTGATGACCACCGTGCACGCCTACACCAACGACCAGGTGCTGACCGACGTGATGCATGAAGACCTGCGCCGCGCCCGTTCCGCCACCCAGTCCATGATCCCGACCAAGACCGGCGCCGCCGCCGCGGTGGGCCTGGTGCTGCCCGAGCTGAACGGCAAGCTGGACGGCTACGCCATCCGCGTGCCGACCATCAACGTGTCCATCGTCGACCTGTCCTTCATCGCCAAGCGCGACACCACCGTGGATGAAGTCAACGCCCTGCTGAAGGCCGCCGCAGAAGGTCCGCTGGCCGGCGTGCTGACCTACAACACCGAGCCGCTGGTGTCGGTGGACTACAACCACAACCCGGCATCGTCGAATTTCGACGCCACCCTGACCAAGGTCTCGGGCCGCCTGGTGAAGGTTTCGTCCTGGTACGACAACGAGTGGGGCTTCTCGAACCGCATGCTGGACACCACCGTGGCGCTGATGAACGCCAAGTAATCGCGCAGGTCCAACAAAAAACCCCTCCCGGCGCAGGCCTGGGAGGGGTTTTTTTATGGTTCGCCTGGTGACAGATGCAGTTACAGGCTCACACGCAGGCCCACGTAGTAGCGGCGGCCGATGGGGTCGTAGGCGCTGGCGTCGGTCTCGGTGCCGGTGGTGTCGCCCTGGATGCCGCTGATGATGGGCGGGGCCTTGGTGTTGAAGGCATTGTCCAGGCCCAGGTAGAGCTGCCAGTTCTTCTTCACGTCATAGGTCAGCTGGAAGTCCTGGTAGGTGCGCGAACCGACCCGCACCGCGCCTGGCGCCAGGTTGTACTGGGCCAGGAACTGGTCGTCCAGCACCACCGGTCCGGTGTAGGTGGTGGTGGCGGCCAGGCCGAAGTTGCCCCACTTGTAGGCCAGGTTGATGACGGCCTTGTTCTTGGGCGATTCCAGCTCGCCGGCCGACTGGTCCACGTCCTCGCCCGGCAGCGGACGGTTCCACAGGGTTTTCAGGTGGGTGTAGGCCAGGTTGGCGCTCAGGCGGCCCGGACCGACCCGGTCGGCCCAGCCGGCCGTCAGGTCGATGCCGCGCGTGCCCAGGCCGCCGCTGTTGGACACCGCCGTGTCGCTGTACTGGATGGAACCGGCGCTGTAGTTGCCGTTGGCGGTGGGGCGGCGGGTGATGAAGTTGCAGAAGCTGGTGTTGCCGCCGCCGTAGCATTGCTGCAGGGCGAACTGGCGCGGGGTGCTGACGATGGCGTCCGAAATCTTGATGTCGAAGTAATCGATGGTGAAGGTGAACTTGCTGAGCGCCGGGATGGAACGCGGGGTCAGCACCACGCCTATGGTGGTGGAGCGGCCCTGTTCGGCCTTGAGGTCCGGGTTGCCACGGTTGTAGCCGGAGACGCCCTGGATGTCGGCCTGGTTCAGCTTGAACACGCCGCCGTTGGCGTTGATGTTGGCCAGCACGCCGGGGGCGGCGCGGCAGGCCACGCTGGTGGCGTCGCTGCTGGTCAGGGTCACGCCCAGGCAGGGGTCGGTGATGCTGGGGAAGTCCTGGCTGGGAGGCGAGTACAGCTCGTTGATGTTGGGCGCGCGGGTGGACACGGCGCGGGTGGCGCGGAATTTCACGTCCTGCAGCGGCGCCCACTCCAGGCCGGCGTTCCAGCTGTTGGTGCTGCCCACGGTGGAGTAGTCGCCGTGGCGGAAGGCGCCGTTGAAGTCCAGCTGGCGCGCCAGGAATTTATCCTTGAGCAGGGGCACCCGGGTTTCCAGGAACACTTCCTTGACGGTGAAGTTGCCGTAGGTGGGAGGAATCGCGTTGCCGGCGTTCAGGCCGGCCTGGGTCAGCGGGTCGGCCACGCTGCTGGAATCCTCGCTGCGCCATTCGAAGCCGGCCGCCAGTCCGACCTTGCCGGCCGGCAGTTCGAAGACGTCGCCGTTGATGGAGCCGCCCACCAGTTTCTGCACGATGGCATTGTCCAGCGAGCCGGGCGCGGTCACGTACTTGAGCGCGGCGGGCGACACGGCGTTGTAGCCGAAGATATTGATCGGCACGCAGCCCTGCGAGCGCGCGGTGGCGTCGGCGCAGATGGCCTGGCCGGGATTGGCCGGGTCGGGGATGGCTTGCAGCGCGTTGCGCATGTTGAGCACGTTGACCTGGCCGGTCGAGACCTGGGATTCCTTGGTCTTGCCGTACACCAGGTAGGTATCGTAGTTCCATTCCGTGCCCAGGGTGAACACGCCCTTGAGCCCGGTGGCCAGGCGGAAGGTGCTGCGGTCGGCGTCGCTGTGGCGCGGGCCGAACTCGGACAGGCGGCGGGTGAAGAAATAGTCGGGGATGCCGTCGTCGTTGTTGTCGCTGATGCGGCTGTACAGGTATTGCGGCACCAGCGGATTTTTCACGAGTACGCCGTTGACCAGGGTGCCGGCCGGCACTTGGCCGTCGGCATAGATATTGTCCGAGCCCAGCGGGAAGGGTTCGATATTGGTGCTGACCTTGGTCGAGGCATAGGTGCCCTCGAAGAAGGCGCTGTGGTTGGCGTTGATGGCGTAGTTGCCGCTGGTGGCAAACAGGTAGCGCTCGGTGGGCACGGCGATGGTGCGGTATTCGGAGCGGTTGAAGCCGGTGGCGGCCTGGGTGGCGCTGCCGTTGGTCGACCACGGGATGATGTTGCCGTTCTTGTCGTAGGTGAAGTCGGTGCTGTCGGCGTAGAAGTGGCCCTGCGGCGCGTAGCCCGAGTAGTAGGGGCGGATGGGCACGAAGGCCAGGTCGGGGCGGCCATCGTCCAGCGAGGTGTACTGGTCCACCGCCGAGGCCGGCCGGTCCTTGGAGTACACGGCGCCCTGCTTGGTGTAGCCGAAGTGGGCCATGATGTTGCTGGCGCCGTCGGCGCTGGTCAGGCCCCAGGTCAGGGCCAGTTTTTTCTTGTGGTCGTCGCCCTCGCTGCTCTGGCCCACTGAAGCGTCGGCCGTGAAGCCGTTGAAATTGCGCTTGAGGATGATATTGACCACGCCGGCCACGGCGTCCGAGCCATAGGTGGAGGAGGCGCCGCCGGTCAGCAGGTCGACCCGTTCGATGAAGTCGATGGGGATGGTGTTCAGGTCCACCGCGCTGTCGCCCGGCACGCCGGACACGAAGCGGCGGCCGTTGACCAGCACCAGGGTGCGCGAATCGCCCAGGTTGCGCAGGTTGACGGTGGTGGTGCCGCCGCCCGAGGTCAGGAAGTTGGAATTGGTGCGGCTCAGCGTGGGCGTACCGATGGTGGGGTTTTTCTGCAGCAA
The DNA here is from genome assembly GCF_053572355.1 of Duganella kummerowiae. NCBI lineage: Bacteria > Pseudomonadati > Pseudomonadota > Betaproteobacteria > Burkholderiales > Oxalobacteraceae > Duganella > Duganella kummerowiae. The sequence continues at coordinate 509,861 of NZ_JBKFEH010000009.1, forward strand.
GTCCTGCAGGTTGACCACGCCGGACTGGGCGATGTCCACCGCCGTCAGCACCTGCAGCGGCGAGGACGAGTCCGCGTTGGGCGAGGACAGGCGCGAGCCCGTCACCTGGACTTTCTGCATCGGCGCTTCCTCTTGGGCATACGCCAGCTGCAGGCTCAGTGCAGCACCGCCGACGCAGATCATGCGTACCGAGCGGGATAGGGCTCTTTCCTTCATCATTCCTGACTCCTTTGAGGTGGTGAATACAGTTTATTCTTATGTGTTACATTTTATGTAACTGTTGACTGTATCCACGCAAGCCAGGCATGTAAACGTGCACACTGTTGAATTCGCAAAAAAGCAACAAATGCACGAAAATAGTGCTTAGGTGAAAATTTCCTCCCATAAACGGCGCACGGCGGCTGCTTCGGCCGTCACCAGTGAGGGATCGACCCGGGCCAGGTCCGGGCCCTGCAAGCGCAGCTGGTGCTGCAGCTTGCGGAACTTGCGGTAGGCGTCGGCTACCTCGGCCGCCAGCGCCGGGTCGACCAGTCCCAGTTCGCCGCAGGTGCGCAGCAGGGCGATATTGCCTGAGTTGGCGGTCAGTTCGCGGTGGTCGGCCGCGTGCCTGAGCACCAGGTACTGGACCATGAATTCGATGTCTATCATGCCGCCCGGGTCCTGCTTGAGGTCGAACAGCTGCGAGCGGTTGGGCTTGGCGTCCAGCATGCGCTTGCGCATGTCCAGCACCTCTTTCTTCAACGGTCCCTCATCCGGACGGCGCTGGCGCAGCACGGCGCAGCGGATCTGGTCGAAGCGTTCGCCGATGGCGGCGTCGCCGGCGCAGTAGCGGCCGCGCGTGAGGGCCTGGTGTTCCCACACCCAGGCCGATTTTTCCTGGTAGCGCTCGAAGGCGGCCACGCTGGACACCAGCATGCCGCTGGCGCCGTCCGGGCGCAGGGCGGTGTCGATGTCGAACAGGATGCCGGCCGGGGTGTGCGAGGTCATCCAGGTGATGAAGCGCTGCGCCAGCTTGGCGTACTGGGCCGGGGCGTCCTGGTCGGCGTCGTCGTACAGGAACACCACGTCCAGGTCGGACACATAGCCCAGCTCCTTGCCGCCCAGCTTGCCGTAGGCGATCACGGCGAACCTGGGCACCTCGCGGTGGCGCGTGGCCACGGTCTGCCACACGGCCTTGAGGGTGGCCGCCACCAGCACGTCGGCCAGGGCCGACAGGTGGTCGGCCAGGGTTTCCACGGTCAGGTTGCCGGCCAGGTCCTGGGCCAGCAGGTGGAACAGCTGGGCGTGGTGGATTTCACGCAGGATGTCCATTTGCCGCTCGGTGTCGCCGGGCGCGTTGGCGAGCGCCTGCTCCAGCTCGGCGGTGACTGCGGCCGGGTCGAACACGGCGCCCAGCAGGCGGTCGTCCAGCAATTCATCGAGCAGGATGGGATGCTGGCTGAGGAACTGGGCGGCCCAGCCGCTGGCGTGCACCATGCGTATCACGCGCGCCAGGGTGCGCGGGTATTCGGTCAGCAGCGACAGGTAGGCTGCGCGGCGCGCGATGGCCTCCAGGAAGTCCAGCAGCCGGCCCAGCGTGGCCTGCTGGCTGCCGGCGCTCGATTCGGCCGCAGCCTCGGCGATCAGGGGCAGGGCCAGGTTGACCAGGGTCACCAGGCGGTTGCGGCTGGCTTCCGGCAGCGATTGCAAACGCGGCGCCTGCCAGGTGGCGATCAGGCGCTTGGCGGCGGCGGCCGGGTCGCTGAAGCCCAGGGCGGCGAAGCGCGCCTCGATGGCCTCGCGGTTGTCGGGATCGGCGCAGTCGCTGATGGATTGCGGGTCGATGTCGCCTTCGGCACCGCCCTTGTCGGCAAAGATGGCGTCGAACTGTTCGGCCACGTAGCGGCGGTGGCCGTCCAACTGCGCCAGCAGGGTGGCGGCGTCGGGCAGGCCCATCATGCGGGCCACCACTTCGCGGTCGGCCTCGCTGGCGGGGATGGTGTGGGTCTGGGCGTCGTCCAGGTATTGCAGGCGGTGTTCCAGGTTGCGCAGGAAGGTGTAGGAGGCCAATAATTGATCCACCGTATCCTGCGGGAGCAGGCCCTTCTCGGCGATGGTGCGCAGGGTGGCGCGGGTGGAGCGGTCGCGCAGGGCCGGGTCGCGCCCGCCCCGTATCAGCTGGAATACCTGGGCCAGGAACTCGATCTCGCGGATGCCTCCCCGTCCCAGCTTGACGTTGTTGCTGCGGTCCGGGTGCAGCCGCTCCTGGCGGTTGACCTCGGCGCGGATCTGGGCATGCATGTTGCGGATGGCGTCAATCACCCCGAAGTCCAGGTAGCGGCGGAACACGAAGGGCCGCACAATGGCGTCCAGCGCGGCGATATCCTCGGCGCGCCCGGTGATGGCGCGCGCTTTTACCCAGGCGTAGCGCTCCCACTCGCGGCCCTGCACGATCAGGTAGTTTTCCACCATGCCCAGGCTGGCCGCCAGCGGACCGGAGGCGCCGTTCGGGCGCAGCGCCATATCGACCCGGAAGGTGTAGCCATCCTCGGTGATCTCGGCCAGGGCGGCAATGAGCTTCTTGCCCAGGCGGATGAAGAATTCGTGGTTGGACAGGCCGCGCTGGCCCTCGCCGGCGGCGGTCTCGCCATCTTCGGGGTAGACGAAGATCAGGTCGACGTCCGATGACACGTTGAGCTCGCCGCCGCCGTGCTTGCCCATGGCCAGCACCATCAATTGCTGCGGCAGGCCGGATTCGTTGCCGATGGGCTCGCCATGCAGGGCCGCCATCTCGGCATGCAAGGCCGCCAGATGCTGGCCGATGGCGAAGTCGGCAAAGCGGGTCATGGCGGCCACCACCTCGGCCAGGCCGGCGCTGCCCTCCAGGTCGCGCCGTATCAGGCCGCAGACCAGCAGGGCGCGCAGGCGGCGCATGGCGCGCATGAGCGGCAGCGCCGCGCCATTCGGTCCCACGGATTCCTTTGCCAAAAAATCAGCAAGATTGATCTGATCCAGCGATAATTGGACCAGTTCGTCTATCTTGGCGGCGCGCTCCGGGGCGGCGGCCAGCCAGCGCTGGTAGTAGCGGGAGGCGGAAGTCAGGGATGGGTGGGTCATCAGGCGGCGTGTCTCATGTGTAAGGTTGGTTCAGCTGGCGGTAACGCGATGTAAAACCCGCGCGGCAGGCGGCTGAAACGGCTTATGTTGCCTATGCTATGCGGTAGAATGCTCCGCGAACACTATTTTACGCCGGGCCCGATTTTTATTAGCTTATTGATGCAAAAAACCGAAGAGGAGACCGTGGCAGGCGACACGCCCTGGGCCGTGCGCTGGCACCGGCTGCGTGCCGCCTATCGGATTTGCAACCAGGCCAGCCACCACGTGCTTGGCTTCACCATCAAGCTGGCGCTGCTGCTGTATTTCGGTTTCGTGCTGCTGTTCCTGGCGCTGCGCTACGCGGTGCTGCCGAATATCGACCATTACAAGGGCGATATCGAGCGCCTGGCCAGCCGCGCGCTCGGCAATCCCGTCACCATAGACCGCATCTATGCCTCCTGGAGCGGCTACCGTCCCAGCCTGTTCCTGGGCGATGTGGTGCTGCACGACGCCCGGGGGCGCCAGGTGCTGTCCCTGCCCAGCGTGTCGGCCGTGCTGTCCTGGTGGAGCCTGCCCTCGGCCTCGCCGCGCTTCCACAGCCTGGAACTGATACGCCCGTCGCTGGACGTGCGGCGCGAGGCCGACGGCAGGCTGTACGTGGCCGGGGTGGCGGTCGACCTGGCGCACCAGGGCGACGGCAAGGCCGCCGACCTGCTGCTGGCCCAGCGCGAGATCGTCATCCGCGAGGGCAGCGTGACCTGGAACGACGTGCGGCGCGGCGCGGCGCCGCTGGCGCTGCAGCAGGTCAGCCTGGTGCTGCACAACCAGTGGCGGCGCCACCAGGTCGGCCTGCGCGCCACGCCGCCCGCCGCGCTGGGCGCGCCGCTGGATGTGCGCGCCGATTTCCTGCATCCGGCCTTCGGCGCCCAACCCTCCAATGTGTCGATGTGGAAGGGCGAGCTGTACGCCGACCTGCGCGGGGTGGACCTGGTGGCCTGGAAAGCCTATGCCGATTTCCCGTTCGAGCTGAGCGCGGCCCAGGGCGGGCTGCGGACCTGGCTCAGCATCGACCAGGCGCGCCTGACCGCCGTCACGGCCGATATTGCCCTGGGCAACGTGAGCGCCGTGCTGGGCCCGGAGTTGCCGCTGCTGGACCTGCGCCGCCTGACCGGCCGCCTGACCCTGCGCGAGGAGCAGCCCGCGCTGCCGGCCGCCGGCCGCGCCGTCAAGCCGCTGCCCATCTTCGGCGCGCGCGCCTTCAGCGCCGAGCTGAAAGACATCGCCCTGACCACCCACGACGGCCTGGAGCTGGCGCCCACCACGGCCAGCGCGCGCTACACGGCGGCCAGCGGCGCGCGCGCGGAGCAGGTCGAGATCCGCGCCCCGCAGCTGGACTTGCGCAGCATGGCCGGCCTGGCCGCGCGCCTGCCGCTCAAGCAGCGCCAGCACCAGATGCTGGCCGATATCGCCCCCAGCGGCCTGCTGCGCAATTTCTCGGCCGAATGGCAGGGCGCTTTCCCGGCCTTGCAGAGCTACCGCATCAAGGGCGAGCTGGTGGGGCTGAGCATGAAGCCGCAGCCGGCCCACCCGGCCCAGCCGAAAACCGCGAAAAGCCCGGCCATTGCCGGCGTGCCCGCCATCCCCGGCTTCGACAACCTGACCGGCTCCATCGATGCGAACGAGCGCGGCGGCAGCTTCCGCCTGGAATCCCGGCAGCTGGTGCTGCAAATGCCCGATTACTTCAGCGATGCGGCCATGCCTTTCGACAAGCTGGACATGCAGGCGCGCTGGTCGTTCGAGCCGGACAATCAGCTGCTGTTCCAGATCGACGCCATGGACTTCGTGCAGGAAGGCCTGAGCGGCTCGCTGTCCGGCAGCCACACCGTGCCGCTGGCCGGCAAGGGCATGGGCACGGTGGATATCACCGGCAAGCTGACCGGCTTTCAGATCAACCGCATCGGCCGCTACCTGCCCATGCAGACCCCGCACGACCTGCGCGACTGGCTGACCGGCGCCCTGGAAGGCGGCACCGCCAGCGACGTCAGCCTGCGCCTGCGCGGCGAACTGGCGCATTTCCCCTTCAACGCCGCCATTCCTGCCGAACGCGCCAAGGGCGAGTTCCGGGTGGCCGGCCGCCTGGAGCACGGCAAGCTGAACTACACCCCCGGCCATTACGCCCACGACGGCAAGTCGCCCTACTGGCCGCAGGCCGAGAACATCAAGGGCAGCTTCGTGTTCGAGCGCGCCCGCATGGAAATCCGGGGCGACACCGCCACCACCGGCGGGGTGGCCCTCACCGGCGTGAAAGCCGTGATCCCCGACCTGACCCTCCACGATTCCCAGCTGGAGATCGAGGGCAACGCGGCCGGCCCCATGCAGGAATTCCTCAAGTACGTGGCTGCCAGCCCGGTGCTGGAATGGATTTCGCACTTCACCGAGGAAACGCAGGCCAGCGGCAATGCGCGCCTGGCGCTGAAATTGGGCCTGCCGCTGGCGCACGTGATCGACGCCCGGGTGCAGGGCGCGCTGCAGCTGCAAAACAATGACATCGTGCTCATGAACGATATGCCGCCCGTCACCGGCGCCCAGGGGAAGATCGAATTCAACGAGCACGGCGTCAACCTGAACGCGCTGTCGGGCGGCTTTTTGGGCGGCCCGGTGTCGATTACGGGCGGCAGCCAGAAGGACAACTCCATCGTGGTGCGCCTGGCCGGCGGCCTGACGGCGGATGGTTTCCGCAAACAATATCCGTCGCCTGTCATGCAGCGCCTGGCCAGCCATTTTTCGGGCGGCACGCGCTACACCGGCACCGTCACCGTGCACGACCACCAGCTGCAGGTGGCGGTCGAGTCGCCGCTCAATGGCCTGGGCCTGGACTTGCCGGCGCCGCTGGCCAAGCCTGCCGCCGACGCCATGCCGCTGCGCTTCGTGCTTAACACCGGCTTGCAGGCGGACGCCGGCGGCGTGCTGCGCGACGATATCCGCATCAACCTGGGACCGGCCGTGGCGGCCCGCTACCAGCGCCAGAAAATCGCTGGCAGGACGGCGTGGAAGCTGGTGCGCGGCGGCATAGGCGTGAACGCGCCGGCGCCCGAGCCGGACAGCGGCATGGCCCTCAACGTCAACTTGCGCACCGTCAACGCCGACCACTGGATCGATTTCGGCAAGGCGGTGGCGGGCAACGATGCCCCGGCGGATGGCGGCGGCGCCGATAGCGGCGCCGACTTCAGCGAATACGTGGTGCCGGACGCCATCGCGGCGCGCACCAGCGAACTGGTGGTTGGCGAGCGCAAGCTGGAAAACGTGGTGCTGGGCGTGTCTCACCAGAAGGCCATCTGGCAAGCCAACCTGCAATCGACCCAGGCCAACGGCTACCTGACCTGGGCCGAATCGTCCACCAGCGCCACCCTGGGCAAGGTGACGGCGCGCCTGTCTTCGCTGGTGATACCGGAATCGGCGGCGGGCGAGGTGCAGGATTTGCTGGACGGCCAGGGCAGCGCGGCCGCCACCATCCCGGCGCTGGACGTGGTGGTGGAACGTTTCGAACTGTTCAACAAGCCCCTGGGCCGGCTCGACCTGCAAGCCTATAATAGCACCCAGGATGGGGTGCGCGAATGGCGCATCAGCAAGCTGGCGCTGGCCAACCCGGACGGCCAGCTGGGTGGCAGCGGGCGCTGGACCACGCGCGGCGGGGTGCACACCACGGCGCTCAACTTCGAACTGAACATCACCGACGCCGGCAAGCTGCTGGACCGCTTCGGCTTCGCGGGCACGCTCAAGGGCGGGACCGGCAAGCTGGCGGGCGACATCAGCTGGAAGGGCCTGCCCTACGCCTTCGACACGGCCAGCCTGTCGGGCCAGATCAGCATGAGCGTGGACAAGGGCCAGTTTCTCAAGCAGGACCCGGGCGCGGCCAAGCTGCTGGGCGTACTCAGCCTGCAGGCCCTGCCGCGCCTGCTCAAGCTGGATTTCCACGACGTGTTCTCGGAAGGGCTGGCCTTCGACGGCATCACGGCCAACGCCGCCATCAGCAAGGGCGTGCTCAAGACCGACAACCTGAAAATGCATGGCGTGGCCGCCACCGTGCTGATGGACGGCCAGGCCGACATCGCCAACGAAACCGCCAACCTGCACGTGGTGGTGATCCCCGAGGTCAACCTGGGCACGGCGCCGCTGGTGTATGCGCTGGCCGTCAATCCGGTGATCGGCCTGGGCAGCTTCCTGGCCCAGCTGTTCCTCAGCGCACCCGTGATGAAGGCGCTGACCTACCACATGCAGGTGAGCGGCCCGTGGAAGGCGCCGGTGGTGACCAAGCTGGATGCGCCCAAGGCCGAGGCACAACCGTCCGGTATGCATTAAGCTAACGCTTATTTCCCTTTCTGGATCTGCCGCCATGAACAAAGTCGCCGCCGTACAAATGGTGTCCTCGCCCGAGGTCAAGGATAACATCGAGACCGCCCGCCGCCTGATCGCCGAGGCCGCCGCCACCGGGGCCCGCCTGGTGCTGCTGCCCGAGTACTGGGCCATCATGGGCCGCCATGACAGCGACAAGGTGGCGCACGCCGAGCCGCTGGGCAGCGGTCCGATCCAGGATTTCATGTCCTCGGCGGCGCGCCAGCACGGCATCTGGCTGATCGGCGGCACGCTGCCGCTGGCCTCGGACGATCCGGCCAAGGTGATCAACACGACGCTGGTGTACGACCCGCAGGGGGCGCACGTGGGCCGCTACGACAAGATCCACCTGTTCGGCTTCACCAAGGGCAGCGAGTCCTATAACGAATCGAAAACCATCGTGCCGGGCAAGCACATGGGCACGGTGGAGACGGAGGTGGGCAAGGTCGGCATGTCGGTCTGCTACGATTTGCGTTTCCCCGAGCTGTACCGCGCCATGGGGCCGCTGGACCTGATCGTGGTGCCGGCCGCCTTCACCTACACCACCGGCCAGGCCCACTGGGAAGTGTTGCTGCGCGCGCGCGCCATTGAGAACCAGTGCTATGTGCTGGCGGCGGCCCAGGGCGGCCTGCATCCCAACGGCCGCCGCACCTGGGGCCACAGCCTGCTGGTCGATCCCTGGGGCGAGGTCAAGGCCATGCTGCCGGAAGGCGAGGGCGTGGTCAGCGGCGAGATCGATCCCGCCTACATCGAGGGCGTGCGCAGCAGCCTGCCGGCCCTCAAGCACCGTACCATGTAAAGTATCGAAGGAGGGCGTGCGCCGCGCGCACGTCCTTCATGTAAAGGCATCCCATGAAATTATTCGAACCCAACCTGTCCGCGCTGGCCGTCGCCCGCGACTTGCTGCTGACGCCCTTCGGCCTGGACGAGGCCAAGCTGCTCAAGGCCATGGGCAGCATGTACACCCACAAGGTCGATTACGCCGACCTCTACTTCCAGTTCACCAAGAACGAGGGCTGGAGCCTGGAGGAAGGCATCGTCAAGACCGGCAGCTTCTCGATCGACCAGGGCGTGGGCGTGCGCGCCGTGTCGGGCGAGCGCACCGCCTTTGCCTACTCGGACGATATCTCGGAAGCGGCCCTGCTGGAAGCGGCGGCCGCCACCCGCACCATCGCCCGCGCCGGTTCCGGCAAGGTCAAGGTCGCGGGCGCCATGACGCCCCACGGCGGCCGTTCGCTGTATTTGCCGCACGATCCGCTGGCCTCGCTGGACGCGGCCGCCAAGGTCAGTCTGCTGGAGCGCATCGAGCACATGGCCCGGGCGCGCGACCCGCGCGTGGTGCAGGTCATGGCCAGCCTGGCCGGCGAATACGACGTGGTGCTGGTGGCGCGCAGCGATGGCCTGCTGGCGGCCGACATCCGGCCGCTGGTGCGGGTCTCGGTGACGGTGATCGTGGAGCACAACGGCCGCCGCGAAACCGGTTCCTCGGGCGGCGGCGGGCGCTACGACTATGGCTATTTCAGCGATGCGCTGCTGCAGTCCTACGCCGACGAGGCGGTGCGCGGCGCCCTGGTCAACCTGGAGGCGCGTCCGGCCCCGGCCGGTCCCATGACCATCGTGCTGGGGCCGGGCTGGCCCGGCATCCTGCTGCACGAAGCCATAGGCCACGGGCTGGAGGGCGATTTCAACCGCAAGGGTTCGTCCACCTTCGCCGGCCGCATCGGCGAGCAGGTGGCGGCGCGCGGCGTGACCGTGGTGGACGACGGCACCCTGCCGGACCGGCGCGGCTCGCTCAACATGGACGACGAGGGCAACCCGACCCAGTGCACCACCCTGATCGAGGATGGCGTCCTGACCGGCTACCTCCAGGACAGCATGAATGCGCGCCTGATGAAGATGCCGGTGACCGGCAATGCGCGCCGCGAATCGTTCGCCCATTTACCCATGCCGCGCATGACCAACACTTACATGCTGGCGGGCGACAAGGACCCGGCCGAGATCCTGGCTTCGGTCAAGCACGGCCTGTATGCGGTCAACTTCGGCGGCGGCCAGGTCGACATCACCAACGGCAAGTTCGTGTTCTCCGCCAGCGAGGCCTACATGATCGAGGATGGCAAGGTCACCCATCCGGTCAAGGGCGCCACCCTGATCGGCAACGGCCCCGAGGTGCTGACCCGCGTGTCGATGATAGGCAATGACATGCGCCTGGACCCGGGCGTGGGCGTGTGCGGCAAGGAGGGCCAGAGCGTGCCGGTCGGCGTCGGCCAACCCACCCTGCGCATCGACGGCGTGACGGTGGGCGGCACCGCGTGAGGCTGCTCCGCTAGCTGCCGCGCAGCGCCGTCACGGCGCGCACGCCCCACAGCCGCACGCGCTCCAGCAGCGGCAGCGGGGCGGTGCACAGTTGCTCCAGGCCTGCGGCGGGACCATAGTAGAAAAAGCCCGGCGCCAGTCCCGTCGTGGAGGCCACGCGCTGGCGCTGGGCCGCGTCCGCCGGATACCAGAATTCTTCTATGCCGGTCACGCCTGCCGCTTCCAGCTGGGCCCGGTCCAGCGCCCACATCTGGTGGGCCGGGCAGCCGGCGGCGTGCTGGGTGGCGGTGATGGCGTCGGTGCCGAACAAGGCCTTGCGATGCGCCAGGTAGAGGGCGAAGCTGGCATCCAGGGTGTCGCGCAGGCCCAGGGCGCGCCGCTGCCGTTCGGCCCGCTCCAGCAAGGCCATCAGCTCCGCGCGCCGCGGCGCGAGCTCCAGCGTGTCCAGACCGGAAGCCGTTTCGCTGGCGGCCCTGGACTTGAGCCGTCCGCCGCCCATGTAATGCACGGTGGCGCCGTGGATGGCCAGCACCGAGCCGGGCATCACGGACTTGGTGGCGGCTGCCGGGAACAGATAGCTGGCGCAGGCCGACAGGCAGCGTCCATCCACCACCAGGTGCATGCGCCGCTCGCGCAATACGGTGGCCATGCGCAGCGCCGCATCGAGGTCGCCGCCCCCCGAATCGATCAGCACGCTGTGCAGGCTGCGGTCCTGCGCTGCCGCCTTGCCGAGCGCATCGGCCATGGCGTCGACGATGGGGCCGCTCAGCACGATCCAGCCCGAACCTGGCTGCAGGCCGATGCCGGCGGCGTGCATGACCATGGGCCGCATGCTGGACAGCATGGCGCGCTGCTGGCTGGGCTGTGCCGCCGCCATGCCGCATGCCAGCAGCACCATGGATGCAAGCCATCGGTATAAGCACGTCATGGGATGTATTTTTTTATAATGTCATCCCATGCTAAGCCGGGGCCGGGCCGCTGTCAACGGCTTAGAACTTGTAGGTGGCGCGCGCGTACCAGGTGCGGCCCAGCGGGTCGGTGTAGCGCGGATCGTAGCCTTGCTGGAAGGTGGTGCCCTGGTTGGTGTAGGGCGGTTCCTTGTCGGCCAGGTTGCGCACGCCCACCGTCAGGTCGACGTTCCTGATGCCCGTATAGCTGCCGGACAGCGACCACACCGAATACGAGGACACCTCGCGCGCATATGGCGGATCGACGGCGTTCTGGTCGGTGTAGCCGGACAGGTAGCGGTTGCTGAGGGCCGCGCTCCACGGTCCCAGGTGCCACTGCAGGGTGGCGTTGTGGCGCCAGCGGAACACCGGCGAGGCGTCGGCGTACACGCCCACGTTTTCCGTGAACGGGCCGCCCGGCTCGTTCTGGTAATCGTACTTGCGCACCCAGGTGCCGTCCACCTGCAGCGCCCAGGCGCCGTAGGCGCTGCGCGGCAGGCGCCACAGCAGGCCGACATCGACCCCGGCCGATTTCACTTCACCGAGGTTGTTGGTGATCAGCGAGACATAGTCCAGGCGGTTGCCGGCCGCGTTGTAGTGGAACAGCCCGGCATACTTCGGATAGTTGTTGAACACGGTCTGCTCGGCCAGCGCGCTGATCTGGTTGCGCAGCGCGATGTTCCAGTAGTCCAGCGACACGGTCAGGCTGCGCACCGGCTCGAACACCACGCCCGCGCTCCAGGTCTTGGAACGCTCCGGCTTGACGTCCGGATTGCCGCCCAGGCGCACGTTCTGCTGCTGGTTGCAGGACAAATTCGGATTGGCGCCCGGCGCCAGCACCCCGCCCGGGCACAGCAGCGGATCATCCCAGGTATCGGAGGAATTGGTGACCGTCTGCGGCCCATGCAGGTCGAACAGGGTGGGCGCGCGGAAGCCGCGGTTCCAGGATGCGCGCAGCAGCACTTCGGGCCGCGCCTGCCAGCGCGCACTGAGCTTGGGCGTGAAACTGTGGCCGACGTCGTCGTAATGGTCGTAGCGCGCCGCCGCGTTCAGCTCCAGGTCCTTGATGACGGGCGCGTTCAGTTCGGCGAACACGGCGTACAGCTTGCGCTGGCCATCCTGGTCCTGGGCGTCCGCATAGCCGGAACTGGAGGCCTGCGAGGCCAGGGCGCGGTTGACACGGTACAGGGCCTTGTCCTTGCGCGCCTCGCCGCCGATGGCAAAGCCCAGCGCGCCGCCGGCCAGCGTGCCCAGCTCGCGGCTGGCGCGCACGTCCAGCGCCGTGCTGCGCATGCGCGCGTTCAGGTATTCGCCCAATAGCAGCGAGTCGTTCAGGTAGGCCAATCCCTCGGCGCTTTGTTCGCCGAAGGGATTGAGCAGGCCGCTGCCCACGCCTTCCACCATGCGCTGGTCGACCACGTAGCCGCCGGTGAAGGCGCTGGCGGCCTTGCTGACCGAGTGGCTCAGGCCCGCGCTGTAGTCCCAGCCGCGCAGCGTGCCCTCGGCGCTCAGCACGCCCCGGTCGGTGGTGCTGGTGTCGAAGCCGGCCCGGCGTCCCGTCACCAGCGGGCGCCAGCTGATGTCCAGGTCTTCGCCCGCCAGGCCGGCCACGGCCGGCACCCCGGCGCTGCCGCCCGGGTAGTAGGGGCTGCTGGCGTGCATGATCATGGCGATGCCGGCCAGCGGCGGCGGCGCCACCCTGGCTTCGTTGGTGCTGCGCGCATGCAGTAGTTCCAGGCCGGCGTTGTTGTCGTTGTCGAGGCGGATGGTGGCGCGCCCCAGATACGTTTCCTGTTTGGTGCGCGGCAGGTCGTCCACCTCGCGCGAATAGTCGTAGCGGCATGTGGGCGAGCCACCCGTGTTGGGTACCGAGGCCGGCGGCCGGCAGCCGCTGGCGAAATACGGGTTGCCGCTGATGCCGTTGTCGGAATAGAAGTTGGCGGGGTAGGGCGTGCCGCTGGTTTTGCTGACGCCGTGCTCGGGCCGTATCCCGGTACTGGAAAAGGCGCGCGCCGTGGCCGGCAGCGCTTTCTGGCGGTGCACGTCGGCCACGCCCCACAGGTTGAAGCCGTCCGTGGCCAGGTCGCCGAAGCCGCCGCTGATGTTGGCGCGCCGTTCGTCGCCGCCGCCGCTGGCTTCCGGCTGGTAGCCTTCGATGGTGATGGCGCCGCCTGTCACCTGCCGTTTGGTGATGAAGTTGACCACGCCGCCGATGGCGTCGCTGCCGTACACGGCGGAGGCGCCGTCGCGCAGGATTTCGACCCGGTCCAGGGCCGCCAGCGGGATCACGTTCAAGTCCACGCTGTCGCCGTTGAACGGATGCGGCGCCAGGCGGCGGCCGTTCAGCAGCACCAGGGTGCGCTGCCCGCCCAGGCCGCGCAAATCGGCCTGGGCCTGGCCGCCGGTGCCGGCGCCGACCGACTGGCTGGCGCCCTGCGAACTCTGGTTCATGGGGATGCTGTTGAGGACGTCCTGGGCCGTGGTCAGGCCCTGGCGCGCGAAGTCCTCGGCGCGCACGGTGGTGATGGGCAGCGCCGTTTCGGCCGCGATGCGGCGGATGGACGAGCCGGTGATTTCGACGCGCTGCACGGGGGCGGGCTGGTCCTGGGTTTCGGTCTGGGCCTGGACCGTGCAGCTCAACAGCACGGCGCCGCCGGCGCACAGGCGCAGCAAGGTAGGGGTGGATGGCATGGTGATACTCCTCGAATTGGGAAGCCCCAGTCTTGAGGTGAACACTTGCTGCAAGCATGATCTGCATCAGGGGTGCGTCGGCGCCCATATGGTTTGTGGCGCTTTGGAGACAGAAAATTCTAAAATTCATTTCTTGGCCGAACAAAATTTTGCTTGCCAAGCCCGCGTGTCTATTGCTATAGTCGTCAGACCTTATCTGGACACTCACATGATCCGCTTTTTCTTTACCGGCTACTTTTACTTTTGGCAATTCCAACCCAAGGCGGTGGAGTAGCGGCCGGTACACGTAAAAGCAAACACGAGTTCCAGCAGAATCCAAGAAAACCGCCAGCGATGGCGGTTTTTTTTTACCCATAGGAGTAACACAGCATGCCCCGTACCGATGACTTGCGCATACGCGAAATGAAGGAATTGACGCCACCCTCCCACCTGATCCGTGAATTCCCGTGCACGGAAGTGGCGGAGCAGACCGCGGCCAATGCGCGCATCGCGCTGCACCGCATCCTGCACGGCCAGGACGACCGCCTGATGGTGGTGATCGGCCCGTGCTCCATCCACGATCCCAAGGCCGCCATGGAATACGCGCGCCGCCTGGCGCCGCTGCGCCAGGAACTGGGCGCCGACCTGGAAATCGTGATGCGGGTGTACTTCGAAAAGCCGCGCACCACGGTGGGCTGGAAGGGCCTGATCAACGACCCCTACATGGACAACAGCTTCCGCATCAACGACGGCCTGCGCATGGCGCGCGAACTGCTGCGCGACATCAACGGGCTGGGCCTGCCGGCCGGCACCGAGTTCCTGGACGTGATCAGCCCGCAGTACGTGGCCGACCTGATCAGCTGGGGCGCGATTGGCGCCCGCACCACCGAGTCGCAGGTGCACCGCGAACTGGCCTCCGGCCTGTCGTGCCCGGTGGGCTTCAAGAACGGTACCGACGGCAACGTCAAGATCGCGGTGGACGCCATCAAGGCCGCGTCGCAGCCGCACCATTTCCTGTCGGTGACCAAGGGCGGCCACTCGGCCATCGTGTCCACCAACGGCAACGAGGATTGCCACATCATCCTGCGCGGCGGCAAGGCGCCCAACTATGACGCGGCCAGCGTGGAAGAAGCGTGCAAGGCGATTTCGGCCCAGGGCCTGGCGGCGCGCGTGATGATAGACGCCTCGCACGCCAACAGCAGCAAGAAGCCGGAAAACCAGGTGCCGGTGTGCGCCGACATCGCCGCCCAGGTGGCCGGCGGCGACAGCCGCATCGTGGGCGTGATGGTGGAGTCGCACCTGGTGGCCGGCCGCCAGGACATCGTTCCGGGCCAGGAGCTGGTGTATGGCCAGTCCGTGACGGATGGCTGCATCGATTGGGACAGCAGCGTGCAAGTGCTGCAAGGGCTGGCCGCCGCCGTGCGCCAGCGCCGCCTGGCCCAGCGGGACTGAGGTTGGTATGCCGCCCGTTGTGGCGGCAATAAAAAAGCCGGCTTGCGTGAGCAAGCCGGCTTTTTTTCAGCACTGTGGTGTGCGGCAGATTACATCATGCCGTCCATGCCACCCATGCCGCCCATGCCACCCATACCGCCCATGCCGCCGGCCGGTTTGTCTTCCACGATCTCGGCGATCATGCAGTCGGTGGTCAGCATCAGGCCGGCGATCGAAGCTGCGTTCTGCAGGGCCGAACGGGTCACCTTGGCCGGATCCAGCACGCCCATTTCCACCATGTCGCCATAGGTGCCGTTGGCGGCGTTGTAGCCGTAGTTGCCGGTGCCGCCGACGACGGCGTTCACCACCACCGAGGCTTCTTCGCCGGCGTTCTGCACGATCATGCGCAGCGGCTCTTCCATGGCGCGCAGCACGATCTTGATGCCGGCGTCCTGGTCGGCGTTGTCGCCTTTCAGGTTCTGCACTGCCGAACGGGCGCGCAGCAGGGCCACGCCGCCGCCAGGAACAATGCCTTCTTCCACGGCAGCACGGGTAGCGTGCAGGGCGTCTTCCACGCGGGCTTTCTTCTCTTTCATTTCGACTTCGGTGGCGGCGCCAACCTTGATCACGGCAACACCGCCGGCCAGCTTGGCCACGCGCTCTTGCAGTTTTTCACGGTCGTAGTCCGAGGTCGCTTCTTCGATCTGCACGCGGATCTGCTTGACGCGGCCTTCGATGTTCGAGGCTTCGCCGGCGCCATCGATGACGATGGTGTTTTCCTTGCCGACTTCGATGCGCTTGGCCTGGCCCAGTTCGGCCAGCGACACTTTTTCCAGGGTCAGGCCGACTTCTTCCGCCACCACCTGGCCACCGGTCAGGATGGCGATGTCTTCCAGCATGGCCTTGCGGCGGTCGCCGAAGCCAGGCGCCTTGACGGCGCAGGTTTTCAGGATGCCGCGGATGTTGTTGACCACCAGGGTCGCCAGGGCTTCGCCTTCGATGTCTTCAGCGATGATCAGCAGCGGACGGCCGGCCTTGGCCACTTGCTCCAGTACCGGCAGCAGGTCGCGGATGTTGGAGATTTTCTTGTCGCACAGCAGGACGAACGGGTTGTCCAGGATAGCGACTTGCTTCTCTTGGTTGTTGATGAAGTACGGGGACAGGTAGCCGCGGTCGAACTGCATGCCTTCCACGATGTCCAGCTCGTCGTTCAGCGACTTGCCGTCTTCCACGGTGATGACGCCTTCCTTGCCGACTTTTTCCATGGCTTCAGCGATGCGCTCGCCGATCGAGGCGTCGGAGTTGGCCGAGATCGAACCGACCTGGGCGATTTCCTTGGAGGTGGTGCAGGGACGGGCGATGGCGGCGATCTGTTCCACGGTGGCGGCCACGGCCTTGTCGATGCCGCGCTTCAGGTCCATCGGGTTCATGCCGGCTGCCACGAATTTCATGCCTTCGCGTACCAGGGCCTGGGCCAGCACGGTGGCGGTGGTGGTGCCGTCGCCGGCGTTGTCGGAGGTCTTGGAAGCGACTTCCTTGACCATTTGCGCGCCCATGTTCTGCAGCTTGTCTTTCAGTTCGACTTCCTTGGCCACCGAGACGCCGTCCTTGGTGACGGTGGGGGCGCCGAAGGAGCGCTCCAGCACCACGTTGCGGCCTTTCGGGCCCAGGGTGACTTTGACGGCGTTGGCCAGGATGTTGACGCCTTCTACCATTTTGGCGCGCGCTGCGTCGCCGAAGATTACTTCTTTAGCTGCCATGTTTGATGCTCCTGAATTCGGGTTAGGTGGGATGGTCTCAAGTAATGATTACTTGGTGACGATCGCCATGATGTCTTCTTCGCGCATGACCAGCAGTTCCTGGCCGTCGATCTTCACGGTCTGGCCGGCGTATTTGCCGAACAGCACGCGGTCGCCTACTTTGACATCCAGCGGACGGGCTTTGCCATCGTCCAGGATCTTGCCATTGCCAACGGCCAGCACTTCGCCCTGGTCCGGTTTTTCAGCGGCTGCATCGGGGATGATCAGGCCGGAGGCGGTTTTGGTTTCCTGGTCGAGACGCTTGACGATGACGCGATCGTTCAAAGGGCGAAGGTTCATACAAAACTCCTTTATTCAATGGATAGACACTACGTGTTCGGTTGCAGGGAGGCTGTTAGCACTCTCCCGTAGCGAGTGCCAATTATAGGGACGCTTATTCGGTATTTCAAGGTTGGTATGTGGTTATTTAATGCAGGAATAAGGCAGGACGTGACGATTCGGCACGGGCCTTGACAATGCGCAAACATCGTGCGCGCATACCGCTTATCCACGGGATTTGGTTGACGGCGTACCGTGCCCTCCCTATAGTGGCGGGATGATTTCAGAATTCCAAGACCTATCCGATAAAATCGACCAACTGGCCGAGCTGACCGTGTCCCTGCGCCGCGAGAACGCCCAGCTGCGCCAGGCCAACGCCAGCCTGCAGGCCGAGAACCAGGCCGTGCAGCAGCGTCTGGCCCAGGCCGCCAGCCGTGTCGCCGCCCTGCTGGAGCATGTGCCCTCGCTGGAGCAGCCCGCGGCTGAAGCGGCCCAGGCCGCCCCGGTTGCCGAGCAGGAGCAAGTGCAATGATCCACCTCGATGTGACCATCATGGGCGCGCCCTACCGCCTGGTTTGCCAGGCCGAGGAGGAACGCGCCCTGCGCGAGGCGGCTGCCTTCCTGGACAAGAAGATGACGGCCATCCGCAACGCCGGCAAGGTCAAGGGCAACGACCGCATCGCCGTCATGGCGGCGCTGGGCATGGCGGCCGAGTTCCTGTCGGTGAAGGCGCCGCAGGGACCCTTGTCGGACATGAGCCTGCTGGAAGTGCAGCACAAGCTGGCCGCCATGCACAAGGTGCTGGACAGTGCGCTGACGCCACAGGAAACCCTGTTTTAATTTGCCGTGAGCCTTCCCCTGGCGCGGACAAAAGAGTAAACTCCGGCTTACCCTGCAGTGTTCGCGATTGCCATATATTCCTTGAACCATTATTACGCACAGGTCTCGGGAATTTGTTTGATGGGCGTGAGCGTCGCTAGTCCGACGAACCCGAAATTGGACTAACTGAGACCGCCTTGAACCGTTTGGTTCGGGATGCCGGCACAGCGGCACAGGTGGGGCCACATATCAGAAAGAAGCGGTTGCAGCCGGTGCGCGCAGCCGCTTTTTTTACGCCTGTCGAGTTTTTACGCCCGCCGAAGGAGCCCTGCATGCAGTACTGGTTGATGAAGTCCGAGCCCGATGAAGTCAGCATCGATGATCTGATGGCCGCGCCCGGGCAGACCACGGCCTGGTTCGGGGTGCGCAACTACCAGGCCCGCAACTTCATGCGCGACGCCATGCGCGAGGGCGACGGCGTGCTGTTCTATCACTCCAGCTGTCCACAGCCGGGCATCGCCGGGCTGGCCGTGATTGCCAGCGGCCCGTATCCGGACGCCACCCAGTTCGACCCCAAGAGCAAATACCACGATCCCAAGGCCACGCAAGAGCAGCCGCGCTGGATCTCCATCGACGTGCGCGGCACGAACAAGACCCGGCTGCTGCCGCTGTCCGAGCTGCGCGCCATTCCCGCGCTGGAAGACATGGAATTGCTGCGCAAGGGCAGCCGGCTGTCCATCACGCCGGTCACGCCGGCGCAATGGAATACCATCGTCAAGCTGCTGGAGCAGTGATCTTCGGTGCGCTGGCCTGCTGGCGCGTGTTGTAGGCCCAGGCCAGCATGACGATGGCGCCGACTATCATGGGCAGCGACAGCACCTGGCCCGAGGTGATCGGCAGGCCGAACACGGTGGTTTCCCAGTCCGGGGTGCGGAACCACTCGGTGAAGAAGCGCGCGCAGCCGTACAGCAGGGTGTACATGGCGCCCACCGCCAGGCGTGGACGCTCCTTGCGCGCATACAGCCACAGGATGATGAACACCAGGATGCCGTCGATCAGCATCTGGTAGATGGGCGACGGGTGGCGCAGGCCCTGCAAAAAGACCGGATTGGGGAACAGCGGATAAGCCGTGTCCGGCCACTGCATGGCCCAGGGCAGGGAAGGGTCGCCGACCACCCGGCCCGGCAGTTCGGCGTTGATGAAGTTGCCCAGGCGCCCGGCCGCATAGCCCAGCGGCACCATGGGCGCGATGAAGTCGTACACGTCCAGCAGGTTGCGGCCGGCGCGGCGGGCCCACAGCCACATGGCGATCAGCACCCCGATGAAGCCGCCGTGGAAGGACATGCCGCCATGCCAGACCTGCACGATTTCCAGCGGGTTGGCGAAGAAGAAGGCAGGGCGGTAGAACAGCACCTCGCCCAGGCGCCCGCCCAAGACCACGCCCAGCATGCCGTAGAACAGCATGTCGTCCAGGTCTTCCTTCTTCCAGCCCAGTTTCGCGATATGCGGCTGCCGGATGCGCACCCGGCCCAGCGCGATGAACAGGCCGAAGGCCAGCACGTACATCAGGCCATACCAGTGTACCTGGACCGGACCCAGATGGATGGCGACGGGATCGGGCATGGGGTGTATCAGCATAGGGTGTTCTTTCTCATCAAATCCAAAAAGCCTTGCAGCACGGGCGAGGCGTGGTCGCGGCGCCAGGCCAGTCCCGTTTCGACCAGCGGCGTGGGATCGGCCAACGCCCGGTATTCTACCCCGGGCCGCATCAGCTTAGAGACCGACTGCGGCACCAGCGCCAGTCCCATGCCGGCCGAGACCAGGCTGACGATGGTCTGCATCTGTATGGCCTGCTGGCCGATGGCGGGCGTGACGCCGGCCGCGCCGAACACGGACAGCACGGCGTCGTACAGGGCCGGGGCGATGGCGCGCGGGAAGATAATCAGCGGCAGCGCGGGCAGCTGCGCCACCGGCACCGGACCATCGCCGGCCAGCAGGCCTTGTGGCGCGGCCAGTATCAGCGGCTCCTTGAGCACCGGCAGGTAGTCCAGGGTGGCGCGGGCTTTCTCGGGCAGGGGCGGTATCAGCAGGCCTGCGTCGATACGGCCCTGCAGCAGCTCGTCCAGTTGCAGGTCGGAGGTGGCTTCCTGCAGCGTGATCTGCACTTGCGGAAAGGCGGCGCGGTAGGCGCGCAAAAAGGGCGGCAGCACGCTGTAGTCGGCCGAGGACACGAAGGCCAGCGACAGCCGCCCGGTGACGCCGGCGGCGGCCCGTTGCACCAGCTGGGGCAGCTCCTGCGCCTGGGCCAGCAGGCGGCGCGCCTCGGGCAGCAGGGCGGCGCCGGCGGCGGTGAGCGCGACGCCGCGGCGGTCGCGGTCGAACAGCGGCGCGCCCAGTTCCTGTTCCAGCGCCTGTATGGTTTGCGACAGCGGCGGCTGCGTCATGTGCAAGCGCGCGGCGGCACGGCCGAAGTGCAGTTCCTCGGCCACGGTGACAAAATAGCGTAGCTGGCGTAATTCCATGCTTGATATCTTATACGAATCACAGACGGCATTATCATATATTTGACATGGTGATGCGGACTGGGCAAGCTGTTGCCCTCGTCATAGCAGAAATCTGGAGACCCATCATGCCGCAATACCGTTCCCGCACCACCACCCACGGCCGCAACATGGCCGGCGCGCGCGCCCTGTGGCGCGCCACCGGCATGAAGGATGGCGATTTCGACAAACCCATCATCGCCGTGGTCAATTCCTTCACCCAGTTCGTGCCCGGCCACGTGCACCTGAAGGACCTGGGCCAGCTGGTGGCGCGCGAGATCGAGGCGGCCGGCGGCGTGGCCAAGGAATTCAATACCATCGCGGTCGATGACGGCATCGCCATGGGCCACGGCGGCATGCTGTACTCGCTGCCCTCGCGCGACCTGATCGCCGACTCGGTCGAATACATGGTCAACGCCCACTGCGCCGACGCCATGGTGTGCATCTCCAACTGCGACAAGATCACGCCCGGCATGCTGATGGCCGCCATGCGCATCAACATCCCGGTGGTGTTCGTGTCGGGCGGCCCGATGGAAGCGGGCAAGGTGCTGAAGGTGGTCAACGGTGGCCAGAAAATCATCAAGCTGGACCTGGTGGACGCCATGATCAAGGCCGGCGACAGCACCGTGTCGGACGCCGACGTGGCGGAGATCGAGCGCTCGGCCTGCCCCACCTGCGGTTCCTGCTCGGGCATGTTTACCGCCAACTCCATGAACTGCCTGACCGAGGCGCTGGGCCTGTCCCTGCCCGGCAACGGCACCATCGTCGCCACCCACGCCGACCGCAAGGAATTGTTCCTGCGCGCCGGCCGCCTGATCGTGGAGCTGGCGCGCCGCCACTACGAGCAGGACGATTATTCCATCCTGCCGCGCTCCATCGCCAGCAAGGCCACTTTTGAAAACGCCATGGCGCTGGACGTGTCCATGGGCGGCTCGACCAACACCGTGCTGCACCTGCTGGCCGCCGCCCACGAGGCCGGCGTGGACTTCACCATGGCCGACATCGACCGCATCTCGCGCAAGGTGGCCTGTTTGTGCAAGGTGGCGCCGATGACGGACAAGTTCCACATCGAGGACGTGCACCGCGCCGGCGGCATCATCGCCATCCTGGGCGAACTGGCCCGCGCCGGCCTGCTGGATACCAGCCGTCCCACCATCCACGCGCCCACCATGGCCGACGCCATCGCCCGCAACGACATCACCCGCACCGACGATCCGGCCGTGCACCAGCTGTTCCGCGCCGCGCCGGGCGGGGTGCCGACCCAGGTCGCGTTCTCGCAGTCCGAGCGCTACGAGACCCTGGACCTGGACCGCGCCGCCGGCTGCATCCGCGACAAGGAACACGCGTATTCGCAGGACGGCGGCCTGGCTGTCCTGTATGGCAACATCGCCGAGAAGGGCTGCATCGTCAAGACCGCCGGCGTGGATGAATCCATCCTCAAGTTCAGCGGCAAGGCGCGGGTGTTTGAGAGCCAGGACGCGGCCGTGGAAGGCATCCTGGGCGACACCGTGCATGCGGGCGACGTGGTCATCATCCGCTACGAAGGCCCGAAAGGCGGTCCGGGCATGCAGGAAATGCTGTACCCGACCTCGTACATCAAGTCCAAGGGCCTGGGCAAGGCTTGCGCCCTGTTCACGGACGGCCGCTTCTCGGGCGGCTCCTCGGGCCTGGTGATCGGCCACGCCTCGCCGGAAGCGGCCGAGGGCGGCGCCATCGGCCTGGTGGAAGAGGGCGACCTGATCGATATTGACATCCCCAACCGCAGCATCAACCTGCGTGTGGGCGCCGAGGAACTGGCGGCGCGCCGCGTGGCCATGGAAGCCCGGGGCGCGGCTGCCTGGCAGCCGGTGGAGCGCGAGCGCTATGTGTCGCAGGCGCTGCAAGCCTACGCGGCGCTGACCACCTCGGCCGACCGCGGCGCCGTGCGCGACCTGTCGCAGCTCAAGCGCTGATGCGCACAGGCGTTCGCTGAAGGGGCCGGTCCGCTTGCGGGCCGGCCTTTTTCTCTTGTAGAGGGCAATATCGGCCGCCCCGGTCAACCTCCGGCATCAGGCCCGCGTTATGATGGCTAGGACGATTGGTCATATATGCGCCAAGGCAAAAAACGGTAGAATGGCCCGGGCAAGTACACCACGGAGAAAACGATGAAACGCACTTTGATGATGGTAACGATGTTGGCAGCGACGGGCCTGGCTTCGCAGGCGGCCATGGCGGATGCCGGGCTGGACCTGGCCAAGGCCAAGAATTGCATGGCCTGCCACGCGGTGGCGACCAAGGTGGTCGGCCCGGCCTACAAGGATGTGGCCGCCAAATACGCGGGCCAGAAGGATGCCGAAGCCAAGCTGGTGGCCAAGGTCCAGAAAGGCGGCAGCGGCGTGTGGGGCGCGATACCCATGCCGGCCAACCCGCAAGTGAACGAAGCGGAAGCCAAGACCCTGGTGAAATGGGTGCTGTCGCAGAAATGACCGCGCGCTGAAGCCCTGTCACGATGGCCTGCTCCCTGTGGAGCGGGCCGTTTTTTTATGTGGAGTGTGTATGTTTGCAACGTCGCGCCTGCTGGCGCTGGTGCTGGCCGGTGTGCCGCTGGCCGCCGCCGCCCAGTATCCGAACACCAGTTACTTCGGCGTCAAGTTCGACGAGGATGAGGCCTGGTACCAGCAATGCAAGCGCGTGGAAAAGCTGCCCATGCCGGCGGCCGCTGCCGCGCCGGCTGGCTGCAATGCGGTTGCGCTGTACTACACCAAGGTCAACCAGGCCGTCACCAGCCAGGCCGAGTGGGACCAGGTGCGCGCCTGCGCCAGCGCCCAGGGTGACCACGCGGTGCTGGCCATGCTTTATGCCAATGGCCTGGGCGTGCCGCGCAGCCGCGACCTCGCCATCCAGCAGGCATGTCAAATGGAACATGTGGCAAAAGCGGAAATGGAAAGCCGCATCGACCACCTCGCTGCGCTGCCGGATGGCGGCAAGCGCTACGACCAGTGCGATGACATCACCAGCGGCTACATGGGTGGTGTGTGCGCGGCCATCAGCGAGGGGCAGAAGGACCGCGTGCGCCATGGCCAGCTGGAAAAACTGGCGGGAACGCTCAGCCCGGCAGGCAAGGCAGCGTTCACCAAATTGCGCGCGGCGGCCCACCGTTACGCGCAAGCCGGCGCCGCCGAGGTGGACCGCCAAGGCACGGCGGCAAGCCAGTTCATGATCGAACGCGAGGCCAGGCTGGACGAGGAATTCGCACAGGCGGCCCTGGATACCGGTGCAGGCCTGGTCCTGGCCGCCTCGCCCGAGGGCCATGCGCGACGCGACCGCGAGCTGAACGAGGTCTACCAGAGCATCATGACGGCGCGTGCGGCCGACAGCGATCATCCCGGCCGCATCGGCGACTCCACCATAGAGCGAAGCGACGTGCGCGACGCCGAACGCCTGTGGCTGGCTTACCGCGACGCCTTCGTGGCTTTCGCCGCGACCCTGCCGGGCGCTCCCGACGCCCTCGCCATCAAGACCCTGCTGACTGCCCAGCGCATCACCATCCTGCGCGACGTGGCGGCTTACCGATGAAAGCATGCTGATGCTGGCGCTGATTGCCTTGGCGGCGTATCTCAGCCTGTGGCCGGTGCCGATTGATCCAGTGGCGTGGCAGGCGCCGCCGGCGCCGGGCTATACCGGCGCCCATGCCGCCAACGCTGCGCTGGCGGCAGTCCAGCAGATTCCGCTGAACGGCGACACCGGGCCGGAACACATCGTGGCCGGCCCTGATGGCAAGCTCTACTTTGGTGTCGCCAGCGGACGCATCCTGCGCCTCGGCACGGATGATGCGGCGCCGGCAGTGGTTGCCGACACTGGCGGCCGTCCTCTGGGCATGGCGTTCGATGGCGCTGGCCATCTGATCGTTGCCGACGCGACCCGTGGCCTGCTGTCGGTGACGCCAGACGGGAACGTGGCGGTGCTGGCGGACGCGTCCACCGAGGGGGCGCTGCGATTCGCCGAGGCCGTGGCGGTGGCGCGCAGCGGCAAAATCTATGTCACCGACGGCTCGGCGCGTTTCTGGCCCGGGCAGTCCGGCACTGCGCAGCAAGCGGCGACCCTGGATGTGCTGGAACAGTCGGCCACCGGGCGCGTGCTGGAATATGACCCGTCCACCAGGCGCATGCGCGTGGTGGCCCAAGGACTGAGCTTTGCCAACGGCCTGGTGCTGAGCGCCGACGAGCGCCATGTGCTGGTCATCGAGAGCGGCCGCTACCGCGTATGGAAGATAGCGGTAGCGGCGGACCGGCTCGATGTCGCCAGCGGCTCGCCACTTGCCCGCGTGCTGTTGGACAACCTGCCCGGCTTTCCGGACAACCTGACGCGCGGGCAGGATGGCCATATCTGGGCCGGCCTCGCCGGCCCGCGCAACGACCTCGACAAGATGGCCGAACGCCCTTTCCTGCGCCGCGTGATGCTGCGCGTCCCCCGCGCGCTGTGGCCGGAACCGAAACCCTACGGCCACGTGTTCGCCTTCAAGGAAGACGGCACGGTGGTCGCCGACCTGCAAGACCCCAGCGGCCACTCCCCGCAGACCACCGGCGCCACCGAACTCCCGGGCCGCCTCTACATCCAAAGCGTGGACGGCGCCAGCCTGGGCTGGCTGCCACGCCCATGATCGCTGAGCTTTTACTGGCAACTGATGCGGATTTCATGCTGCCCAGCTCTTGCGCCTTTGCGGTACGTGAAGATGCACTGCTTCACAGTATCCGGAAGCCGGCGGGAGAGCGTTACTTCATTATGCGTGCCGTATCCGCATTCCAGCCATTTTCCATCTGGGAACGGGCGAGCCAGGTCATAGGTATACGACCACTCTTTCTTGCCTGGCCGGCTGAGGTAATCGGCCAGATCCGCCTTCATTTCGGGTGGGCCGCTGATCGGGGTCGCGGAGTTAAGGTAGAGGTCGGATGCCACGTGCGGGATCCAGCCGTTGCCCGCATTAGCCTTTACCGAGACGGGAATCGAGGCCGGACAAACATATTGCTGCGCAGGCGCAGCAGCCGAGTCGGCGGTTGCCGAGAGTACCAGCAAAGTCAGAAAAAGGGTACGCATCATTCAATGACAAAGAACGCGTCTGCGTTGTCGCTGGGGAATATGAATTTCCCCTGCTTGTCGACCCCCAGCGACTTGATGAGGCGCGGCGAGATAATGTGATCTTTCTTTGTCTTCCACTGGTCCATGACCCAAATGCCGTTTGTAGCTTGACGCAGGAATATCGCCGCATGATTCCCGTGGCTATGGTTCTGGTAACGGCCCTTGACGAAGGTCGCAATCGCAGTTCCCTTTTTTATCGAGTTGTTTTTGAACACGGGGTCGCCCTGGCGCCAGGCGCTGGTAACCGGTGCGTTCGCGTAGAGCTGCACCAGCGCCACGCATTGATGTGAACCAACCAGGTCATGGCCGTCAAGATCGTCCACCTTCTCGTATTTGTATCCCATTTTGTCTTCCATGAACATTGCTGAGCGAGTCAGCGGGATATTCACTTTAGGGCTGCTGGAAATGGGGATTTAGAGGTAAAACAAGCAACGAGCAAGGCGCAGGTGACGGTCATTCCGGGGCTAACGGTTTTTCTTGGCGAATTGCAGGTGGCGCGCCCGCGCCGCTGACTGCCGCAGGCGTTCCTTTAGCAATTCGCGCGGGGGCAGTGCGGTCAGGTATTCGGCGACGTGGATGCCGGACTTGTCGAGTTCCAGCAGTTCGATCTGCTCGGCTTTCTTGCCGGTGCAGAGGATGATGCCCAGCGGCGGGGCCTCGTCCGGTTCGCGCTCGTGCTTGTCCAGCCAGCGCAGGTAGAGTTCCATCTGGCCTTTGTACGCCGCCTTGAATTCGCCAACCTTCAGTTCTATGGCCACCAGCCGCCGCAGTTTGCGGTTGTAGAACAGCAGGTCGAGGTGGAAGTCCTCGTCGTCGATCTGTATGCGCTTCTGACGCGCGACGAAGGTGAAGCCCGCGCCAAGTTCCAGCATGAACGATTCCATGTCGCGGATGATCGCCGTATCCAGATCGCTTTCGTGCCAGGTGTCTTGCAGGCCGAGGAAATCGAGGATGTAAGGATCGCGCATCAGCATCTCGGGTGACATGCGCTCGGTGTCACGCAAGGCGGTGAGCTCTTGCTCGATCAGTTCATCGGGCTTGTTGGAAAGTGCCGTCCGCTCGTATAGCATGGAGCCGATGCGTTCGCGCAGGGTGCGCACACTCCAGTTCTCGGTGCTGGCCATATGGGCGTAGAATTCCCGTTGGTGCGGGTCTTTAGCGGGATTAGCGCAATAAAATGTGTCCACGCCAATTGTCGTATCAGTGATACGACAATTGCCTCATCTGGAAAAGTAACGGCGAATTGCATCATTCGCCCCAGATTTTTGGCGGAAAAACCATCGCCATATTCCACTGTCAGCCGGGCTGCCAGCCCTGACAGTATTTCCTTGCCGTAGCCGGCGCGCCGGCCGTCCAGTATGGTTGAGTGGATGCGCTGACCGATGCGCCAGTACAGCATGGTCAGCTCGCTGTTGACCGCCGTCGCCGCACGCCGGCGGGCTGTTTCTATCAGTGCGCGTATGTCTCCCAGCAGCAGCGCCGGGTCCGCCGGATGAACTTCCTTGATATTTACCATGACTCCTCCTGTGCAGGATCATGGTGGAACAAAAAAATGCCGCCCGCTTTGCGCTGGGCGGCATTCCGTGTCGATAGCGGAGCTTATTTCACCACTTCGATCTTGGTCTTCTTGCCGTCCTTGTAGGTGAACAGGGTCAGGGCGCCGTCCTTGATGTCGCCCTTGGCGTCGAAGCTGATCAGGCCGGTCACGCCCTGGTACTTGATCTTGGCCAGCACCGGCAGGTATTTGGCCGGCTCGGCCGACTTGGCTTCGGCCATGGCGGTGGCCATGGTCATGACGGCGTCGTACACGTAGGGCGAATACAGCTGTACGTCGGCATTGTATTTTTTCTTGTAGCGGGCCTGGAAGTCTTCCATGGCCTTGGCCTGGTCGGCCGTCACGCCGCCCGCTTCCGCGCACACCACGTCGTCGGTGTTGCCGGCCAGCTTGGGCAGGGCTTCGGTGCAGATGCCGTCGCCACCCATGTACTTGGCCTTGATGCCCAGCGCCCGCAGCTGGCGCAGCAGCGGACCGCCCACCGAGTCCATGCCGCCGAAGAACACCAGGTCGGGATTCTTGCCCTTGATGGTGGTCAGGATGGCGTTGAAGTCGGTGGCCTTGTCGGTGGTGAACTCCTTGGCCACGATCTGCACGCCGGGCAGCGCTTTCTTGGCGCCCTTGGCGAATTCCTCGGCCACGCCCTGGCCGTAGGCGGTGCGGTCGTCGATGATGGCGATTTTCTTGGCGCCCAGTTTCTCGATGGCGTATTTGCCCAGCGTGCCGCCCAGCTTGGCGTCGTTGGCCACTACGCGGAAAGCGGTGTTGAAGCCCTGCTGGGTGTACTTGGTCTGGGTGGTGGAGGGGGAGATCTGGGGGATGCCGGCGTCGTAGTAAATCTTGGAGGCGGGGATGGAGGTGCCGGAATTGAGGTGGCCGATCACGCCCTTGACCTTGGCGTCCACCAGCTTCTGCGCCACTGCCGTGCCCTGCTTGGGATCGGCGCCGTCGTCTTCCAACTGCAGCACGAATTTGACCGGCTTGCCGTCGATCTTGAAGCCCTTGGCGTTCAGCTCTTCGACCGCCATCTTGGCGCCGTTTTCATTGTCCTTGCCCAGGTGCGCGGACGGACCGGAGATGGGGCCCACGTGGCCGATCTTGATCGTTTCCTGCGCGCCGGCGCTGCCCGCGAAGGCGAGGGCGATGGCAAGTGGAATGAACTTGGTGTTGAACTGCATACGGTCTCTCCAGTGAGTGGGTGGTGGTATGAGGTCAGAAAATACAACAAATTATCCGCAGCGCAAAGCAGCGTTTGCAGGGTTTTACGCGCCAGGTGAAAGTTGCCCCATTTTGTGGCGCGGAATGCGAAATTGGTGCGGTGTATGCACCGAGTATGCGCGCCGGAGCGAAGGCCGGCGCGCGGCAGGAATTACTTCTTCTATTACTTCTTCTGGGCTTGCAAATGGGTCAGTTCCTGCGACACGGCGCGCGCCACGATTTTTTCCAGCGTGTCGTGCAGGCCGACGCGGATCTCCTGGGTCAGGCCTTGCAGCGCGTGGGTCAGCACCTCGGCCATGCTGTCCTTGATGCGCTGCTCCAGCACGAAATCGACCCGGCTGTGCAGCTGGTGCAGGATGCGCTCGGCCAGCCGGTGTTCCAGCGCGGCCCATTCCTCCTGGCCCCACTGTTCGACGGCGGCGGCCTCCAAGTGCGCCGCCTGTTCGCTGCGCTTGCTGACGCGCATGGCGGTGCGCGCTTCCTGCGGCGTTTCGCCGGGCAGTAATTCATCGCGCAAGGGCTCGGCTTTGAGGACTTCGGTCAAGACAGGGATGCTGGCGTCAAACGTGTGGGCTTGGCTCATGATTTTCCTGCGACAAAGTGAGTAAGAGGGTAGGCTTGCTGCTTGTAGGCGACGTAGCGCTTGCGGCCGGCAGCCGCATCGTCCTCATCGGAGGATATGACTTCTATCATGCGCTCAAAACGGTCGACGCAGCCAGGCATACGTCTTGATATATTCACCAGCAATTCCGTATGTGGCATTTCCGCCTCATCGTTGTCGGTAAGAATGATCGGCGTCTGGCCCGCCAGCGTATCGCCCGCCAGCACGTGCGGCAGGAAATCGGTGGCGGAAAATGTCCACATCGCCGCGTCCAGTTGCGCCAGCTGTTCCTCATCGTCGGCCAGCAGCACGATGCGGTGTTTCGCCCCCCAGGCCTTGCGCACCAGGCGGCAGGCGTAGGCGATCTTGTCCGGGATGTTGGTGTGGAAATCGATGCGCGTCATAACAGATCAGGCGGCCATTCCACTGTGGCGCAGCAGGGCGTCGATGCTGGGTTCGCGGCCACGGAAGGCGGTAAACGACTCAAGCGCCGGCCGCGAACCGCCCACGGCCAGGATTTCGCGCTGGAAGCGCAGGCCGGTGTCGGCGGTCAGCGCGCCGCCGCCCAGGGCCTGGGCTTCCTCGAAGGCTGCATAGGCGTCGGCCGACAGCACCTCGGCCCACTTGTAGCTGTAGTAGCCGGCCGCATAGCCGCCGGCGAAGATGTGGCCGAAGGAATTCTGGAAGCGGTTGAACGCGGGTGGGATCACCACCGCGAACTGGCGCCGGACTTCGTCTATCACCTGCTGCACGCTGCGCTCGCCCCCCGGCACGTAGTCGTAGTGCAAATGCATGTCCAGCAGGGCGAACTCGACCTGGCGCAGGGTCTGCATGCCGGACTGGAAGTTCTTGGCGGCCAGCATCTTGTCGTACAGGGCGCGCGGCAACGGTTCGCCGGTCGTTGCATGGGCGGTCATGTGCGACAGCACTTCCCACTCCCAGCAGAAGTTTTCCATGAATTGCGAGGGCAGCTCGACCGCGTCCCACTCAACCCCGGCAATGCCGGACACGGCCAGCTCGTCGACCTGGGTCAGCATGTGGTGCAGGCCGTGGCCGAATTCGTGGAACAGGGTGATCACTTCATCGTGCGTGAACAGGGAGGGCTGCAGCCGGCCGTCCACCGTGGCCGGTTCCGTGAAATTGCAGGTCAGGTAGGCCACCGGGGTTTGCAGCTGGCCCTCGTGGTTGACGCGGCGGCCGCGCGCGTCGTCCATCCAGGCGCCGCCGCTCTTGCCGGCGCGGGCGTACAGGTCGAGGTAGAACTGGCCCACCAGCTTGCCGTCGCGCTCGATACGGTAGAAGCGCACGTCCGGATGCCAGACAGTGGCCACGTCCGGCTTGATCTCCACCGTGAACAGCTTCTGGATCAGGCGGAACAGGCCGTCCACCACCTTGGGCTCGGGGAAGTATTGCTTCACTTCCTGGGCCGAGAAGGCGTAGCGGCGTTCCTGCAGTTTTTCCGAGGCATAGGGCACGTCCCAGGCCTGCAGCTCATCCAGGCCCAGTTCCTCGCGGGCGAACTGGCGCAGCTCTTCCATGTCGCGCTCGGCGTAGGGGCGGGCGCGGCGCGCCAGGTCTTCCAGGAACTCGATCACGTGCTCGGGGCTTTGCGCCATCTTGGGCACCAGCGAGACTTCGGCGAAGTTCTTGTAGCCCAGCAGTTGCGCTTCCTCGCTGCGCAGGCGCAGCAGGGTGTCGATGTTGGCGCTGTTGTCCCACTTGTCCTTCTCGCTGAACATGGTGCCCTGCCCGGAGGCCTTGGTCGCGTTGGCGCGGTACACGGTCTCGCGCAGTTCGCGCTTGTCGGCGAACTGCAGCACCGGGAAGTAGGACGGGAAGTGCAGCGAGAATTGCCAGCCCTGCTTGCCATCCTTCTCGGCGGCGGCGCGCGCGGCTTGCTTGACGTCGTCCGGCAGGCCGGCCAGGTCCGCTTCGTTTTCCACCAGCAGCTTGTAGTCGTTGGTGGCGTCCAGCACATTTTCCGAGAAGCGCGTCGAGGTGGCCGCGTGCTCCTCCTGGATGGCGGCAAAGCGTTCCTTTTGTTCGGCTGGCAGTTCGGCGCCGCCCATGCGGAAATCGCGGATGGCGTTCTCGATGATGCGCTGGCGGGCCGGCGACAGGGTGGCGAATTCGGCGCTGGCGCGCAGCGCCTTGTACTTGGCGAACAGGGCTTCGTTCTGGGCCAGGGCGGTCCAGAACTCGGTCACCTTGGGCTGGTTCTCGTTGTAGGCCGCGCGCAGCTCGGGCGTGTCCACCACATTGTTCAAATGGCTGACGATGCCCCAGGCCCGGCCCAGCAGCTCGGTGCTGTTTTCCAGCGGTGCCACGAAGTTGGCCCAGCTGACCTGCTCCGCCGGCGCTTCCAGCGGTGCCTCCAACTGCGCCACCACCTGGCGGCTGGCGGCCAGCAGGTGGGCGATGGCGGGGGTGACGTGCTCGGCCTTGATCAGGTCGAAGCGGGGCAGGCCGGTAAAGTCGAGCAGCGGGTTCAGGGCATCGTTGGTCATCGTCAGTTCCTATATTGTTGAGCTTACTTGCGTTCGGCCGCTTCCACCGTGTTCATCAGCAACATGGTAATGGTCATCGGACCGACGCCGCCCGGCACCGGCGTGATGTGCGACGCCACTTCCTTGATGCCTGCAAAATCCACGTCGCCGCACAGCTTGCCGGCGTCGTCGCGGTTCATACCGACGTCGATCACCACCGCGCCGGGCTTGACCATGTCGGCGGTCAGCACGTTGCGGCGGCCGACGGCGGCCACCACCACGTCGGCCTGGCGGGTGTACACGCCCAGGTCCGGGGTGGCGCTATGGCAGATGGTGACGGTGGCGTTGGCTTGCAAGAGCAGCAGGGCCATGGGCTTGCCGACCGTGTTGCTGCGGCCAATCACCACGGCGTGCTTGCCGCGCAGGTCGAGGCCGGTGGATTCGATCAGCTTCATGCAGCCGTAGGGGGTGCAGGGGCGGAAGCCGTCCAGGCCGGTCATCAGTTCGCCGGCGCTCAGCACCGAGTAGCCGTCCACGTCCTTGGAGGTGGAAATGGCTTCGATCACCTTGGTGGGATCGATGTGCTTGGGCAGGGGCATCTGCACCAGGATGCCGTGGATGGACGGATCGGCGTTCAGGGCGGCGATACGGTCCAGTAGGGCGGCCTCGGTCAGGTCGGCGTCGTACTTTTCCAGCACCGAATGGAAACCGACGTCGCCGCAGGCCTTGACCTTGTTGCGCACGTACACGTGGCTGGCGGGGTCTTCGCCGACCAGGATCACGGCCAGGCCGGGTTGCCTGCCTTCGGCAGTCAGTTTGGCCGCACGTGCAGCAATTTCGGCGCGCAGTTTTTGGGAGAGGGCGATTCCGTCGATCAGTTGGGCAGACATGGTAATAGGCGGGTGGAGAGGAAAACCGCATTATAAATGGGCAGCGCCATTTCCGGCCCGCTGTCCATGCTGCATCGCACAACACAAATTCGCCAAAAATCAAGGTAAATTTCACATTGTAAAATCACTTACCGTAATTTGAAAAAGCAAAAAAGGACTGCTAGAATCGCTGCACCCATTGAAGTATTGGTAAATAATCAGCGCCACCTGTCCGACGGCGTTTCAGGAATCGGGCAATCACACAGGAGACTCACAATGTCAGCTCAACTCGACCAGGTTACGGCGCTCACCGCCAACGATCCTGATTCGCAAGAAACCAAAGAATGGTTGGAGGCACTGGAAGCGGTGCTGGAACAGGAAGGCCCGGAGCGCGCGCATTACCTGATGGAGCGCCTGGTCGACCTGGCCCGCCGCCGCGGCGCCCAGATTCCCTTCTCCGCCAATACTGCCTACGTCAACACCATCCCGGCCCACCTGGAGGCGCATTGCCCCGGCAACCTGGAATACGAGGAGCGCCTGCGCTCCTGGATGCGCTGGAACGCCATGGCCATGGTGGTCAAGGCCAACCGCGCCGACGGCGACCTGGGCGGCCACCTGTCGTCCTTCGCCTCGCTGGCCAACATGCTGGGCATAGGCTTCAACCACTTCTGGCACGCCCCCACCGAAAACCACGGCGGCGACCTGCTGTACATCCAGGGCCACTCCTCGCCCGGCGTGTACGCGCGCGCCTTTCTGGAAGGCCGTCTGAGCGAAGAACAGCTGCTGAACTTCCGCCGCGAAGTGGACGGCAAGGGCCTGTCCTCGTATCCGCACCCGAAACTGATGCCGGACTTCTGGCAGTTCCCCACCGTGTCCATGGGCCTGGGCCCGCTGATGGCCATCTACCAGGCGCGCTTCCTGAAGTACCTGCACGCCCGTAACATCGCCGACACCGCCAACCGCAAGGTGTGGGCCTTCTGCGGCGACGGCGAGATGGACGAACCGGAATCGATGGGCGCCATCGGCATGGCCGCGCGCGAACGCCTGGACAACCTGGTCATCGTCGTCAACTGCAACCTGCAGCGCCTGGACGGTCCGGTGCGCGGCAACGGCAAGATCATCCAGGAACTGGAAGCGGACTTCCGCGGCGCCGGCTGGAACGTGGTCAAGGTGGTCTGGGGCCCGGGCTGGGACGCCCTGCTGGCCAAGGACAAGGACGGCATCCTGCAGCGCGTCATGATGGAAACCGTGGACGGCGAATACCAGAACTACAAGGCCAAGGATGGCGCCTACGTGCGCAAGCACTTCTTCGGCAAGCATCCCAAGCTGCTGGAAATGGTCGCCAACATGAGCGACGACGACATCTGGCGCCTGACCCGCGGCGGCCACGATCCGCACAAGATCTACGCCGCCTTCAAGGTCGCGCAGGAACACAAGGGCCAGCCCACTGTGCTGTTGGTCAAGACCGTCAAGGGCTTCGGCATGGGCAAGTCCGGCGAGGCGCGCAACACCGCGCACCAGACCAAGAAGCTGGACGATGAAGCCATCCGCGAAATGCGTGACCGCTTCAACATCCCCATCCCGGACGACAAGCTGGCCGAGATCCCGTTCTTCAAGCCGTCCGACGACGCGCCCGAGATCAAGTACCTGCACGAGCGCCGCGCCGCGCTGGGCGGCTACCTGCCGCACCGCCGCCAGAAGGCCGATGAAACCCTGGTGGTGCCGCCGCTGAGCACCTTCCAGAACGTGCTGGACGCCACCGCCGAAGGCCGTGAAATCTCGACCACGCAATCGTTCGTGCGCATCATCACCGCGCTGCTGAAGGATTCCAGCCTGGGCCAGCGCATCGTCCCCATCCTGGTGGACGAGTCGCGCACCTTCGGCATGGAAGGCCTGTTCCGCCAGATCGGCATCTTCAACCAGCAGGGCCAGCTGTACGAGCCGGTCGATAAAGACCAGGTGATGTACTACCGCGAAGACAAGGCCGGCCAGATCCTGCAGGAGGGTATCAACGAAGCGGGCGGCATGAGCTCGTGGATCGCCGCCGCGACCTCGTACTCGACCAACAACCGCGTGATGATCCCGTTCTACACGTTCTACTCGATGTTCGGCATGCAGCGTATCGGCGACCTGGCCTGGGCCGCCGGCGACATGCGCGCACGCGGCTTCCTGATGGGCGGCACCGCCGGCCGCACCACGCTGAACGGCGAAGGCCTGCAGCACGAGGATGGCCACAGCCATATCCTGGCCGCCACCATCCCCAACTGCGTGCCCTACGACCCCACCTTCGCGCATGAACTGGCGGTGATCGTGCAGGACGGCCTGCGCCGCATGGTGACGGAACAGGAAGATGTGTTCTACTACATCACCATCATGAACGAGAACTACCCGCATCCGGGCCTGAAGCCGGGCCAGGAAGAGGGCATCCTGAAAGGCCTGTACCTGCTGCAGGAAGGGGATAAATCGCTCAAGCAGCGCGTGCAGCTGATCGGCTCCGGCACCATCCTGCGCGAATCGCAATTCGCCCAGGAACTGCTGAAGAACGACTGGAACATCGCCGCCGACGTGTGGTCCGCTCCTTCGCTGACCCTGGTGGCGCGCGACGGCCAGGACGCCGAGCGCTGGAACCTGGTCAATCCGAACAAGGAACCGCGCGTGCCGTACGCCACCACGGTGCTGAAGGACAGCGAAGGCCCGATCATCGCCACCACCGACTACGTGCGCATGTTCGCCGAGCAGGTGCGTCCGTACATGCCCAAGGACCGCACCTACCGCGTGCTGGGCACCGACGGCTTCGGCCGCTCGGACAGCCGCGTCAAGCTGCGTGAATTCTTCGAGGTGAACCGCTACTACATCACCGTGGCCGCCCTGAAGTCGCTGTCGGAAGAAGGCAAGGTGCCGGTGTCGGTGGTGGAGGAAGCCATCGCCAAGTACGGCCTGAACCCGAACAAACCCAATCCGGTGACCCAATAACGAGAATACGGAGCAAACGCTATGAGCATTGTGGAAGTTAAAGTCCCGGATATCGGCGATTTCAAGGAAGTCGAAGTCATCGAAGTGATGGTCAAGGTGGGCGACACCATCAAGGTCGACCAGTCCCTGATCACGGTGGAGTCGGACAAGGCCTCGATGGAGATTCCGTCCAGCGCCGCCGGCATCGTCAAGGAAATCAAGATCAAGGTGGGCGACAAGGTCGCCGAAGGTTCGCTGCTGCTGCTGGTGGAGGCCGATGGCGCCGCCGCCGCGCCGGCCGCCGCTCCGGCCCCTGCCGCCGCAGCCCCGGCGCCCGCCGCTGCTGCAGCCCCGGCTGCGGCCCCGGCCGCCGCCGGCGGTCCGGTGGAAGTCAAGGTGCCGGAC
Organism: Duganella kummerowiae; assembly: GCF_053572355.1. Classification (NCBI taxonomy): domain Bacteria; kingdom Pseudomonadati; phylum Pseudomonadota; class Betaproteobacteria; order Burkholderiales; family Oxalobacteraceae; genus Duganella; species Duganella kummerowiae. Next base: position 545,327 of record NZ_JBKFEH010000009.1, read on the forward strand.
ATCGGCGACTTCAAGGAAGTGGAAGTCATCGAAGTGCTGGTCAAGGTGGGCGACACCATCAAGGTGGACCAGTCGCTGATCACGGTGGAATCCGACAAGGCCTCGATGGAAATCCCGGCCAGCACCGCCGGCGTGGTCAAGGAAATCAAGGTCAAGGTGGGTGACAAGGTTGCCGAGGGTTCGCTGGTGCTGGTGGTGGAAGCCGCCGGCGGTGCTGCCGCACCTGCTGCACCTGCTGCCGCCGCCCAGGCCGCAGCCGCCGCACCGGCTCCTGCTTCTGCTCCTGTTCCTGCCGCCGCGCCTGCCGCTGCCCCGGCCGCACCGGCTCCTGCCGCCGCTGCTTCGGCAGGTTCGGTCGCCACCGGCAAGCTGGCGCACGCCTCGCCCTCGATACGCAAGTTCGCCCGCGAACTGGGCGTGGACCTGGGCAAGGTGCCGGGCAGCGGTCCGAAAGGCCGCATCACCCAGGCCGACGTGCAGAGCTACGTCAAGGGCGTGATCAGCGGCGCCGCCGCCGCGCCGGTGGCCGCTGCCGCCGCTGGTGGCGGCGCGGGCCTGAACCTGCTGCCATGGCCGTCGCTGGACTTCAGCAAGTTCGGCGAAACCGAGCTGCAGCCGCTGTCGCGCATCAAGAAGATTTCCGGTCCCAACCTGCACCGCAACTGGGTGCAGATCCCGCACGTCACGCAGTTCGACGAGGCGGACGTCACCGACCTGGAGCAGTTCCGCGTCGACACCAACAACGCCAACGCCAAGAACAAGGATGCCGCCAAGCTGACCATGCTGGCCTTCGTGATCAAGGCTTCGGTGGCCGCGCTGAAGAAATTCCCGGCGTTTAACTCGTCCCTGGACGCCAAGGGCGAGAACCTGATCCTGAAGAAGTACTACAACATCGGCTTCGCCGCCGACACGCCGAACGGCCTGGTGGTCCCCGTGATCAAGAACGCCGACCAGAAATCGGTGTCGCAGATCGCCCGCGAGATGACCGAGCTGTCGCTGCAGGCCCGCGAAGGCAAGCTGAAACCGGCCGACATGCAGGGCGCCACCTTCACCATCTCGTCGCTGGGCGGGATAGGCGGCACCCACTTCACGCCTATCGTGAATGCGCCGGAAGTGGCCATCCTGGGCCTGTCCAAGGCCTCCATCAAGCCTGTATGGGATGGCAAGGCCTTCCAGCCGCGCCTGATGATGGGCACCTCGCTGTCCTACGATCACCGCGTGATCGACGGCGCGATGGGAGCGCGCTTCGCTGTGTACCTGAGCGAAGTGCTGGGCGACATGCGCAAAGTCTTGCTGTAAGGAGCCATTGATGAGCACTGTAGAAGTCAAAGTACCCAACATCGGCGACTTCAGCGAAGTCGAAGTGATCGAAGTGATGGTGAAGGTGGGCGACACCATCAAGGCCGACCAGTCGCTGATCACCGTGGAGTCCGACAAGGCCTCGATGGAGATCCCGTCCGACCGCGCCGGCGTGGTCAAGGAACTCAAGGTCAAGGTGGGCGACAAGGTCAAGGAAGGCGTGGTCGTGCTGCTGGTGGAGGAAAGCGCCGGCGCTGCCGCCGCTCCCGCTCCCGCACCGGCGCCTGCCGCCGCACCTGCCTCTGCACCTCCTGCCGCCGCCGCACCTGCGCCGGCCCCGGTGGCCGGCTCGTTCAGCGGCCAGGTCGACTTCAATGTCGACATGATGGTGCTGGGCGGCGGCCCGGGCGGCTACTCGGCCGCCTTCCGCGCCGCCGACCTGGGCCTGAACACCGTCATCGTCGAGCGCTATTCGACCCTGGGCGGCGTGTGCCTGAACGTGGGCTGCATCCCGTCCAAGGCGCTGCTGCACCTGGCCGCCGTGGTCGACGAGACCGCGCACCTGTCCAAGAGCGGTATCACCTTCGCCAAGCCCGAGATCGATATCGACGGCGTGCGCAAGTACAAGGAAAACGTGATCTCCACCATGACCAACGGCCTGGCCGGCATGGCCAAGGCGCGCAAGGTCAGCGTGGTGCAGGGCGTGGGCCAGTTCATCAGCGCCAACCACATCGAAGTGACGGCCGCCGACGGCAGCAAGAAGGTGGTGCAGTTCAAGCAGGCCATCATTGCCGCCGGTTCCTCGGTGGTGAAGCTGCCTTTCGTGCCGGAAGACCCGCGCATCGTCGATTCCACCGGCGCGCTGGAACTGCGCCAGATCCCGAAGCGCATGCTGGTCATCGGCGGCGGCATCATCGGCCTGGAAATGGCCACCGTGTACTCCACCTTCGGCGCGCGCATCGACGTGGTCGAGATGATGGACGGCCTGATGCAGGGCGCCGACCGCGACGCGGTCAAGGTCTGGCAGAAGTACAACGAGAAGCGCTTCGATAACATCATGACCAAGACCAGGACGGTGGCCGTGGAAGCGCTGCCCGAAGGGATCAAGGTCAGCTTCGAGGCCGCCGAGGCGGGCGCCACCGCGCCGGCGCCGCAGCTGTACGACCTGGTGCTGGTGGCCGTGGGCCGCAGCCCGAACGGCAAGAAGATCGCCGCCGACAAGGCCGGCGTGACCGTCACCGAGCGCGGCTTCATCCCGGTCGACAGCCAGATGCGCACCAACGTGCCGCACATTTTCGCCATCGGCGACCTGGTGGGCCAGCCCATGCTGGCGCACAAGGCGGTGCACGAAGGCCACGTGGCGGCCGAAGCCGCCGCCGGCCAGAAGTCGCACTTCGATGTGAAGGTGATACCGTCGGTGGCCTACACCGATCCGGAAGTGGCGTGGGCCGGCATCACGGAAGACGAGGCCAAGGCCAAGGGCATCAAGGTCGAGAAGGGCCACTTCCCGTGGGCCGCCAGCGGCCGCGCGGTGGCCAACGGCCGCGCCGAGGGCTTCACCAAGCTGCTGTTCGACGCCGAGACCCACCGCGTCATCGGCGGCACCATCGTCGGCACCCATGCCGGCGACATGATAGGCGAGATCGCGCTGGCCATCGAGATGGGCGCGGACGGCGTGGACATCGGCAAGACCATCCACCCGCACCCGACCCTGGGCGAGTCGATCGGCATGGCGGCCGAGGTGTACGAAGGTTCGTGCACGGACCTGCCGCCGCCGCGCAAGCGCTAAGCGGGTAGCATCAGAAACCGGGCTGCGCGCCCGGTTTTTTTTCGCCCTGGCGGTCCAGGAATGCAATCAGGTGCGGGTTGACGGCGGCCGCGTGCGTGATCGGCGCCATGTGGCCGCCGCGCGTTTCGGCATGGCTGGCGTGCGGCAGCACGGCGGCCAGCTGCTGCGCCAGATGGCGCGTCGACGGCGGGCTGCTTTGTCCGGACAGCACCAGCGCCGGCATCTCCAGCGCGGCCAGACCAGCCAGCCTGGCCGGGTCGCCGATCAGGGCCTGGAAGTCCAGCATGACCTTGGCGATCTGGGCGACGAAGCGGTCCTGCACGGCCGGCGGCGCGCCGTCGAAGGCGCCGGGACGGTTCCAGTAATCGATGAAGATGCGGGTGGCGTCGCGCGGCGTGGCGGCCGCCGCGATGCGCGCGGTGACGTCCTCGATTTCGGCGCGGGCCCGGTCGCCGCGCTCCAGCAGGTGGAAGGCCACCGGTTCGAACACGGCCAGCGACAGGATGCGTGCGCCCATCTGGCGCGCCAGCCGCAGCGCGGTGGCGCCGCCGTAGGAGTGTCCGACCAGGTGGAAGGGGCGCTGCGGGCCCAGCTGCGCATCGATGGCGGCCGCTGCCGCGCCGGCTTCCACCGCCAGCGAGAAATCGGCCGCAGGGCCGGCCGGGAAGGGCGCCTCGCCATAGCCCAGCAGGTCGATGGCGTGGCACTCGTAGCGGTCAGCCAGCAAGGCGCACAGCTCGGCCCACTGGGCGCGCGAACTCATGGAACTGTGCAGCAGGACGACGGCCGGACGGCCTGGCGATGGCGGGACGGTAGTGGACATGGCGGTGCGCGGCGCTCAAAAGCGCGGATTATACTCCCGCCCTTGGGTCTCGCCCTTGGGCCCCGCCCTTGGGGACGCCCCCTTGGTGACGCCGATGGATCTGGCCCGGCGTGCCGCCGTCAGTGGCGCGGACCGGCGCGGCGGCGTGATGGCGGTTCTGACAGCACCCGTGCGATCACGCTGAACGGCACGTTGGCGCCCACCAGGAAGGCCGAGGCGACGGCGCGCCCATGGCTTTCGATCAGGGCGATCCCCTGATCCACGGTTTGTGCCCGTCTCAGGTCGGGGCGGACTGAAAACAAGTCGGCGCGCATGGCGATATTCCTAGCAAAAAGAAATCAAGCTACCATGATACGGGGAAGCATGGCGCATGGTTGAAAATACAAGTTTTATGTGCGCTAACGTACAATAGCGGCAAGCAACGAGAGTAGAGTCGAAACATGAAACGCATCAATAAAATCAGGCTGCTGGCGGGATTGGCCGGCCTGGCCTGGGCCGGATTGACGGCGGCCGTGGCGGCCAACCAGAAGCGCATCCTGTTCAACCCGGTCAACAAACGCGAGGTCGACCGGCCGGCCAGCAGCGGCCACCGCACCCGGCAAATCCTGCTGCGCTCCAAGGATGGCACCCGTTTGCACGGCTGGCTGATGACGCCGTACGAGCGCGGACCGCATCCGGCCGTGGTGTATTTCGGCGGGCGCTCGGAGGAAGTGTCGTGGGTGGCGCGCGACGCCGGCAGCCTGTTCCCCGGCATGGCGGTGCTGGCCGTAAACTACCGCGGCTACGGCGATTCCCACGGCGACCCGGCCGAGGAACACCTGATTGCGGACGGCTGCATGCTGTACCAGTGGCTGGCCGACCGCCATCACGTCGATGCCGGGCGGGTGGCGGTGGTGGGCCGCAGCCTGGGCACCGGGGTGGCGGTGCAGGTGGCGCAGCGTTGCGACGCCCATTCGGTGGTGCTGATCACCCCTTACGATTCCATCCTGTCACTGGCCAAGCGCAAGTTCCGCGCGATTCCCATCGAATACGTGCTCAAGCACCGCTTCGAGTCGGTCAAGCACGCCGCATTGCTGAAGGCGCCGACCTATGTGCTGCGCGCGGCGGTGGACGATGTGGTGCCGCATGCCCACACCGACCTGCTGGTGGAGCGCCTGGGGCCGCTGCTGCACGCGGACGAAATCGTGCCCGATTCCGACCACCTGAACATTCCCTACCTGGCCGCGACCCAGGAACGCATCGCCAGCTTCCTGGCCGGCCGCTTTGCCGAGGTGTGGACAGAGACCGCCGGCGAGCAGCTCAACGCGCTGCCGGACGAGGGTTCAATTTCTGCCGCGCTTGGCCAGGCCACTGGCGGCTGAAGTCAGCTGCTTGTGCAGCTTGCGCAAGCCCAGCCAGACGCCGGCCAGCACCACCGGCACCGCCATCCCGGTCAGCACGTCCGGGTTGACCGGCACCCCGGCCGACTTGAGCGCCTTGCCGGCATAGCCCACCAGGCCCAGGGTGTAGTAGGAGATCGCCACCACCGACAGGCCTTCGACAGCCTGCTGCAGGTGCAGCTGCTGGGCCGCGCGCGCGTCCAGCGATTGCAGGATCTTGCGGTTCTGGCGTTCCTGTTCGATGCTGACGCGGGTGCGCAGCAGGTCGTTGCCGCGCGCGATACGCTGCGCCAGGGTCTCCTGCCGCTGCGCCACCGAGGTACAGGTATGCATGGCCGGCGCCAGGCGGCGGCCCATGAATTCGGCCAGGGTGGGTATGCCCACCGTGCGCGTCTCGCGCAGCTCGTGGATGCGCGCCTGCACCAGGCTGAAATAGGCTTGCGAGGCGGCGAAGCGGTAGCTGTTGGCCACCGACAGCTTTTCGACCCTCGCGGCCAGGCCGCTGATGCGGTTCAGCAGTGCCTGTTCCTCGCGCTCCTCGGCGCCATTGTCGTCTGCCTGCACCAGCTTGGCGGTCAGTTCCGACAATTCATTTTCGATGCCGTTCAGCTCGGGCTGGGTGGCTTCCGCCTGCGGCAGGCCCAGCAGGGCCATGGTGCGGTAGGTTTCGATTTCCAGCAGGCGGCCGACCAGGCGGCCGGCCTGGAACTCGCGCAGGCCCAGGTCGCGCACCACGAAGCGGCTGAAGCCGTCCGGCTGTATCAGGAAGTCGGTCCACACCTCGGCGCCGCTGCCCACGCTGCTGCCGACCAGGGACTTGCCCTGGAAGAGCTGGCGCAGGCTGTCCAGGTCGGTGGGCTGGTCGCGCCCGTTATTGGTCAGCACCACGTGGGCCGCCACGATGATCTTGCCGTGCAGGCTGGCCAGCCAGTCCTGCGGCACGTGCTGCAGCGGGGCCTGTTCGAAGGCTTGCTGCCAGTCCAGCGCGGCATCGCCTTGCTCGACGAAGGTATAGGTGGCGAATTCGGTGTGGCACTCCCATTTCAGGCGGAAGCGGCCGAAGTCGTGGTAGAAGTAGCGCGCCTGGCCGTGGGGCACCGGCACCCCGAAATGCTGGCATAGCTCCTGCAGGATGCGGTGCTGGGTGGCGCGGTGCACCTTTTGCGAGGGCTGCTCCTGGGCGCAGTAGAGCGCAAAGTGGGTCAGGGTCTCGGGCGATTGCAGTTGCAGGAAGGGGCGCGAATGGATCTCGGCGGAGAGCGGCACGCGCATCGGGTGGTTCAGCTTGGCGAAGTCGGCGGCGGCGCGGTAGACGGCGGACATGGTGCTATTTCCCTGGTTTTGTTGCATCCGAGTATAGCTTTGGAAGCAAGCCGGCACAACCGCACTGGCCAGCGATCATTTTTTTGACTGCTGCGATGAATTCACTGTATTTACTGTTGCGCCACAGGAACAGGGGGAGCTTGCCTTTGGGATAGAATCAAAGCCACACGAAAGGACGGGCCATGGGCGCGACGCCGGTGGGGAAGATGCGGGGCGGTGCGAAGCGGCGGCAGCGGCCGCAGCGCCGTGCTGGCTGGCGCGAGCTGGCCTTGCAGCGCGAACTGCAGGCGCTGTCGCGGGTGGCCGACCAGGTCACGCGCGAGCAGCGCTACGACGTGCGCGTACCGGGCGGCAGCGATGGCGAGGTGGGCCAGTTGGCGCGCGCCTTCAACAGCATGCTGTCGGCGGTGGAGACGCGCGACGCCGAACTGCGGCGCAGCCAGTCGCTGCTGGAGAGCATCGTCGACAAGTCCTCGGCCGTGATCTACATCAAGGATACCCAGGGCCGCTACCTGATGGTGAACCGGCGCTTCCGCGAACTGCTGGCGCCCGGTTCGCCCGATCCGCTGGGCCGGCGCGACGCCGAGCTGTTCCCGCCCGAAGCGGCGCGCACCATCAACGAGGGCGACCGCGCCGTGCTGGAATGTAGCGAAGCCTACACCTACGAAGAGTCTGTGCCCGACGCCGGCGGCGTGTGGCATACCTATTTGTCCGAGAAATTCTGCCTGCGCGACGAACGCGGCGAGATGTGGGCCATCGGCGGCGTCTCGACCGACATCTCGGAGCGCAAGAAGGTCGAGATCGAGCTGATGCAGTACCGCGACCGGCTGGAGGAGCTGGTGCAGCTGCGCACAGCCCAGATGCAGGGCGCCAACCGCGAACTGGCGGCCTCGCTGGAGACCTTGCAGCGGGCCCAGGATGAACTGGTGCGCAGCGAGAAGCTGGCCGCGCTGGGCGCCCTGGTGGCGGGGGTTGCGCATGAGCTGAATACGCCGATCGGCAACAGCCTGCTGGCGGTCAGTACCCTGGTCGACCAGACCCGCATGTTCCGCCAGGCCTGCGAGGAGGGCGTCAAGCGCTCCGCGCTGGCGGGCTTCGTGCAGGATATCGTCAATGGCACCGAGATCGTGCAGCGCAACCTGCACCGCGCGGTGGACCTGGTGGCCAGCTTCAAGCAGGTGGCGGTGGACCGCACCAGTTCGCAGAGCCGCAGCTTCCTGCTGTCCGACCTGGTGAACGAGATTCTGCTGGTGCTGGCGCCCACTTTCCGCAAGTCCGGCCACACGGTGCGCCAGGAGATTGCCGCCGACATTGAAATGCACAGCTTCCCCGGTCCGCTGGGCCAGGTCCTGATCAACCTGATCAACAACGGCCTGACGCACGCCTTCGAGCGGCGCGGCGCGGGCGAGATCGTGCTGTCGGCGCGCCACGCCGGGCCGGGCCAGGTCACCTTGACCGTCAGCGACAACGGCGACGGCATCGCACCCGAGCACCTGGGCCGCATCTACGATCCCTTCTTCACCACCAAGCTGGGACGCGGCGGCTCCGGGCTGGGGCTGAACATCGTCTACAACATCGTGTACGGCGTGCTGCGCGGGCGCATCGAGGTCGAGAGCACGCTGGGGGCCGGCACCCGTTTCGTGCTGACCCTGCCGCTGGCCGGTTGATGTCAGGCGGCCAGGGCGTCGCGCTCCTGCGGGTTGGCGGTGAAGGGGCTGATGCGCAGTTCGCGCAGGTCGTGGTAGCCGATCAGGCGGCCGCGCGCCGCTTCGCTGCCGCAGGGCGGCACCGACACCGTCCACAAACCGCTGTCCTCGGCGGCGCGCAGCGCGGTCAGCGAGGTATCGATGGCGATGCCGTCGGCCGGGGCGATGCCCATGGCGTGCAGGGCGCGTGCGTAGGGGCCGGTGCCGGCCGGACCCTTGAAGCGGGCGTCCCCGGCCACCACCGCGAACAGGCTGGTGACCTCGTCGCCAAAGGCTTGCTCCAGCAGGGCGGCGCTGGCGGCGGCCGGCAGGTCGGAAATCACGGACAGCTTGCAGCCGGCTTCGCGCGCTTCCTCGATCAGGGCCAGGGTGGCGCGCGCGGCCTGCGGGGCGCGGGAGGTGATCTCGCGCTGGAAGTGGCGCGCCCAATCGGCCAGCAGGCGGGCTTTCCAGCGGCGGTCGCGCGCCAGCGGTTCGGAGGCGACCGCGCCGCACAGGGCGTGCGCGTAGCCGTGGCTGCGCGCCGCCAGGCGCAGGGCCGGCAGGGTCCAGGGGGCGAGGCCGGAATCGGCCAGCGCCGCGTTGCAGGCGGCCAGGTGCTGGGCTTCGGTGTCGAACAAAACGCCGTCCAGGCCGATGAAGATCACGTCTATGCTCATGGCGAACCTTACGCAGTGGGTGAGGGGATGAGGCTAAGAGGACGTTTCAAAATGACCATGGCGGCGTTGCAGCTCCTCGCCGTGCAGGCGCACTGTCTTCGTAGCCGCGCCTTGCCACGCTCATTTTGGAACGCCCTCTAAATATAAATCGGTTAATATTCCAAGAAAAATTAAAGTTTTTCAACAATTGATAAGGAACGCCTTATGTATCACGCCAGTTTCCGCCAGCTGCAGGCGCTGCAGCTGGTGGCGCGCCACGAGAGCGTGTCGCGCGCGGCCGATGCGCTGCACGTCACGCAGCCTGCCGTATCGTTGCAATTACGCACACTGGAGCAGGTGGCGGGCATGGCCCTCACGCGCAAGGTGGGCCGCAACGTGCAGCTGACGGCGGCCGGGGAGGTGATGCTGACCTTCGCCGAGCGCATCCTGCACTTGTGGGAGCAGGCCGGCGACGAACTGGCGGCGCTGCAGGGCGTCACCAGCGGCACCCTGCGCATAGGCGCGGTGATGACCGCCGAGCACCTGCTGCCGCCGCTGCTGGTGCCGTTCACGCTGGAGCGGCCCGACGTGCGCCTGAAGCTGCAGGTGGGGAACCGGTCAGAGATCGTCAGCATGCTGGCGCGCCAGGAAATCGACCTGGCCATCATGGGTACCCCGCCGCGCGAGCTGCGCCTGCGGGCGGCCCGCTTCGCGCGCCATCCCATGGCGTTCGTGGCCAGTCCCGGGCATGCGCTGATGCGCAAGCGGCGCGTGACGCTGGACGAGGTGATGGCATCCAACCTGCTGGTACGCGAGCGCGGTTCGGGCACGCGTACCGCCATCGAGCGCCTGTTCCGCGAACAGGGTCACCGTTTCGATTTTGGGTCCGAGGTGTCCAGCAACGAGGCCATCAAGCGCATGGTGGCGGCCGGGCTGGGTGTGGGCTTTTTGTCCGTACACGCCTGCGCCCTGGAGTTCGAGGCCGGCCTGCTGGCGGTGCTGCCGATGCGCGAGCATCCGGTGGAGGCGGACTGGCACATCATGCATTTGCGCGACGAGCCCATCCCCAAGGTGGCGGCTTCGTTCCAGGACTTCGTGGCCGAGCACGGCCAGGCCCTGGTGCGGCAGGAGCTGGAGGGCCAGCAGGGGCGGGCCGGGGCGGGCAGGCGGACGCGCGCCTAGGGCGTGGGGCTGCTGCCGGCCTGCGCAGCTGCTCAGGCGGGGCGCGGCAGCTTGAGGGAAGACAGCTGGCGGTGGGCGCGTCGGATGCGGGCGCCGTCGGCCTGATGGCGTGCAAGGTAGCCGCGCGCGTAGCCGATGTCGGCCGCAGCCTGTGGCTGGCGCTGGGCCAACTCGCGCAGCAGGCCGCCGGCCACGGCCAGGTCGTTGTGCAGGCCCAGTGCATCCTGCAGGCCGGCCAGGGTCTTGAGGTAGCGTCGCGCGGCCTTGGCGCGGTACAGGGGCTGGAAGAATTCCAGCGCGTAGCGGGCGCGCTTGGCGGCAATGCGCAGGCGATGCACATCCTGCTCGTCGCCGTGCCGGGCGCGGCGGGCGCGCTTGAACAGGCGGCGGTGCAGCTGGTCCAGCGCTTCCTGGGCGTAGGCGATGGCCGGCTCGGACAGCGGCGCGGCGGCACGGGCCGACTCCAGTTCCAGCAGCCACAGGGCCAGCGTCAATTGCAGGCGGGTATAGCGCGGCGAACGCAGGGCGGCGGCCGCCTGTGTGCGCCGCTGGTCGGCCTCGGCGCGCACCAGGGCGGACAGGCCTGCCTGGCCATCATCGCGTGGCGCGCCGCTTGCCACGCGCGCGCCGCCCTGCGCCTTGCCACGCGGCGTTGCGGCAGCCTGGCCGGCTTTGGCGCTCTCGCCTGGCAGGGCGCCATCGGACGCCCCTGCAGCCGGGACCTGGGCCAGGGTCGATGTGCCCAGCACGTCCCAGTCGCGCGCGGCGCCCAGTTCCTGGCCCAGCCATGACAGTTCCTCTTGCAGCTCTGGCGGGCAGGGCGCGACGGCGTCGAACAGCTTGAGCGCGGAACGCAGGCGGCGCAGCCCGACCCGCATCTGGTGCACGCCTTCACCTTCGCCGGCCAGGACGGCGGCCTCATTGTGCTGGACTTGCGCCAGGCAGTTGTGGGCGATGGCCAGCAGAGCCTCTCCGGTGCTGGCCTCCGGGTCCAGCTGCACGGGGTCCGCGTGGTGCGGCGCGGGCAACTGCTGCAGCAGCATCCCATAGCCGCGCTCGGCCTTGCTGGCATTGCTCAGGTGTAGCGGCAAGGTGTCCAGCAATTGCAGGGCGGCGTGGAACAGGCTGGCCGGTTCGCCCTCCAGCAGCTCCAGTTCGATTTCATTGACCGGCTCGCGCGCCTCGCCACAGATGATGTGTCCCACATCGAGCACCAGCTCGATGCGGCTGCCTTCGAAGGCCAGTTCCCAGCGGCTGCGCTCCACCTCGACCGTGAACAGGGTCTGCAGCTGGTCCTTGAGAGCGGATTTGGCCAGCAGCGCCTGCCATTCGGGTGCGTCATCCATCTGCTTGCGCAGGCGGCCCAGCTGCGGGCGGGCGCCGGAGACCGGCGTTTCCCATTCGTTGCGGCTGTGCAGGCCGCTCTGCACGCTGCCGCCCGCCTTCATGGTCTGTGTCCACGCTTCGCCGCTGCGGCGCACGCGCAGGCCGGCGCCGTGGCGCATCAGCAGTAATTCCGGCGTATCGACGTAATGGGCCACGGTGTGCTTGCGCCCCGGCGTTTGCCCGGCCAGCAGCGGGTGCGCTTGCATGCGTTCGTTGTCGGACGGATTCAGCGAGAGCTTCAGTTCGATTTCCATGGCGCCGCCTCCGAGAGAGAATCCGACAGTGTAGGACGGATGGCGGCCGGCATGCCGCACGCATCGGCGCGCGGTAACTGGCGCAGCAGGGCGGCCCAGGCGGGAACCGCCGCCCGCCAGAAAGCCTCGATGCTGGCGGCCTGCAGGTCCAGGCCGAGGAAGCGCGCTGCCGGCAGCAGGGCCTCGCGCAGCAGGGTGATGGGATCGGCGCCGCGGTCGAAGGCCTGGGCGCCGGTCTGCTTGGACAGCTTCTCGCCTAGCTCATTGACCACCACCGGTACGTGCAGGTAGCGCGGCTGCGGCAGGCCCAGCATCTGTTGCAGCACCAGCTGGCGCGGGGTGGAGTCCAGCAGGTCGGCGCCGCGCACGATGTCGGTGACGTGCTGGTCGCCATCGTCCACCACCACGGCCAACTGGTAGGCCCAGTAGCCGTCGGCGCGGCGGATGACGACATCGCCCACCTCGGCCTCCAGGTCCTGGCGCTGCGGGCCGGCCCAGCGGTCCTCGAAGGCCACCACGCAGGGCTGGGGCAGGCGCAGGCGCAGGGCGCGTCCTTCCTTGCCCGGAGGCAGGCCGTGGCGGCAGGTGCCGGGGTAGATTTGCGACTGGCGGCCGGACAGGCGCAGCTGGGCCTCGGCGATGTCGCGCCGCGAGCAGCCGCAGGGATAGGCGCGATGGCCCAGGCGCGCGATAGCGTCCAGGTAAAGATAGGTGCGCCGGCTCTGCCATGTGACTTCGTCGTCCCAATGCATGCCGCAGCGCTGCAGCGAGGCCAGGATGTGCTGGTCGGCGCCGTCGACGTTGCGGTCGCCGTCCACGTCCTCGATGCGCACCAGCCAGGCGCCGTGGTGCACCTTGGCGTCCAGGTAGCTGGCCATGGCGGCCACCAGCGAGCCGATATGCAGGGGGCCGGTGGGCGAGGGCGCGAAACGGCCCACGTAGGGCAGGGCGGAAGAAACAGTCATGCCGGCATTGTAGCGCGGGCCGTGCCATGACTTACAATGTGCGCGCGGCAAAACCAAGGCCGCCATTTGCTATCTCGCCCCATAGGACACCATGCAGAAACCCACCCCCACCCTGCTTGCCTGCGCCCTGGCCATGAGCCTGGCGCTGGCCTATCCCGTACATTCTGCCCCTGCAGCCGGCGCCAGGGACGCCGCCGTGCAGGAGGCGCCGCTGCGCGCCCACCTGGCCTTCCTGTCCAGCGACTTGCTGGAAGGGCGCGGCACCGGCCAGCGCGGCGCCGACCTGACCGTGTCCTACCTGGAGAACCAGGCCCTGGCGGCCGGGCTGAAGCCGGCCAACGGCAACAGCTACCGCCAGGCCGTGAAGATCGCCGGCGTCAAGACCCAGGCGGCCGACAGCACGCTGGCGCTGGTGGCCGGCGGCCAGGCCGTGCCGCTGAACTTCGGCGCCGACTGGGTGTATGCGCCGGGCGACGCCCAGGCCGCGCACCGCTTCCAGGGCGCCGGGCTGGTGTTCGTCGGCTACGGCATCACGGCCCCGGACGAGCAGTGGGACGATTACAAGGGCATGGACGTGAAGGGCAAGATCCTGGTCATGATGGTCAACGATCCGCAGCCCACGGCCGAGCAGCCCGACCGCTTCAACGGCAAGGGCCTGACCTACTACGGCCGCTGGACCTACAAGTTCGAGGAAGCCCAGCGCCAGGGCGCGGCCGGGGTGCTGCTGATACACACCACCCCCAGCGCCTCGTATGGCTGGAGCGTGATCCAGAACAGCTGGTCGGGCGTGGAGCGCTTCCAGCTGGCGGCCGGCACCCTGGGCACGCCGCTGCAGGGCTGGGTGACGGAAGAGGCGGCGCGCGCCGTGTTCAAGGCGGCCGGACAGGACCTGGACGCGCTGCGCGTGGCCGCAGAGCGCAAGGACTTCAAGCCGGTGCCGCTGGACCTCAAGCTCGATGGTGAGATGAAGGCGGCGGTGCGCAAGATCGAGCAGTTCAACGTGGCGGGCGTGGTGCCGGGCACCGATCCCAAGCTGAAGGATGAAGTGGTGATCTACAGCGCGCACTGGGACCACCTGGGCAAGCAGGGTGACGGTCCGGGCGATACCATCTTCAACGGCGCGGTGGACAACGCCTCGGGCAGCGCCGCGCTGCTGGCCATGGCGCAGCAAGCCGTCAAGTCGCCGGCCAGGCGCAGCCAGATGTTCCTGTGGGTGGCGGCCGAGGAGCAGGGCCTGCTGGGCAGCGCGGCCTATGCGGATGCGCCGCTGTGGCCGCTCAACAAGACCGCCGCCAACCTGAACCTGGACTCGCTGAACTTCATTGGCGCCACGCGCGACATCGGCGTGCAGGGCAGCGAGCGTACCGAGCTGGGCGAGCTGGCCGCGCAGGCGGCCAAGGGCATGGGGCTGGCGATCGCGCCGGCGCGTCCGGACCTGGGCGGCGGCTACTTCCGCAGCGACCACTTCAGCTTTGCCAAGCAAGGGGTGCCGGCGTTCTCGATCTCGTCCGGGCGCAACTACCTCAAGGACCCGGAAGGCGCGGCCGCCAAATCCAAGGAATATGGCAAGCGCTACCACCAGGTCGGCGATGAATACGATCCCAGCTGGGACTTGGGCGGCATGGTGCAGATGGCGCAATACACGCTCAACCTGGGCCGCTTGATCGCCAACGGCGCCAGGATGCCGGAATGGAAGGCCGGCGACCCGTTCGGTCAGCCGCGCAACGCCAAGTAAAAACACCGGGGTCAACACCTGACCCCGGGTTTGCTATCCGCGCCGGCGCCCCAGGAATTCGGTGGCAAATACGCACAGGGCGACGGCCGGGAAGCACAGGCCGGCCAGCAGCACGCCGTGCCAGCCGTGGCGGGCAAACATCCAGCCGCCCAGCGAGGATCCCAGCGCGCCGCCCATGAAGAACAACGCCATGTACAGCCCGTTCAAGCGGCTGCGCACTTCCGGCGCCAGGGCAAAGATGGCGCGCTGGCCCGTCACCAGGCTGGCGGACACCCCCATATCCAGCACGATGGACGCCAGCACCAGCACGCCCAGGTCGATCAGCCAGCCGCCGTCCACCAGTAGCGGCGCCAGGAAGGACAGCGCGCCGAGGAGCAATGCCATGGCGGTGGTCGAACGGCTCTTGCCCTGGTCGGCGCGGCGGCCGGCGATGGGCGAGGCGATCGCGCCTGCCACGCCCACCAGCGCGAAGATGGCCACGCCGGTCTGGCTCAGCTGGAAGTGGGGACCCGTCAATTCCAGCGACACCGTGGTCCAGAACAGGCTGAAGGCCCCGAACATGCACGCCTGGTAGGCCGCGCGGCGGCGCAGGATGGGTGTGCTGCACAGCAGGTGCCACATCGATCCCAGCAGGGAAAAATAGTGCAGCCCGGCGTGCTCGGGCGTGCGCAGCGGCAGGCGCTGGCGCAGCAGGAAGGCCAGCGCCGTGGTGGTGATGGCCGACAGCACGAAAATCGCGTGCCAGCCCAGCGCATCGGCCACCAGGCTGGCCACTGGCCGCGCCAGCATGATGCCCAGCAGCAGCCCGCTCATCACCTTGCCGACCGTCTGGCCACGGGTCTCCGGACGCGAAAGATGCGCGGCAAACGGCACCACGATCTGCGCCGCCACCGAGCCCAGCCCAATGCAGAAGGCCGAGGCCAGGAACAGCAGGGCGCTGCCCGCGCTGGCGGCCACCACCAGGGCCAGGGCCGACAGCAGCAGGGCGCTGAAAATGAGGCGGCGGTTTTCCAGCAGATCGCCGAGCGGCACGATGAACAGCAGGCCCAGGCAGTAGCCTATCTGGGTCAGGGTGACAATCAGTCCGGCCGCGCCCGGATCGAGTCCGGTGGCGCGGGCGATGGGGCCGATCAGGGTCTGGGCGTAATAAAGGTTGGCGACGATCAGCCCGGTGGCGCTGGCCAGCAGCCAGACCATGCCGGGGCGGATGTCAGGCTGGGCCGGGGACTGGCTCACGACGTACTCCTGCACTAATCAAGCCGGCCATTTTAACGGCGATGGGCCAACTCTGCAGGAGATGCCGGGATGCAGGCGGCATGCCGTCCGACCGCCGGGTGGACGCGCCGGCCGGCGGGGCAGCGCTGGGCGCAATGAGCACCCAGGCGCGGGTGAGCTGTTACAGTCCGGCTTGTTCGCGCGCCAGTTGCTGGCGCACCTCGGCCGTGATCTCGTAGGAGCGCAGGCGGTGGGCGTGCTCGTAGATTTGCGAGGTGATCATCAGCTCGTCGGCGCCGGTACGGGCGATGAAGGCCTTGAGCTGGCGCGCCACGGTGTCCGGGCCGCCGATGGCGGAGCAGGACAGCACGCTGTCGAGCATCATCTGCTCCGGCAGGCCGAGCTGCTCGCGGTAGCCGGGACGCGGCGGCGGCAGGCGCGACGGCCGGCCGCTGCGCAGGTTGACGAAAGCCTGCTGCATGGAGGTGGCGCGCAGCTGCGCTTCCTCGTCGGTGTCGGCTGCGAACACGTTAAAGCCCAGCATGGCGTACGGTTGGGCCAGCTGCGCCGACGGGCGGAAATTGGCCCGGTACAGCTCCAGCGCCTGCATCATCATTTGCGGCGCGAAGTGCGAGGCAAAGGCAAACGGCAGGCCCAGGTGGGCGGCCAGCTGGGCGCCGAAAGTGCTGGAGCCCAGTATCCACAGCGGCACCTTGGCGCCATGTCCCGGCACCGCCAGCACGCGCTGGCGCGGCTGGTCGGACAGGTAATCCTGCAATTCCAGCACGTCCTGCGGGAATTGGTCGGCGTCCGATTGCAGGTCGCGGCGCAGGGCGCGCGCCGTGGTCTGGTCGGAGCCGGGCGCCCGGCCCAGTCCCAGGTCGATACGGCCCGGATGCAGCGCCTCCAGGGTGCCGAACTGCTCGGCGATCACCAGCGGCGAGTGATTCGGCAGCATGATACCGCCGGCCCCGACCCGGATGGTGGAGGTGCCGCCGGCCACATGCGCGATCACCACCGCCGTGGCGGCGCTGGCGATGCCGGGCATGCCGTGGTGTTCGGCCACCCAGTAGCGTTGATAACCCCAGCGCTCGCCGTGCTGCGCCAGGTCCAGGGTGTTGCGCAGCGAGGCGGAGGCGTTGCTGCCCTCGGCGATCGGCGACAGGTCGAGTATGGAAAATGGGATCATGAGGTGCAGGTAGGGCCGTTATTTCATTATTCAATGATTTCCCTGCAGGTTGCAGGGTTTTGGTTACCGAATGATTGTCGGACCGCTATCGAAGTGTCTGAATTTTGCTGAGATTAAGGGATTTTCTCCAAAAAATATTTTCCCGGCCGCAGACCTGCTTTACCATAAGAAATCCAAACCCCCTCTTCAAACCGCTTATCCCGGCTGCCTGCGCGCTGCCGGGCAGGGATGCCGCATGCCTAAGTTTTTGCGTTCCATTTTACTCGCCCTGGTCCTGGGCCAGTCCGCCGCCCACGCCGTCTACGCAGTCGAGAGCGTGGAAATTTCGTCCGAAGCTGTGCAGCCGCGCCGCGGGGCCCTGTACCGGGTCCAGCATGAGGGCAAGACCAGCTATCTGTTCGGCACCATCCACGTCGGCAAGGACGCTTTCTATCCGCTGGAACCGGTGGTGTCGCGCGCCTTGCAGGACTCGCGCGCGCTCGTGATCGAACTCGACATCCGCGAGGAGCAGCCCTTCCAGCTGGCGCTGGCCCGCCACGGCCGCTATCCGGAAGGCGACAGCGTGCAGCGCCACCTGTCCAGGGCCGCGCTGGACAAGCTGGTGACGGCGCTGGCCCGCGCCGGCGTCTCGCTGCAGTCGGTGCAGCAGTACAAGCCCTGGCTGATCGCCAACATGCTGGTGGGGATGGAAATGGAGCGCCATGGCTACCAGCGCAGCCAGGGTGTGGAATACGCGCTGCTGGACGTGGCGCAAAAGCAATCCAAGGCCGTGCGCGAGCTGGAGAGCGCCGATTACCAGCTCAGCCTGTTCGACCAGCTGGACGAGCAGAAGCAGGAAACCTATATGCTGGAAAACCTGGCCGACCTGGAGGATGGCAACTCGCTCAAGAAATCGCAGGAACTGATCGAGGCCTGGAGCCGCGCCGACCGTCCGCGCATCGATGGCGTGCTGCGTGAGCTGACCAAGGGCAAATCGGTATCGGCTGCCTTCATGCACAGCGTGCTGCTGGGCCAACGCAACCCGGAAATGGCCACTTCGATAGAGCGCATCATGCAGCAGGACCAGGTCGCCTTCGTGGGCGTGGGCCTGCTGCACCTGGTGGGCGACGAGGGCGTGCCGCAGCTGCTCAAGCGGCGCGGCTACCAGGTCGAGCAGCTGTACTAGCGGCCTTACTAGTAGCGCTCCACCGTCCCGTTGCTATAGCGGACCCGGTCGCCGATCTGGTAGCCGGGCTGGCTGTCCACCACCACCATCTGGCTGCTGCCGTCGTCCAGCTTGATGGTGACCCGGTACACCTTGTCGGTGGGCGAGCCGCCGCTGCCGCCGCCGGCCGCCGCCGCGCCAGCCGAACCGGTCACGCCCACGCCCGCATCCTGGCGCGACATCTGGTCGATGGCTTGCACGGTGCCATAGCTGGCCTGGGTTGCGCTGGCGCCGGCCATGCCGCCACTGCTACTGCCGCTTCCCGCGCCGCTGCTGCCGGCGCTACTGCTGGCGCCGGTGCTGCCCCAGCCACTGCCAGTGCCGCTGGAACTGCTGCCGGCGCCGGTCACGCCTGTGCTGCCGCTATTCCTGCCTTCCGAACTGCCGGCCGGGGTGCTGCCCGATCCGCTGCCGCTGCCGGTGGTGCTGGTGCCTGCGCTGCCGGAACCGCTGCCACTGCCATAGCTGCTTGAACTGCCGCTGCCACCCAGGTTGCTGCAGCCGGACGCCACCACCAGCCAGGCCGCTGCCAGGCAGGCGGCCGCCTGCCGTCCTACAGATTGCTTGATATTCATGTCGATCTCCTCATGACGATGGTTGTGACACCGTTAAGAGGGAGAGGCGGCGCGCTTGGTTCTCTCGGGTCCGTACAGCTTTGCGCTGCCTCAATCGAACGCGCTTTATCGTCGCGCGATAGGTTTGACCAAACTCAACCGCAACGGATTTACACCACGCAATAATTGTCGGGTATCACTTTATAGGACACCCGATATGTTGACACTCGTGACAGACCGCATTATCGAAGAGCTAATCGACTTCACCTTGGGCGACGCCGCCGACGCGCGCCTGCGGCACTGGTACGCACACACCCTGTACAGCCTGGTTCGGGTGGCCAAGGCCGAGCAATTGCTGCAGCTGCGCCAGGACGTCGACCTCGCACTAGGCCGGCGGCCGGCGGCGCCAGAGCAGCCACAGTACCAAGGCGGTAAGGCTGGCCGCCGTGCAATCGACGGCCCAGTCCGACACCGCCGCATGGCGGTAGGGGAAAAAGCTTTGGACATATTCGTCCAACGCCCCCATCACGGCAATGTGGGCCACGGCCAGCACGGCGCGCCGCGCCGGACTGCCGCCGACACCGGTAAACACGAGGAACGCCAGGCCGGCATAGGCAATCGAATGCAGCACCACGCCGGTGGCGACCTGGCCGATATCCTGGCGGGCGCCGGGCAGCGAGCCCAGTATCAGTATCAGAAGATACAGCGTAATCGCAGTCCAGTAGCGCAGCCGGGCATGCGACGAAGTCAGGATTAATTGTTTCAACACGGGCAACCTTGCGCGAAAAATGAAAACAATACCATGTCCGGAAAAAAAAGGCCCGCTGCAGGCAGCGGGCCGGTAAATACCCATGATGAGGCAAGAGACTGAGCAGTAAACAACACACGGACAACACGAACAAACAAGCGGCACGCTGCGGCGGCAGCATTCCACGATAAGGGGACTGGTGCGCCGGCAGGCCGGCGCACCGCATCTTCAATCATGCCTATCGGTTGCGATGTATCGAAGATGTGGCCAGTATAGGGATGGTTTGTTACGCCGTAATGACAGATAAAAAAAAAGCCCGCTGTTGAGCGGGCTTAAAACTATTTTCTTGGAGGAGAATAGTGGAGACAGGTGTAATTATGCGGTTCCCTCCGTTATATGTCTAATTGCCATTGCGGATACCAGTCATCATCCTGAACTATAACTACACTTTATTCGACGGCCACGGTGTAGTTGAGCGCCATGCGGCCGCCGTCCACGTACAGGGTCTGTCCGGTCATGTAGCTGGCGTCGGCGCTGGCCAGGAAGACCGCGATGGAAGCCACTTCTTCAGGCTCGCCGCAGCGCCCCATGGGAGTGCGCGACAATATCGTGTGGCGCGCCTCCGGGCTGGCCATCACGGCCTGCCTGGCCAGCTCGGTCAGGATGGTGCCGGGGCCGATGCCATTCACGCGCACGCCGTGGCGCACCAGGTTCAGGGCCATGACCTTGGTCAGCTGGTTGATGGCGCCCTTGGACACCACATAGGGCACCTGGTTGGGGATGGCCAGTTCCGCGTTCACGCTGGACATGTTGATGATGGAGCCGCTGCCCTGTTTGACCATGTGGCGCGCCACCGCCTGGCCGCACAGGAACATGGACTTCAGGTTGATGCGCAGCACGCGGTCGAAATCCTCCTCGGCCAGGTCGAGGAAGTCGGCGGCGTGGGTCACGCCGGCGTTGTTGACCAGGATGTCGATGCGGCCGTAGGCGGCGATGGTGGCGGCCACCATGGCGTCCACGTCGGCTTTCTGGCTGACGTCGGCGGCGAAGAAGCGGGCCTCGCCGCCCAGCTCGCGCGCGGCCTGCTCGCCCTCAGGCTTGATGTCGACCAGCATGACGCGGGCGCCCTCGGCCGCCAGGCGGCGCGCGCAGGCCAGGCCTATGCCCTGGGTGGCGCCGGTGACGATGGCTACTTGATTCGACAGTTTCATGGAATGCTTTCTGTTGGAGTGGAGACCCGGCAAATTTTAACAGCGGCTCCGGGGCGCGCTACAATAGCGGGTTTGCAATCACAGCCGGGAGCGCGCCATGACATTTATCGAGAAACTGAATGCTGCCTGGAGCGGCAACGAGTCCCTGCTGTGCGTGGGCCTGGATCCGGACGTGGAACGCCTGCCGGCCCAGTTCCGCAATGACCCGCAAGGCATCTACCACTTCTGCCGCGAGATCATCGACGCCACCGCCGACCTGGCCTGCTCCTTCAAGCCGCAGATCGCCTATTTCGCGGCGCTGGGCGCCGAGGACCAGCTGGAACGCATCTGCGCCTACGCGCGCGAGCACTACCCGCACCTGCCGCTGATCCTGGACGCCAAGCGCGGCGACATCGGCGCCACCGCGCGCCAGTATGCGCGCGAAGCCTACGAGCGCTATGGCGCCGACGCCGTCACCGTCAATCCCTACATGGGTTTCGATTCCGTCGAGCCCTACGTGGAGTGGGCCGAACGCGGCGTGATCATCCTGTGCCGCACCTCCAACGCGGGCGGTTCCGACCTGCAGTTCCTGGACGTGAACGGCCAGCCCCTGTACCAGCATGTGGCGCGCCTGGTGGCGGAAAAATGGAACAAGAGCGGCCAGTGCGCGCTGGTGGTGGGCGCCACCTTCCCGCAGGAGCTGGCCCAGGTGCGCGCCATTGTCGGCGACATGCCGCTGCTGGTGCCCGGCATCGGCGCCCAGGGCGGCGATATCGAAGCCACCGTCAAGGCTGGCCGCAGCGCCAACGGCGCCGGCATGATGATCAATTCCTCGCGCGCCATCCTGTACGCGGCGCCGCAGGCGGGCGAGGACTTCGCCGCCGCCGCGCGCCGCGTGGCCCAGGAAACGCGCGACGCCATCAACGCCCACCGCGCCTGAGTTCCTGGCCTGGAAGCTCGGCATGGATTGCCGCGTACGCGGCAATGATGTGTGGCCGGCGCGGGGCATGAGGAGCATCCCGGTCCGGCAGGTGGATAATGCGCGTCACTGCCGCCGGCAGTCCATGCTGCCTCGCTAGTACTGCGCCGGCGCCACGATCTCGATGTACTCGGCCAGCGCGGCCAGGATGGTCTCGCCGCGCTCGTCGGCGCTTGCCTGCAGTTCATCGAGCTCGCCGAACAGCTGGTCCACCGTGCGGGCCCCGCCTTCGCCCTCGTACAGTCGGGCGGCGCGGTGCTGTTCCCAGTGTTCGTGCTCGGCTTCGCTCAAGGTGTCGGGGAAGTTGCGCGCGCGGTAGCGGAACAGCAGCTCGCCCAGGCGGCCATCGCTGAAGGCCGGCGAGGCCGCCGCTAGCCGCGCGGGACTTTCGCGCCGCAGCTGATCCAGCAGGCGGCGGTCCTCCTTGCCGACAAAACCGTTGTACAAATCCTCATCCACGTCCAGCGGTTCGCCCGGCGGGCGGTAGAACACCTGTTCCCACAGCGCCGACAGGTCGGGCCCGGCCGCAATGACGGCCGCGTGCGCGCGGCCCTGTTCCAGGTCCAGTCCCCAGCGCGCCGCCATGGCGGGCGTCAGCGTCTTCAGGTTGGCCACCAGCATGGGCGACTTGTTGATGTGGATGCTCTTGATGGGCAGGCGGGTCATGCCTTCCGGCAGCGCGTCGCTGCGGGTGAACATACGGGTGCGCACCGTGTCCGGGTCCAGCGCATACAGCTCGCTGGGATCGTGGGCGCAATCCCATACCAGCACCTCGTTCTTGTTGGTCGGATGCATGCCCAGCGGGAACACCAGGCCCAGGCAGCCGCGCTCCACCGGAAACATGCCGGTCACGTGCAGGAAGGGCGCGCGCAGGGCCGGCGCCAAATGCATGCCGATCTCGTCCGCCACGCGGTCCTTCTTGTGCAGGGCGAAGCAGAAATCGAACAGGCGCGGCTGCTTGTAGCGTATCAGCCGCGCCAGCGCGATGGTGGCGCGCACGTCCGACAGCGCGTCGTGCGCGGCCTCGTGCAGCAGGCCGTTGGCGCGCGCAAGGTCTTCCAGCCTGAAGCTGGGCCGTCCGTCCGGGTGCTGCGGCCACTCTATCCCTTCCGGACGCAGGGCGTAGGTCATGCGCACCACGTCCAGCAAGTCCCAGCGCCCGCACTGGTTCTGCCATTCGCGGGCATAGGGGTCGATCAGGTTGCGCCAGAACAGAAAGCGGGTCACCTCGTCGTCGAAGCGGATGGTGTTGTAGCCCACGCCGATAGTGCCGGGCTGGGAGAAAGCTTGTTCGATGGTGGCCGCGAACTGGTGCTCGGGCACGCCCCATTCCAGGCATTGCTGCGGGGTGATGCCGGTAATCAGGCAGGATTGTGGATCCGGCAAGTAATCATTGGCCGGCTGGCAGTACAGCATGATGGGATCGCCTATCTCGTTCAGCTCGGCATCGGTGCGGATGGCGGCGAACTGGGCCGGGCGGTCGCTGCGCGGCCGCGCGCCGAAAGTCTCATAGTCGTGCCAGAGGAAAGTCTGTGTGCTCATAGGGTGCTACAGTTTTTTTGGAAAGTGCCGATAATGGGGCGAAGTACACAGTATGCCGGAACAGGAGGGCAACATGGCAAATCCCGTCAGCGCCACCAATTCATCTTCCGCCCGCGCGGCCGACCTTGCCGCCAACAGCGCCGCCAGGGCGGACGGCGCCCAGGACAGCGCCCCGGTCTCGGCCACCGCCAAGGCCAAGGCCCAGTTCAACGCCGCCATCGTACAATCCTCGCTGTCGGTCTCCATCAACTCCGGCAACGAACCGATGTCGGTGCTGCTGAAGACGGCATTGAACGGCATCAACGAAGCGCTCAAGGCCGACTTCGGCGAGGACGCCATCCAGAACGCCATGTCCCAGGACAATACGCCGGAGGGCACGGCCGGCCGCATCGTGTCCCTGTCCACCGCCTTCCTGGGCGCCTACAAGCAGCAGAATCCCGGCATGGAAGATGGCGAGGCGCTCAACAGTTTCATGGCCACCATCAAGAAAGGCGTGGAGCAGGGCTTCAAGGAGGCGCGCGAGGTGCTGCAGGGCCTCGGTGTGCTCAATGGCGATATCGCCAGCAATATCGACAAGACCTACGACCTGGTGCAGCAAGGCTTTGCCGATTTCACCAGCGCCCAGCAGGACCAGATCAAGCAGGCGGCCGGCGCCGGCCCAGGCCAGGCCAAGGCGGCTTAGGCAGCAGAACCGGCATGGGCGCGCCGCCTTTCTATGCCGCCAGCTCCTGCCGCGCCACCCGGTTACGCCCGCTTTCCTTGGCGCGGTACAGGGCCGCGTCAGCCGCCGCGATCAAGGCGTGCTCGTCCTGGTCCGGCTGCAGCGCGGCCACCCCGAACGAGGCCGTGATGTGCGGCAGCGGCAGCCGCATGTCGGCAAACACCAGGGCTTGGCGCATACGCTCGCACAGGCGCTCGGCCACCGCCACCGCCACCGTGTCCGGCGTATCTGGCAGCAGCACCATCATTTCCTCGCCGCCGTAGCGCACCGCGAAATCCGTCGGCCGCAGCGCCCCGCTCAGCACCTGGGCGGCGGTGCGCAGGGCCTGGTCGCCTGCCAGGTGGCCGTGGCTGTCGTTGAAGCGCTTGAAGTGGTCCAGGTCCAGCATGATCAGCGATAGCGGGGCCTGGGTGCCGTGCGCGGTGGTCACCATGGAGGGCAGCAGGTCGTTGAGCCAGGCCCGGTTGTACAGGCCGGTAAGGCCATCCACCATGGACAGCTGACGGTAGAATTCACCGAGCTTCTGGCGCCGCCGCAGCTGGGCGTTGGCGGCGCGGATACGGAATGACAGCAGGCGCAGCAGGTTACGGGCCAGGACGTCCGATTCATCGATCAGCCGCCACACCAGCTCGGCCTCGATCACCAGCAGCTCGGACGGCGCCAGCGCCGTGATCGAGGACAGGTTCGCTTCCTCGTCCAGCACCGACTGCTCGCCCACGCTTTCGCCCGGCAGCACCTTGCTGACGGTGCCGTCGGACATGCCGGTGCGGGTGTCGGTGGCCACCGACAGGGCGCCGCTGAGCAGGATGTACAGGCGCGCGCGGCTCGATTCCTCCACCGACTGGCCAGTGTCCAGCCAGACCACGGGGCAGGGCGCCAGCAGGCGCGCGATGGGCGCGTCGTCGGCGCCGTCGCGCAGCAGCTGCAGGTCGCCGACCTGGTAGCGCGAGGCGCCGAAGGTGCTGATTTGTTTCAAGTTCGTCTTCCTGGTTCCGAAACCTTGGGCCATCATAGCGCAAAGGCGGCGCGGCGCGCGATCCGGCCGCTTGTAAATTTTCAGCAAGGACTTGTAAATTTGATGAAACTCACCGACGCCCTGGGCGCCGTACACGCGTCCGCGCCGCAGGCCCGCATGCGGCGCTGCGCGCGCAGCCCAAAGGGCCGCCGCAGCGGGTGCTGTACTGCATCTGGCAAGACCCGTGGATGACGGTGTCGCGCGACACCTATATCGCGGCCATGCTGGAGGAAATCGGCTGGCAGGTGCCCGCGCTGGGCGCGCAGCGCTATCCGCGCTTCGCCTGGTCGGAGGAACTGGTGCGTGGGCTGGACCTGGTGCTGCTGTCCACCGAGCGATACCGCTTCACGCAGGCGCACGCCGACGCGCTGGAAGCGCTGACGGGCAAGCCGGTGCTGCTGGTCGATGGGGAGATGCTGTCCTGGTATGGCAGCCGCGCGGTAAAGGGCTTGCAGTACTTGCGCCAGCTGGCGCAAGACGCTGCCTGATGATGCATGCGCGGCCGGCGGCCGCGCGGGGGAGGGTGTTATGCGCCGTCGGTATCTGCGACATCGGCCACCACCTCGGCGGTGGGCACGGCGTGGCGCTTGGCGTCGTGCAGCTTGCCCAGCACGCTGTCCACCGAGCGTTTCAGCTTGTCGGCGGCGCCGCCGATGGCCTGGTGCAGGGTGGCGGCATGGTCGCTCACGGCGATCGGCTGCTGGCCCGTGACGCGCGCTTCCATCAGCACGCGGTTGTCGCCGTCGGCGGATTTTTGACCCAGGTTGTCGCTCAGGTGGACTTCGACGCGGGTGATCTGCTCGCCGAAGCGGTGCAGGGCGTTGTTCACTACAGTCTCTACATGCTGGTCCAGGCCGGCATGGCGTTCGATGGTTTTGTCTGCATTGATGTTGATCTGCATAAGGTGCTCCTGGTTGTTGACTGCAAGTCCATCTTACTCCTTCCAGCCTTAAGCACCAGTTAAATACTTCACTCTGGAGCATGCCCTCAGTTATTGACCAGGGAAGCGGCAATATTGATCGACAGCCCCAGCACGGCCAGGTTGAAGAAAAAACTCAGCACCGATTGCGCCAGCACCGCACGGCGCACCTGGCGCGAGCGCACCGCGACATCCGAAGTCTGGGCCGCCACCGCGATGGTGAACGAGAAGTACAGAAAGTCCCAGTAATCGGGCTGCACGTCCTGGTCGGGGAATGCCAGCGGCGGCTGCCCGCCTTCATCGTTGTAGTACGCATGGCCGTAGTGCACGCAGAACAGGGTGCCGAGCAGGAACCAGGAGCCGGCCAGGGTCGCCACCACGATCACGTAGTGGCCGGCGCGCTGCTCCAGCCCCATGTCCTTGAGCGCCGACAGCTGCGACACGATGGCCGCCAGGCTGGCCAGCGCCGCCACGCTGAGGGTGGCCAGGATCACGCCGGAGCGCTCGTCCTGGCGCGCCGCGATGCGCTGCACATCCTCGTGATCGGCGCGCCACATCATGTAGCCCATGGTGAGCAGGTACAGCCACACCCCGCTGTCCCAGCACACCAGCAGGCGGGTGACCCAGTCCCAGTGATCCGGCAGCAGCGGCGCCAGCGCCGCGCCCAGCACGAAAGCCAGGCTCAGGTGCGGACGGGCGTGGACGAAGCGTGACAGCGGCAACTTCGGCAACCTGGGCAGCTTCATGCTGCTTGCTCCTTGTCTGCATGCGGGAAGCGGTCCATGCGCGACAGGGCCGGGAACAGCACGGCCCAGGCGCCCACCACGCCCAGCGTGGCGGCGCCGCCGAACACCACGGCCCGCACCAGTCCCAGCCAGCCCGCCGTGATGCCGGACTCGAACTCGCCCAATTCATTCGAGGCCCCGATGAACACCGAGTTGACGGCGCTGACCCTGCCGCGGATTTCATCCGGCGTCTCGTACTGTACCAGCAGGTGGCGCACGAACACGCTGATCATGTCGCCCGCGCCCATCAGCACCAGCGCCGCCAGCGCCACCACGATGTTCCCGCACGATCCCAGCACGATGGTGGCTATGCCGTATACCGCCACTCCGCCCAGCATCCAGGCCCCGACCCGG
This sequence comes from Duganella kummerowiae, assembly GCF_053572355.1. Taxonomy (NCBI): domain Bacteria; kingdom Pseudomonadati; phylum Pseudomonadota; class Betaproteobacteria; order Burkholderiales; family Oxalobacteraceae; genus Duganella; species Duganella kummerowiae. The sequence continues at coordinate 572,221 of NZ_JBKFEH010000009.1, forward strand.
CGCGTGATCGGCCTGAAGGCCAGCAGCACCGAGCACACCGCCGCGCCCACCCCGGGCGCGGTCCGCAGCAAGCCCAGCCCGGTGGGACCGGCGTGCAGCACGTCGTGCGCCAGCGCCGGCAGCAGGGCGGTGGCGCCGCCGAACAGCACCGCGAACAGGTCCAGCGACATGGCGCCCAGCACGATGGGGCGCGACCACACGAAGCGCAGGCCCTCGAACACGGTGTGCCAGCTGACCGGCTCCTTGCGCGTGATCTGCGGCACGCGGCTGGTCAGCCACATGGCGCACACGGCCACCAGCAGCATCGAGGAGGAAACCGTATATACCGTGGTCGGCCCGGCCAGGTACAGCAGGCCGCCCAGCACCGGCCCCAGGATCACGGCCACGTGCTGGGCCGAGGAGCTGAGCGCCACCGCCTGGGTGAAACTGTGGGCCGGCACCAGGTTGACCAGGATGGCCTGGGTGGCCGGTCCCATGAAGGCGCGCGCGCTGCCGTACAGCACCAGCACCGCGAAGATGGGCCACACCACCTGCAGTCCCGCCAGCGCGAACGCCAGCAGGGCCAGGCCGCACAGCAGCTGCGCCGTCATGGTCAGCGCGATGATGTTGCGGCGGTTGTAGCGGTCGGCCGTGTGGCCGGCGATCAGGATCAGGGCCAGGAAGGGGGCGAACTGGGCCAGGCCGATCAGGCCCAGGTCGAACAGGTTGCGCGTCATGGCGTACACCTGCCAGCCGACCGCCACGTTCTGCATCTGGACGGCGATGGTGCCCAGGGTGCGGGCCGACAGGTAGAAGGCGAAATTGCGGTGCTGCAGGACGGCAAAGCCGTTGGACGTGGCGGTGGCGGGCATGAAAGCTTTCGGGGCGCGGAACCGGGGGGATTCCGCGCCCCCGGCCCGCGCGGGTGGATCAGGGCTGGTGGAGGTCGGCTTCGGTGGTGAAGGCGTCGGCGTAGAATTCCTCGTCCGGCAGGCCGCAGCGGGCGGTGAAATCGCGCTTGGCCGATTCCACCACGATGGGCGCGCCGCAGGCGTACACCTGGTGGCCGGACAGGTCGGGCAGGTCGTCCATCACGGCCTGGTGCACGAAGCCGGTGCGGCCCTGCCACTGGTCCTCGGGCAGCGCGGCCGACACCACCGGCACGTACCTGAAGTTGGGCAGTTCGCTTTCCCACTGGCGGCACAAGGCGTCCATGTACAGGTCCTGCGGGCGGCGTCCGCCCCAGTACAGCGTCATCGGGCGCGTGGACTGCTGCGCCTTGAGGTGCTCGACGATGGCCTTGATGGGCGCGAAGCCGGTGCCGGAGGCCAGCAGCACCATGGGCTTGTCGCTGTCGTCGCGCACGAAGAAGGTGCCCAGCGGGCCTTCGAAGCGCAGGATGTCGCGTTCCTTCATGGTGGTGAACACCTGGTCGGTGAACAGGCCGCCCGGCAGGTGGCGGATGTGCAGCGACAGCGGCTGGCCGCTGTCCGGCGCGGTGGCCATGCTGTAGCTGCGGCGCTTGCCATCGCGCAGCATGAATTCGATGTACTGACCCGCGCGGTATTTCAGGCTCTCGTTGGCGGGCAGCTGCAGGGTCAGCACCACCACGTCGGGCGCGACTTTTTCGATGCTGCTGACGCGGGTCGGCATCTTGCGCACCGGATATTCGTCGCTGCCGGCCACCTCGCGCGCCTCGATCACCAGGTCGCTGTGCGGCGTGGCGCAGCAGAACAGGGCCTGGCCGGCCGCTTCCTCGTCCTTGCTCAGGGCCCGTTCCTGGTGCGACTTGTGGGTCACGGAACCGCTGAGCACCTTGCCCTTGCAGGAACTGCAGGCGCCGTTCTTGCAGCCGTAGGGCAGGCCGACGCCGGCCCGCATGGCGGCCGCCAGCACGGTTTCGTCTTCGTCGCAGCTGAACTGGCGCCCGCTGGGCTGTACAGTGATGTGAAACGTCATACAATCCTTGAATATGAAAAAAACCAAGCACACCGCAGGCTTGCCGCGCCTGCTGATACTGGGCTGCGGCGACGTCGGCATGCGCCTGCTGCCCTTGCTGGCAGGGCGCTACCGCATCTTTGCCGTCACCAGCCGGCCGGAGCGGCGCGCCGAATTGCGCGCCGCCGGCGCCGTGCCCATCGTGGCCGACCTCGATCAGCAATCCACCCTGGGCCGCCTGGCCGGACTGGCGCACACCGTGGTGCACCTGGCGCCGCCGCAGCCGGAAGGCGCGCTGGACCGCCGCACCCGCCATCTGAGCGCCATTTTACCTGAGCGGGCGCGTCTGGTTTATGTCAGCACCAGCGGGGTGTATGGCGATTGCGGCGGGGCCTGGATAGATGAAAGCCGGCCGGCCGCACCGCGCAACGCGCGCGCCCTGCGCCGCGCCGACGCCGAGCGTGTGCTGCGGGCCTGGGCCGTGCGCCGCGGCGGCCACCTGTCCATCCTGCGCGTGCCCGGCATTTATGCTGCCGACCGCCTGCCGCTGGAACGGCTGCGCCGCGCCACCCCGGCCCTGCGCCCCGAGGACGATGTCTACACCAACCATATCCACGCCGACGACCTGGCGGCCGCGATTGCGCGCGCCCTGGTGCGGGGCCGCCCGCAGCGGGTCTACAACGCGGTGGACGACAGCGAAATGCGCATGGCCGAGTATTTCGACGCCGTGGCCGACGCCCATGGCATGGCGCGCCCGCCACGCCTGCCGCGCGCCGAGCTGGAACGGGTGGTGACGCCGGCCCTGCTGTCCTTCATGTCGGAATCACGCCGCCTGCGCAACCGCCGCCTGAAGGAGGAATTGGGCCTGCGCCTGCGCTATCCCACCGTGGCTGTGGCGTTATCCCAACTGACATGTAAATCCATGTAAAGAAAATCGCGCGTTTTTTGCCCCTGGCGCGACTTATGTGTCAAAGTTACAAGATAGTTTCCTCTCCCAGGCAGGCTGCGGCCTGCTCATCCCCAGTGCCCTCGCGCCATAGACGTCATGCTGGCGGTCGAGTGGTGTGTGCGTGCGGCAATACCTCTTGACACAGCTCCTTTACAAAAATTTATACCATTTCTAGCAAGGAAGTAGTTGCTAGCACAAAAAAACGAGTTAGAATCTCACACAATCTCACAGAAACCGCTGCTGAGTTAGCTATTCCTTAACCTTAGCGTGTATCATTCGGCCCGAGCGCAGGAAACGCCGCATGGATGCTGGCGTCTTCCCGAGCACACCCATGACACAGCGCCATAATTTTTATACCAAGTGTTGTTTTTTAGCACAAAACATCCATAACTTATCGATCTATCATGTCGTCTCTCAAAGAAATCACTGCCTCCCCCACCTACAATCCCAACCGCGTGTTGGATGCCATCATTGAGAAGCTGCAACTGAAAAACGATGCGGCCCTGTCGCGCGCCCTGGAAGTGGCGCCGCCGGTCATCAGCAAGATCCGCCACAACACCCTGCCGATCGGCGCCACCATCCTGATCCGCATGCACGAGATCAGCGACTTCAGCATCCGCGAACTGCGCGAGATGATGGCTGCCTGAGGCCAAGCTCAGGGCAATAAAACGACAACGGCGCGAACTGGTTCGCGCCGTTGTCGTTTGTGCACGCTGCCAGGTCAGGCCGTGGTGCTGATGGTGGTGCCGATGCGTTCGCCGCGGTCGTTGACCGAGGATGGCGTGGCTTGCACCTGCTGCACGGGCGCTGGCGGCGGCTCGGGGCGCCTGGCTTCCTGGGTGGCTTCGGCCTGGCGTACCGACGTGGCCTGGGGCACGGCGGAGTTGGCGCTGGAGGTGACGGAATTGATGGCCATGATGTGCTCCTCAATGTGGTCCATGCCCAGTATGCCACCGTTTTGCCCGCTTGCGCGCGCCATGCGCCGCCGCGTGGCGCGCCAGCCTCAGTTGGCGGCCAGGCGCGGGCGCTCGCTGTAGAAGCCCGATAGCCGGGCCTGGGCGATGGCGGCCGCCGCCTGCACCGCGGCCGCCGCGCCCGGGCTGCCGGAATAGGCGGTCTGGGCTGTCACGCCGGGGCTGCCGGAGTAGGCGGTCTGGGCCTTGCCAGGGCTGCCCGAATACGCCACCTTGCCGGGGCTGCCGGAATAGGCTACCAGCCCCGGGCTGCCCGAGTAGGCGGCCTGCGCCGTGATGCCGGGGCTGCCGGAGTAGGCAGTCTTGCCCGGACTGCCCGAGTAGGCCAGCGCGGCCCCCACCGCACCCGGGCTGCCGGAGTAGGCGCTGGCGGCGCCGGGCGCGCGATAGGGCTCCTGGAAGGTTTGCTCGTACAGCTCCTGCATGCGCAGGCCCACGCGCTGGTGGGCCGCCTCGTCATCCCCGCCGCGCAGGCCGATGTAGGGGAAGTGGTGCAGGAAGTAGCCGAACACGGCTTCGCAATCGGCCGCGTACTTCATGGTGTCCAGGATGTGGTAGTGCCAGAAGGTGTCCACGTCCATCAGCGGGGCGGTCTGCTCGGTGGGGAACTCGTGCATCAGGTAGAGGAAGCGGCGGTATTCGGATTCCACCGCGTTGGCATGTTCCAGGGTCCATCCTTCTCCGGACTCCTGGTGCATCAGCTTGACCTTGATCGGCTCCAGGTCGAGGGCGGCAATGGCTTGCATGGCGTGGGCGTTCATGGCGATCTCCTTTGCTGTTGGGGGGTACATCTGGGTTGAAAAAGAACAAGCTCAATGGATTCTGGATTTGCAAGGGGCAGCGATACTTGATTTTTATCAATCTTCATTCCGGAAATTTTCAGTGCCCTGGATCTCCCTCTGGCGGTGCGCAACGCTAGCGTCACGCTAGTGTTGCGCACGTGCCGAAACGTGTTTCAAGCCGGGTCGTGCATGGCCTGCCAGTCGGCCTGGATGTCCGCATGCGACAGCACGGACGGCCGCTGCAGCGGGACCGACACCGACACCACCGTGCCGGCGTTCGGGGTGCCGGTGATGGAGCACACCCCGCCCAGCAGGCTGATGCGCTCTGCCATGCCGACCAGGCCGAACGAGCCTTTCTTGTTGCGCGCGCTGTCGCGCAGGCCGATGCCGTTGTCGCTGATGGTCATGCACACCTTGCCGCCGTGCTGGCCCAGCTCGACCCGCACCATGCTGGCGCGCGCATGCTGGAGTATGTTGCTCAGCGACTCCTGCAGCACCCGGAACAGGGCGATGGCGCAGTGTTCGTCGACCCGGATATCCTGCTCGTGCCCGGCCAGCTCGCAGGCGATGCCCGAGCGCTGGCGGAACTGGGCGATCTGCCATTCCACCGCCGCGCCCAGGCCCAGGTCCAGCACGGTGGGGCGCAGGTCGTTGATGATGGCGCGCACGCTGCGGATGGTGCTGTCGATCTGGGCCAGGTTGGCGCAGGCGCGCGCATGCAGGCGCGGGTGGCGGTGGCGGGTGCGGGTGGCCAGCAGGTCGGCCTCGATGCGCAGCACCAGCAGGTTCTGGCCCAGGTCGTCGTGGATTTCGCGGGCGATGCGCTTGCGCTCCTGTTCCTTGATCTGGTCGGCGTGGGCCGCCAGGCGGCGCAGCTTGTGGTGCGACAGCTGCAGCTTGGCCTGGCTGTCGCGCAGTTCCTTGGTCATGGCCTTGGCCATCTTGATGGCGCGCAGGCGCGACGAGGACAGCGAGTGGAACAGCAGGTAGAACAGCAGGGTGGCAACGAATCCGGCCAGCATGGCCAGCCAGGGCAGGTAGTCGTCGAAGCGGCTGGTCCATTCATCCTTGCCGGCGCTGAAGCGGGCCCGCCATTGGCGGCCGTTGAAGTCCAGCGGCAGCACCGCGACGAACTGCGCGGCCGGCCGGGCCGGACTGGACGCGCGCCCGCCGGCGCTGTCGAATAGCAGGCGTTCGCCGCCGCCGGGTTCACCGGGCACGCCGCTGTCGTACAGGGTCAGGCGCACGTTATGGGTGGGCATCTGTTCCAGCGCGCCGTCGATCAGGCGCGGCACGGAAAAGCCGATGCCGACGGAACCCAGGTAGGCGGCGCGGCGCTGCGCCACATCGTGCAGCGGCGCGTCCCTGCGGTAGACCGGCAGGCGCATGGCCAGCCCGGCCCCGTGCAGGATATCGATCGGCAGGCCGGAGGTGGCCACGCCGCCGCTGTCGCGTGCCTGCGCCGTGACCCTGGCCACGTGCGGGCGGGCCGCGATGTCCAGCCCGATGCGGTCGCGGAATGGCGCCAGCGGTTCGATCAGGGTGATGACGGCGTACTCGGCGCGCCGCCCGGGCGGGAAAATGTGGAAGCCGGCATGGCCGTCGCGGTGCGGCTCCGCGCTGTCGCGCGCGGCCCGTTCGAACGCATCGCGCTCGGCTTCCGTCACGTGTTCGGCATAATTGATGTTATCCAGGGCGGGGAAGTGCTCGGCCAGCGCCAGGCCTTGCACATAGCGGTGGAAGGAAGCGCGGCTGACGCCGTCGCTGGCCTGGAAGAAGCTGGCAGCGCCGCGCAGTACGTCGGTATAGGCATTGATGCGCGATGCTATGCTGTATTGCACATTTTGCGCCTGCTGTTCGAAGCGGTCGCGCGCATCGTGCTCGACCGATTGCACCGTCGCCACGTATAGCACTCCGCCCACGCCCAGTGACAGCAGCACGCCGGCCCACAAGGCCAGCTGGGGCCGCGACTGCAGCAACTTGTGCACCAGCGGGACGGCCATGGCGTGCCTTGTCAAGAAGTTAAGTTGTGTTTTTTTGAATATAAAAACCTTATCGATTTAAGTCAAGAAAATTTGCATATTTGATACTCTGTTCAGGACGAATTGTGCGTTTGCAGCAAGCCCGCGCACAAAAAAGCCGGCCACGGGGCCGGCTTGGTGCGGGATGCGCAGGGCTTACTTGGCGACCCAGCTATCCTTGAGCGTGACGATGCGGTTGAACAACGGCTTGCCGGGCTGGCTGTCGACCCGGTCGGCCACGAAATAGCCGTGGCGCTCGAACTGGAAGCGCTGGTCGGGCGCGGCGGCGGCCATGCCAGGCTCCAGGTAGGCGGTCACCACTTCCTTGGCGTTGGGATTCAGGGCGGCCATGAAGTCCTTGCCGCCGGCGTCAGGGTGCGGATCGCTGAACAGGCGGTCGTACAGGCGCACCTCGGCCTGCAGCGCGGTAGCGGCCGAGACCCAGTGGATGTTGCCCTTGACCTTGTAGTTGTCCGAGCCCGGCGTGCCCGACTTGGAATCGGGGAAGTAGTTGACGTGCACCGCCACCACCTTGCCGTTTTCGTCCTTGTCGAAGCCGGTGCACTCGGTCACGTAGCCGTGGCGCAGGCGCACCCGGCTGCCGGGCTTGCCGTCGGCCGGCGGGTAGTAGCGGAAATAGCCCTTGCTGGGCACTTCCATGAAATCTTCTTCCTCTATCCACAGCTCGCGCGTGATGGGGAAAGTGCGCACGCCCATTTCCGGGTGGTGCGGGTGGACTGGCGAAGTGCAGTCCTCGCTCTGGCCTTCCGGATAATTGTCGATGATGAGCTTGAGGGGGCGCAGTACGGCGGTGGCGCGCGGCGCCTTCGGGTCCAGGTCTTCGCGCACGCAGCCTTCCAGGGTGCTCATGTCGATCCAGCCGTCGGCCTTGGTCACGCCGATGCGCTCGCAGAACAGGTGGATCGCTTCCGGCGTGTAGCCGCGCCGGCGCAGGCCGACGATGGTGGGCATGCGCGGGTCGTCCCAGCCGTCCACGATCTTTTCTTCCACCAGCTGGCGCAGCTTGCGCTTGGAGGTCACCACATAAGTCAGGTTCAGGCGCGAGAATTCGTACTGGCGCGGTACCGGCATCTGGAAGAAGCCGCCCTTGGACAGGGTCTCCAGCAGCCAATCGTAGAACGGCCGGTGGTCCTGGAATTCCAGGGTGCAGATCGAGTGGGTGATGTTTTCCAGCGCGTCCGAGATCGGGTGCGTGTAGTCGTACATCGGGTAGATGCACCAGGCGTCGCCGGTGCGCACGTGGTGCGCGTGGCGGATGCGGTAGATGGCCGGATCGCGCATGTTCATGTTGGGCGAGGACATGGCGTCCTCGCTGATTTTTGCGCGCAGGATGTGCTCGCCGTCGGCGTATTTGCCGGCGCGCATGTCGCGGAACAGCTGCAGCGATTCCTCGCGCGGACGGTCGCGGAACGGCGAATTCTTGCCGGGGGTATTGAAGTTGCCGCGGTTGGCCGCCATCTCCTCGGCCGACTGGCTGTCCACGTAGGCATAACCTTGCTGGATCAGGTATTCAGCCATCTGGTACAGCTGCTCGAAATAGTCCGAGGCGTAGTGCAGGTGATGCTCGACGCCGCCGTCCGCCTTGGGATAGTCGTAGTCGAAGCCCAGCCACTTGACGCTGTCGATGATGGTGTCGACGTATTCCTGCTCTTCCTTGGCCGGGTTGGTGTCATCGAAGCGCAGGTTGCAGCGGCCGCCGTAGTCGCGCGCCAGGCCGAAGTTCAGGCAGATCGACTTGGCGTGGCCCACGTGCAAATAGCCGTTGGGCTCGGGCGGGAAGCGGGTAATGACGCTGGGCAAGCCGGCGCGGGTGTGGGTGCCGGCCGCCAGGTCGGACTCCACGATGGCGCGCAGGAAGTTGGAAGGCGGGACAGGCGCGGTGCTGTTTTTGTCGTTGCTCATCTGTAAGTTGTTTGGGCAAAAATCGAGTAAAGGGCATTTTACCGTATCCCCTGGGGGAAATGCCGCAGTGCGGCAGGATGATGGGCCGAAACTCGGCGATCGCCGCCGTTCTATAGGATAATTCGTCTTTGAACGTTTAAATTTCAGGGCTAAGAGTTTCCATTATGGAAAATTATTACAATGTGCTCGGTGTCGCGCCCAATGCCTCGGACGAGGAAATCAAGAAGGTTTACCGCTCGCTGGCCATGCGCTACCACCCGGACCGCAACCAGGAGCCGGGCGCCGACGCCCGCTTCAAGGCCATAGCCAAGGCCTACGAGGTGCTGTCGGACCCGGCCAGGCGCGAGGAATACAACCAGAGCCTCAACCACCGCATCGTGATCGATGCGCAAGCCGAGGCTTACCAGCTGTGGCGCGGCATCTTCAACCTGCACGGCACCGTGCTGCCGGCCGAATAAGGCCGGCGCAACGTTATAACGGAAAGACACACAATGAGAAAAGTACACCCTGAATTCGCCTACCAGTCGCGCGAGCTGGAGGGCCAGATCGAGGGTATCCTGGGCGATCCCCCGGACCACAAGAACTATAAACGCATGATAGACGCCCTGGTGTCCGAGTACGCCAGCGGCGGCGGCATCGAGGATGTCAACATGCTGGCCTTCGCCCTGGTGGACCACATCGAATTCAACGATCCCAAGGGCCTGCTGGCCGAGGCCGAGGATTACGAGTTCGGCGACCCGGCGCGCGTGTTCGCCATGGCCTCCTGCAAGGGCGAGGCGCCGGCCCGCATGTACGAGGCGCTGCAGGACAGCCACCCGGAACTGGCGCGCCAGGCCATCATCACCGCCTTCCTGTTCAAGAACCCGCGCAAGTGGGATGACGACGACCAGTCGCTGGAACAGCTATCTGCCAACGACGACGGCGACGACGTGCACGATGAGGATGGCGTGGCCGATGACTTCGCCCAGATGTTCGATCAGGATGGAGAATAAGCATGGCGGACGATAAGCAAACCAGCAATCTGCCCGCGCTGAGCAAGCAGGTCACCGAACTGGTGCTGGCTGGCTCGCTGGGCCATGCCGAGCAGGCCTTTGCCGAAGCCGCCGACCAGTATGGCGACCTGGCCGTGGTCGAGGTTCTCAACAATATTCCGCCGCAGGTGACGGCGCTGCACATGGCCGGCTTCGACGGCGGCAAGATGTCGCTGGCGACCCTGCTGGTGCCGCCCAAGGCCTGGGCCGACAGCCTGGCCTTCTACGCCGCCACCTGGTCCGACGACCAGATCGAGGACGACCCGGAGCGCATCGCCGAGGCCCTGTTCTCGCACGTGCACGGCGTGGTGTACGCCAACGACGACGAGGAGCGCCAGAACGAGCTGCTGGCCGCTGCTTCCGCCACCGACCATGGCGCCACCATCTTCGCCATTTTGTTCTCCATGGCGCCCAAGGAAATCCTGGAGGTGGCCGGCGAGGTCATTTCCAAGGGGCCCTACCTGACCGGCCAGACCTCCTCCGATAACGACGTGGTGCCGCTTGCCATCTCGCTGGTGAAGGCCTCCGAGGATGGCTGGGACCGCGCCCTGTTCGAGCTGTTCCCGGAATTCCGCCACAGCGCCGACCTGGCCGATGCCGAGTACAACGACGATCCCGACGAGGAACCGTCCATCCTGCAGCGCTCCACCAAGGAACTGCTGTACCGCCTGCGCAAGCAAGTGCCGTCCACCCGTGGCGCGGGCCGCGCCGGCGCCCGCCGCAGCATGGGCACCAATATCTTCTCGTGATCGGTGGTGCACACATGCTGCCAGCATTAATCGTAGAAAACCTGCCGCGCCTGACCCGCGCCATCAAGCAATTCCGCTACACGCCGGATGATGACGCGGCCGTGGGCCTGGCCGACGAGCTGTCCGGCGTCACCGCCATGGTGGCGCAGAAGTTCACCAACGACCGCACCGCCGAGGGCATACAGCGCGCGCTGCAGCTGACGGTGGGCTGCGTGTCGCTGGGCCTGGATAACGCCCTGGCCGACGACAGCGACATCGCCGGCCTGGACTTCCTGATCGAGCATGGCGCCGAGGTGGCTTTCCAGCACGGCTTCCGCATGATCAAGGACTTGTCGGCGCTGCCCGAGGACGCCCTGGTCGGCGAGTACGACACCGACCCGGTGTACGCCCAGCGCCGCCTGCGCGACCTGTTCTTCGACATTTGCGCCACCGATCCCAACCAGAACTGGGACGGCACGGCGCGCTATGCGACCCAGCTGCGCCAGCGCCAGGAAGTGCAGGCCATCGTGCGCCTGGCCGGCTGGCTGCGCCGCCACAACAGCGAAGGACCGGTGCAGGATGCCGACCTGAACGCGGAAGGCGTGATTGCTCTGGCCATCATCTTCGCCATCGAAGGGGGCGGGCGCATCGTCGCGCGCACCGGACAAAAGGAGTTCGAACGCTTCGTCAAGGCGGTGCGCAAGAACAAGCCCGACTTCGAGCAGGGCTGGGCCGAACTGGTGGCCAAGGTGCCGGTGCAGCACCACCCGGTGCTGCTGGACCGCATCGCCAGCTACCGCGACAATTGCACCGTGATCCAGCACATCCCCGGCCGCACGGCCATGAAGACCTTGTTTGCCGAGCTGGAGAATTATGCCGGCTTTGAACTCGAAGCCGACTACAACTAGGCTGCGCCAGGACGGCCCCGGCCGCCCTGGCGCAGCCTCTGGTTGCCGTGCGCCGCTTCCAGGGCCAGCGCGACAAAGCCTTGCGCCAGCGGCGAGCCATCGTCGCGCCGGCGCACCATCAGCAGTGAGCTGACCGCTTCCGGATCGTCCAGCGGGCGGTAGCTCACGCCTTCCATCTGGATGATGCAGAACGAATCCGGCAGCACCGACATGCCGCAGCCGGCCGCCACCAGGCCGATGATGGTGGCGGCCTCGTTGGCTTCCATGGCGATGGTGGGCAAAAAGCCCGCCTGCTTGCACAGGCGGAAGATCATGGGATGGATGCCGGTGCCCACGGTTTCCGGATACATCACCAGCGGCTGGTCCTTCAAATCGTCTATCGCGATGCTGCGCTTTTGTGTCAGCGGATGGCCGGCCGGCAGCACCAGCACCAGCGGATCGTGACGCAGCGCCGTCATGGCCAGCTCGTCCGGCACCGGCATTTCCGGCGGCCGCACCAGCGCCAGGTCCAGCTCGCGGGCGGCAATGGCGGCGATGCCGCGCTGGGTCGATACTTCCTTCAAGGTCAGGGTGACGCCCGGATAGCGCTGGCGGTAGCGGTTGACGACGGTGGCAAACAGCGGTGTCAGCGGGGTGGAGAAGGTGAAGCCCACGCGCAGCTCGCCGGCCTCGCCGCGCTGCACCCGGCGCGCCGTCTGCACCGCCTGTTCGGACAGGGCCAGCACCCGGCGCGCATCGTCCAGGAACAGTTTTCCCGCCTCCGTCAGGCGCACCCAGCGCTTGCTGCGCTCCAGTAGCCGGGCGCCGACTTCGCTTTCCAGCATCTGGATCTGGTGGCTCAGCGGCGGCTGGCCGATGTGCAGGCGCGCGGCGGCCCTGGTGAAACTCAGTTCCTCGGCAACGGCGATGAAATAACGTAAATGGCGCAGTTCCATTATCTTTTTAAAGTATAAGAAACGGCTTAAATATATATTGGACAGTAATACTGTGCAATCCTAAGATGGAGACATCGTTTGTTTGCCCAGGATTGCTTGCCCATGTCCTCCCTTGCCATAGCGCTGAACGCCGCTCCCGCAGACGCTGTACCGCCGGCCCGCATTGCCGCCGGTACCGCCCTGTTCAAGCGCACCAACCGCGCGCTGTTCTTCGGCGGCTTTTCCTGCTTCGCCCTGCTGTACTGCGTGCAGCCGCTGATGCCGGTGCTGTCGCATCATTTCGCGCTGAGCGCGGCGCAAAGCAGCATGGTGCTGTCCAGCGCGACGGCGGCGCTGGCCTGGTCGTTGCTGCTGTCGAGCGCACTGTCCGAGCGGCTGGGCCGCAAGCCGATGATGGTGTGCGCCATGATGGGCGCAGCCGTGCTGACCCTGATGTGCGCTTTCGCCCAGAGCTACGGGCAGTTGGTGGCGCTGCGCACCGTGCTGGGCGTGGTGCTGGGTGGTATGCCGGCGATCGCCATGGCTTACCTGAGCGAGGAAGTCGAGCCGACCTCGCTGGGACTGTCCATGGGCCTGTACATCAGCGGCAGCGCGTTTGGCGGCATGGCGGGGCGGGTGCTCAGTTCTGTGCTGAGCGATGTCTTTTCCTGGCGGGTGGCGCTGGCGGCCATGGGCGTGGCCGGTTTGCTGTCGGGCTGGGAATTCTGGCGCAGCCTGCCGGCCTCGCGCCACTTCAAGCCCACGACGGGCGGCTGGCGTGCGCTGCCGGGCGGCCTCAGGCTGCACCTGCGCGATTCCGGCCTGCCGTGGCTGTTCGCGCTGGCCTTCCTGGTGATGGGCAGCTTCGTCAGTTACTACAACTACATCGCCTACCGCCTGCTGGGCGCCCCATTCCACCTCAACCAGAGCGTGGTGGGCGCCGTGTCCTTCCTGTATTTGTTGGGCATCTACAGCTCGGTGTGGGCGGGGCGTCTGGCCGACCGCCTGGGACGCCGCAAGGTGCTGTGGATGCTGGGCCTGATCATGCCGGCCGGGTTGCTGCTGGGCGCCTTCGATTATTTGCTGCTAATCGTGGCGGGAACGGCGCTGTACACCTTCGGCTTCTTCGCGGTGCACTCGGTGGCCAGCAGCTGGGTGGGCCGGCGCGCCACCCAGTCCAAGGCGCTGGCCTCGGCGCTGTACCTGTTTTTCTACTACATGGGCTCCAGCGTGATCGGCTCGGCCACCGGCGTGATGTGGGGCCGTGGCGGCTGGCAGGGCGTGGCGGAAGTATTGGGTCTGAGCCTGGTGCTGGCGCTGCTGATCGCCGTCCGCCTGCGCAGTCTGCAGCCGCTGGGGCAGGCGGAGGCGCGCTGACGGCGACGGGCGCGCACTCTGTTAACGCAGCGCCCGCCGGGAATGGTCAAACCCTGCCGACCGGACCCGGCACATCGATACCTTTGACCGGAGCGGCGAACCACGACACGCAAGTCGCCCGGCCATCTGGCCCAATCACCCACTGCGATCCAGGTATCACCAGGCCACCACCGCACACGATGTCCATTTCAACGCTATTTAGCTTTTCCATTTTTGCTCCTTCATCATAAGTGTCTCTCCTAAAGCGCTTGGCTTGGTACGGCCATGTCACTCCCTCATTTGGCGGCTAATTCACGCAACATCATGCCGCGCAGGATGCGAAGTATGAATACCGGTCCGGTGATAGCCAGTCCCATTTCCGATTTTTGCACCTGCACGACATTCTCGCGCCAGCGCAGCAATCGCGGCAGACGTGGGACATAAATGCCGCACGCTTGCGGCTGTGGATGGTAGCCTTGCTTCTGCAAATAAGTACGAAGGCGTCCCTCCGCCCAATCCATGGCTTCGTGGTTGTCGATGTCGATGCGCCAGTGAGCCGGTAGCACTGCAGCAAGAAAGGCTGACGAGCCTACTACAGCACCCAGCAAACACGGTAGCCAGGGCACTGGTTGATCGATTCCAACAAATAACTTTAATAGCCCCGCACCGATGAGCAAACATGCTGCGTAGCTAAGGCCTTGCGACCACGACTGCACCGGCAGCAACCACCGCATCGGTCCGCCCAGCGATACGACCTCTAACACGCGTACGGCCATATCGCGCTTTCACCGTGGGAAGCCAGCTGCTTCATTTGGAGTTTTGGCGGTAAAAGGCGTAGTAGGCAATAAGGCCGCCTGCCGCCGCACCTATCACCGCGCCGGCAGGCCCTAGCCATGAGCCAGCTTCCAGCCCGAGTGCCAGCCCCTCGCCGAACGCAGCTCCCGCACCAGCCATCGCCCGCGTCAACGCAGCGCTCCCAGCCGCGTCTGCAGCACTGATACCGCCCGCTATGGCGGCGAACTCCATTGTTTCTAGTTCTTGCATGATTAACTCCTCGGTAAAAATCAGTCATTTCTCTTTCCCATCAATGAGCCATTCAGTGGCGGTGGAGATTGGCGATCATCAAATCCCATATTGATCATGACCACTCGCTGGGCGACGCGTATGGAATCAGGCCTATGCGCGACCAGTATCCGGGTTAGCGGTAGCTGGGCGATGGCACGGTTGACGTCGGATTCCCGTTCCACATCAAGGTGGCTGGTGGCTTCATCGAGCACCAGGAGTTGTGGCGACGCATACAGCGCCCGCGCCAGCAGGATGCGCTGCTTCTGGCCGCCCGAGAGCGAATTGCCCATGTCCCCCACCAGGGTTGCGTACCCCATGGGCATGCGCGTTATATCGTCGTGGACCGAGGCCAAGGCAGCGCATGCTTGTATGCGGGCCGGATCCGTACCGGGATCGAAGAAGCTGATGTTGTCGCCGATGCTGCCCGCGAACAGCTGGTCGTCCTGCATGACCGTGCCGATCATGTCCCGATAGCGCCGGTAGCCCAATTGTTCCAGCGGGACACCGCCTATCCGTATCTCGCCGCTGGTCGGACGAAGCAGGCCCAGCAACAGTTTGATCATGGTGGACTTGCCGCACCCAGACGGCCCAGCCAAGGCCACGCATTCCCCGGCATGTACCTGGAAGCTGACGTTGTGCAGGACCCACGGCTCGTTGTCCGCATAGCGGAAGCTGACACGGTCGACTTCGATACTCAGCTCATGCACAGAATGGTTCTGAGAATGGTGGGTCTGGTCCTCCGCGACCGCCAGCGCCACATCCGCCACCCTTTCCAGGTGCAGCGCGAGCATGCGGAATTCCACGTAGCGGTCGACCAGTGCGCTGGCACGCCGTATCAGTACGGTTTTATAGGAAATGAATGCGAACAGCATGCCGACCGACAGCGAGCCATCCATGACCGCCCTGGCGCCCAACCACACTACCAGGACGTTCTCCACACCGAATATCAAGGTGTTGCCGGCCTGCTGGAGCAATCCCAGTGCTTGCGCCCGAACTGCCGCGTTGGTACTGGCAACCAGCATGTTTTGCCAAGCTGAGCGCCGCAGCAATTCCCGGTTGAACAGTTTGATGCTTTGTATACCGCGTACGGATTCCAAAAAATGGCTGCTTTGCTGCGCCCCGCGTTCGATATGTTCCTGGCTCGCCCGTTGCAGCGGACCATAGAGGCACAACCGGAGCAGGGCGTACAGCACGCACGCGGCGACTGCCACGGACGCCAGGGCCGGGCTATACAACAGCATCATGGCAAGCATCGTGAGGGCCATGACGCCGTCCAGGCCGGCTTCAAGGAAGCTGCCGGTCAGCGCCCGCTGTATCGCGTTCAGGGATTCGAAGCGGGATGCGATATCACCCAGGTGGCGGCGCTCGAAATAGGCCATCGGCAGCGCCATCAGGTGCCGGAACAAATTCCTCATCATCTGCAAATTGACGTGGGTGCCAAGGTACAGCACCATCCACGAACGCAGTGCGCCGAATCCGGCCTGTATCAGCGCCAGCATCAGGAAGCCGAGGGCCAGCACCGTCACCAGATCGCGGTCCATGGCCACCAGCGCCTGATCGACCACCAGCTGCATGTACAGCGGCGTAACCACGGCCGCCAGTTCCAGCACCAGTGCCAGCAGCAGGATTTCGGCAACACTGCCACGCCAGCCGGCCAGGTGTCCGACCAGTTGTCCCAGTTTTACTACCCGCCGCTCCCGCATCGGCTTGAATTCCGCCGCCGGTGCCAGTTCCAGCGCCACCCCGGTGAAGTGGCGGGATAATTCGGCCACCTTCATGCGGTGTTCGCCGCGCGCCGGATCGTGCAGCACGGCGATATCGCCGCGCAGGGCTTTCAGCACAACGAAATGATTGAAGTCCCAGTGCAGCACGCACGGGAGGGCAAGCTTGCCAATGTGGTCCAGATTCAGCTTGAGCGCGCGCGTATCGAGTTTCAGCGCCGCTGCCGCCGCCACCAGGTCGGACAGGCGTGCACCCTTCAGCGACAGCGGAAAGCGCTGGCGCATGCTATTCATGTCCAGCTCGTGGCCGTGGTAGCTTGCAATCATCGCGAGGCAGGCCAGGCCGCATTCGGCAGCTTCATC